>JAFZBK010000020.1 GCA_017561825.1 Prevotella sp.
CCTTCAAAACCCTTGTTTGTGCTGTATGCTATTCGAGCATTCATCTATAGGTATCAGTCAAACCCTCTTTATGCAAGCATAACCATTCTTTGACTAACACCTATAGATAGCCTTCGGCTTTACAGCACAACCAAGAAAAACAGCCGCTATCGCTATAAAACCGAAATAGTTTTGTTGTTTTGGGGGTTTTTCGATTCTGTTGTTGATGCCGTAAGGCAGTTTGCGATTCGTGTGTCAGGGAAGACAAGTGCACTTGTATTCACTGATGCACGGATTGAAAACAAGTGGGTGTTAACACACAGACAACAGAAGCGGGTTTTCATTGGTTTTTGTTTCGTTTCAACATAAATGACGAAGATCAACCCAAATCTGCGAACTACAGGCTTAATGAAAATGTTAGGTGTTATGTTAGGTGTTTGTTACCTCTTATGTTAGGTCTTTTGGCACCCTTTTTGCCTCTAAGTTGCTCTAAATAAAGCAATTAAGTTTTTTCAATGTTAGGTCTTGAGGAAATTGCGAAAATTCTAATAAAATGAAGTTGGCCAACTGTCGCAATTTTTGCGACAGTTGCAATAGAATTAAGGGAACGAAGCACATGTTCCATTTTGGAAATAGTGCAACTGTTATGGATTCCTTGACTGTTCATCAAGAAGATAATAGAACAGATACTTTCGCTCGACAAAACAAAAAAATCTGCTTTTTCTTTGTTTTGTACTCGCTTATTCGAACTCTGGCTTCGCCGAATATACTTTCGTTCGGAAAAACTCAAATAAATTTGGTTTTTCTCTCACTTAATCGTATCTTTGCAGAAGAATATGGAGAAACTGGACAGATATCCTTTCGAGATCAAGGACAAGGTCTTCAAGAAATTGATCGAGACCTGTGAGGTTTCCTCGTGGACACGTGAGGAGCGTATCAAGTATGACCATGCCTTGAAACAGTTCCGCGATACCCTGGCTGTGATGGAAGGACAGAAACAGGAAGGACGTGAACAAGGTATTGAGCAAGGACGTGCTGAAGAAAAGCTTACTATTGCCCGCAACATGAAGGAGAAGGATATGGATGCTAATCTAATTGCTGAAGTAACCGGCCTTTCTCTGGAGGAAATAGCGGAATTGTAATCAAGTTATTTATGTAATAAATAAGGGGCGACATCTATGTGTGATGCTGCCCCTCATTGTATGCGTATATAAATGTTTAATGATAAATATTTAATGTTTAATGTACTACGGCTCTGCCATTATGAATATAGATTCCTTTCTGCGTAGGCTTCCCACTCAGCTTCCTACCATCAATCGTGAACCACGAGTCACTTGCATTATCAATTGTCAATTGTCCATTGTCAATTTGAGGCGCAGCCTCATTAAGGCCAGTGGTGATACCCTCATCGGGCAAGGCAACGATGGTGCCAAAATTCTTCCATACATCAGCATTGCGGTACAAGCTTATCGAGGATGCAGGGACATGCAAGGTGACGTTGGAGACGTAGTGGCCAAAGACACCACTGCTTCCTAACAATGGTGGTGTCTTGGCATAAGAATAGACATCTGTTACAACGTCGCCTGTTGTGAAATTTTCTTCTTCAATAGAAGACACGTTTCGACCAATTATTATTGTTTTTAGGTTATGATTATTGAGGATGGCATATTCCTTAATGGTTGTAACCTGATTGGGAATGACAAGAATCTCAGGAGAAGTACCACTAAAAGCTTTTCTACCAATGATTTTTACATCTTCAGGAATCACCGTATTCTTACATCCTGAGATGAATGTTTTCGTGGCTGTCTCAATGATGGCATTGCAGTTTCCATTGGAATTATAATACGGATTACCACTTTCCACTTGGATAGATGCAAGATCAAAACACAATGGGAATGGATTACCGTCTATCTCCTTTACACTACGAGGTATTGTAACAGAAGTTATAGCAGAATAAGCAAAAGCACTCTCTTCGAGATACTCCAATCCTTCATGAAACGTTACGGTTGTTAAGCTATTGCATCGAAATGCATGTAAATAAATCCTCTTTACGGAACTTGGAATATCAACTTTTGTTATCTTTGCACTACTAAATGCATTTCGACCAATGGTCTCAATCCCGTTATTGAGCGTTAAGGATACTAAGGATCCGCATGAAGAGAATGCACTATAATTAATCGTCTTTACAGAGCCAGGGATATTCAATGAAATCAGGCCAGTTTGTTTAAACGATTCACGCCCAATGGTCTCTATTCCATCACCCAGCACCACTGATTTCAGTGATGTACAGCAGTAAAAAGCTTCTTCGCCGATGGTCTTGACTGTTCCAGGAATTGTCACAGACTTGATCTTACCTGCACTTGTATATACCCATTTCTTTGTGTCATAGTCCCAGTAACCACTTTGGAATGCCCTGTCTGCAATGGACGTGACCGTATAGGATGGAGTCATTGGTAGTGTGGAGGGTATCACAACATTCTCGTCCATCTCATCCTCGTTGAAACCCGTCACGGAGGCGGTGCCATCGTACTTCAGGAAGTAGCGGATACCCTTGTACCAGAAGTGCTCACCCGTGAGTTCTATGGTGCTCTTGAAACCGCTCCAGGGGGCGGTGCTACTGTAGGCAGACTGCGAAGAGGGCGGCACCTCGAGGGTGGCATTACTGATGTTCTCCCAGTCGTTCGGTGCAGCAGGCGGTGTCTCGGCGGTGATGCGGACGTTCTGCAGGCTGATACAGCCCTTGAAGGGGTTGCTGTCGATCGTAGCAACAGACTTGTCCATGAACACATTCACGAGGTTCTTGCAGTCCTTGAACGCACAGCTGCCGATATAGCTGATGTCGGTGGGGAGATCAATCGTACTCATATCGCATTTCTCGAACGCAAACTCGCGAATATTGGTTACGTAATACGTGGAGCCATTGTAAGCAATGAAATCGGGGATATGCACGTTGGGAGGCAGAACGCTCGCATCGAAGCTCACCACGGAGGCTGTGCTCGTTTCCTTCAGCTGCATCGTGATTCCACCGAAGGTCTTCGTGTCCACTGTCGTGGGAATGGGTTTTACATCAAACTTTTTCCAGGTAGCATGTGCCTTGTATGCATCAACAGAAGCCGAGGGAACATAGAGCGTGACTTTCGACAAGTCAAGACTGCCGAAGGAGGGCCTGTTCGCTTTAACTGTAGGCGGCGGGCGGCACAGCTCACACGCTTCAGCTTGGTGCAGCCGGCAAAACAGTACGAACCAAGTTCTTCCAGCGAACTGGGAAGGATCAGCTCTTCCATCTCGCAGTTCCTGAATGCGGCATGACTGATCGTCTTGACACCGCTGATCACCTGAACAGTATGGCACTTGGCATAGATATACGTATTGCCTTTAATGGTACCATCGCTGCCAGCGTATGATGCACGCAGATTCATGGTCGGCAACCACATCCTTCGCTGGTTGTCGTATTGGTAGAGACGCTTGGCATAGTAGAGAGGGTTGCTTTGGTTAACGGTACCGTCATTGTCGTTGGTAAAGTTAATGCTGCCGTACGTGTCCAGGTTATGGGCATAGACGGCCTGGAGACCTGTGCAATTGTAAAAGGCTGATTTGCCCACGGTGGTGAGCGCTGAATAGATGTGGAACTCAGTCAGCTTGGAACAGCCCGAGAAGGCGTACTGGCCGATAGTGGTCACATTGGTATAGCCGGAGACCTCCTCCAAGGCCGTACAGCCGTTGAAGGCATTTTCGCCGATGGAGGTGATCTGACTTGTCATCGTTACCTTCGTCAGCAATACGCAGCCGTAGAAGGCTCTTGCGCCAATGGCAGTGACACGCACCGTGCCGTCGAAGTTGATGGTAGAGGGGATGCTCACTTCGCCAGTGTACTTGCCACCGTTTTGGGGGGCTATCACTGTGGCGGTTTTGGAACTAATGTCAATATCATACCAGATACTGCCCACTAGGTTTGGGTCACCAGCTTTGATTGTCGTCGATAACGTTAGCAGGATTGCAACAACGAATAGTTTTCTAAATGGTTTCATTTTCATAAGTCTTTGGTAATCTGCCGCAAAGATACAAATAATATCGTTAATTACCGTTACCCCCCCTTAAAAAGAGTTAAAGGTGTAGATGAACATGAAATGTGAATTAAAAATCATGCTCAAAACAAACAAAAAAGTGGCAAAATGTTTGTTCAGTTCCGAAAAAAGTTATAATTTTGCAGCCGAAAATAGAAAAAAAGACAATATGAGTAAGCAGTACGCATCTTTCTATTACTTTTATTTTTACTTTGCAGGGCACTGTGAAGCGGGAAGTCGTATATAAAAAATTGAAAGATTGAAAGATTGAAAAATTAAATAAGGCTCCGCTTCACAGACAAGTGAAAGCGGAGCTTCTTTTTAGATAGTGTGAGGATATGAAGAGAATTGCCATACAAGGACTGATCGGGTCGTTCCACGATATTGCGGCTCATCAGTATTTCCCTAACGAGCAGGTACAGCTGCTGTGCTGCTCCACCTTCGAACAGGTGTTCGAGAACCTCAAGAACGACCCGACTGCCATTGGCATGCTGGCCATCGAGAACACCATAGCAGGCAGTCTGCTGCACAACTACGAGCTGTTGCGCGACTCAGGTACGACGGTGGTGGGTGAGCACAAGCTGCATATCAGTCACTGCATCTGCTGTCTGCCCGACGACAACTGGGACACGATCACAGAGATCCACTCCCACCCCGTGGCCCTGATGCAGTGCCGACAGTTCCTGGCACAGCATCCCAACATCAAGCATGTGGAGGCAGAAGACACGGCAGGTAGTGCCAAGATGATTGCAGAGGGCGGTTTCAAGGGATGGGCAGCCATCTGTCATGCTGATGCCGCCAGACTCTACGGACTGAAGGTGCTGGAGGATCATATCGAGGATAACAAGCATAACTACACGCGTTTCCTCGTGGTGTCGAATCCCAACAAGGCCGACATGCTCCGTCCGCTGACACAGGCGAATAAGTCGAGCATCGTCTTCTCCCTCCCTCACGAAGAAGGGAGTCTGTCGCATGTACTGGCCATCCTCTCATTCTATAGGATTAACCTAACCAAGATCCAGTCACTGCCCATCATCGGAAAGGAATGGGAATACTTGTTCTACGTGGATGTGATGTACGATGATCTGACTCGCTACCGACAGTCGATCGATGCCATCATCCCACTGACAAGGGATCTGAAGATTCTGGGAGAGTATGAGGGACATTGACCATTGAACATTGAACATTGAACATTGAACTTTTGGAGCAGCGAGAGCCAACATGCTCGCATGATTGGCCGAGTCGTGACAAAAGTCAACGAAGTTAACATTAAAGATTAAACGTTAAAGATGAGAGATATGATAGTGCCGGCTGAGCGATTGAAGCTCGTGAGTGAATACTATTTCAGTAGGAAACTGAAGGAGGTGGCACAGATGAATGCCGAAGGGAAGGATATTATCAGTCTGGCCATTGGCAGTCCTGACATGCCCCCTTCGCAGCAGACCATCGACAAACTCTGTGAGGTGGCCAAGAACCCGAATGCACATGGTTATCAGCCCACGGTGGGAATACCTGAGTTGCGGAACGCCATGGCCGACTTCTACAAAAGATGGTACAACGTGGATTTGGATCCGCAGACCGAGATACAGCCACTCATCGGCAGTAAGGAGGGTATCCTGCATGTCACTCTCGCCTTTGTAAACCCAGGCGAACAGGTGCTGGTGCCGAATCCGGGCTATCCCACCTATACCTCTCTGAGCAAGATCCTGGGTGCAGAGATCGTAAACTACAACCTGTTGGAGGACAACGGGTGGCAGCCTGATTTCGAGGCACTGGAGAAGATGGATCTGACTAAGGTGAAACTGATGTGGACCAACTATCCCAACATGCCGACAGGTGGTGCCGCAAGGATGGAGACATACGAGCGACTGGTGGCGTTTGCACAGAAGCATCAGATCGTGGTGGTAAACGATAACCCCTACTCTTTCATCCTGAACGAGAAACCGATGTCGTTGCTGCAGGTGCCCGGTGCCAAAGACTGCTGCATTGAGTTCAACTCCATGAGTAAGAGTCATAACATGCCAGGATGGCGTGTGGGTATGCTGGCCACCAATGCACAGTTCGTGCAGTGGATACTGAAGATCAAGAGTAATATCGACAGCGGTACGTTCCGTGGTATCCAGCTGGCTGCAGCAGAGGCTTACCGCAATGATCCCGAGTGGCACAGGGAGGCCAATATCGAGACCTATGGCAGACGACGCAGATATGCTGAGGAGATCTTGAAGGTGCTGGGATGCTCCTTTGATCCCAACCAGGTGGGCATGTTCCTCTGGGGAAAGATTCCGGCACACTACAGTAATGCGGAGGAGCTGACTGAACGGGTGCTCCATGAGGCCCGCGTGTTCATCACCCCCGGCTTCATCTTCGGCAGCAACGGCGAACGCTACATCCGCATCTCGCTTTGTGCAAAAGAAGAAAAGCTTGAAGCAGCACTAAGGAGAGTTAAGAAGACCCTCCCCCTACCCTCCCTATAGGGAGGGCAATTACCTTTGCAAATCAGATAAATAATAACAACATAAGTAGAATCCTCCCCACAAGCATTCTACTCTCCCCCTTTAGGGGGAGCGGGGAGGGGGTCCGTATGGAATTAGAATTAGAACCATTGAAATTGCCGAGTGACAATGAACGTCCCTTCGTTATTGCAGGCCCCTGCTCTGCTGAGACGGAAGAACAAGTGATGACCACAGCACGCCAGCTGGCCATGAAAGGCTGTCATAACTTCCGCGCTGGCGTATGGAAACCCAGAACCAAGCCCGGCGGCTTTGAAGGACATGGCGAGATTGCCCTCCCCTGGATGAAGCAGGTGAAAGATGAGACAGGCATGCTGGTATCCACCGAGGTGGCTACCCCTGAGCATGTGGAGCTCTGTCTGAAATACGGCATCGACATCCTCTGGATAGGTGCCCGCACCAGTGCCAACCCCTTCGCCATGCAGGCCATTGCCGACGCTTTGCAGGGTGTTGACGTTCCCGTTTTCGTGAAGAACCCCATCAATCCCGACCTGGAACTATGGATCGGTGCACTGGAGCGTATCAACCAGGCAGGTGTTAAACGACTGGGTGCCATCCACCGCGGCTTCTCTTCCTACGACAAGAAGATCTACCGCAACATGCCGATGTGGCAGATTCCCATCGAGCTGCGCCGTCGTATCCCTGAACTGCCTATCATCTGCGACCCGAGTCATATTGGCGGACGTCGCGAACTGATTGCTCCGCTATGCCAGCAGGCCATGGACCTTGGCTTCGACGGACTGATCGTGGAGAGTCATTGCGAGCCTGACAAGGCATGGAGTGATGCCAAGCAGCAGGTGACACCCGATGTGCTCGACTTCATCCTCAGTCTGCTGATCATCCGCGATGAGAAGACCACCACCGAGGGAATCAGTCAGCTGCGTAAACAGATTGATGAGCTCGACAACGACCTGATGGAACTGCTCTCCAAGCGCATGCGTGTGTGTCGAGAGATCGGTCATTACAAGAAAGAGCATAACATGACCGTGTTGCAGCCCACCCGCTACAACGAGATCCTGAACAAGCGTGGTGCGCAGGGCACGCTCTGCGGTATGGATAGTGACTTTGTCAAGGTGGTCTTCGAGGCTGTACACCAAGAAAGTGTGCGACAGCAGATGGAAATAATCAATAAATAAAAGACTCTCCCCCTAACCCCTCCCTGAGAGGGAGGGGAGTAGTTTAAAGACTCTCCCCCTTGCCCCTCCCTAGGAGGGAGGGGAGTGGTTTAAAGACTCTCCCCCTTGCCCCTCCCTAGGAGGGAGGGGAGTGGTTACCTCTATTATAAAATTAATAAGAATATTAACAAGGAAGTAGGATATTCCCCCATAAGCATTCTACTCCCCTCCATTTAGGGAGGGGCCGGGGGTGGGTCTCTTTATGAGAATAATCGTTTTGGGTGCAGGCAAGATGGGTAGTTTCTTCATCGACCTGCTGAGTTTCGACCATGAGGTGGCAGTGTTTGAGCGCGATCCTAAACGGATGCGGTTCACCTATAACTGTCAGCGGTTCACACAGCTGGAGGAGATCAGGGAGTTCAAGCCCGAACTGCTCATCAATGCCGTTACACTGAAATATACCATCCCCGTGTTCGAGCAGGTGATTCCCTACCTGCCCAAGGAATGCATCATCAGTGATATTGCCAGTGTAAAGACCGACCTGAAGGAGTTCTACGAGAAAACAGACATGCGCTATGTTTCTACGCACCCCATGTTCGGTCCTACGTTTGCTAACCTGCAGCAGCTGAGCGAGGAGAACGCCATCATCATCAGCGAGGGCGACTATATGGGACGGATCTTCTTCAAGGACCTCTACCAGAAGCTTGGTCTGAACATCTACGAATATACCTTCGAGGAGCATGACAAGACCGTGGCGTACTCGCTCTCTATCCCGTTTGTCTCTACCTTCGTGTTCGCAGCCGTGATGAAACATCAGGATGCACCGGGAACCACGTTCAAACGACACATGCGTATCGCCAAGGGGGTGCTCAACGAAGATGACTACCTGTTGCAGGAAATCCTTTTCAACCCCTACACCAGCGGTCAGGTATCACAGATCCGCACGGAGCTGAAGGAGCTTCTGGAGATCATCGAGAACAAGGATGCCGAGGGGATGAAGGGGTATCTGACCAAGATCAGGAACAATGTCAAACGTGACATACAAATAGAGAAATAACATGCACCTTACTTATCTAATACTTGGAATATTCACCTTTGTGGAACTGAACTGCGAGAATCTCTTCGATGCCAACAAGGACAGTGTCAAAGATGATACGGAATACACGGCGGAGAGTCTGCGCAGATGGACGCGTACCCGCTACTGGAACAAGCTGAACAGCATCGCTCAGGAGATTATCTCCTGCGGCGATGACAGCAGCGGATGGGTGTTACCCGACTTAGTGGCACTCTGCGAGGTAGAGAATGATACGGTGCTCAACGATCTGGCTCATCGTTCGTTACTGCGGAATGCGGGATATGAGTATGTGATGACCGATAGTCCTGACCTTCGTGGTATTGACGTAGCCCTGCTGTACAGTCCGTTTTCCTTCCGACTGATTCATCATCATGCTCTCCGCATCCCATCTATGGAAAAGATGCGTCCTACCCGCGACATCCTGTATGTCAGCGGACAGCTCATCAACGGTGACACCTTGCATGTCTTTGTGGTGCATGCTCCCAGTCGTTTTGGCGGAGAACGGGCCACGCGACCACATCGTCTGGCCGTAGCTGACCGTCTGATGCAATCCATTGACTCCATCCGAACGCTCTCTCCTGCAGCGAGTATCGTGGTGGCAGGGGATTTCAACGACCGCTACGACAGTCCTGCCTTAGTCAAACTGTGTCAGCATCAGCTCACGAATATCTCACAGGGAGTAAAAGGCAGTCATGGTGCCAAGGGAACGTATAAATACCAAGGAGAATGGGAGAGCATTGATCATATCCTTGTAGGCGGGAACCTCCTACAGACCTTTCAGCAATGTTATATCCATGATGCGCCCTTCCTGTTGGAAGAGGATGAACAATACGGGGGAGCCATGCCCCGAAGAAACTACCGAGGATATAAATACAATAAGGGCTACAGCGATCATCTGCCGCTGGTAGCCCGGTTCAAGATCTGAACGATGCGCTCTGCGGTTCGCCCATCCCAACGGTCAGGCAAGCTGCTCTTCTTCCAGTTGCCGTCAAGCATGTCGCGCAAAGCCTTTCCCAACTGCTCTGCATCTTCTCCTACCAGTACGTTCGTGCCTTGTTTGACGGTCTCGATATGCTCCGTATAACTGTTCAACGTGATGCAGGGAACACCGTTGAAGGTGGCTTCTTCGGCCACGTTACCACTGTCGGTGATCACGCCAAGGGCATGTGAGGTGAGGTAGCCGAATTCAAGGTATGGGAGGGAAGGAACTACCTTTAATTGACAATTGACAATTGACAATTGACAATTGATAGAAGATACGACTTCGAGGGCTTTTCCTCGGAGGGGTGCGATAACGGGAATGCTTGCTTCTGCTATCGCTTGGATCATCTTCTTCAGGTTCTCCTGGTCTTCCAACAAGGCCTTGCGGTTCATCGTGAAGACAACGTATTTGCCTTCTTCCAGTTGCAGCTCATCCATGATGGCCGGACGCTGCCAGCGGGAGTGGTTGAATCGCAGGTTGTCGATGAGGATATTTCCCACACGATACACACGACTCTGCTCGGCTCCCTCGCGGTTGGTGATGCTGCTGTTGCTCACACCTGCCGTGAAAAGAAGGTCAGATAGACCATCGATGACCAGTCGGTTCACCTCCTTAGGCATCTTGATGTCGAAGCTGCGGGTGCCAGCCACCAGATGGGCCAGAAGGATGCCACGCTTCTTGGTGACAATAGCGGCTGCCATCGTGGAGGCTAAATCATCTACTACAACCACCACATCTGCTGAATGCTCCTCCAGATAACGGTCGAAAGCGCCCATCACCTGACCCGTGATCTCGTTCAGACGGGTGCTGTCAACACCTAAATAAACATCTGGGCGAGATATCTGCAGATCATCGAACAACGATCCTTCCAAGGTAGGATCCTGCTCAGAACCAGCATAAACCAACTGATAATCCATATCGTCCGTACCCTGAATGGCACGAATCAACGGTGCTACCTTGATGAAGTTCGGGCGCGCACCAGCAACAATGCATACTTTTATCATATCGTTTCTATTCTTTGATGGCAAAGATACAAAGAAACGGGTAAAATGCAAAAAGGAAAAGCGTTTTTCTTTGCAATTTCATTTATTTCTTTGTATCTTTGCCATCTGAAAACTACGGGATATGACACAAAGGCAGAAACTGCTACTGGGAACCATGCTGCTGTTGGTGGGCGGAATAACGTATCTGCTGTTCAGACCAAGTACGCTGCTGATGTTCCATGTGGCTGATTATCTGGGACTTTCGCCAGTCATCGACAGGATCAGGGAAGGCATGACAAGCGCATGGCTTCCTGAATTTATCGTCTATAGTCTGCCAGGCGCATTGTGGTCGGCTGCCTATCTGCTAACTGCAGATTGCTTCCTCCAAGGACAGTCGGTTAAAACCCGTCTCATGATCACCAGCATCATTCCACTCATCGGGGCTGTATCTGAGCTGCTCCAGCTGACGGGTTTGTTGCCTGGCACATACGACGGGTGGGATCTGCTGTGCTATCTGATTCCCTATCTTCTTTACTTAACGTGTATCACTAAAAACAAACTTATATGGATTTGAAAGAAAAATTCTCGAGTAAGCAACTCACCATTATCATCATCGCCATCTGTGCCGTGTTCATCTTCTTAGGTATCTTCACCATGGTTATTGGTAACGAAGCGGAAAGCAGTGGTGAGAAGTATGTCACTGTTGACGAAAACGACGATAAGGGCAGTGATGTAAGCGGACGGAAGTATAAGTTCGACAGTAGAAATGACCGCTCCGAAGGGGGAGCAGAAGAAGACAGTCTGACAGTGAACAAGCCCATTGAGGGCGATCCCTATCAGGAACTCGACGAACTGATTGGTCTGGAATCCGTGAAGGAGGAGGTTCGCTCACTGGCAAACTTCGTAAAGGTGCAGAAGATGCGTGAGGAGAAAGGACTGAAGAGTCCGAAGCTGAGCTACCACCTGGTGTTCACAGGCAGTCCGGGTACTGGTAAGACCACCGTGGCACGTATCGTAGCACGTATCTATAAGGATTTGGGAATATTGAAGAAAGGTCATCTGGTAGAGACCGACCGCTCAGGATTGATTGGTAAATATGTTGGTCAGACGGCTCCCAGAGTGAATGCGGCCTGCGACTCAGCCCTGAACGGTGTGCTGTTTATTGATGAGGCATATGCACTGACGCAGAGCGAGAGCTCGCAGGACTATGGCGCAGAGGCCGTGGCAACACTGCTGAAGCGTATGGAAGACGACCGTGACAAGCTGGTGGTGATCGTAGCTGGATATACCGACGAGATGAAGAAATTCATTGATACGAACCCAGGACTGCAGTCGCGCTTCAATCGCTATATCAATTTCCCCGATTATTCCTCTGGTGAGCTGTATGAGATCTTCCGTCTATACTTGAAGAAAAACGAATATACCATTACCAAGGAAGGTGCCACCATGCTGCAGCAAGGCTTGGAGCATGCTGTTCAGAACAAAGACCGCAACTTCGGTAATGCCCGTTATGTGCGTAACCTCTTCGAGAAGGCCATCCAATGTCAGGCCAACCGTCTGTCGAAGACAAAGAATGTCGGCGACGATGAATTGGTTGAACTCACCGCCACCGACATCAAGTCAGCTTTTCAGGAAATGAGATAGCCTCGGGTTACTCTCCCTTGAAGAGCTCTTTGATACCTCCGATGGAGCCCATCACATTGGTGGCCTCGTAAGGCAGATAGACCGTCTTGGCCTTGTCACCCTTGGCGAGCTCTTCCATCATCTGGATATATTTCTGTGCGAGCAGGTAGTTGGCAGGGTTGGTGCTCTTGCCTACTGCCTCTGTGATCTTCTCGATAGCCACGGCCTCAGCCTCAGCCTTACGGATGCGAGCCTGTGCCTCACCTTCAGCATGGAGGATAGCCTGCTGCTTGGCAGCCTCAGCACGGTTGATCATAGCGGTCTTCTCACCTTCTGATGCAAGGATCTCAGCAGCCTTCTCACCTTCTGAGGTAAGGATCTGAGCACGCTTGTTACGCTCAGCCTGCATCTGCTTCTCCATAGCGTTGAGCACGGTGCTGGGAGGAACGATATCCTGCAACTCTACGCGGTTCACCTTTACACCCCACTTGTCTGTTGCATCGTCGAGCACGGCACGCAGCTTCGTATTGATCGTGTCGCGAGAAGTCAGCGTCTCATCCAGCTCCAGTTCACCGATGATGTTACGCAAGGTGGTCTGCGTAAGCTTCTCGATAGCGTTGGGCAGGTTGTTGATCTCATAGACAGCCTTGAAAGGATCCACAATCTGGAAATACAGCAAAGCATTGATCTCCATCTGGATGTTATCCTTCGTGATCACGTTTTGTGAAGGGAAGTCGTACACCTGTTCACGCAGGTCGATCGAGTTGGAATAGGTGTAGCGTCCACGGTTCAGAACCACGATCTCCTTGGCGCGGTCGATGAACGGGATAATGAGGTTGATACCCGGTCGCAGGGTGGCGTAGTACTTACCCAGACGTTCGATAATCTTTGTTTCCGACTGCGGGATAATCACCAGTGCTTTCTTGGCGATGATAACCACCAATATCACGATGGCTATCAATACATAAGTCATAATGTCAATCATAATTATAAAGTATTAAATAGTTAATGATTCGTTTTACTGTTTAGTCATCCACCTCTACGGTGATGATAATGCTCTCACGGTCAACGACACGTACGAAAGTGCCTACAGGAATCTCGTTGGGAACATGGGCCATAGCCTTCCAGACGTCACCGTCAATGGCTACACGACCGAAGCCGCCTGCCTCGATGGTTTCCACTACCCTGCCCCTGCGTCCGATCAGTGCATCAGCGTTGCTCACACGGTTATCTTCGTTCTTATGGAGATAGCGTAAGGCAAAGGGACGTACGAAATACAAGCTCAAGAGCGTGAAGATGGCAAACACGACGATCTGCCAATAGAATCCCAGTCCGAACGGATCGCAGATACCTGCAAAGACGGCTCCGATTGAGAAACAGATGATGAAGAAGTCACCTGCTGTCAGCTCCAGGATGAGGCAGACTACGGCGATTACAGCCCATACCTGCCATAAGTGTTGTGAAAAATACTCAATCATATCCTTTTGTTTTAATGGTTATATCGATAAAATGAAATCATCCCAATCCTTGGAAGAGCCCTTCTGACCGAACACCTTCTGGTATAGACGACTGCGGGTGGAGGCCACGCTTTCCTTGGAGTGCGCAGTGAGTGCGGCAATATCCTTGGGCTGGATGCGTGCCTTGATCAGCAGACTCACGTTATAGTCCTGTGCAGAGAGCTTATAAAGACTGTACAACTTCTCCGTGAACCCGGTGTAGATCCCGTCGATCAGTCGTGTGAGTGCGGTCCAGTCCTCCTGACTCATCATCCTGCCTTTGTCCAGAAGATCTTGAATACGCTGGTAGATCTCTGAACTGAAGATCAGGGTCTCGGCCTGCTGTCGCTTCTCCTGTTCGATGATCGCCACCTTATTATTATAATCCAGGCGGGCTTTCTTCTCTTCCAGCTCCAGGCGCAACACCGAGTTCTCGTCATCGAACCGCTCAAGCATGCGCTCCAGGTCGGCAATCTTCTGTTTATTGACTTCGATACGCTGCTGACTCTGTGCCTGTTGCTCTTCTTGAATCGCGCGTACCTTATTCAAACGTTCCTCCAGGAGGAGGATTTTTCTACGACTGTTCTGTACTGCTACCACGAACAATGCCACGTAGGTTACGGTGCAAAGTACGAGCAGGAACAGCTCTCTTTGGGTAAGTATTGTCATCATGATCTGAATCATAGTGCAAATATATAACAAAAAAACGAACCCGCCAAAGAAACGGGTTCGCAATAATTCTCAAACGTATAAACGGTTTGCAAAAGTTCGCAAACAGGGCTATTTCACGGGGAAAACGCCTGTTATCCAATGCCGTTCTTACGGATATAGCGCAATCTTGCCGCCAACGACATCTTGGCGAACTTCCGCCATTCCGTGGCCTTTCCACCTGTTGACTCCAAGTAATCGAGGTCGTACATATGACAGTAAGCCTCCATCTCAAAGGGATTCAGGTAATAGGAAGCCCTGCGGTGTTTACGAATGTACCACAAGGCCTTGAATGAGTACCACAGATATAGCCAGTAGAAACGATACCAGGAGTTTCCCGTATCCTGAGCCTGCCTGAGATGAATCATCTCATGGTTCTTCAGCGCATCGTATTTCTTGTTCAGACGAGTGGCTGATGACTCCTCCCGTGTAAAAAGTCTGCCGAACAGCGTAATCGCCGTATAGCCCTTTCTGCATAGGAAACGGTTCACCGTAGCTGGCATATCCGTTAATGCGGATGGTCGGGGCGGTGATATCAGGAGGCGGATGAAACCCATAGTGCTCCTTTACCTTTCAGACTGGATTACTTCTTTTTCTTGGTCAGCGAAGAGGCCTTAATGGTCTTGGTCGTGGTTGTAGTGGTGGTACCTGCCGGCTTGTAATACTTCAATGCCTCGGGCATGTGCTTCTGGATGTCAGCAATACGCTTCTCGTCTGACGGGTGACTGCTCATCCATGTGGCGGTCTGACTGGAGGAGCCTGCTGACATACGCTGCCAGAAGGATACGGCCACCTGAGGATCATAGCCTGCCATGGCGGCAAACACGAGTCCCATATAGTCGGCCTCACTCTCATTGTCACGTGAGTACTTCAGGTTCAGCAGCGACAAGCCTTGCGACAAGGCTGCTGTTCCCAGCTGAGTGGCGGTCTGACCTACACCCATGGCTGATGCCACAGCACCACCTAACTGCACCAGTGTGCTGGAGTTGCTCGACTTGGTCATCTGCTCAGCAGAGTGTTTGGCCACGGCATGAGCAATCTCATGTCCTAAAACGATGGCCAACGAGGCCTCGTCCTGCGTGACGGGCAGGATTCCTTCATACACCACAATCTTTCCGCCAGGCATACAGAACGCGTTCACCTGATTGTCAGCCACCAGGTTGAACTCCCATGCGAAATTCTTCACTTCATCAGCATAGCCGTGGGTTGACAAATAGCTCTCTACAGCACTAGCCAGACGCTGACCAACACGCTTCACCATAGCCGTATTCGTGGCATTGGTAGAAGCCTTGGCTTTCTTCATATACTCTGAATACTGCTGGGTACTAAGACTGAGTACATACTCATCTGTTACGCTCAGTCTGTGCTTTCTACCAGTGATGGGCACCGTACTTGTGGTTCCGCAAGAAACCAGGATCGATGCTACGATGACCATCAGAATAAACCTTACTTGTTTCATGATTAATTAGTTTGAGTGTGAATATACTTATTATTTTATTTCCTGATTAATACTGAGCCTGTGATTCCGGGCTGACGACTGTGTAACTGCACGGCATAGACACCTGCAGGCAGCGAACTGATGTCAGCAGTTGACTGCGTGGAACCTTGGGGAAGGGATAGTTGCAGCACCTTGGTACCTGCTGTCGTAAAAACCGATACGGCAACGGGTTCCTGAAGCGGTTCTGCGAAAGTGAAGTCAATCCGCTGATCCCGCATGGCAATTTGCACACGCTGCGGCTGCTCCTTGGTAATCTCCTGGATCCCGTCAAGTCCTAACAGGTACAGGAGTCCTCTATGCGCATCAATCTCTCCCCACCCGTAAGTGTTGTTGGGATACTCCAACGAGGGGTCATGACGGATACAGGTCTTGGCAAACACATCCCTGACATCATCCGGCGTGAGGTTCGGACAAGCCTCCAGCCACAAGGCGATGGTTCCGGCCACAACAGGTGTTGACATGGAGGTACCGAGATCTGAACGCCATGGATAACGACGGTCGTTATAATTACTATAGGCGATATCCCAACTGTCTTCATCTGGATGCTCCTCACGGTAAAAGCTGCTATAGGAAGAGACAACATTCGTACCATTGGCCAGCACATCAGGTTTGATGCGTCCGTCAACCGTAGGACCGATACTGGAATAGCGGGCCACCACGCCGTTCTCACCCCAGTTGCTCGCCATGTAATCGCCTTTGTAGTTGTTCAAGCCAGTACGATAGGCAGTAGCACCAGCACATATCACCGCCGGAGCACTACCTGGTGAATAGATACAATGTGAATACTCGCCTTCTGTCAGGTCGGGGTTAAACGACGGTTTCCCTTGTATAGAGCCTGAAACGGCATAGAAATCCGCATCCACCCCCTCGCCCACAATCTCTGCCGAGAGGTAATAGCCCGCATAGCCGAACCGCTCCGTGGTTTTGATAGCCACCTCATACACCATACGGGAATCATCAAAGCAGTCGGGATAAGCCCCAAAAGCGAAGTAGTGTTTCTGGTTCAGCAGGTCCACGGTATCTCGAAGAATCGAGTCGGGCGCCTCAAGAATGCGTTGGGAAGGGATGATGAGCGTGTCAGTTCTGGTCTTGCTGGCATACGATACGAAACGCAGATCCATAGGACCGTCGGCTACAACCATGAAATAGAAGGTCTTTTCATACCGGTTGAGGAAGGTTCCCTGTGACACCTCATCAGGTGACTTATGGAAATACGTCTTCATATGTCCTTCGTTTCCCGCCGAGGCAACGATGATCCTGCCTGGTCCTATCAGACTGTCCAGCACCTCATACATCAGCTGGTCATCACCATAGAAATCCTGATGCGACCCTTCACTGTAGGAGACAACACAAGGTTTCCCCTCCTGTTCGGCGTAGTCGAGGATATACTTGAAGCCCAGTGCATCCGTCGCAGAGGTGTATTTATAGTAATCCACAGAATCGATAAACTCCTTGTCAGACTCCACGGTATTGCTCACCAGACAGATATCACTCTCGAAAGCCACACCGCGGAAAGGGGTATCATAACCTGATCCCGCAGCAATACCCAACGTATGGGTACCATGTCCCTGCTTCAGTCCGTCGCGGGAATGGGCATAGGTCAGGATCTCATCCTTTGTGGTATAATCAGCTCCCACATATAGATCACTGTAGATGGAATCCGGAGACAACTGATCCCAGAAGCGTTTGATACGGTAATTCTCCATCTTCGCATCATAGAAATTGGGATGGGTGAGGTCGAAACCGATATCCTGAACACCCATGATCACCCCCTTACCAGTATAAGCCTGCGGAAGATAATAACCTTTATGTACGAGATTCGTACGGTTGATGATATGTGTGGTATCCATCAGTGCCGTACAACGTTCACCAGCCTCGATGCGCGCCACATTCTTATTCATTGACAAGCTGGCCAGACGACTCATCGGGATACTGGCAATATAGATATTACCGAACTGCGCGAGCTTCAGACAATGGTTTTCCTGCAACACCTGATCAGCGTCCTGAGTGATCTTCACAAAGGCACAGATGGATGCCGAGCGGTGATTTCGCGAGGGTGCCAGACGGCGCGTATCTTTCTGCTCCATCGTGGCACGGCGCACCATGGATGACATCTTACTGTAATCCGCTCTTTGTGCCATGACCGTCACGACACATAAACAGCAGAGTATGATGATGAAACAAATCCTTTTCATTCTACCTGCAAAATAAATGAAAAAAAACGAAACGACAAAGATTTAAGGTAAAAAAAAGAAGAATCATGCTGGATCAACATAAAAAACAGGGGCAGATACAAAGTATCCACCCCCGTCATATAACGCCTTTTCCAATTTTATATTATCCATTCAAACCACGGTTGTTCAGCGTAACGTTCAGCAGCAGAAGGAACTTCTTGTACTGCTTCTCGTCGAGAACAATGCGCATGAAACGCAGCTCCTTATCGATGGCGTTCTTCAACATGGCCTTGCGAGACTCCCTGTTGGCAGCAGCAATACTCATCATATCTACACAGAAAGCATCGTGAATGCTCTGCACTGCTTCCATCTGGTCGCTTGACAGGTTGAGGGTCTCACCCAGTCTGTAGTAGTTCACCTCCATACGGTAGGCATCTACGTTCTCTACCTTTTTCAGATTCTCATCCTCTGCAAATGTCATAGTCATGCTCAGCACAGCTACAACGGTTAAAAACAATCTTTTCATTTTCTTTTCCTTTCTTTTTTTGTTATCCTAAAATGTTATCCTGTATGGCACCATCTCGGTGCTTTTCTCGGGTGCAAAGGTACGGCGTTTTTTAGTTCCCTGCATCAAAAATAGTCGACTGTTTGCGCAAACAGTCCTCTTTTTTGACGTAAATCAAAGAAATCATAGTATATCTCATTTTTTTTCATTACCTTTGCAAAATAATACAGAGAACAGAATATGGAAGATAAAAACAGGAACAAGTACATGGAGGTGGCATACACACTGGATGCCACCAACGGGGACGAGACGGAGTTCGTGGAAGAGGCTACTGATGAAAGACCTTTCCAGTTTATCAGCGGACTTGGTATTACGCTCGACGACTTCGAGAAACAGGTGATAGGTATCGAGAAAGGCGGTGAGTTTGATTTCAAGCTCTCAAAGGAACAGGCGTATGGCGACTACGAAGAAGAGCGCGTGTTGGACCTGGAGCATGAGGTGTTCACCATCAATGGTCATTTCGACCACGAGAACGTGTTCATCGACGCTATCCTACCCCTTCAGAACGAAGATGGTCAGCGCCTCTTCGGTAAGGTACTGAAGATTACTGATAGCTATGTGAAGATCGACCTGAACCATCCGCTTGCTGGCAAGGAATTGCACTTCAAGGGTCATGTGGTGGAAAATCGCGAAGCTACCAAAGAGGAGATCCAGGCCCTGATCAACAGTCTGAGCGGTGAAGGTTGCGGATGCGGATGCGAAGATTGCGAGAGCGGATGTGATCACGATCATCATCATCATGGAGATGACTGCGGTTGCGGACACTGTCATTGATAATCGATAGTTAATAGTTAATAGATAATAGATAATATATAATAGTTAATATGTAATCGTGAATACATTCGGTAAGATTTTTACGCTGACCACCTTTGGCGAGAGTCATGGTCCTGCCATAGGAGGTGTTATCGACGGATTCCCTGCCGGTATTGACATTGATATCGACTTCATCCAGCAGGAACTCAACAGACGTCGTCCAGGACAGAGTCGTATCACCACCGACCGTCACGAAGCCGACAAGGTGGAACTGCTCAGCGGGGTTTTCGAAGGAAAGTCAACAGGCTGTCCCATCGGCTTCGTGGTGTATAACGAGAACCAGCATTCGCAGGACTACGAGAATATGCGCTGTCTGTTCCGTCCCTCGCATGCTGACTATACCTATTATAATAAATATGGTATTCGCGACCATCGTGGCGGAGGCCGTTCTTCAGCGCGCATCACCATCAGTCGTTGTGTGGCTGGCGCCCTGGCTAAGTTGGCGCTGAAACAGATAGGTGTCAGCATACAGGCCTATACCTCACAGGTTGGGAATATCGCACTCGACAAAGACTATAGGAAATACGACCTCTCCCTGACGGAATCGAACATCGTCAGATGTCCTGATCAGGAGAAAGCCCACAAGATGGAAGCGCTCATCGCTGATGTTAAAGCGGAAGGAGACACCATTGGTGGCACCATCACCTGCGTGATCAAAGGCTGTCCTGCCGGACTTGGTGATCCTGAGTTCGGTAAGTTGCACATGCAACTGGGCGCTGCCATGCTCAGCATCAATGCCGCAAAGGGATTCGAATATGGAGAAGGGTTCGATTGCGTGCTTTCACGAGGGAGCGAACAGAACGATGTATTCGTACCAGGTGAGCCAATCTCTACAGCCACTAACCATAGCGGTGGCATTCAAGGGGGTATCAGCAACGGACAAGATATCTATTTCCGGGTGGCATTCAAACCTGTAGCAACGCTTTTGAAAGAACAGCAAACCGTCGATCTCGATGGTAATTCCACCACGCTAAAGGCTCGCGGACGACATGATCCGTGTGTTCTTCCACGTGCCGTTCCCATCGTGGAATCCATGGCAGCCATGGTGATTCTTGATAGCTTTTTGGTCCAAAAGACTGTAAAAATGTAAATTTTTGCGGTTTTAGGACTTAAAATATATTAAATGCTTGCTCTTTTCAGAAAGAGTTCGTATATTTGCACCCGACAAAGCGTTGAGGGTTTGTGAAAATCCCGTTATTGTCAAGTTAAGTCTAGTTTAGTTTTTGTGTTGGTTACCCCCGGCTGTTTGGCCGGGGGATTTTTATTATTGCTCCCTACATAATAGCACGAATACCACACAAAAAAAGAGGTGTTAGTCATCTAACACCCCGATTATCTCTTGTACGCTTTTACATCCATGCCTGTCGAGCCAATCACTGATCCCGTCACGCACCTTGATGGTAACAGCCGGATCAATGAAGTTCGCCGTTCCTATCTCTATTGCCGTGGCTCCAGCCATCAGGAACTCTATGGCATCCGTAGCCGTCATGATTCCGCCCAGACCAATCACAGGGATCTTCACCGCCTTGGCCACCTGCCACACCATACGTAAGGCTACGGGCTTGATGGCAGGACCGCTCAGTCCTCCTGTACCGATGCTCAGCTTCGACTTGCGTTTCTCGATGTCTATGGCCATTCCCATCAGCGTGTTGATCAGGGAAACGCTGTCGGCACCCTCTGCTTCTACTGCACGGGCGATATCAGCGATATTCGTCACATTGGGCGACAGCTTCACGATCAACGTCTTGTGATAACGCTTCCTCACGGCTCTCACCACACTGGCAGCGCCCTCACAGGTAACACCAAAGGCCATGCCACCCTGCTTCACATTCGGACAGGAGATGTTTAACTCTATAGCAGGCACCTTCTCCAAGACATCTACACGAGCGGCACATTCGGCATAGTCATCTGGAGAGGAACCACTCACATTCACGATGATATTCGTATCGATATCCTTGATCTCCGGATAGATATGCTCACAGAAATAATCCACGCCCTTGTTCTGCAGTCCTACGCAGTTCAACATACCCGAAGCCGTTTCCACCATACGAGGGTAATCGTTGCCCTCGCGAGCTTTCAAAGTCGTGCCCTTGACAATGATACCACCGAGTCCGTCCAAGGGAATGAAATCAGCAAACTCAGGACCGTACCCAAAGGTTCCCGAGGCTGTCATCACTGGGTTCTTCAGATGAAGCGTATTGATCTTTACTTGTAAATCAGCCATAAACAAACAATCTATTTGTTACAAACTTCCCAATTTCCAATTCTCAATTTTCAATTTTCAATTTACTCACTCCCACAACAGTTCCTTGATGTTAAATACTGGTCCGTCCTTACATACGCAGAGGTTTCCCTTGACAGTCTTCTCTACACAGCACAAACAAGCACCCAATCCGCAGGCCATGAGGTTCTCTAATGAAACTTCGCAACGGATATTAGCACGACGGGCATAGCGGGCTACTGCCATCATCATTGGCTTCGGACCGCAGGTACTGATCCATTCGAAACCGCCTTGAGCAAGGATGGAATGATCCGTAACGAAGCCTTTTTCGCCCGCAGAACCATCTTCAGTGGTTACATATACTTGTCCGTATTTCCTGAATTCATCCAATAGCAACAAGTCATTGCCTGTACGTGCTCCTAACAAGAAAACGGGTTCTAACGCATGTTTACGCAACCATTTCCCATAATATAATAAAGGTGCAACACCAACACCGCCTCCTACCAAAAGGATATGAGGGCGGGAAGTTGCCTGTTCAGATGCAATTTGGGGGACATCCAACGAGAAAGAATTGCCAAGTGGCAGCACACAATTCAGGGTGTCACCAACTGATAAATGCGCTAACTTGCGGGTACCGTCGCCTACAACTGCCACCAGAAGCCATAATTCATTGGCTTCACGATCCACGAAATTGATGGAAATGGGTCTGCGAAGAAAGGTCGTGGGTGAATCATCCACGCGTACTTCCACAAACTGTCCTGGGAGCATCTCCGGCAAAGCAGCATCGTGAGTAAGCTTCAAAAGCACATATTTCTCGTGTATCCGCTCTGCAGATGTCACCTTCAGGTCAAGAACGTATTTCTTCATATCTGCAAATTAAGAATCTATTTGCAAAGGTAATGAAAAAAACCGATTTGACGAAAAGAAAGCAGGATCCTTTTTACTTTTTAGGAACAAGCGACTCCCAAGTACCATCATCAAAGAACACGCGAATCTCGACTATCTCACGCTTAGGTTTGTCAAGATATTTCACTTCGGTTTGCACGGAATTATTAAGTGTACGATGAACACTCTGCGTATTCTTGACTTCCTGAGCACTACTTGTTGGTGTAGTGGGGGACATTGTAAAGTCGAGCAACGGCTCACGGTTGTCATTCATGGGAGTAACAGACACAGCTTCATCACCATCTTTTTGATCTTCATACATCGGACCCTTACCGAACATCAACCAGTCGAGACTGATGGCCGGAATTTTACTCTTGATGGCCTCAACGGTGTTCAGGGTAGGACGGGTACGCTCGTTGAAGATGCTACTGAGTGATGCCGGAGCCATTCCAATAAAACTCGCAAAGGTTGTTTGAGTCATATGCTGACTCTCCATAATCTGTCTTATTCTATCCTTCATTGTCTAATAGGGGTTAAAAAACGGCATTTCCTGCAATTTTTGATTGTTTTTACAAAGGTAAAACAAAAAAATGGAACAAACAACAATTATGAAAAGAAATTTAGATACATGATTTTAAATTTTGATTATTTAAAGATTTAAAACTCTAAACACAAAGTTGAACAAGCAAGAATGTAGATATGCAAATGTGAAATATTGGTATCAAAACATGACAAAGCCTTTGTAAAGAGCATTATAACAAGTATCTGACTATAAAATCCTTATTATTTACTACGATAGACGAAAAGTAGCGGTTTATGCAAGTTTTGATCTTCAAAGCCGCAAACAAAAAGGGAAATAGTAATGGTATAATTGCAAAAACGACTGAATTACAAACAATTACAACACCCGTGGAACGGATGGATATTTATAGATTTACAAAAGAAAACCGTTACAAACACAAATCTAACCATTTGTATTTAGAATTGTAAATACGAAGAAAAAGCGACGTTTTGACTTTTAAAATCTAAATAATTATCGTTTTGTAACACCTTTACAAGTTTAAATGTCAAAATCATAAACGTTAACAAAGACTAAGACTAAATTCGGAAGACGCTTTTTTCCTCATAAATCAAAAACCAGAAGCTTTTCGGCACCATGGTCGAAACAATTCAAAATACGCAAAACTGAGAGGGGTAAAAACGGTTGGAAACCCCTATTTTTACAAGCATTTCAGTCCAAAATCATCCTCCACAAAATGACTAAAAATAGGGAAAAGTAGCGAAAAAAATGAGGTAATTCTAGTAAAAAATGAAACTGACGAGCTCTTTTAACAGCTCTCCGACCCCAGTATTTGGATTATCAAGACCCTTACTTTTGGCATCAGTCTCTCTAATCTTATCTATAATCTGCATCACTTTTACTCCAGAGTAATTTCTCATGCCCAAAATATACTCCCTGGCAGCCCATCCATTTCTCAGATCTAACCACTTGGCTACTTCATTTTCATTCGTCCTGTTAGGCGAATAATAAGCGATCATCAGATTTTGGAAATAAGAAAAGAGCAACGGGATTAACATGAACGCACTACCCGACTTTGGATTGCTGTCAAAATATTTCACAATCCTATTTGCCTTTAGTATATCACGGTTCGCAATGGCACTTCGTAGCTCATAACCGTTGAAGTCCTTGCTCACCCCTATCTGCTGCTCCACCACCTCGGGTGTGATGCGACGATCATTCTCGGGCAACGACATCACCACCTTGTCGAGTTCGGAAGTAAGACGACTCAGATCTGCACCGATATGATCAGCAATCATCTGTGACGACTTGTTGTCGATTGTGCACTGAAGTGTTTTCAGGTAGCCTTCGATGAAGGCAGGCAGCTCATAATCGCGTTTTTTCTTGCTCTCGAAGACCACACCGCACTTCTGCGCCTTGGCGACAACCTTCTTTCTGCCGTCAATCGTGCCGTTTTTATAGGCCAAAACCAGTACGGTTGACAGCTGTGGCTTCTCAAAATAAGCCTCCAGACGATCCCAGTTCTTGATATTCTGCGCCTCTTTCACGATAACCACTTGTCGTTCGGCCATCATCGGGAAGCGGCGAGCCAGATCGGCCACCTGACCAGCACTAACATCAGCACCAAAGACCACGGTCTGGTTGAAGTCGCGTTCTTCCTCCCGCAACGCATGCTGCGCGATATAGTCAGTAATCCGGTCGATATAGTACGACTCCTCCCCCATCAACACATATACGGGAGCATACTGCCCAGCCTTCAGGTCGCGCATGATCGTTTCGAAAGTGGTCCCAACAGACTTCTTTTCAGCCATTCCTTACTCGTTTTCAGGTTTTTTATTTATCTTTGCACTGCAAAATTACAAAAATGTATCGATTAAACCTACCATCATACGAAATAAAAATTGCAGTAAGGCAAGGAAAACGCATGATTTTCGACATCTTGCGTCGGAAATATGTGTCGCTGACGCCCGAAGAGTGGGTGCGTCAGCATTTCGTGCACTACCTCATCGAGCACAAGGAGTATCCTCAAGGACTCCTCGCCAATGAGGTGAAGTTGCAGGTAGGTGACAAGGTGCTGCGATGTGACACCTTATTATATAATAAGGAAATGAAGCCGCAGATGATCATCGAGTACAAGGCCCCCACTGTTCCCCTCTCCCAGAAGGTGTTCGATCAGATCACCGTTTACAACATCCTTTTGCATGTCGATTACCTCATCGTGTCGAACGGTATGCAGCACATCTGCTGTCGTCTGGATCAAGAAAACCAGCAATACACCTACTTGGAAGAAATCCCTTCCTACCCTGACTTATAAGTCATACCTCCCCTTTCCCCTGTCCTTGATATATCAAAAACCTTCCCATTTGTATCCATGATACAAAACGGGAGGAAATGAATACATTTCAACCCCCTGATATCACGCAATCTATGTATCTTTGCACCGGAAAAAGATATTAGCGAGAGTTTTGTCAGTTTTGTTAGGTTTTTGTTTAGTAATACTTCTATTTATATAAACCAATTACATAACTACAATAGTTTAGATAGAACAAGTACATAGATTAGTTGAAGTTAGATGTTTTAATCAAGGGGTTCGAGATGAACCGTAGTTGTTTAAGATTACTAACATGAAATGAGAGGACGTACCGGTAGGCATATCCTCTCTTTCTTTTGTGTATCATGCGAATCACTCCTTGATGGTTACCATGTTATCCACCACGGTAACCTGATTATTCTGCTGCAGTTGCGCCACAGCTGATTCCACAACTTTGTCGATGCGAGGGGTACGACGACTGAATCCCATCACCTTGACGGTAAGACGTTTCAGGTCGTCCATGGGTATGGAAACAGCACCCTTCACATTATAGAGCACTGCTTTCTGCACCTCTTCCTGTGGGATTTCCGCGATATCCTTTTTCTCATAGCGCCACGGCAGCTTATACTCCTCCGTCTTCTCCATCTTCATCCCCTTCAGGGAGAACGCCTGCGAGGCAATCTTCTTGGCCTCCTCAGAGGCGGCAGTAGCTTGTTTGACATTGTTCTGGATATCCTCCAACCGCTTTAGCAGACGGTCGATGACCTGCTGGTGGTTTCCGTACCAGTCAACAGCCCACACCCGCATCACGTTCCAGCCAAGACCCGCCAATACGCCTGGCTGCACAATCTCACGATCACGAGTGGTCTTGGTATCATAGTAGTTCCTACCATCACAGAGGATGCCGAGCATATATTCATCCTTCTTCTGCGGGTTCAGTACAGCCAGATCGATCTTGAACTGACTGCGGCCCACATGTGTCATCACCTCATAGCCATGCGCACGCAACTCATCAGCGATGATACGCACCAGGTCGTTCTCGGCCGTATCCTGCAAGCTATTGGCGGCCACCATGCTCTGCGTGAGGTTCAGCGTGCCCTTACCAGCGAACTCGATGAAGCCCTTCAAACCTTCCACACCCTTGGCACTGGAGCGTTTCAGGTCGATCTGCTCAGCCCGCAGCGTAGCAAAGACAATCATCTCGTAGCGGGCACGACTCACCGCCACGTTCAGTCGTCGTTCACCACCCTCATTGTTCAGCGGACCGAAGTTCATGGAAACCTTTCCTTGTTTGTCAGGACCGTATCCCACACTGAACAAGATCACGTCGCGCTCATCACCCTGTACATTCTCCAGATTCTTGATGAAGATCGGTTCCTCGCACTGATAAGCTTTCTGCTCCAGCTGCGGATGCTTGGCCAGTTCGTCGATGAGGATATCCTCGATGAGGTTCTGCTGCACCTTACTGAAGCTCACGATACCGATGCTCCGTTGTGAGAGTTCAGGATCCTTCAGACGACGAATCACCTCATCCACAATGGCACGAGCCTCAGCGGGATTGGAGCGCGTATGACCCTTGTCGTACTCTCCTTCTATCTGCACCAGTCGTACCTTCGACTGCTGGTCGTCCACGCTGGGGAAGGTGTGCAGCTTACTGTCGTAATACTGCAGGTTCGAGAAGGCAATTAACGACTCATGCTTCGAGCGGTAGTGCCACGAGAGATAATGCCCGGGCATGGAGAGTGTGATACAGTCGTCGAGAATACTGTCCATATCATCGATCTCCACCTCGTCCTCATCCACTGACTGCGTGGTAAAGAAACTCGTAGGCGGCATCTGCTTCGGGTCACCCACGCAGATCAGTGCCTTACCACGGGCGATGGCTCCAATAGCCTCGCTGGTGGGCATCTGCGATGCCTCGTCGAAGATCACAAGGTCGAACTTCTCCCCGCCCATATCGATATACTGTGCCACACTGATCGGACTCATCAGCATGCAAGGACAGAGCTTGGGCAGCAAGGTGGGTATCTGATCGATGATCTTTCGGATGCTGGTACCCCGTCCGCCATTGTTGATATTCCGCTTCAGGACACCCATCTCGGAATTGGTAACTGCGGCCAGCGTCTGCGAAGGAATCCGTGCTGCCAGTCTGCAGTACAGTTCCTTCTTACTGAGATCCTGGAACGAATAGGTGAGCTGCTTATACTTATCCACCAGTTCCTCGAAGATCAGTCCGTTGAACTTCGCCAACGACGGATCCTTATCCACGATATCCATCGTCAGCAGGTGATAAACAGCCTTCTGGAACGCCTTTGACGCACTTTGCGCATCGGCATGATGCTGCAGGATATGGTCGGGCACACTCTTCAGTCCTTCGTCCTCCAGCGCATGCTTACGTTCAATCCACAAGCACCAGTCCTTGATTCCTCCCAGATGCGCCATCCATGTATCCACATGTGCGGCAATCTCAGAATGGTAGTTCTGCAGCGGCAGGTCGTAATCCGTCATCGGAGCCATCTCCTCCTCCAGCGCCAGAAGTCGTTTCAGTTGTGAGGAGACCGTGTTGAACGACAAGGCGTAGTTCTGCTTGAACAGATCCCAGCTGCCACCGATGCGCTCCAACAAGGCGTCGCGCACCTCCATCACGCTCTTATCATGCCGCTGGGCATAGTCCATCAGCATCTGCAGCAGTTGCGAAGCCCCTTTCAGCGAAGGCTCCACGATCTGCCATTTCTCCGCATCACTCCTGCCGTCAGCACCAAACAATGCCGAGAACTGGTCCGACTGCTCCTTCACGCCATTGCGCAGTTCCTGATAATGGGCGATGGTCTTGAGCAGTTCAGGCACCTGATCGAACTTCGCTCCAGCACAGAACTGTCGTACCTGCTTCATGAAGCTCCGCTTGGCGAAGAACTTAGGCAGGAACCATTTCCCTGTAATCTCCGTGTGCTTGGCAGCAAGCGTCTTGGTATCAGCGTTAAGCGCGTCCTCCTGACAAGATGTGAGCAGACCCGCTTTCACGCTGTCGCGCTCCTTCCCCTGCTCCACGGCTGTTATCAGTGCCTCGTAGCGCTGACGGTTGGCCGCAATGTTCAGTAGGTCGGGAGTCATCACAGGTGTCTGCTCCATCATCTTCCCCATCGCATCCGCCATGAGGATATCACGGTCGTTGGCCTCCACCGCAATAGGCAGATGCGGTAATGTGGCGGTCAGCTGACTGTAATCGTTCTTGTAGTCAATCAGCAGCGAGCGCAGTCGAGCCACATCCTCCTCGCGGAACGTATTGGGTTCCATACCGTTCAAGGCATTCTCCACAGGATGTCCTGTAATCTTGAATACCGTGGCCAGACTCTCTATCTCCTCCACCCATTGGTCGAGCTTCTGCTTATTGATCTCGTCCACCTGCGGCAACGCCCCTTTCATCTCCTCCTCACTGATCACCAGATGGCGCGAGATGCAGTCGTATAATGAGAATCCCGATGCCTGCTTCCTGTGCAGGTTCTCGATATAGGTAATCAGCTCCTGCCGATGTGCATACAGCTTTTCTGATGTCTCCTTATACTCCTCAGGCTCCTTGATATGCACCACGTCGAGCGCTTTCTGCATCTGCGTCAGGAAATGCGTCTTGGTCACCTTATTGGAATGCAGCTCCAAGCAGAACGGATCCAATCCGATCTTCGTGAGTCGTTTCTGCACCACCTCCAGAGCGGCCATCTTCTCAGCCACGAAGAGCACCCGTTTGTTCTGATAGAGCGCGTTGGCAATCATGTTCGTGATGGTCTGACTCTTTCCCGTTCCCGGAGGACCGTAGAGGATGAAGTTCTTGCCCCGTCCGCTCTCGATGACCGCCTCCAGCTGTGAGGAGTCCACATCGATGGGGATGCAGTAGTCTGACGGCTGACTGTTCTTATCCACATCGCGGGCATCCACCACATTGTCTAAATCCGTCAGTGCGACGCGCCCCTCCATCAGACTCTTCACCACCTGGTTGTCCTTCAGTTTCTCCGCATTGTTATGGATATCGTTCCACATCACGAACTTGTTGAACGAGAACAGTCCGAGCAACGTCTCCTCCATCACGTTCCAGCGATGCATGTTCTTCACCCCTTCCCTCACGGTGGCAAGGATGCGCTTCACATCCACGCCATGATCGTCTGTAGGAAGCGGATCCAGCACACCCAGGTTGATCTTGAACTGCTGCTTCAGCAACTCTATCAGGGTGGTATTGATGATGGTATCCTCTTCACGGGTACGGATCACATAGTTGGTACCCGAACGGCGCACGATATCCACTGGCATCAGCAGCACTGGGGCGTAGCGAGCCAGCACGCTCTTGTCGTTCTCGTACCATTTCAGCATACCGATGGCCATGAACAGCGTGTTAGCACCATTCTCCTCCAACGAGTTCCTTGAGGCACGATAGATGAACTTCATCGCCGTAGCCAGCTCCGTCTCGCTGAGGTAGGACACCAGTCGGTGGTTACCTTTCACCTCCTCGCTCACCATCTCTTTCAGGTCGGCAGCCTGTAAGTGGGAGTCGTAGATACTCCCCTCCACGGGATCGATCTGTTTCTTGGGATATGGCAGCACGGTATAGTCCTGTCCTGCCTGCAGGTTATCTTCCAGCAGGTCGATGTCGAACGACACGAAGGGAATCACCCTACGACCCGTCTTACAGTTAATCAAGTTGTTACGCAGGGAGAAATCCAACAACTTGCGTTCCCAGATGGTCTGCTTGGTGATCTCCGTCTCGGGTGTATCCAGGTGCAGCGCATAGTGGTCGGGCATGCGAATACTCTCCGTGGCATTCTCATGCCCCACCCCTTCGTTCTGCAGAATCCACTCATTACCGTTCTGTATGCGCTGCGGCAAGGGTCGGATACCACCCAACCTACAGCGGCGTACATCCACGAAATACAGGAACGACTTCTCATCATGTGCCTTCTGCGTGGCCTGTCCTACGGCATCGTCAAAGGTGACGGCGCCCGATTTCGTCAGACAGGTGGTCTCCACCAGCACCACATTATTGATACCATCTGCCATCTGCTTCAGCAGGTACGAACTGTCGTCGCAGATCTCCTGATGATAGAAGGTCTCATCGAGCCAGGCACCGATGAAGGCATGACCGCGAACGATGATGATGATGGGGAAGATGCCAACAGCCTCCAGACAGGATGCGAAGAGCAGGGATGTATCCAAACAGGTACCGAGCTTTTCCGTCAGCACCTTGTCCGACATCCGTATCCGCTGACCGTTTGTCGCGAAACTGGCGGGTGGTTCACAATAGGCCACCGACTCCGAGCGCAGCGCCTCGTAGATGGCTGCCACCTGCAAGCGGACGCGGTTACGATCCTGCGTCTGATAAGCATCCAGCGAGGCATCACCCGTCCACTTATCCATGAACTGCGAGGCATGACTCACCACGCGTGCTATCAAGGGGTGGTTAGGAGTGACGAAGGCCGACAGCAGCTGCGGCATCACATTAGAGCCCGGCCACTGGTCGTACGGCAGCAGCATGATGGGGAACTCCTTCCGGAATATCTCCTCGCCGCCAACAGCAACGGTTACGCTGAACGCTGTGGCCACCGACTCGGTGGTGTTCACCAGTTCCTGCAGGACAGGTGTGATCTGCAGGTCCTTTACCTGCATGCGCTGTCCTTGCGGCACCTGATCCAGCATCACATCCGAGGGTTGTATCAACGCTCCCGCCACACTGATGCACACCTGGCGCCAGTCCTCTGTATCCATGTTCTCCACCACGCACTGCACACAGGTCTGCACATGGTTGTTCAACATGGCATAGTTCACGCTGGGCAGATAGTCGAACAACAACCTACCCTTCCGTTTCCCGCTCATCAAATATTCGCCTTCCATAAGTCTTTCTGCAGTTGATAAACAAATCACCTACAAAAATAGGAAGAATTATCCGAACCGCCAAAATAAAGTATGTTAAATAAAGATGGTAGTGATATGGAAAATCCTTTTCTTCGGCACCATTGTGGGAACCGATTTGTTCCCACAACCTCACAGTTCCGGCCACCCATCATCAGTCCAGCGGATGGGACGTTGGATCAGCACGGAAGCGCCCTCTTGGGCGACGCTGTAGCCATGACAGATGAAGATGTCTTCGCCATTGAGGTGATAGGCAGCGCAATGACCTGCGGCCTCGTATTCTTTTTTATCTCCTTCGAGGAAGAGGTTGCCACCACCATAGCGCATGTCGATTCCCTTACGATCGAGATAAGGACCATCGACGGTCTTGCTGCGCCCTACTGCCACACGATAATTGCTCTTGGATCCCTGACAGCAGTAGTCCCAGGATACAAAGAGGTAGTACCAACCGTTGTGTTTGAAGATAAACGGGGCCTCGATGGCATTGGGACCAGCGAAATCGGATGTGGGGTTCTTAGGTGGATTGGGGTTGACGGGTAATGCCGCCTTGCTCGCCTCACTGTTCAGATTAAATCTGCGGGCAATTGTTCGGGGCTTCGCATCCTTAGCCACATGCATGGTGGTGTCGAGACGTACCAGCTGGATGCCATCCCAGAACGAGCCCCATACGAGCCAGGGCTGATCATCATCATCAATGACGAAATTCGGATCGATGGCGTTCCAGTTATCGCGCCCCTCACGAGAAGTCACGATGCAACCCTCATCGTTCCAGATGGGGAAAGAAAGAGAACGGGCAGACAGCAGACCGATGGCCGAACCGTTCCTACCAAAGGTAGAACAGCTATAGGCCATCCACCAACGACCACGCCAGCGGATGATGTCGGGAGCCCATACATGTTGTGTGAACCCCGGCACCGAGTCGTGTGCCCACTGAGGGATAACCGTCATCACCGGTTCCCTCAACACCGTCCACGACTGACGATCCTTCGAGGTCATCTGCTGAATGCCCATTCCTGTAGCAAATAAATAAAACGTACTATCTTCGTAGGCCATGACAGGGTCATGAACCATTGGCGTGTCCGTGGTAAAGGACATACTCCTCCTGGGATGCTGTTGTCCCTGCACCGTCAGCGTGGTACCCAAGACGAACAACATCAGCGTAATAACTGAAGTCCTCATGTTGTTATTTAACTATGTATTTCTTGCCGTTGAGGATGTAAACACCCTTCTTTAGTGGAGAGTGGAGAGTGGAGAG
>JAFZBK010000021.1 GCA_017561825.1 Prevotella sp.
CTGAGGTACACAGGCACAAACGGTAATGCCAGGAAGTTCGCAGAGGAGATGATTTCCAGCGGCACTATTGACGCCATCAGGGCCGAAGAAGGTAATCTTAGGTATGAGTATTACCAGTCGCTAGATGATCCTGAGACCATCCTTCTCATCGATAGTTGGGCTAATCAGGAAGCCATCGATAAACATCACGCCACTCCCATGATGGATACCATCGCCAAGCTTCGTGAAAAGTACGACCTCCACATGACGGTGGAGCGCTATACTGCTGTTGAAACACCAGAAACGGAGAATCGGTTTATCAGGAAGTAGAGATTCCGCAAAATTGGTAATTCTTTCCAAAATCTGTATAACGTGTATATAATATAATGTCCGTACCTTTGCAGCGAATTTATAAAAGAAGACCAAATGAGACAGATTCTAATGATTTTAACGGCAATGCTGCTGACGTGCTGCTCTTCGGAGAGCGACGTGAAGGCCGAGACCACACAGGCTACGGCGAATATGGGCAAGACGCTCATCGTGTATTACAGCTACACAAACAAGTGCCACGAGATTGTGACAACATTGACAAGTCAGATTGAGGCCGACGTGGTGCGCATAGAACCTGCTGAGAAGGGACTGAAGTATGAGGCTAACAACTACGCTATCGGTACGCAACTGCTGAATGCCATCAAGGCGAACCCAAACGATGCCGCAAGCTATCCGACCATCGACCCAGTGACTGTCAACTTGGATGACTACCAGAACGTCATCATCGTGACTCCGCTTTGGTGGAGCCAGATGGCGGCCATCATGCAGACGTACCTTTTCAATAATAGTGCAAAGCTGGCTGGTAAAACAGTTGGCATGATTGTGTCGAGCCATTCAAGTGGCATCAGCGGTGTTGTAGCCGATGCCCAGCGATTGCTCCCAAACGTAACATGGGCTGGCAACGCCTTGTGGATCAACAACACAAACCATTCCAATCGCAGTTCGCTGATTCAGAACTGGCTGCCGACACAGACCTTTCAAACTTCCAGCGATATGACTCAGAAGCTCTATCTTATCATTGGTGGCGTAACCAAGACTGCTACGCTCGTTAGCAATTCTTCTACAGAGGCTCTGGTAGCTCAGCTACAGCAGGGCAATATCACCTACGAAGCGCACGACTACGGCAACTTTGAGAAAGTTGGACCGCTGGGCTATACGTTCCCTGAGAACAATGAGCAGATTAACACCGTTCCTGGCGACTTGATTCTCTATCAGGGTTCGAACCTCTGTATCTACTACGACACGAACTCGTGGAACTTTACCCGTATTGGCAAGCTTGACAATATGACGCAAGCCGACATCAAGACATGGGTGAATGCAGGTGGCGATAATGTCACAGTAACGCTATCCATCACCGACAAGGCCGATGAAGCATCAAGTATCAGTCAGGTTAGAACTGATGAATCCCAGTCAAATGACTACACCTTGCAAGGTACATTGGCTCAGGCAGGACATAAAGGAATTATGATTAAAGATAGTAAAAAAGTAATCAAGGAAAGATGAAAAAGTGGAAGAAGATATTATTGATTATTGGCTGCATCCTGGCATGTCTCTGGGGATGCAACGAATTGTTCTGGAAAAATATGCAAGTCGTCTCGGATGACTATCAGAACAGGTTTGACTATCAAGGCACTCTGGAGAAGAAGTATGCTTACAACGGGCAGTATCAGGTGGAGCTCTTCGCACAGGAGGATAGCGACGAGCGAATCAAGCTTCTGCAGGTGTATTACCCCGCCGATTTGAAAACGTTACAGAAGAAATGGCCCCTGGTCCTCATGGCCAACGGAACGGGCATACGAGCCTCCAAGTACAAGGCCATCTTCCGCCATCTTGCCTCATGGGGCTTCATCGTCGTAGGCAATGAGGACGAATGGACGTGGGACGGCAAGTCCGTCAGCAAGTCGCTGGACATCATGCTAAAAGCTAATGCCGACCCATCAAGCCTCTTCTATCAAAAAGTGGATACTGCAAACATTGGTCTGACAGGACATTCTCAGGGCGGCATGTGCGTGTACACCGCTGCGTCGCTCTTCGAAAACAGCCGACTCTACAAGGCTCTCTGTACCCAAAGCGGCACGGCAACAATGTTAGTTGACAGCCTTGGTGCCGACTTTCTGAAAGACATCAAGGCTCCCATGCTGCTGATGGGGGGATGCGGCGACTTCGATGCCAAGGCACTCTGCAAGCTTGACGATTTGCAGAAAAGCTACGAGGGCATCGGCTCTGAGCAACGTATTATGGGACGCATCAAAGGCACTGACCATGGCGACATGCTTCCACGCGGCGATGCCTACATGACCGCCTGGATGCGCTACTGGCTGTGCGGCGATCAGGAGGCTGCGAAATGTTTCGTCGGCAAGGATGCCGAGATTCTTGGCAACAAAAACTGGCAGGATTTGAAACTAAAAGGTTTATAATAAACTTAACAACCCAAATTCATATAACACAAGGTATGAAGAAAACAGCATTTTTAATGGCATTGGCTGTCGGAATGCTGACAGCTTGCACAGAAAAGAAACAAACTACAGACATCGATATGGAACAGTCATTGGATTTGACGCAGGAGTGGGACAAAGTGTTCCCGCTGAGCGAGATGGTGAATCACAAGAAGGTTACGTTTAAAACACAGTATGGTCTGACTTTGGCGGCTGACCTCTACGAGCCGAAAGATGCTCAGGGTAAGCTGTCAGCTATCGCCGTTAGCGGCCCGTTTGGAGCCACCAAGGAGCAGTCGAGCGGACTCTATGCCATGCGGATGGCAGAACGTGGTTTTGTAACGCTGGCCTTTGACCCCTCGTACACTGGCGAGAGCAGTGGCGAGCCCCGTCGCACGGCATCGCCCGACATCAACACCGAGGACTTCATGGCAGCAGTCGATTATCTTTCACAGTTGGAAAATGTCGATGCCGAGAAGATTGGCATCATCGGTATCTGCGGATGGGGAGGCATCGCCCTGAATGCTGCCGCTGCCGATACTCGTATCAAGGCCACCCTTGCTAGCACGATGTACGACATGACACGCGTCGCTGGTAACGGCTACTACGATAGCGAGGACAAGGAGGAGTCGCGCCATGCAGCCCGTGAGGCACTATCGAAACAGCGTCTTGCAGCCCCCAAGGCAATGGCTGGTGGAGTCATCGACCCGTTGCCAGACGATGCGCCACAGTTTGTGAAGGACTACTATGATTATTACAAAACCGAGAGAGGCTATCATGCCCGCAGTGGCAATAGCAACGACGGATGGCGCGTCATTGGCACCCAGGCTTACGCCAACTCTCGCTTCCTCTACTACATCAACGAGATTCGCTCTGCCGTCATGGTGATGCACGGCGAGAAAGCCCATTCACGCTACTTCGGCGAAGCGGCATATAAGTATATGGTGGAAGGTAAGGCCGAGGGGTACAATGTTGTCGGGAAACCAAATCCCGTGCCTGAGAACAAGCAGTTGCTCATCATCCCCGGTGCCTCGCATTGTGACCTCTACGATGGCGGATATACCGAACTCGTCGGTAAGGGCGAGCCAAAGAATATGATTCCTTGGGATAAGTTGGAACAGTTTTTCAAGACCAATCTCAAATAGTCTATGGCAGAGGACAGAATCATCCAGATCGACTCCGTCGATGCATATAATAAAATGTATGGATGGGAGACGTTGCATCCGCTGGTGACCATCGTGAACCATACGGAGGAGCCACCAGTGGATATGAACCACTCGCGTCTTAACTATGGTCTTTATGCGCTGTTCCTGAAGCAAGGCAATGGCTGCTCTATCCGCTACGGACGTGAGAAGTACGACTATCAGGAGGGAACTATCGTAAGTTTTAAACCAGGACAGGTGGTTGAGGTGGAATGGGACGAGTCGAAGCCCATGCCAGCCTCACGCGGGCTGCTGTTCCATCCCGACCTGATTTATGGAACGTCGTTGGCCAAGCGCATCCACGACTACACGTTCTTTGACTACGACCAACACGAAGCCCTGCACTTGTCGGAGCGTGAACAGCGCATCGTCAGCGACCTGCTCGACAGCATCGAGGAGGAACTGCAACATCCCATAGACAAGCACTCACAGACGCTTATTACCGATGCCATCGGTCTGCTGCTGGACTACTGCATGCGCTACTACGACCGTCAGTTCATCACACGCCATAAGGTGAACAGCGACATCATGACCCGTTTTCAGCACGACTTGGAGGCGTATTTCCGCAGTGGCGAAGCCGAGCACAAGGGCCTTCCCTCCGTTGCCTATTTCGCAGAGAAGGTGTTCCTATCGCCAGGCTACTTCGGTGACCTCATCAAGAAAGAAACGGGACTCACAGCCCAACGCTATATACAGAACAAGGTCATTGACCTCTCGAAGCAATACGTGATGGACAAGGAGCTGACCATCAATCAGGTGGCCTTCAAGCTCGGCTTCCAGTACCCACAGCACTTCACGCGCCTGTTCAAGCAGCAGGTGGGTATGACACCCAGCGAATATAGAAACTAGAAAAACATGAAAAGGATCATCATATTTATAATAGCAGTAATGATAATGGCAACAATGAATGCGCAAAGGCTCGACCAAAAGTCAAAGGGATTAGCGGCATGTGCCTGCCTAATGGCACAGGGTGATTTGGATCGGCTGGAGCCTGCCGTTAAGATGGCACTCGACAACGGTGTGACCATCAACGAGCTGAAGGAGGAGTTCTCACAGTTATATGCTTACACGGGATTTCCTCGTTCGCTGAATGCATTAGGCGTATTGAGCAAGGTGTTGGAGAATAAACAGACAAACTGGCAGGAGGGCAAGCCCTGGACACGCCCTGCCGAATGGGATGATGCAAAAGCTGCTTACGAACTGGGCAAGAAGAACCAGACGCAACTATCGGGCCGAGCGTTCAACTACGATTTCTGTCCGCAGGATGACTACTATCTGAAGTCACACCTCTTTGGCGATATCTTCGCTGGCGACCAGCTCTCACATGCTGACCGCGAGATAGTAACCGTTGCTGCCCTTAGTGGCCTCGAAGGCGTGGCTCCACAGTTGGCAGCCCACAAACGCGGAGCCGTGAACATGGGTAATAATCAGGAACTGGTTGATGAACTCTGCGCTTGGCTTGACAGCGAGGGATATACTCTACGCAGCAAATGGCCTAAGGGCGAACCAAATACCGCTTACGCCCAGTACTTCATCGGCAACAGTTATCTGGCCGACGTGGGTGGCGGTGTACATAACGTTACCTTTGAGCCTCGCTGCCGTAATAACTGGCACATCCACCACAAGGCAGTGCAGGTGCTCATCTGCGTCGCTGGTCGCGGCTGGTATCAGGAATGGGGTAAGGAGGCCGTCGAGATGATTCCCGGTACCGTCATCGCCATCCCTGCTGAAGTCAAACACTGGCATGGAGCCGCCAAGGATTCATGGTTCCAGCACCTCACGTATCATAAAGATGTGCAAGAAGGTTCGAGCAACGAGTGGCTTGAACCTGTGACTGACGAAGTGTATAACAAACTAAAGTGATATGAAGAAGATTGTATTAGCAATGGCAGCGCTACTGACTATCAGTCTGAGTGCCTGCTCACAGAGTAACATTTGAAGCCCCTTGATAAGGGGCTGGCCTAAGCCAGGGATATATTGTTTTGCCCCTTTGGCTTACGCCGCTTCCCCGATTAACGGGGATGCTCAAAGGTGGTACACCTGTCCGACCATCATCAACACCTTCATGGAATCCTACGATTTCAAAGGCAAGACGATCATTCCTTTCGCCACCTCTGGCGGCAGCAGCATCGAGAAAGCCTGTAAAGACCTGAAAGCCGCCTATCCTGATGTTAACTGGAAGGAAGGAAAACTTCTAAACAGAGTAAGCAAACAGGAACTGATCGAACTGCGAGAGCAAAGTGGATTTTAATCCAACTATGCGCATAATTAGTTATATGTTACTTGCCCACGCAGAAATGAGAAAAGATGTTTTGCAGTGTTTCCTGCGGTGTGATCTGACCCCCTGTAATCTCTGCAAGATTATCTAATGCCATGCGGAGATCTTCGCTGAGCAAATCACCACTGAGTTGAAGGTTTAGTCCATCGATGACGCGAAGTAGATGGGAGTGTGCATGGGTGAGTGCATCGTAATGACGGGCATTGGTAACGATGACATCTGATTCGGTGAGGGTAGGGATGTTGGCCGACTCGTAGATGGCTGATTCCAACTCGCTGATATGGGTGCCGTATTTGGCAGAGATCGTCAGGAGATGAGAGGTGAGAGGTGAGAGGTAAGAAGATAATTCCTTGGTGGATTCATCATTTAACTTATCCATCTTATTGATAATGATTATCAACGACTTATCCTTGCACCGTTCTTGCATCTCTTGAACTTCCGTATCGCTTGGTAAAGAATCAATTAACCAGAGTACAATGCGGGCTTTGTCGATGGCAGCATAGGTGCGACTGATACCTATCTGTTCCACCTCATCCTGTGTCTGACGGATGCCTGCAGTGTCGATAAACCTGAAGGTGATACCATTGATGTCGATTGTGTCTTCGATGGTATCACGGGTGGTTCCATGGATGTCGGACACAATGGCACGATCATCTTTGAGCAAGGTATTCAGCAATGTGCTTTTTCCTACATTGGTCTTACCCACAATGGCAACAGGAATGCCTTGTTTTAATGCCTGCCCGGTCTCGAATGACTGAGCCAGACGGGTAATACGGTTATCGATTGTCTGGGCGATGGAAAGCAGTTCGGTGCGATCGGCAAACTCCAAATCCTCATGATCGGAGAAATCCAGCTCCAGTTCAAGCAGTGATGTGAGCTTCAGCAGTTGGTCGCGTAAGATGGATAACTCCGACGAGAACTGTCCTCGCAACTGAGAGAGTGCGATGTTATGTGTGGCCTTGTTGGTAGAGGCGATGAGATCAGCCACAGCCTCAGCCTGACTGAGATCCATCTTGCCGTTGAGATAAGCGCGCTGGGTGAACTCGCCAGGGTTGGCCATACGACAGCCGTTTTGGATGAGCAGTTCCAACACCTTATTATATATATAGCGGGATCCATGACAAGAGATCTCGACACTGTCTTCACCCGTATAACTCTTTGGCGCCTTGTAAACAGATACCATGACCTCGTCAATCACCTGAGCCACTCCCGTCCCCTCCAAAGGAAGGGGAGAAATGATGTGTGTGTAGTGTACCGTATTGGGGGCACAATCAGCACAGTTAACGGAACAGATATGGGAAACCACATCAAAGGCTTGAGGACCACTCACACGGATGATGCCGAGGGCACCACCGGGAGCTGTAGCAAGTGCGCAGATGGTGTCTATTTGTTCTTTGCCCATGTGTTAGCGAGAATGATGAAAACGAAGGTGATAATGATGAAAACAACGGCAGCCACCCCGGCTTGGTCCTTGTTCTCACCGATGAAGGCCAGAAGGCTGCAGAATCCTGCCGTGATGACGCAGATGACGGCCATCAGGATTCGCAACCGATGGATGTTGACTTTCTTCCGCTCTTCTTCTGACGCTGTGTTGTATCCAGCTATGAGCATATCGCCCTTGCCCATCAGAAAGACGATGGCAAGGACGATGAATAATGCCGCAAAAATGAATCCTGGTATCATATTCTGTCGAGCACTTTCTCGATAAGCGTATCGATGGTGTTCTTGTACTCTGTGTTCATCTCCTTGGCATAGCGGTTGGCAATAACCATACAGCAGGTCATGGCACGATGACCGAGGAGGGAGGCAAGACCGGCAAGGGCAGATGACTCCATCTCGAAGTTACAGATATTCATTCCCTCATATTCGAATGCCTCGATCTTCTCGTTCTGTTTCGGATCGGCAATCGGGGCACGAAGCTCGCGTCCCTGAGGACCGTAGAAGCCGCCGCAGGAAACAGTATAGCCGCGTACCATATCATCTTGTGCGATCTGATCGATGAGTTCAGCATCGGCTACTGCCACATACGGAGCACCCTTAATGGGATCCCAATCCATGTGTTTCTTGAGCGCCTCTTCCAATTTGAGGTCGCACACTTGATTACGACCTGCATAGAAGTTAAGCAGTCCATCGAAACCAATACTCTTTACACTGGCGATGAAACATCCCGTAGGTGTAAACGGCTGAAGACCGCCACAAGTACCGATGCGTACACAAGTCAGAGTACGATGTTCTGGTTTCTCTGTACGGGTCTCGTAATCGATGTTAGCCAACGTATCAAGTTCGTTCATCACGATATCGATATTGTCACATCCGATACCATGCGACTGCACCGTGATGCGTTTTCCTTTGTAAGTACCTGTGATGGTGTGGAACTCGCGACTCGACACTTCACATTCAATCTCATCGAAGTGATCGGCTACCGTATTCACTCGGGCTGGGTCGCCTACAAGGATCACACGATCTGCCAACTGCTCAGGACGGAGGTGCAAGTGGAAGCACGATCCGTCGGCATTGATAATTAACTCTGATGGTTCAAAGTACTTCATAAGCTGGATTATTTAGTTAATAACATGATTTCTTCGTTGCGAATATTCTTCTCTGAGTTGAGAATCGACACATTCTGTCTCTCCAGTTCCTTCTCTGCGTCAAGGATATTCTTACGCATGGAAGCACGTTCAGCATCATCGGCATGGTAATAACGTTCACGCATGGTTTCCAGACGCTGGAGATTCTCCTGGTTGCGTTCCTTCAGTTGCAACAGTTCCATGAACTTCTTACGGGCTGAAGCAGACAGGAAGTCATCGGGTGAGTGATAAGTAATCTCATCGTTTATTTCAAACGTAAATGAGGCCGTTTCATGCAACTGTGTATTCCTCGTCATCATGTTCTGCAGACGTTGCAAAGCTACTTCATGAGCCTCTTCGCTAGGCCAAGTATCCTGAATGCTTTGAATGGTAGCGAACTGTCTGACTTCTGATTCTGACATCTCAGCAAGATCGAAGTTCTCTCTGGTCTTTGAGGGTACGAACGTATAGATGCATACTTTTCCTTCCGGTTGGAAACGATCTGTTACCAGCCATCCTAAGGAGTCGAGTTCATCCACCACATACATATAATCGTTAGCGGTGGAGTTGAAAGGCAGACCCATATTGTTCGGTTTCAGGAACTCACCCGTACTACCGTCATAGCGTGTCACGAAGATATCATATCCACCCAAGGTGTCATCACCGGTCTGTGAGAAATAGAAGGTAGTACCGTCGGGCATCATAAAAGGATAGTCGGGATTGGTTATGTTATCAATCCCTGTGAGTCCCATGGGTTTCGACCAGTCGTTACCTAACTTGTCAGATGTGTAGATGGCCGCATTTCCCGTAGTGTCCCTTACGGAGTAGTACTTCTTGTTGCCAAACTCATTGATGTAGGCAGCACCCGTATTCTCTCCTTCTTGGATAGCACTGATGGTTCCACATTCACGGGGTAGGGGAATATGTTTGATGAAATCCTCTTTGTCAACCACGATACTGTCAATGAAGAACACACGCTGCGTACTTTCCAGCATGTTTTCGAAGAGCAGTTCTTCGGGAGAACGCTGCACGGTCTCCACCTTTTTCTTAGCGGGAGTCTTGGCACGCTTCTTCTGTGCGTATGTTACCTGACAGAAAAGTATGATGGCAAACGTTATAAAAAATCTTCGTATCTTCATTTTCTGATTATATGCTATGAGAAAACAAAGATACGAAGAATATTTGTTACCACAAAATGATTAACGATTTTTTACTTAGTCGTATAACCGTTGCTTATTTCATGAATACGAGATACACAGCACAGATAATCAGGAAGAATGCCAGGATGTGATTCCAGTGCAGATGAGTGCCTTGGAACATGATGTTGGCAATGATGCAGAACACGCCCAGCGAGATACATTCCTGTATCACCTTTAGTTGGATGAGATTGAATGGACCGCCGTTCTCAATGAATCCCAACCTGTTGGCAGGTACCTGACAGCAGTACTCAAAGAAGGCGATGCACCACGAGAACGCGATGACTCCCAAGAGTGGCCAGTTATTGGAAACGCCCGACTCCTGTAATTTCAAATGCCCATACCAAGCAAGTGTCATGAAGACATTACTTAGTATGAGCAAGATGATGGTATATAATCCGTTCACTTTCCTTGTAAATATTCATCCATGTGAGCAGCAGCGCGACGACCGTCACCCATGGCGAGGATCACGGTGGCACCACCACGTACGATATCACCGCCGGCAAAGATCTCTGAACGAGCCGACTGCATACCCTCGTTCACAACGATGGTGTTCTTACGACCCAGTTCCAAGCCATCAATTGACTTCGGAACGAGCGGGTTGGGAGATACACCCACAGCAACGATCACCTGATCTACGTCGAGTGTGACAGTCTTACCTTCAACGGGTACAGGACTGCGACGGCCGGATGCATCAGGTTCGCCCAGTTCCATCACCTGCAGGATAGCAGATTTAACGGCACCATTCTCATCAGCGATATACTCGATGGGGTTGTGCAGGGTCAGGAAGTTGATACCTTCCTCCTTGGCGTGCTTCACCTCTTCCAGACGGGCAGGCATCTCCTGTTCGCTACGTCTATAGACCAAGGTGACGTTACCACCCAAGCGCTTGGCTGTACGACAAGAGTCCATAGCCGTATTACCACCACCTACTACCAGTACGTTCTTACCGAAGTTAAGCGGGGTGTCTGTGGTAGGATTGGCAGCATCCATCAAGTTCACACGAGTCAGGTACTCGTTAGATGACATGATGTTGATGGCATTCTCGCCAGGAATATTCATGAAGTTGGGCAGACCGGCACCAGAACCCACGAAGATACCCTTGAAGTTCTGTTTCTCCAGTTGCTCTACGCTGATGGTCTTACCTACGATAACGTCAGTCTGGAAATGAACACCCATCTTAGCAAGGTTCTCGATTTCCACATCCACGATCTTGTTCGGCAGACGGAATTCAGGGATACCATACTTCAATACACCACCAATCTCGTGCAGTGCCTCGAAGACATATACATCGTAACCCTTCTTCACCATGTCACCTGCGAAGGAAAGTCCTGCAGGACCAGAGCCTACTACAGCGATCTTGATGCCGTTGGCAGGAGCAATCTCAGGTAATGAGATGTTTCCGCTCTCACGTTCGTAATCAGCAGCGAAGCGCTCCAGGTAACCGATAGCCACAGCGGGCTCGTTCATCTTCAGGTGGATACACTTGCTCTCGCACTGCTTCTCCTGCGGACAAACACGACCACAAACAGCGGGTAGGGCAGAGGTCTGCTTCAGCACCTTGGCTGCAGCAAGGAAGTCACCACGCTCGATATTCTTGATGAATGACGGGATATTGATATTTACCGGACAACCTTCCACGCAAGAAGGCTTGGCACAGTCGAGACAACGCTTAGCCTCAGTCATAGCCATCTCCTTGGTCAAACCGATATTCACCTCCTCAGTACGGGTAGTAGCACGATAAACAGGATCCAGTTCCGGCATGATGACACGTTCTATCTGCGTGCGTTCCTTGGCCTTCATCGTGGCACGGAGTTCTTTACGCCACTCAGCATCGCGGTCGGTGAGAGACTCTCCCCCCTGCCCCTCTCTTTGAGAGAGGGGAGTAGATAGTTCTGCAGTCGATTTCTGACCACTCCCCTCCATTACAGGGAGGGGTTGGGGGTGGGTCTCCAAATGCTCTTCAAAGTGCTCCAACTCTTCCTGCTCAGCACGCTTGAAAGTACCCATACGCTTGAACATCTCGTCCCAGTCAACCAATGCACCATCGAACTCAGGACCGTCAATACAAACGAACTTCGTCTTACCACCGATGGTCAGTCGACAAGCACCGCACATACCCGTACCATCCACCATGATGGTGTTCAGTGATACCTCACAGGGAATGCCATGCTTCTGGGCTGTGAGATTGGAGAACTTCATCATGATTGGAGGACCGATAGCGAACACCTTGTCCACATGCTCCTGCTCGATGAACTTCTCAATACCTACGGTTACGACACCTTTTTCACCATACGAACCATCATCGGTCATGATGATGACCTCGTCGGAACTCTCGCGAACCTTATCCTCAAGAATGATCAGATCCTTGGAACGACCAGCCATCACTGAGAGGACACGGTTGCCAGCAGCCTTCAGTGCCTGGATGATAGGCAGCATCGGGGCAACGCCCAAGCCACCGCCGGCGCATACTACCGTACCAAACTTCTCGATGTGTGTAGGATTACCCAACGGGCCCACCACGTCTGTCACGTAGTCGCCCTCGTTGAGCATACAGAGTTTCTTTGAAGAGAGTCCTACCTGTTGTACGACAATGGTGATAGTACCTTTATCAATGTCAGCCCCGGCAATGGTCAACGGCATGCGCTCACCTTTCTTTCCGACGCGTACAATGACAAAGTTGCCCGCCTTGCGACTCGCTGCGATGAGCGGCGCTTCAATCTCAAAAAGAAAAACTTTCTCAGAGAACTGTTCTTTTCTGACAATCTTGTTCATAACCGTATTTTGTTTGTTTCAATTTGCTTGCAAAATCGGATGCAAAGTTAACAAATTGTTTTTATATGGCCGAATGTTTTCTCGTTTTTTTCCTTATCTCTATTAAATCCTATCCATAAGATGTAAAATAAACATAAAAAACGACCGTTCTTCGGTATTCGTTGAAGATTATTTCATATCTTTGTCATGAAAACATCTATTACTTCTAAATCTGACGATTATGTACAATGTCCTTAAATGTTTGTTGGTAAGTCTTTTCTTATCGATGGGGTTAGCAACCTGGGCAGATGATTGCTTGGTTGACGGCATCTATTATGAACTTGATGCAAACAAGAAAGAAGCATGTGTGAAACCCTGTGCTGATGGTCGTTATCAAGGACCGGTAGTTATTCCTGCTTCCATCCAAGTAGAAGGTGTTGATTATACGGTGACATCCATTGGTGAGAAGGCATTTGATAATTGTCACAATCTGAGTTCAATAACTATCCCTAACAGCGTTACATCGATCAGAAAGGGAGCCTTTGAATTCTGCTCGCGTCTGGTTTTTTTAACCATTCCCGAGCGTGTAACATCCATTGGCGAGCATGCCTTTGAAGGTTGTGATAATTTGACTACCGTGAGCCTCCCTGAGGGCTTGAAAACCATTGGGACGGGAGCCTTTGCTCATACCCATTTGGCAACTGTTACCATTCCTAAAAGTGTGGAAAGCATTGGTGAATGGACTTTCTCAGGATGCAGTAGTATGTATTCCATGAAAGTGAAGAAAGGTAATACCCATTATGATTCGCGCAAAGACTGCAACGCCATTATTGAGACTTCCACCAATACGCTGATTGCAGGTTGTAGAAACACCGTGATTCCCAATAGCGTTAGAGTCATTGGTCCTAATGCTTTCTGGGGTTGTCGCATGACCTCTATAACCATTCCTGAGGGCGTTACAACGTTAGATCATGGTGCTCTCAGTTGTTGTCTCGAGTTGAAAGCCATCACTCTCCCCAAGAGTCTAACAACCATTGGTGATTTTGCTTTTGGCAGTTGTGAGAGTCTGACATCCATTGATCTCCCTGAAAGTGTGACGTCCATAGGCAGTGATGCTTTCACAAGTTGTACAAATCTGACTTCCATCATTATCCCCCAAAGTGTTACATCCATTGGCGAAACGCAATTCCGTCAATGCAATAGTCTCACATCCATCATTGTTGAGGAAGGGAATACGCATTATGATTCGCGTGACAACTGCAATGCAATCATCGAGACAGCCACCAATACGCTGATTGGTACTTGTAAGAACACCAGGATTCCCAAGAGCATTAAAGCCATTGGTATTTGTGCATTTGAACATTGTAACTACATCACCTCCATCACTATACCGGAGGGTGTTACAACCATCGGTAATTATGCATTCGATGGTTGTCCGGGTTTGAGATCCGTCATCATTCCCGATGGCGTTACAACAATTGGAGATGCGGCTTTCAGAATGTGCAGAAACCTGACCTCAGTGAACATTCCCAACAGCGTTACGCATATAGGGGAATCTGCATTCGATTGTTGCGTAAGTCTTCCCTCCATCACGCTCCCCAAGAGTCTTAAAACCATTGGAGAAGTGGTGTTCAATTCCTGTGATAAGATGGAGGCTATACATTGCCAAGGGACAACACCACCTGAAGTGGTTATCAATGACTCGGAAGGTCATGTGAATTTGTCAACATGGCGAGCAGAAAAACCAAAACAGACCGAAAAGACCATCTTATATGTCCCTAAAGGAGCAAAAGATGCTTATCGGTCTGCTGAATATTGGAAAAACTTTGAAATCGTAGAAGAATAATCCTTTACGCTTTACGTCTTAGTCGATGATGTCGCAACCCATGTAAGGAACGAGTGCGGCAGGAATCTTGATGCCATCCTCAGTCTGGTTGTTCTCGAGGAGGGCAGCCACGATGCGGGGGAGAGCAAGTGCACTTCCGTTCAACGTATGACAGAGGGCAGTCTTCTTCGTCTCACTATCACGATAGCGGCACTTCAGACGGTTTGCCTGATAGGTATCGAAGTTAGAAACTGATGATACCTCCAGCCAACGACCCTGTGCCTCGCTATATACTTCGAAGTCGTAGCAGATAGCAGAAGTAAAGCTCTGGTCACCACCGCAAAGCAGCAGGATGCGGTAGGGCAGTTCCAGTTTCTTCAGCAGTCCTTCCACATGCTCCAGCATCTCCTTATGACTCTCCTTGGAATGTTCGGGCTTGTCGATGCGCACAATCTCAATCTTTGAGAACTCATGCAAGCGGTTCAGTCCGCGCACATCCTTTCCGTAGCTACCTGCCTCTCTGCGGAAGCACTCTGTATAAGCGCAGTTCTTGATGGGCAGATCCTTCTCGTCGAGAATCACATCACGGTAGATATTCGTTACAGGAACCTCTGCAGTGGGAATCAAGTAGAAGTCATCTACCTCGCAGTGATACATCTGTCCTTCCTTGTCAGGCAACTGTCCTGTACCATATCCTGAAGCCTGGTTGACCACTGTAGGCGGCATAATCTCCGTATAACCACTCTTCCGTGCCTCATCGAGGAAGAAGTTGATCAGGGCACGCTGCAAGCGAGCACCCTTACCGATATATACAGGGAAGCCTGCACCCGTGATCTTCACACCGAGATCGAAATCGATGAGGTTGTATTTCTTGGCGAGTTCCCAGTGAGGCAGTGGTGTGAATCCCTCGGCAGCAAGTTTGGGATTAACGTCCCAGTTGCCAACGGTATCATTCTCTGTGCACTCTTTGAGGTTACTCTTCACCACGCGGTTATCTTCTGCCGCCTTTCCTTCCGGTACTTCATCGTAGGGGATATTGGGAATCTGACAGAGTAGGGTGGTCAGCTCCTCCTGTGCCTGACTCATCTGCTCCTCCAGTTGCTTATTGGTTTCCTTCAGTTGCGAAACGGATTCCTTCACGGCATTGGCCTCGTCCTTCTTTCCTTCCTTCATCAAGCCACCGATCTGTGCAGCCATCTTCTTGGCCGCATTCAGGTTGGCATCTAATTGTTGCTGAGCCTCGCGACGTCGTTTGTCAACGTCAAGTACTTGTTGAATGGCCTGTTCTGCATCTGCGAAATGCTTTTTCTCCAGACCTTTGATTACACGTTCAGTTTCCTCACTGATGAGTTTCAATGTAAGCATATATCCTATTATATTAATGTATTAACGACTAATTGGCTGCAAAGTTACAAAAAAACGAGCGCAGAACAAAAAGAATTATTCATTTTTTGAAAGGCAATAAGAAATCCCAACTCTTGTGGAGCTGGGATTCTATTGTTTGTTTGGAATAAGTGTTGAAATTAAGTTAGGCCTCTGCCTCCTCTGTTGTAGGGATTACAGAAACCGTGCTCTTGTTGTTACGGCCTTTCTTGAAGTTTACGATACCGTCACACAGAGCAAAGAGGGTGTCATCCTTACCGATACCCACGTTGTTACCAGGATTGTGGTGAGTACCACGCTGGCGAACGATGATGTTACCGGCAACACACTTCTGACCGCCCCAGATCTTGACGCCGAGTCTTTGTGCAGCACTCTCGCGTCCGTTCTTAGAACTACCTACACCTTTTTTATGTGCCATTTCTTGTTCCTCCTTAGTTAAGCGATTACTGATTTAATTTCCACCTGAGTGTACTGCTGGCGATGACCGTTCTTCTTGCGGTAGTCCTTGCGGCGCTTCATCTTGAAGACGATAACCTTCTCGCCCTTTACCAGGGGATTGATAACCTCACACACTACTTTTGCACCCTCTACAGTCGGGGTACCTACAATGATTGCACCCTCATTGTCAACGAGGAGCACTTTGTCAAACTCAACAGTCTGGCCCTCTTCCGCCTCGCGGATGTGGTTCACGAAGATCTTCTTTCCTTCTTCGACCTTAAACTGCTGACCGTTGATCTCTACAATTGCGTACATTTGTTTTTATTGCATTTAACGGGTTTTCCCGCAAGGCGGACAGGCTTCGTGCCGTCACTTTTTGAGCCTCCACGAGCTAAATCGGCTGCAAAATTACTACATTTCCCTGAACCCTGCAAACTTTCCTCCAATAATTTCACGTTTTTAACGAAACTTTTTATCTGTCAAGTGTCTGACTAATTCCATCTTTTGCTCACTGTCAACATGCTTCTTAGTTTAAATATTATTAAAATAAGTGGAAACACTTGTTTGTTTGATTTTTTTGTAATAAATTTGCAATATGTTTATCTAGACTATCTCAAAGTTAACAAAATGGCAAAGTATAATATTACAGAGAGAAAAGAGAAGGAAGCAGCTTATCGGAATCTGGTAAATCCAAAACTAATGGATGATCTCAAGGAAAGGATTCTCAACATTATTCTCTTCCAGAAGAAGTTCAAGGACAAGGATTATTCTGCCAAGAAGCTTGCTGAAGACCTCGGTACTAACACGAGGTACATTTCCGCTGTGGTGAATGTGCGATTCCATACTAACTACACCACTTTTGTGAACAAGTTCCGTATTGATGAAGCGATGACATTACTTGTTGACAGACGCTACCGTGACCTGAACATGGAGGACATCAGTGACATGGTAGGTTTTGCTAACCGACAGTCGTTCTATGCGGCATTTTATAAGTTTAACGGCATTACCCCTCGTGAGTATAAACTCCGTCATCTGGCGCAGCATCCGCAACCCGATCAGAAGAAAGGAACGAAACGGGAACGGAAAGCATAAGTAATCCTCCATGAGCATATTCTCCTTTTCTGACGAGTGCTTCTCCGACATTCAGATACTGAGGTACCGTCTCAACGGTTTTCATGAGTTAACACTCAAGCAGAAGCTGTTGGTATATTATTTGTCGGAAGCCACACTTTGCGGTCGTGACATCACCTTTGATCAGTTTGGACGTAACAATCTCCGCATCCGGAAACTGCTGGAGGCTATTTATCTTCATTACCAAGGCGATAGGAATTGTAAGGATTTTCTTGATTTGGAGATATATCTGAAGCGCGTCTGGTTCTCCAACGGTATCTATCATCATTATGGTTGCGAGAAGTTCACGCCAGCATTCAGTGAAGAATATCTTCGTGAGGTAATCGGCACATTGGATGTGTCGGTATTACCTTTATATGATCATGAGGATGTGGAAATGCTTTGTGCTGAACTCTTCCCGGTGATTTTCCATCCTGATGTTCTTCCTAAACGGGTGAACAAGACCGATGGGGAGGATTTGGTGACAACATCAGCCTGTCATTTCTATGAGGGAGTAACCCAGCAGGAGGTGGAGACGTTCTATCAGGAGATGAAAACCGCACACGTTAATGATCCAGAACCGCCATCGTTTGGACTGAATTCCACGGTGGTAAAACGTGATGGCAGGGTAGAAGAGGATATTTGGTGCCTCAACGGACGTTATGGTGCTGCCATTCAGCAGATTATCTATTGGTTGGAGAAGGCTCTCACTGTTACAGAGAACGAGCGACAACATCAGTATATCTCTACCTTAATAGATTATTACCGTACGGGTGATCTTCAGTTGTTCAACCGCTATTGTATCGAATGGGTGGGGGAGTATGAGGCTCGCATCGACTTTATCAACGGTTTTATTGAGGTATATGGTGATCCCCTCGGACTGAAAGGTTCGTGGGAGGGAATCGTGGAATACAAGGATCTGGAAGCCACGAGGCGCACTCAACTGATATCAGACAATGCCCAGTGGTTTGAAGACCATTCTCCTGTGGATCCCCGTTTCAAGAAGAAGGAGGTGAAAGGGGTAACAGCACAGGTTATTTGTGCTGCCATGCTGGGTGGTGACGAGTATCCTTCCACTGCCATTGGTATCAATCTACCCAATGCGGATCGGATTCGTGCGACCTATGGTTCCAAGAGTGTAACCATTGGAAATCTGACGGAAGCATATCAGAAAGCAGCAAAGGGAAACGGCTTCAAGGAAGAGTTCGTGATTGATAAGGAAACTATCTCATTGATAGAACAATACGATGATGTGTGTGATGATCTCCATACTGACTTACATGAGTGCTTAGGTCATGGTAGCGGACAGTTGCTTCCTACCACTGATCCGGATGCATTGAAGGCATATGGGAATATCATTGAGGAGGCACGAGCCGACTTGTTTGGACTCTATTATATCGCAGATCAGAAACTGATTGACTTAGGACTCGTTCCCGACCAAGAAGCATATAAGAGTCAGTATTATTCGTATATGATGAACGGGATGCTGACACAACTCACTCGTATCCAACCGGGTCATCAAGTGGAAGAGGCACATATGAGGAACAGGGCCTTAATCGCTCACTGGTGTATGGAGAAAGGAACTTCGGAGCAGGTGATGGAACTGGTGGTGAAAGATGGTAAGACGTTCCTTCGCATCAACGATTACGAGAAACTGCGTGTTCTCATCGCTTCTCTACTTGCTGAAGTACAACGGATCAAGAGTGAAGGTGACTATGAAGCAGCACGCGTTTTGGTGGAACGCTATGGCGTAAAGGTGGATGCGCGTCTTCATCAGGAGATTCTTACCCGTTACGAACAACTGCATCTCGCCCCCTATAAAGGATTCCTGAACCCGGTGATGACACCTGTAAGGAATGAGCAGGGAGAGATAACGGATATTACCCTTGATTATACAGAAAGCTATGCTCAGCAGATGTTGCGGTACAGTAAGGACTACGGCTTTCTATAATACAGAAATGATATGACAGAGGAAACCAGAAATAAGGTAAAGGAAATCAAACAGAGTCTGAGACAACTAATGAATGGTGTAACCACTCGTTCTATGCGTGATAAAGGTATTGATTATCATCTCAGCTGGGGCGCAAGTATTCCTGATCTGCAGAAGATGGCAGCGGAATACGGGAAGGACTATTCCTTGGCGATTGAACTCTGGAAGGAGAATATCCGTGAGTGTAAGATCCTGGCCACGATGATTATGCCACCGGAAGAGATGCCTGTGGAGATTGTTGAGTTGTGGATGGAACAGACGCCTTCGCTGGAAGTGGCTGAGCAGGCAGCGTTTAACCTTTACCAACATCTGGAGGAAGCCTCTGTACTGGCGTTTCAGTGGATTGCCTCTGATAAGGATATCGAACAGGTTTGTGGCTATCATGTGCTGTCACGACTGTTCATGAAGGGTATGACACCTAACGAGCGTGGCATCAATGAGGTGATTGACCAGGTGCTGACAGCGTTACAAGGCGGCTCTTTCCCCGTACGTCGTGCTGCTGTATCTTGCTTGCAATGGCTCGGCAGACAAGGAGATGAATATGCGCAAATTATTCGTTCTGCAACGAAATCCATGGATTTAGAACTTTTTTAGTTTTCATTCTCCTTATTCTAAATAAAAAACACTAACTTTGGCTTCGCCGAACTTACTTGCACTCGGAAACGAAAAGAAAAGTAATTTTTCTTTTGCGTTTCTCTCGTTTTTTCGTAACTTTGCACGGAATTATGTGAATCAACGCATGAAGGATGACGTAAAGGTAGCAGTGAGGAATGTGCTATCCAACTATTTGGAACAAAACAAACGCCGCAAGACGCCCGAGCGCTTTGCGGTGCTTGATGCTATCTTCGAATTCCCTTCATACTTCTCTTTACAGGATTTGAACGATAAGTTGGAGGCTTCCCATTTCCCCGTTAGTCGTGCTACCCTCTACAACACCATCAACCTCTTTATGGAACTGCGACTCGTACTCTCGCACCGTATGGGAGGGGAGACACGCTATGAGGCTGCATATGACAGTGTGGGACATTGCAGACAGATATGTACCGTTTGTGGTAAGACCACAGCGGTGAAATCTCCGGCTATTATTCAAGCTGTGAACGAAACACGTCTGAAACGCTTCCGCCGCGATGGCTTCTCACTGTACATCTATGGGGTATGCAGTAGTTGTCAGGCAAAGATGACTCGACAGAAGAATAAGAAAAAACAATAGATTATATGAACAAAGGTAGAGTAGATGTCCTGCTGGGTTTGCAGTGGGGCGATGAAGGTAAAGGTAAGGTGGTCGATGTACTGACACCTGGTTATGATGTAGTAGCTCGTTTTCAGGGTGGTCCTAATGCCGGACATACCTTGGAGTTCGAAGGTGAGAAATATGTGCTTCGCAGCATTCCTTCTGGTATTTTCCAGGGAGGAAAGGTGAACATCATCGGTAACGGCGTGGTGCTGGCTCCCGATTTGTTCATGGCAGAGGCCAAGGATCTGGAGAAGAGCGGTCATGATCTGCGTTCCCGTCTGTATATCTCAAAGAAGGCTCACCTGATTATGCCTACTCATCGTGTACTCGATGCAGCCTACGAGGCTCAGAAGGGAAAGAGCAAGGTAGGTACTACCGGCAAGGGTATTGGTCCTACCTATACTGACAAGGTTTCCCGCAACGGTCTGCGTGTAGGTGATATCTTCGAGAAATTCGAGGAGAAATATGCCGCCCACAAGGCCCGTCATGAGGAGATCCTGCGTTCGCTGAACTTTACCGATTATGATATCACAGAGGTTGAGAAGACCTGGATGGAGGGTATTGAATACATGAAGCAGTTCCCGATTGTGGATTCCGAATATGAGATCAATAAACTGCTCAAGCAGGGAAAGACGATTCTCTGCGAGGGTGCTCAGGGTACCATGTTGGATATCGACTTCGGTAGTTATCCCTTCGTTACATCTTCTAACACCATCTGCTCTGGAGCCTGCTCAGGTTTGGGTATTGGTCCTAACAAGATCGGTGAGGTATATGGTATCATGAAGGCTTATTGCACGCGAGTAGGTGCCGGTCCTTTCCCCACAGAGCTCTTTGACGAGACAGGTAAGAAGATACGCGACTTAGGTCATGAGTACGGAGCCGTAACCGGTCGTGAGCGTCGTTGCGGTTGGATCGACCTCGTAGCACTTCGCTATGCCATCGATGTGAATGGTGTAACCCAGCTGATCATGATGAAGAGTGATGTGCTTGACGGTTTTGATACCATCAAGGCTTGTGTAGCCTATAAGCAAAATGGGGTAGAGATCGATCATTTCCCCTATAGCATCGAAGAGGGTATTGAGCCTATTTATAAGGAACTGCCTGGATGGAAGACCGATATGACGCAGTTTACATCAGAGGATCAGTTCCCGAAGGAGTTCAAGGATTATATCGCATTCCTCGAGGAACAGCTGGCCACACCTATCAGCATCATCTCTATCGGTCCTGACCGCGAACAGACCATCGTGAGACAAAAAGATTAAAGTAATTATGAAGCCAAGTATTCCTAAAGGAACGCGCGACTTCTCTCCAGTAGAGATGGCGAAGCGCAACTATATATTCGACACCATCCGTAGTGTCTATGCCCTCTATGGGTTCCAGCAGATTGAAACACCTTCTATGGAAACGTTACAAACCCTGATGGGTAAGTACGGAGAGGAAGGTGACAAACTGCTTTTCAAGGTTCTCAACAGCGGTGATTTCCTGAATAAGGTAAGTGATGAGGAACTGCAGGAAAGGAATGCCTTACACCTGGCAGCCCGACTCTGCGAGAAAGGTCTTCGTTACGACCTGACCGTTCCTTTTGCCCGCTATGTGGTGATGCACCGTGAGGAACTGCAATTGCCGTTCAAGCGTTATCAGGTGCAGCCCGTATGGAGAGCAGACCGTCCTCAGAAGGGTCGTTACCGTGAGTTCTATCAGTTCGATGGTGACGTGGTAGGCTCTGACTCCTTGCTGAACGAGGTGGAGCTGATGCAGATCGTGGATACGGTATTCAAACGTTTCGGTGTTCGGGTACAGATCAAGATCAATAACAGAAAGATCCTGACGGGTATTGCTGAGGTGATTGGCGAGGCTGATAAGATCGTGGATATCACCGTGGCCATTGATAAGCTTGATAAGATTGGATTGGAGGCTGTTAATGAGGAACTGACCAAGGATGGCATCAGTGCAGAAGCCATTGAGAAGTTACAGCCAATCATCTTGTTGTCAGGTACTAATGAGGAAAAACTTCAAGTAATCAGTGAAGTATTAAAGGACTCAGAAACCGGACTGAAAGGCGTGGAGGAAATCCGCTTTATTCTCGACACGCTTAAGTCATTCGGACTGCAGAATGAGATCCAGCTCGACCTGACTTTGGCCCGTGGCTTGAACTATTATACCGGCGCTATCTTTGAAGTAAAGGCCCTTGATGTGCAGATTGGTAGTATCACAGGTGGCGGCCGCTATGATAACCTCACAGGAATCTTCGGTATGCCGGGAATCTCTGGCGTGGGAATCTCGTTCGGCGTTGATAGAATCTTCGATGTGCTCAATGCCCTCGATGCTTATCCCAAGGAAGCCGTGAACGGAACACAACTGCTCTTCATCAATTTCGGTGAGAAGGAGACAGCCTTCTGTATGCCTATTGCTGCCAAGCTTCGCGAAGCAGGTATTCGTACCGAGGTGTTCCCCGACTCCGTGAAGATGAAGAAGCAGATGAGTTATGCCAATGCCAAGGGTATCTCATTTGTGGCGCTTGTAGGCGAGAATGAGATCAACGAAGGGAAGGTTACATTGAAGGATATGACCACAGGTGAGCAGAAACTCGTTACCCCTGATGAACTCATAGCGCTGATGCAAAATCATCAGTAATGATTCTTTTTTACCTTTTGGGCAATAAAAGTCACAAAATGTTTGTGACATTGGGATATTTTTGCTATTTTTGCGCTTATAATCTAAAAACGATTACTACATAATCAGATATAATCTTACAAATATAAATCGCTTATGACACAGATTAAAGGACGCATTTCTCAGATTATCGGTCCGGTAATCGACGTTTATTTCGATACCGAAGGACTGGATGCAGAGAAAGTGCTCCCCAAGATCCACGAAGCTCTTCAGATTGTTCGTCCCAACGGCGAGAAACTGGTCATCGAGGTGCAGCAGCATATCGGTGAGGATACCGTGCGTTGTGTGGCAATGGACAATACCGATGGTCTGCAACGTGGTTTGGAGGCGATCCCGATGGGCACACCTATCGTGATGCCTGCCGGTGATCAGATTAAGGGTCGAATGCTGAACGTGATCGGTCAGCCTATCGACGGTATGAAACAACTCGACATGGAGGGTGCTTATCCCATTCACCGTGCGGCTCCTTCTTTCGAGGAGCTCTCTACAAAGAAAGAGATCCTTGCCACAGGTATCAAGGTTATCGACCTGCTCGAACCTTATATGAAAGGTGGTAAGATCGGACTCTTTGGTGGTGCCGGTGTGGGAAAGACAGTGCTTATCATGGAGTTGATCAACAACATCGCCAAGGGTCATAACGGATTCTCTGTATTCGCTGGAGTAGGAGAGCGTACTCGTGAGGGTAACGACCTGATCCGCGAGATGCTGGAATCGGGTGTAATCCGCTATGGAGAGAAATTCCTCAAGGCGATGGAAGAGGGCAAGTGGGACTTAAGTCTCGTTGATCCCGAAGAGATGAAGAAGAGTCAGGCCACCCTGGTGTATGGCCAGATGAACGAGCCTCCAGGTGCCCGTGCATCAGTTGCTTTGTCAGGTCTGACCGTTGCTGAGAGTTTCCGTGATGGTGGCGGTAAGGACGGCGGTGCTGCTGATATCTTGTTCTTCATCGATAACATCTTCCGTTTCACCCAGGCTGGTTCTGAGGTATCTGCTCTGCTAGGTCGTATGCCTTCAGCCGTAGGTTATCAGCCTACGCTGGCTTCAGAGATGGGTACGATGCAGGAGCGAATCACTTCTACGAAGTCGGGATCTATCACTTCAGTACAGGCTGTGTATGTGCCTGCAGATGACTTGACCGACCCGGCCCCTGCAACAACGTTTACGCACCTGGATGCTACCACGGTGCTCGACCGTAAGATCGCTGAGTTGGGTATCTATCCTGCTGTGGATCCACTGGGTTCTACTTCACGTATCCTTGATCCGCTGATCGTTGGTAAGGCTCACTATGATTGTGCTCAGAGAGTGAAGGAGATTCTGCAGCGCTACAAGGAGTTGCAGGATATCATTGCTATCTTGGGTATGGACGAGCTCTCTGATGAGGATAAGCTGACCGTGAACCGCGCCCGTCGTGTACAGCGCTTCCTGAGTCAGCCGTTTACCGTGGCTTCCCAGTTCACGGGTCTGCCAGGTGTGATGGTGCCCATCGAGGAAACCATCAAGGGCTTCAACGCCATCCTCGACGGTGAGGTGGATGATCTGCCCGAGCAGGCATTCCTGAATGTGGGAACTATCGAAGATGCGAAGGAGAAAGCCAAGAAGCTTCTTGAAGCTGCCAAAGGCTAATCTTCATTGAACATTGAACATTGAACATTGAACATTATGTTGCAATTGAAGATAGTTTCGCCCGAGAAGGTAGAATACGACGGAGTAGTTGAGAGCGTCCTGGTGCCTGGCACGATGGGACAGTTCGAGATCCTGACCAACCATGCGCCGATTATCTCGTCGCTGGGTGTTGGTGATGTGGTATATGCTGCTGCCGATGGCAAGCATACCATTGGGATCTCTGGCGGCTTCGTGGCTGTACAGAAGAATCAGGTAAGTCTGTGTGTAGAACTTCACGAACATGACTAAAAACGTTGTGAACACCTATCTGAGACAGAGTATCTGTCTGATAGCAGGATTAACCCTGCTGGCCCTGCTCTATGTGAACATTTGGGGAAATGTGGAGCGGATGACGTTACCTATCTGCATCTCAGCTGTGTTCCAACTGGTGGCCTGCATCGCCTACGCCATGGTGTGGAAGTGGGTTTCATCCTCATCGCCAAACAGTTTGCCGACGCTATATATGTCGGCTTCCGCCTGTAGGATGTTCGCAGCCATCGTTGTGGTGATTATCTACTGTCTACTTTCGAGCAATCGGGATTCCATCCTTTTCTTCGTCGTTACTTTCTTGATTTACTATTTCGTGATTCTCATCTACGATACCTGGTATTTCGTCAAGATTGAGAAGAAGATTAAAAATAATGTATAAACTGAATAACATGAGATATTTGCTTTTATGCCTGACTTTCCTTCTTACTACCGCCACACCTGTGTCGGCAAGTGAGAGTGAGGGGATAGACGTGAAGGAGATCGTGCTTGGTCACCTCTCGGACGCCTATGAGTGGCACATCACCACCATTGGCGGCAAGCATATCAGCATTCCTCTGCCTGTGATTGTCAGAAGCGAAGCCACCGGTAAGTGGCAGGTCTTCTGCAGTTCACGTATGGAAGAGGCAGCTGAAGAGGGACACGACTACAATGGCTTCTACTTCAATGAGGAGAAGAACGGCAAGATCTACGAGCGTTTGGCAGATGGAACGAGTGTCCGTCCGTGGGACCTCAGCATTACCAAGAGCGTGTTGCAGATATGGATCGTGGTGATTATCATGCTGGTCATCTTCCTTGGATGTGCACGGTGGTATAAGAAACATGATCCCACCAAGGATGTGCCGAAGGGATTCGTTGGCATGGTGGAGATGCTGGTGATGTCAATCAATGATGATCTCATCAAGGACTCCATCGGCGAGAAGCACTACCGTGCCTATGCACCGTATCTGCTCACGGCCTTCTTCTTCATCCTCATCACCAACATGCTGGGATTGCTTCCTATCTTCCCTGGAGGTGCCAACGTAACGGGCAACATCAACATCACGTTCTTCCTGGCGCTCTGTACGATGCTGGCTGTTAACATCTTTGGTAACAAGGAATACTGGAAGGAAATCTTCTGGCCCGACGTGCCGATGTTCCTGAAGGCTTATCCTGCAGCCATCATGCCGATTATCGAAGTCTTTGGTATCATCACCAAGCCCTTCGCCCTGATGGTCCGTCTCTTTGCCAACATGATGGCAGGACACGCTATCATCCTGTCATTCACGGCCATCATCTTCATTGGCTGGTCGTTGAATGCCTTCCTCGGCTCCGGCTTGACCTTGCTCAGCTTCGTCATGATGCTCTTCATGAACTGTCTGGAGTTCCTGGTAGCTTTCATTCAGGCATACGTCTTCACCATGCTCAGTGCCGTCTTTATCGGATTGGCACATCCGGAACATGAGGGACATTAGAGATGAGAGATGAGAGATTAAAGATTAGAGATTAAACATTAAATAAAATATTAACAACTAAAAATTTAAAGTTATGATTTCAACAATGATTTTACAGGCAGCCGCCGCTGCTGGTCTTGCTAAGTTTGGTGCCGGTCTGGGCGCAGGTATTGCAGCAATTGGTGCCGGTCTTGGTATCGGTCGTATCGGTGGAAACGCCATGGATGCTATTGCTCGTCAGCCAGAAGCTGCAGGCACCATCCGTACGAACATGATTCTGACAGCTGCATTTGTTGAGGGTGTAGCCCTGTTCGCTGTCGTTGTATGCGCACTCTGCGTATTCCTTTAATCATTTAATTCATCTGTGCAAATGGGCTCAATTAACTTACCATCAATATTAACGCCCGACTTCGGATTATTCTTCTGGATGTTGGTGGCGTTCTTGGTGGTCTTTCTCCTTCTAGCCAAGTTCGGCTTCCCCGTCATCACTGGTATGGTGGAGGAACGCAAGAACTATATCGACGAGAGTCTCCGTAAGGCTCACGAGGCCCAGGAGCGTCTCGCCAATATCGAGAAAGAAGGTGAATCCATCTTGCAAGAGGCTCGTGAGAAGCAGGCTCAGATACTGAAGGAGGCTGCAGAGACGCGTGACGCCATTGTGGAGAAGGCCCAGGAAAAGGCAAGGGCAGAGGGTGCCCGTCTGCTGGACGATGCGAGAACAGCCATCGAACAGGAGAAGAAAGCAGCCATTGCTGATATCCGTAGCCAAGTAGCCACGTTGAGTGTCGATATCGCCGAGAAGGTTCTTAGACAGAACCTGAAAGACGACAAGTCGCAGATGGATCTGATTGACCGTATGCTGGATGATGTTTCTACTGTCAACTAAGCGATAACGTATGGATATAGGAGTCATATCGGTAAGATACGCTCGTGCACTGCTCAAGAGTGCGACCGATGCGAAGATCGAGGATGCTGTGTACACGGAGATGCAGCAGCTCGCCAAGAGCTACGTCGAAGTGCCGCAGCTACGGTTCACGATTGACAATCCGATGCTCTCGAAGGATAAGAAGGAAGCTTTGTTGCTGACTGCCGTTGGTGAGAAGCCTTCCGACCTTACCAAGACCTTCATTCAGTTGGTGCTGAAGGAGGATCGTGAGCGTGTGATGCAGTTCATCGCTAATTCGTACGTCACGCTTTACCGTCAACAGAAGAATGTCATCCGTGGACGTCTCATCACTGCTGCCGCCGTTTCTCCTGCCACAGAGCAGAAGATGCGACAGATGGTGGAGGGAAAGACTAATGGAACAGTGGAGTTTGAGTCGGAGGTGGATCCCGATATCATCGGCGGTTTCATCCTCGAGTACGACACTTATCGCATGGATGCGAGTGTCAAGACGAAACTCAACTCCATCCTCACACAATTAAGCAAGTAATTATGCATTATGCATTATTAATTATGAATTAAAATTATGTCAGATAAGATTAAACCAAGCGAAGTATCCCAGGTACTGCTCGATCAGCTGAAGGGAATCACCAATGCCGAGAAGTTCGAAGAGGTGGGAACCGTGCTGACCGTCAGTGATGGTGTGGCCCGTATCTACGGACTGCGCAATGCCGAGGCGAACGAGCTGTTGGAATTCGAGAACGGAACCATGGCTATCGTGATGAACCTGGAGGAAGACAACGTAGGTTGTGTGCTCTTAGGTACTACTTCAGGCATCAAGGAAGGCATGGTGGTGAAGCGTACGAAGCGTATTGCCTCCATCCGTGTCAACGACAACATGCTGGGACGTGTCATCAATCCGCTGGGTCAGGCCATCGACGGTAAGGGAGACATTGACTTGAGCGATGCTTTTGAGATGCCGCTCGACCGTAAGGCTCCGGGTGTGATCTATCGTCAGCCGGTGAAGGAGCCCCTGCAGACGGGTTTGAAGGCCATCGACTCGATGATCCCTATCGGTCGTGGTCAGTGTGAGCTGATTATCGGTGACCGTCAGACAGGTAAGACCGCCATTGCTGTGGATACGATCATCAACCAGAAGAGTTTCTACGAAGCAGGTAAGCCTGTATATTGTATCTATGTGGCTATTGGTCAGAAGGCCAGTACCGTTGCTACCCTCGTATCCACCTTACAGGAGCATGGCGCCATGCCCTATACCATCGTGGTGGCTGCTACTGCCGCTGATCCTGCAGCTATGCAGTACTATGCACCATTTGCCGGTGCTGCCATTGGTGAGTATTTCCGCGACCGTGGTCTGCCAGCACTCGTGGTATATGACGACCTGTCCAAGCAGGCTGTTGCCTACCGTGAGGTGTCACTGATCTTGCGTCGTCCGTCAGGACGTGAGGCTTATCCTGGTGATGTGTTCTATCTCCACTCCCGTCTGTTGGAGCGTGCAGCAAAGATGAACGAGCAGCAGGAAGTGGCCGAGTCGATGAACGACCTGCCCGAGTGTATGAAGGGACATGTGAAGGGTGGTGGCTCTTTGACCGCTCTGCCCATCATCGAGACACAGGCAGGTGACGTATCTGCTTACATCCCCACGAACGTGATCTCCATCACTGACGGTCAGATCTTCTTGGAGAGCGACCTCTTCAACCAAGGTTTCCGTCCTGCCATCAACGTCGGTATCTCCGTATCCCGTGTGGGTGGTTCGGCACAGATCAAATCCATGAAGAAGGTGGCTGGTACGTTGAAGATCGACCAGGCACAGTATCGTGAGTTGGAGGCCTTCTCGAAGTTCTCCAGTGATATGGATGCTGTGACCGCCATGACCCTCGACCGCGGACGAAAGAACAACCAGTTGTTGATCCAGCCGCAGTACAGTCCTATGCCCGTTGGCGAGCAGATTGCCATCCTTTATTGCGGTGTGCACGGACTGATGCGCGAGGTACCTATTCCTAAAGTGCGTGAGTGTCAGACGGCATTCCTCGACAAGCTGCGCTCTGCCAATCCGGAGGTCATCGAGACCCTCGCCAATGGTAAGATTGACGACGAGACAACTGCTAAGATCGAAGCCGTCATGGCTGACATTGCGGGAACGTATAAAGCTTAGCCTATGCCTTCGTTGAAAGAAATCAAAGGTCGTATAGCCTCTGTCAATTCCACGCGGAAGATCACGTCGGCGATGAAGATGGTTGCGTCCAGTAAGCTGCATCACGCACAGGTAGCCATTCAGAACATGCTGCCTTACGAGACCTTGCTGGAGCATATCCTCAAGTCGTTCCTCGCAGCAGAAGCTGACTCCCAGACTGTTTTCGACCAGGTGCGTCCCGTTCAGCGGGTGGCCCTTGTGGTCTTTTCCTCGAACTCCTCCCTCTGTGGCGGATTCAATGCCAACATCATCAAGATGATGACGCAGGCCGTTGATGAGTACGCTCAGCAGATAGGTAGGGAGAACATCGAGATCTATCCCATTGGTCGTAAAGTCCATGAGAAGGCAAACAAGCTGGGGTTGACGACAGTTGGTGAGTACTCCGCTTTGGCTGACAAGCCCAATGCGCATGATTGTATTGAGATTGCGCGGGAACTTGGCATGAAGTTCCTGGAAGGGAAGATTGACAAGGTGGAACTGATCTATCATCATTTCAAGAGCGCAGGTTCCCAGGTGCTCACTCGCAAGATCTTCCTTCCTTTCGACATAGAGGAAGAGTTGCAGCGAGACCATGAGCGTGACCTCACTACGATCATTGCCACGAAGGAGAGTCAGGAGTACCTGAAGAAGAGAGGTGACCGGAAAGAGGATACAAGAAAGAAAGAGGATGTGAAGCCGCTCAACGATAACTTCATCGTGGAGCCAGATATGGATACGGTGCTCTCACAGCTCGTTCCCAAGCTTGCTCACCTGATGCTTTATACGGCCTTGCTCGACAGTAATGCCTCGGAGCATGCCGCCCGTATGGTGGCTATGCAGACTGCCACTGACAATGCTGATGAACTCCTTCGCGAGTTGAACCTGCAGTACAACAAGAGTCGTCAGCAGGCCATCACCTCAGAGTTGCTCGACATTGTTGGAGGAACGGTCAACAACTAATCAAAAAATAAGGATTAAGAGCTTTCTTAATCCTTATTTTTTTAGTTTCAAGTTGAATCATTAATTCTTAATTCTTAATTCTTAATTTTAAAAGTTCATCGCTGTATCCGACAGGATCTCACTAAGTGTGGGATGGATATGCACCATCTGAGCCAGTTCCTGCACATGGGTATGCTTGCACATCAGCACACTCACTTCCTGTACGATATCCGCAGCGTGGGCACCAAACACATGACAGCCGAGGATCAAACCCTTTTCATCGGTGATCAGTTTGAGTAATCCGTCAGTCTCATCCATTGCCAATGCCTTACCGTTGGCACGGTAGAAACCCTTTTTACAGACGAAGGATATGCCTTCCTCTTTGCATTGATCCTCAGATAATCCTACACACGCCGCCTCAGGTTTCGTAAAGATAGCCGCAGGCATGATGTCGAGGTTGATCTCATCCTTGATTCCTAACATGTGGTTCACGGCCCGTAATCCTTGGAAGGTAGCCGCATGAGCCAGCATCATCCTTGCGTTCACATCCCCAATGGCATAGATATGCGGGATGTTGGTCTGCATATTCCCATCCACAAGTATTCCTCTGGGAGAGAAGTCCACACCTGTGTTCTCTAAACCAAGACCTTCCACATTGGCACCACGTCCTGTGGCAATGAGGATGATATCCGCTTCCACCTGTTCCTCTTTCCCTTTCCGTTCGAAGAACACCGTGTTACCATTGATTCGTTTCACGCCACTCTGCATGAAGAACGTAACACCCCGTTTGGCAATGGTCTGACGGAGTCGTTTGGCAATATCACTGTCAACCATGGGCAGACACTCCTTGAGGAACTCGATAACCGTCACCTCACTTCCCAAACTGTTGAACACCGAAGCCATCTCCATGCCAATCACCCCGGCACCTACGATACACAATCGTTTCGGCACCTCAGTGATATTCAGCAGTTCCGTGGAAGTAAGAACATTGGGTTGATCAATTCCTTCGATGGGCAGCATCTTTGCATGCGATCCTGTGGCAATGATGAACTTGTCAGCCGTATATTCCTGACCGTCAGCCACCACAGTTGTTGCATCCTTGAACGTTGCATGCGCCTTCACAAACGAGATGTTCTCACCTTGCAACACCGTTTCCACACCCGAACGCAGCTGTTCAATCACCGCATTCTTCCGTGCCATGATTGCGGAGAAGTCGACAGAGTCATTACCTTTATCCTTCAATATATCGACTATCTCCGCCTCATGACAAAGCGTTTTTGTTGGAATACATCCGCAGTTCAGACACGTACCGCCCGCATCCTTATCTTCAAAGATGGTGGTATGAATACCCTTACTTGCGGCATACGCTGCTGTTCTGTAGCCACCAGGTCCGCTACCGATGATGATCAGTTCCTTCATGCCTGTTCCTCGTTTTTCATTTGTCGGAAGGTCACCACAGGATGCTTGGCGGCCAGCACATCATCCACCCGTCCAATGGGCGTGTTATGCGGTGCGCTCTTCACCAGTTCAGGATTCTCCTTTGCCTCCTGCGCGATTTTCCGCATCACCTGGATAAAGCCGTCGATGGTCTCCTTACTCTCGTTCTCCGTGGGCTCAATCATCAGACTCTCATGGAAGAGCAGGGGAAAATAGATGGTTGGTGCATGATAACCATAGTCGAGCAGTCGTTTGGCCACATCCATGGTGGTCACACCAGAAGACTTATCCTTCAGTCCGTCGAACACAAACTCATGCTTGCAGAGTCCGCCGATGGGCAGTTCATACACATCCTTCAGACTCTCCTTGATATAGTTCGCGTTCAGCGTGGCCAACGGTCCCACCATCTTGATGTTCTGTTTGCCCATGGAGAGGATATAGGTGAAGGCACGAAGAATCACGCCGAAGTTTCCGAAGAACGAGCCGATGCTGCCCAATGACTGGTCGTTATCCGTTTCAACGGTCAGCATACTCTCTTCCTCATTCAGGATCACGCGTGGAGTGGGGAGGAAGGGCTCCAGTCCTTTGCGAACACCAATAGGACCGCTACCTGGTCCGCCACCACCATGCGGCGTGGAGAACGTCTTATGCAGGTTGATGTGCATCACGTCGAAGCCCATGTCACCAGGACGACAAGCACCTAACATCGGGTTCAGGTTCGCCCCGTCGTAATACATCAGTCCGCCGCAGTCGTGTATCCTCTTGGCAATCTCAGGAATATCCTTCTCGAACAGTCCTAAGGTATTCGGGTTTGTCATCATCATCCCCGCAATCTCCGGTCCATGTTCCTCAATCAGCGCGATGAGGTCAGGCAGATCCACGAGTCCTTTATCCGTACTCTTCACCTCTAAGATGTCCAGTCCGCACACCGCTGCCGAGGCAGGGTTCGTACCATGAGCCGAGTCGGGCACGATCACCTTTGTACGTTGGTTATCCCCACGACTCTCATGATAGGCACGGATCACCATCAGTCCTGTGAGCTCTCCATGCGCACCAGCACAAGGGTTAAGCGTGAACTCACTCAATCCTGCGAGTTCTGACAGTGCCTGCTGCACACAGTAATACACCTCCAGCGCACCCTGACAAGTTTCTGCCGGCTGTAGCGGATGCAGTTCAGCGAACTCCTTCATGGCCGCAATCTCCTCGTTGATCACGGGGTTGTACTTCATTGTACAACTTCCCAAAGGATAGAACCCGTTGTTCACACCGAAGTTGTTCGCGCTGTGATTCGTGTAGTGGCGAACCACGGTCATCTCATCACACTCAGGCAGTTGCGCTTCCTCCTGTCTTCTGAGCGATTCCGGCAGTTCATCAACGGAGTAGATACCATATCTGTTCTGCGGGAGCGAGTAGCCCCTGCGTCCTTCCTTCGACAGTTCGAAGATCAGGTTACCATATAGTCTATTATTCATTTCCTGTCCTCCTTGATGATTGCTACCAGATCGTCGATGTCCTCTTTGGTCCGCTTCTCAGTTACAGCGAACATTACCGTATGTGCATCGATCTTCACACCGGCCAGATAACCCAGTTCCATGCATTTCTTCTGCAGTGCATCCACATCCCCTTGGTAGGTAACGCAGAACTCATTGAAGAATGGCTTGTCGAACGTCTTCTTGAACAGACCTGTCTCTATGAGCTTGTCACACATGTAGTGCGCACCTGCATACGACTGCTCCGCAGCTTCCTTCATTCCCTGCTTGCCCATCAGCGAGAGGTAGATGGTGACAAACAGAGCCATCAGACTCTGATTGGAGCAGATGTTCGACGTGGCTTTTTGTCTGCGGATATGCTGTTCACGAGCTTGAAGGGTGAGTACAAAGGCACGCTGGTCGCGATTATCCTTGGTCATACCCACGATTCTGCCAGGCATCTTTCGGATGAGTTTCTCCGTACAGCAGAGATAACCCACCGAAGGACCGCCGAATGTCATGGGGATACCCAAACTCTGACCGTCGCCTACTGCAATGTCAGCGCCCCATTCCTTGGGTGATTTCAGTACGGCGAGATCCGCAGCGATGCTGTTCATGATGAACAACGCCTTCTGCTCATGGATAGCTTCGGCGAATCCGGTGTAGTCCTCTACGATACCATAATAGTTCGGCATCTGTACCACCACGCCAGCCACGCCACCTTCCGCGAGCTTCTGTTCCATATCCGCCTTGTCAGTCACACCCTCCTTGGCCTGGATACTTACGATCTCAATCCCGTGGAACTTCGCATACGTGTCGATAACGCGGCGTACCTTCGGGTCGATGGTTTCGCTCACCAATACCTTCGTGCATTTCTTTCCTGCGGCGAAAGCCATCATTACCGCCTCTGCAGTGGCAGTAGCGCCATCATACATCGAGGCATTCGATACGTCCAAGCCCGTTATCTCTGCCATCATACTCTGGAATTCGAAGATGTAGTGCAGCGTACCCTGTGATATCTCCGCCTGATAAGGTGTGTAACTGGTCAGGAACTCAGAGCGTTCCACGATACTTGGGATTACTGAAGGTGTATAATGATCATATACGCCAGCGCCAGCGAAGCACGTCAGCTGGTCGTTCATCATCCCCAAGGTATTGAAGAACTGACGGATCTCCAGCTCACTCATCGCATCCGCAATCTCGTAGTCGCCTTTGAAGCGGATACTCTCGGGCACGTCAGCGTAGAGGTCATCTAACGACTCCACGCCAGCCACCTTGAGCATCTGCTTGATCTCCTCCTCGGTATGCGGGAAATACTTGTGGTTCATAGATATTATTTATTACAGAATTCTTCGTAGGCGGCAGCATCCATCAGGTTATCGAGATCGCCCTTGTCGCTGAGCTCCACCTTGATGATCCAGTTGGCGTACGCATCCTCGTTCACCAGTTCCGGCTGATCCTCCAGGTCCTCATTGATCTCCACCACCGTTCCACTAACCGGTGAGATCAGGTCGCTGGCAGCTTTCACGCTCTCCACAGCACCGAATTCCTCACCTGCGGTCACCTCGTCATCCACGTCGGGCATATCTACATACACCACGTTACCCAATGCGTTCTGCGCATAGTCAGTAATACCGATGAAACCGAAGTCACCTTCCACTTTCACATACTCATGACTCTCTGAATAGTAGAGTCCTTCCAATACTTTTGCCATAGTTATTCTTATTTATTTCTTATACCTTTTCTCGTAAAAACGTTTCTTCACCACTACACCAGGGAAGGTTTTCTTGCGGATCTGGATCTCCAGTTCCGTACCTAACTTGGCATGCTCAGTGTTAATCAGTGCCATGCACACGCTCTTTCCTGTGGAGATGGAGTTGTAGCCAGTGGTTACTTCACCCACTTTCTCGCCCTGGAACAGCACGTCGTAGCCATGACGTGGGATGGCCTTGTCTTTCAGTTCAATGCCAATGACACGCTGCTTCACGCCCTCGGTCTTCTGCTGCACCAACGCCTCCTTACCAATGAACTCCTCCTTGTCGAGTTTACAGAACATCGATAAGCCAGCCATGACAGGTGAGATGGTATCAGACAGCTCATCACCATAGAGGGGCAGACCAACCTCAAAGCGGAGCGTATCCCTACAGCCTAACCCGCAGGGCTTGCATCTTCCGCTGTCCATCAGCTTGTCCCACTGACGCTGGATGAAAGCATGCGAGCCATAGATCTCGAAGCCATCCTCACCCGTGTAGCCTGTTCTACTGATGATAATCGTCTCGCCGTCGGTATCAATGGTCTTGGCCGTGTAGAACACCAGTTCCTTGCACGACAGTCCCAGCACCTCTTCCACCACGCCTTCCGATTCCGGACCTTGCACGGCAAGCTGTCCGTAGTAGTCGGAGCGGTTCTGCAGATCGATGTCGAACCCCTTGGCCTGTTCCTGCATCCAAGCCCAGTCCTTGTCGATGTTCGCTGCATTGATCACGAGGAAGTAGTCCTGTTCACCCATCTTATACACCAGCAGGTCATCAACAGTACCACCATTCTCATAGCACATCATTCCATAATAGATCTGTCCGTTGGGCGCGCCCGTCACATCATTGGTAAAGATGTGGTTTACGTAGCGTTCCGCCTCAGGACCCTTGACCGTTACTTCTCCCATGTGACTCACGTCGAACACCCCGCAATGCTGTCTTACGGCATTATGCTCATCAATGATGTTCGAATACTGTATCGGCATATCAAAGCCGCCAAAGGGCGAGATCAGTGCGCCCAGTGCCACGTGTTTGTCATACAGACAAGTTCTTTTATTTTCCATTACGTCAATAATAAAGATATTAAATCGGTTGTTTGTAAGTTTACGATGATGTCGCTGATGGAGTGGGGGATGGCTGCTGTCAGCGCCTCCTTGTTCAGTGCCGTTCCTTTCAACTTCGTGCACAGCTCATTCAGGTCGCCTGTCAGGAAATAGTCGCCTTTCAGGTCGATATCCCTGATCACTCCGTTCTTCACCTCCATCCTCACCTCGATGGTCCCCACGTTGTCTATCCGCTGTTTCTTCACCACTGTATAGCGTGGGTTGTTCCCGTAGATGAAGTGAGGAGAGAGATACTCCTGTTCCAGTTCCTCGATGCTTTCGATCTCCTCCTGTGTCAGCATCCGCTCCTCGTTGCAGGCGAAACGGATGAGTGCTTCGCGGATATCCTCGAGTGTCAGCGATGTGTAATCCTTTAATAAGGTGATACGCTGTCGTACGCTCTTCACGCCTTTGCTCAGTAGCTTCTCGTCATCTGGCGTGATGCATCCCAACATGTTGCGCATCTCTGTGTCGTAGAGCAGTGTGCCATGTACGATACTTCTCCCTGTACCCGTCACTGTCTGATGCGGACCTAAATGGTAGAATGCGTTCCCGCTCACCTTCTTGCCGTCAATCAGGATATCGTTCCTGCCATTGGCGGTAGCGGGAATACCCAGTTGTCTGAGGGCAGTCACCACTAACGTGGTATATTTATGATAGGTGAAGTTCACGAGGTCGCCATTGGTGATATACGACAGCATCATATTACTCTTGTCGGCATACACGCAACCACCGCCGCTTTTCCTGCGGTACATCCTTACACCGTGCTGCTTACAGTAGTCGATGTTCACCTCGTTCTCTATCAGCTGGTTCCTTCCGAAGATCACGCTGGGCTCCACCTGCCAGATAAAGAAGGCATCTGCCACGTCTGTTTGTCGTGCAACATACTCTTCCATAGCCAGATAGAAGCTGAGTGGTCTGTTCTTATCATCGGGTAACCTAATATGTACCATCCTCTCTTTCGGATTGTTTAGGATTCTTGCATGCAAATTTAATAATAATCCATGAATCCCCCAACTTTTTTCACATCATTTTTATGGTCTTTTTTCCCTAAAAGGAAACAGGTTTCGGAAAAACTTCTTATCTTTGCACTCAGGAAGGAATAAACGATTTCTGAATCAAGGAATTGAAAAGAATACGACATGATTGACAAGGAAACGCGCAAACGGATTATTGCTCTCATCCATCAGGAGGTGGTTCCCGCCATTGGCTGTACGGAACCTATGTCTGTGGCATTGTGTACTGCCAAGGCCACTGAGCAGCTTGGCTGTCGTCCGGAGCATATCGAAGCAAAGTTAAGTGCCAACATCCTGAAGAACGCCATGGGCGTGGGTATTCCAGGCACAGGTATGATTGGTTTGCCTATTGCTATTGCCTTAGGCGCTCTCATTGGTAAGAGTGCCTATCAGTTGGAAGTCTTGAAGGATCTCACCCCCGAGGCATTGGAGGAAGGCAAACGGTATGTTGCTGAAAACCGCATTGATATAGGACTGAAGTCGGGTAACTGCGACAAGCTCTATGTCGAGATTACTGTTACAGCAGGAGGGAAGTCATCTACGGCCATCATCGCAGGTGGGCACACTACGTTCCTCGAATCAGCGAGTCAAGATCATGATGCTGCCAACAACCAAGATCACAGTCATCAGGATTCCGAGGTGACTTTGAATATGCGATTGGTTTACGATTTCGCCACCACAGCGCCACTCAACGAGATCCGTTTCATTGAAGAGACTCGTACTTATAACATGAATGCTGCGCGCGAGGCATTGAAAGGCAACTATGGACATAACCTGGGCAAGACCATCGACCGCCCTATGGCGAAAGGAATCTTCGGCAACTCGATCTTCAGTCATATCATCTCGCGCACCGCATCTGCTTGTGATGCCCGTATGGGTGGAGCAATGATTCCTGTCATGTCCAACTCAGGCTCCGGCAATCAAGGTATCTGTGCCACCAATCCCGTATGTGTGTATGCCAAAGAGAATGAGAATACGGAGGAGGAGCTGATCCGTGCACTGATGCTAAGTCATCTCACGGCCATATACATCAAGCAGAGTCTTGGCAAGTTGTCAGCACTCTGCGGTTGTGTGGTGGCATCAATAGGTAGCAGCGTCGGCATTACCTACCTGATGGGTGGTGACTATGAGCGTGTATGCTTTGCCGTGAAGAACATGATTGCCAACCTCACGGGTATGATATGCGATGGGGCCAAGCCTGCCTGTTCCTTGAAGATCACATCAAGTGTGAGCACAGCAGTATTGTCAGCCTTACTTTCTATCGAAGGCAAGTGCGTGTCGTCTGAGGAGGGGATTGTTGATGACAGCGTTGATCAGAGCATCCATAACCTTACTGCCATTGGTGCTGACGGCATGGGCATAACCGACGAGATGGTGCTCAGTATAATGACGCAAAAGAAATGATTCAAGTTATAAGCCTTCTTAGAGGTCGTTATAAGCCTTCTTAGAGGTCGTTATCAGCCTTCTATCTTGAGCATGTCAAACACCTTCTAAACTCTGCGCAGGTAATCGCGGTGGCGATGGCAACATTAAGACTGTCTGCGGTGATGCGACCTTCAGGGTAGTTGGGGATCAGCAGACGGTGGTTGATGTGTGCTGCAACAGCAGGGGAGATGCCGTTGCCTTCGTTGCCCATGACAATGATTCCATGATTAGAAAGCGGTTCGTGATAGATGTTGTTACCGTTAAGGAAGGTGCCATAGACGGGAATCGTATCAGGCAGATTCTGAAACAGTTGCACCAAATCGGTGTAGATAAGCTTTACACGGGCAATACTGCCCATAGTGGCCTGCACCACCTTGGGATTATAGGCGTCAGCAGTGTTCAGACTACAGAAGATGGTGGTGATGCCAAACCAGTCGGCTATGCGGATAATCGTGCCGAGATTACCTGGATCCTGCACATCATCAAGTGCCAGGAACAGTTCGTTGGCAGCCTCTGATTCTTGTAAGGGGAGCGACAGCTGATGATTGGGAATGGGGAAGAGAGCTATCACCTGCTGCGGATGCTGGAGGAAACTCACCTTGCGGAGCTCATCATCCGTCACCACCACATCAGTATCACGTGGCGTGAGATGCATCTGCTGAAACCATTCAGACATACCAATCAGTCGGGTAGGGGTCATGGTTTCCATTAGATCACCCACCACCTTCGGTCCTTCCGCCACGAAGAGTCCTTCCTGCCTGCGTCCTTTCTTCTGTTCCAGACTGCGGACGTATTTCAACAAGTTTTTGCTTATCATATTGCAAAAGTACATTTTTTTTCTTACTTTTGCAAACGAAAAAGGAAAATTCATGGTATCAAGGAGATTACTCGCACCACTTGCCTGTCTGCTGTTCATGGCATCATGCTCATCATCGAAGTTCTTGTCCGATGGTGAGTATTTGTTGGATAAGGTAAGGGTAGAGACTGATGCCAAAGAGATAGACGCATCCCAGATGTCAACCTACATCCATCAGCAGGCCAACAGTAAATGGTTCTCGCTGTTCAAGGTGCCCTTGGGAACGTATGCCATGGCAGGAAGGGATACGACGAAGTGGTTGAACCGCACGCTGAGGAATATCGGTGAGGAGCCTGTGGTGTATGATTCGCTGTTGGCCAAGCAGACCTGTGAGGACTTGCAGGATGCGTTGCATAACATGGGTTATATGAACGGTTATGTAACCTTGGATACCAAGACACGCCGACATAAGCTGACTGCTATCTATACGCTGCATCCCGGAATACCTTATTTTATACGGTCGGTGAAATACGACATCCAAGACGACAGCGTGGCTAAGGTGCTGGATATCGATCATGCCAAGAACCTGTATCTGAAGGAGGGTATGAAGTTCTCGGCTACGGAGCTGGATAATGCCAGGAAGCAGATTACCCAACAGCTCACTCATGAAGGTTTCTACCGTTTCCACAAGGATTTCATCCGCTTCTATGCAGATACCACCCGTGGCTCGAAGATGGTTGATCTGACCATGCAACTGATGCCGTACCAGTCGCATAACGATGCCGAAGTGACCTATCATCCCCGTTATAAGATACGACAGGTGAACTTCATGAGTGGGGATGATGGGAAGCTGCACCTCAGACACTCAGTGCTCCGTGAGAACACCTGGCTGAAGGAAGGGGATTTCTATAGTTCGAAAAACCTGCAGAGGACCTATAACAGCTTCGGACGACTGTCAGCGGTGCGCTATACAAGTATTAAGTTTGCGGAGGTGCCTGATAGTAACCTGCTCGACTGTAACATCCAGATCAGTACCTATAAGCCGAACAGTGTCAGCTTTCAGCCTGAAGGTACGAATACGGCAGGTGACCTGGGTGCTGCTGCCACACTGACATATGAGAACAGGAACCTCTTCAAGGGTTCGGAAACGTTCAGTGTGCAGTTGCGTGGCGCCTTTGAGGCCATCACAGGACTGGAGGGGTATCAGAATCAGGACTACGAGGAGTATAACTTGGAAACGAAGCTGTCGTTCCCAAGATTCATTGCACCTGTATCGAAGAATTATCGGAAGAAGAGCTCGGCAGCATCAGAGCTGTCGGTGAGCTATAACATGCAGAACCGTCCTGAGTTCCACCGCAGACTCTTCTCGGCTGCCTGGCGGTACCGTTGGACGGATGCGAACAGGAATACCACCTATCGTGCGGACGTCATCGACCTGAACTATATCTACATGCCGTGGATATCAAGTACGTTCAAGCATGATTATCTCGACAGCGTGAGCAACCGAAATGCCATTCTGCGGTATAACTATGAGGATCTGTTCATCATGAAGATCGGATTCTCGTTGGCGCATAACGGCAGGCATCATGCCATCCGTGCGAACATCGAGACGGCAGGAAACCTGCTGAACGGGTTCAGTCATCTGTTAGGCGAAGAAAAGAACGAACGCGGTCAGTACACCTTATTTAATATTGCATACGCACAGTATGTGAAGGGTGACTTCGACTATACGCACCTGATCCGTTTCGACCGCAGGAACCAATTAGCACTCCATGCAGGCTTTGGCATAGCGTATCCGTATGGTAACAGTAGGATTCTGCCGTTTGAGAAACGGTATTTCTCGGGTGGCGCGAACTCCGTAAGAGGATGGAGCGTGAGAGGCTTAGGACCGGGAAAGTTCAAGGGGTCGAACGGGGCCATTGACTTCATCAACCAAACGGGTGATATGAAGCTCGACCTGAATGTGGAATACCGTACGTTCCTGTTCTGGAAATTCGACGGGGCGGTATTCGTGGATGCAGGTAATATATGGACGCTGCGAAACTATGAGGAACAACCGGGAGGACAGTTTAAACTAGATGAGTTCTATGAGCAGATTGCGGTGGCGTATGGTATTGGCTTACGACTGAACTTCGACTACTTCGTGCTGCGCTTTGATATGGGTATGAAAGCGGTGAATCCGGCGTATGAGAACGGTAAGGAGCATTTCCCCATCATGAATCCAAGGTTCAGTCGCGACTTCTCTTTTCACTTCGCAGTGGGCCTTCCATTCTAATGCGCCACTTGCCGTTCTGGATCTGGGCATTCAAGCGGAACGAAGCCTCGTCGGTCATCCGTCCTGCCTTCCCAATGGAATCCAAACTCAGGAAATTCTGCACGGAGATATTCACAATGGCTGAGCTGTCACCTGTATAGTTTACTTCACCAATCTCAACAGTAGCGGGTAACTCCTGCTGACGAAGAATGTCCACGTCTTCCTGCTGGATGTTCGTGGCTATGAACTGTAGCCATTTCTCGGAATCAACCGTACTGAAACGCTGCGCTTTCTGGAGGTTGTAGTTGAAATAACCAACAGAGAAACTATCCACAACTTCCATCAGCTGATCCTCAGAACCATCCCTGCTCTCACCGCATCCGATGAGAGTAGCCATGACCAGGAGAAGGATACCTTTTGTTTTCATACGATGTCGTTTCTTTTGCAAAGATACGATTTATGAATCAAAGATGCAAGTAATCTTTTGTTTTTCCTTTTATATGTACCTTAAACGAAGTTAAAGGTATGACTTTTCTTTGGTTTATCCCGTGTTTTTTCTTACTTTTGCATGCAAAATAATCACAGACATGCTGAAATTCATTTCCTTCGGGAGCGGTAGCAGCGGAAACTGCTATTTTCTCTTCACCGAAACGGACGGCATATTGATAGATACAGGTATAGGTGTACGTACACTGAAGAAATATTTTCAGGATTATGGACTAAGGATGGCACATGTCCACCACATTATCATAACCCATGATCATGCAGACCACGTGAAGTCTGTAGGCTCTTTTAGTTGTGAGTATCATCTGCCGGTATATGCCACTCGTGAGGTGCATCGCGGTATAGACACGAACTATTGCGTGAGGCGCAAGATACAACCCATCAATGCACATATCATTGAGAAGGGCGCGACGATTCAGTTAGGTGACTTCACCGTAACATCGTTCGACGTTCCTCATGACAGTAATGATAATGTGGGCTATTGTATTGAGTGCGAGGGTACTGTGTTCTGTCTGATGACTGATGCGGGACATGTGACCGACGAGATGAAGCAGTATATCCAACGTGCCAACTATCTTGTTATTGAAGCGAACCATGACGAGGAGATGCTGTTCAACGGTCCTTATCCACAGTACTTGAAAGATAGGGTGTACAGCGAGAACGGTCATCTGAGCAACAAAGCATGTGCCCAGGCATTGGTAGAGAATGTCACGCCCAACATGAAGCACGTGTGGCTCTGTCATCTCAGCGAGGAGAACAATCATCCTGAGCTGGCGCGTAAGACGGTGGAGATGATTCTGCGTGATGCGGGCATCGTTCCAGGCAAGGACTTCCAATTGGATGTGCTGCGAAGGAAAACACCGAGCGATATCTATGAGCTGACATAAGCATACGGAAAAAGGAAGACCTTGATGGTCTTCCTTTTTCTGTGATTCCGTCGGGATTCGAACCCGAGACCCACAGCTTAGAAGGCTGTTGCTCTATCCAGCTGAGCTACGGAACCAAAAGCGGCTGCAAAATTACTCTTTTTTCTTTTAACAGCCAAATAATTCTGTGATAAATACGATTTTTCCTACGAATTCATTGATAGCAGGAACTCCTCATTACTCTTTGTACGCTCCATACTATCATGGATGGTGTTCATGGCCTCAATCGGATTCATGTCAGCAATGTACTTGCGGAGGATCCACATACGGTCGAGCGTTGTCTTATCCTGCAGCAGATCATCACGACGAGTACTGGATGCCACGAGGTTGACAGCCGGGAAGATACGCTTGTTACTGAGTGAACGATCCAACTGCAACTCCATGTTACCTGTACCCTTGAACTCCTCGAAGATCACCTCATCCATCTTAGAACCGGTGTCGATAAGGGCTGTAGCAACGATGGTTAAGCTACCGCCACCCTCAATGTTACGAGCAGCACCGAAGAAACGCTTCGGCTTCTGCAGGGCGTTGGCATCCACACCACCGGTAAGCACCTTACCACTGGCAGGAGCAACGGTGTTGTAAGCACGGGCCAGACGGGTAATGGAGTCGAGGAAGATGACTACATCATGACCGCATTCCACCATTCGCTTGGCCTTCTCCAATACGATTCCGGCAATCTTCACGTGACGCTCAGCAGGCTCGTCGAAGGTAGAGGCAATCACCTCTGCATTCACAGTACGTGCCATATCGGTAACCTCCTCAGGACGCTCATCGATGAGCAGCATCATCAGGTAGGCTTCGGGATGGTTGGCAGCGATGGCATTGGCAATGTCCTTCATCAAGATGGTCTTACCAGTCTTGGGCTGTGCCACGATCAGCGCACGCTGTCCCTTACCAATAGGAGCGAAGAGATCAACCACACGGGTACTGAGGTTGGTCGTCCTCGGGTCACCACAAAGGGTATATTTCTCATCCGGGAAGAGGGGAGTGAGGTGCTCGAACGGAATCCTGTCACGCACTTCAGCAGGAACGCGTCCGTTGATCAGTTCAATGCTGGTCAGCGGGAAGTACTTCTCGCCATCGTGTGGCGGACGGACATGACAGTTCACCACATCACCGGTCTTCAAGCCATAACGCTTGATCTGTGCCACTGACACATATACATCATCAGGAGATGAGAGGTAGTTGTAGTCGCTGGAACGGAGGAATCCGTAACCGTCGGGCATCACTTCCAGTACACCGTTGGCGGTGATGATATCTGAGAAGTCGTATGCGGCACTTACCTGCTGCTGAACCACGGCAGGTCTGAGTGTCTGCTGTGCGGATGGCATCGGTGTAGTTGGGTTGTCGAACATGTCGTAGTTCGGAAGCACGGCATGATCCTCAATGGGCAGGTCAACCACAGGAATGAAATCGGTTCCGTCACCGGGATCACCTTCCCATACCTCATCGGGATTGAACATCGGTTCGCTCTCTTCATGATGGGCGTTCACCTTTGCCTGCAGCTGTGCGAGGAGGTCGCTCTGTTCTTCTGAATCGTCAGATGACTGCTCCCCGGTGGCAAACTCGGCCTCAGGAACATCGTTCATGATTTCGTTCTGCTCTACTACGGGTTCAACAACAGGTTCCTCAATGGGTTCGCTGACTGTTTCCTCCTGTTGCTGAGCAGCTTCTGCGGCGGCAATGGCTGCGAGCTCTGCCTTCGACTTCCTTCCGCGGTGCTTGGGGAACTGAGCCAGGATCTCTTCAGCTGCTGTTTTCTTACTATTGGCCTTCTCGGTCTTGGGTTTCTCCTCTTTAGGTTCCTCCACCTTTGGCTCGGGAGCTGCTGCCACTTCTATAATATCTGTTGAGAACAGGGGAGCGGCCTCAGGAGCCACTGGCTTGCTCTTCTTCAGATCGAAGTTCTCGCCTTCCTTTCCGTTCACTGAATAGACGCGATCCGTATCTTTCTTACTGATGCGAACACGCTTACGTTTCGTACCTTGGGGCGACTTAGCCGCACCTATCTTAGCCTGCTCATCAAGGATCGTATAAACGATGTCCTGCTGAGAGGATTTCTTGTCAATGGATACACCAAGTTCTTTCGCAATATCTTCCAACTCGGAGATATTCTTCGATGATAATTCGTCTATGTTATACATACGTAGAATATGTGTATTTTTAAAAATTGGATGTTGAATAATTGATTCTTGTCGTTTACCATGTCATGGAGCGTAGCCCCCGACTATAAGCTGGAAACGGCTTGATTTGAAATCGACTGCAAAATTAGTGATTTTTATCCACACTGCCAAATTTATCCGAAGAATTTTTGCATTCTTCTTCCAAAGTTTTACAGAACGGCAGTATAGCAGTCGGGAAAATGGGATTGCAACCCTTCTAGCTCGTCTGCAAAGAGGGCAAACACCGCACTGCCGCTGCCGCTCATCGAGGCATAGACAGCTCCAAGATCATAGAGTTTCTGCTTGATGGCAGCAATGGCGGGGTATTGGGGGAAGATGCTCTCTTCGAAATCGTTGACAAGCTCATCACGCCAGGTCTCAACAGGTTGTTGAACGATGTCACGACAGCATTTGGCGGGCTTCCTACATTTTATATATGCGAAGGCCTCACGGGTGGATACAGCCACGGGAGGCTTGACTATAGCCAGTGTATAGTTGTCTAATGACAGTTCAATGGGGGAGAGCACCTCACCGATTCCTTCCGCATAGGCGGGTTGTGACTGGATGAAGAAGGCACAGTCGGCTCCCAACGTGGCCGCCATCTCTTCCAACTCAGTGACAGGAATGTTCAGATGGAACATCTCATTCAGGAGTGTGAGGGTATAGGCACCATCTGCCGAACCACCGCCCATACCAGCCTGCATGGGAATATTCTTAATAAGGTTGATATGAACAGGGGGGAGGGGAGAACGTTTCTCCAGCAGACGGTAAGCCCGCACCACCAAGTTCTTCTCAGGATCTCCCTCGATGGGGAGTCCGCTGATGGTCAGGGTGCAGCGTGAAGCAGATGACTCCTCTTCCGGCACTTCCACTATCTCTATCTCATCATAGATAGGAACAGGGAAGAAAACGGTTTCCAGGTTATGGTAACCATCCTCGCGTTTACTGACGATATTCAGTCCTAAATTGATCTTGGCACAAGGTCTTGTCTTCATCTTTCATCAACCTTAAATAAAAAAGAGTGCTGACCATCAGCACTCTTAGTAGTGGATAGGGGAATCGAACCCCTATGCCAAGATTGAGAATCTTGTATCCTAACCATTAGATGAATCCACCAACGGGCATTCTCAAAGACCCCTGCGGAAGGAGGGGGATTCGAACCCCCGGTACGGGAACCCGTACGGCAGTTTAGCAAACTGCTGGTTTCAGCCACTCACCCATCCTTCCAAAGATGCTTCGTGTTAGAAACCGAGGGGTATCTCCTCAAATGCGAGTGCAAAGGTAATGCTTTATTTTGACATGGCCAAACATTTTTCGAAATATTTTCAAATTTCTTTCTTCCGACAATCATTCCACGATCTTGATCATCTTGAAGAGTGAGATCTTACCATCTGGATTGACGGTAGCATTGATCTTATACTTGTTCGAGCCATTTTTCGATGCATCAGTATATTCCACGTCTTGGTTTGCCGAGAAGCTCACATTGTATTCGTATCTGTCGTTGGCCACTTCCCGTTTCTTGATGTCGTAGTTACCTGGCAGACGCCAGATCATCTTCACCACATCTTCCTTATAGAGCTTCTCCATCAGTTCAACGATGTCGCCCTTGGTGGCATTCTCCTTGTTGAGCAAAGTCATCTCTTCAGCCACGGTGTTCTGCAGGGATGTCTCGTCCTTTTCGTTGATGGCCACAAAGAAGTTGTGGAAGACAGTAGAGACGAGATTCTTCTCCTCGGGTGACACATCCTGTGCCTTGAGCTTCTTCATCTGTTCCTCAGCCTCGTCGTAGTGGTCACCATCGGGGTGGTCAGTCATATACGACTGGTACGACTCGGGTGTATTGATGTTATTGCTCTGTACCCAGTCGATAGAGTCGATCTTATGCATGGCCAGCTGACGATGGATAGAGTTGGGGTATTTATTCAGGTACTCCATCAGCAGTGCCTTGGAGTTGCTGTTCAGTGCATTGGTCCAGTCGAGATCTGCCTGCTTGAGCGCTTTCAGATGCGCCTCGATGCTGTCACGATGTTCCTGGGGTGCATCTTTGAACGTGTCGAGGTAGCCTTGCAGGATCAACGGTTCAGTACTGCGCATGGCGATATCGAACTCTTCGTTCTCGCGATTCTCCTGTGCCTGGTTATACATATAATAACATGTACCGAAGATCAGAAGGGCAATGACAAACGAAACGATGATGGCTGCCTTGCTCTTCTTCTTTTTAGGAGGGGTGGGAGGTGTCGGCGGAACTTCCTTCGGTGCTGCCACCTTAGGAGTGACTTCCGTCATAACAGGTGCGATGATAGCAGGTGCAACTTGCTCCGTTACGGTTTGTATGGGAGTATGGATGGTTGTCTGTCCCCGTGTCGGTCGGTGGCAATGAGGACACAGATCCTCTTCCTTGAAGTATATCTCTCCACATTCAGGACATCTGATGACCTTGCCGGCTATCTCCACGCCACAGCTTGGACATGTGGGCGCCTTGTCACTGATTTGATGTCCGCATTCGGGACATTTGATGATTGCCATAGTGTTTGTTGTTTGTTCTTATATTGTTGATGACTAACGGTGCCGGAAACGGATCTCGCGCATGCTGTGCCTTCCCATGAACCTGCTTTTGTCTACGTAGGTGTTGATGCCGTTGATTCTTCCTTTTGCCGTATATTGCCATATCAGATAGTCACGATCATCTGCCAGTACCGGAGGCTCATCAGCGTACATGGCCACCATCAGGGGATAGTCATCAATCATCCCCAGCAGGTGCTTGTTGTAGAAGTTCCTGCCGGTATAGATCAGCGGTTTCTGACGGTATGCCTGTTCCACCATCACCAGGAAATGCATCAGCGAGTCGATGAATTGCTCATGGGGTAGGTTACCCGTTGACTCCACATCAATCATGGGAATCAGGTCTTGATCACCTGGACGGCATTGCGTCTTGAAGTTATCCAACTGTTTCTGCAACTCTGACTTCGGACGGAAGAAATGGTAGCTGCCTACCTTCAATCCGTAGCGATGAGCCAACTCGATATTCTGTGCGTATTTATCGTCGATTCGGTCTCCACCCTCAGTAGCCTTCAGATACACATACTGCATCTTCGTGTTGTCACCAACGGTCTCCCAGAACACTTGACCCTGGTAATGACTGAGGTCGATGCCATGAATATGCGTACAAGTATCTTCGCATAGGACATAGCTTTCCTGTGCGTAAATGCTTGTTGAGATAATGGTGAAAATGACCAATAAAAGTTTCTTTAGATCATTCATACGTGCAAAATTACAAAGTTTTTTTGTAATTTTGCAATGAACTGAAGATTTTTTTATCCTTAACGACTATTCTTCAATCTCCGAAAGACTCTTCGCGAAGTTCGCCATGAAACTACTGATGGTCTCCACGGGGTTGTACCGCATATAGCGCATGCTTCTACGAAGGTTCCTGCGCAGTACCCGACTGTTGTTCTCTACCATACCATTGGTGCGCATCCTGAAATGCCAGTTCTCTGCGGTGTCTGTGGCCGTGTGTGTCAACGACCGCTGCGTAAGCTTCGTTGCGGCCTTTTCCTCTTTCTGCATGAACGGGATCTCGTTGATGTCGAAATGGAATACTTCAATGAGGATGCTTCCCTGCAGACTGGCCAATCGTGTAATCCCTAACTGATGCAACCACTGCTCGAGTTTCACAAAGTCAACCTTGTCACCCTTGATTCTCAGGAACCGTCCCATCTCAATAATGCCCTGTAAAGAGATACCCTTAGAGAGTGTCTGGTTCACATTATGGATGATGAGATTCAGCATCTGCAACGTTTCTTCTGAGCAATCATCGCTGTTCTGCTCCTTCTTACGCAGTTTCTTCAGTTTCCGTTTCGACAGGATATTCGTCAGCTGTGGCTCCTCCTCTGTAATAGCAAGTAAGGAGGAATCAATGGAAGGAATCTGATAATCACTGATTCTTTCCACCTCATGACGAAGGGATTCCGTGTAGGTAAGCTGACTATCTTCAGCATGCTTGGCAAAGCCACGCGAGATGTAGGGTAACACGTGCTGTACCTCACCAATCTGTATCAGTCGTTTCCACTTGAAGGCTGACATCGGCTCCACAACTTCATAGTCGTCGAAAGCCCCTGCACGTAGGATGCGGAAGAAATTCCTGTTGATAATACTTGACTTACTCATGGATCAGCTGTAACGTTTAGGATACCTGAAAAGAATGGCGAGTAGGGCAACGATGCCTGTAGCGAGAGGGTAATATAAATAAGGTATGATCTGGATGGGGTTCAGCTGTGCCAGTCCTGCGGCCATTAACATCTGTGCGCCATAGGGAATCAGACCCTGCATACAGCACGAGAAGGTATCGAGGATACTGGCGCACTTACGGTTATCTACCCCGAACTTATCGCTAATCTGCTTGGCAATACCTCCCACGGTGATAATAGCCACGGTGTTGTTGGCCGTGCAGATATCTGTAACGGCTACTAATCCGGCAATGGAGAGCTCAGCCCCGCGCTTGCTCTTGATATGGGTTGACATCCTGGAGATGATATAATCAATACCGCCATTGGCCTTGACAATCTCCAACAATCCGCCAGCCAGCATGGTCACGATGATCAGCTCACTCATGCCAATGATTCCGTCACCCATTGAGCCGAAGCATCCGTAGAGGTCGTAGGTGCCATTCACCATTCCAATCAATCCCGTCAAGATGATACCTATGGTGAGCACTGCCATCACGTTCATGCCGAAGATGGCGCAGACCAATACCACAAGATAAGGAATCACCTTGGTGAACTCCACAGCAGGAATATCAGTAGGTGACTGAATGCCCGAACCTGCAAAGATATAGATCAGGAAGATGAGCACTGCAGCAGGCATCACAATGAAGAAGTTCACGCGGAACTTATCACTCATCCTACAGCCCTGCGTACTCGTGGCCACGATCGTTGTATCAGAGATGAACGAGAGGTTATCACCAAAGAAGGCACCGCCTACCACAACGGCCGTCATCATAGGAATGCTCACACCCGTTGAACCAGCCAGTCCTGCGGCAATAGGCACCAATGCTACAATCGTTCCCACACTCGTTCCTATACTGAGGGAGATGAAGCAGGAAGCTAAGAAGAGTCCTGCCATGATCATGCTTCCTGGTAACACCATCAAGGTAAGGTTCACGGTGGCATCAATGCTTCCTATCACCTTGGCCGAATTCGCAAAGGCTCCTGCCAGCACGAAGATCCAGAGCATCATCATCATGTTACTCGTGCCTGCTCCCTTACTGAACATGTCAATGCGCTTGGGCAAGGGGAAGTTCCACGAGGTGGCCACGGCATAGATGCTCGAGATCATGAACGCCACGGTAATAGGCACCTTGTAGAAGTCGCGTGCAATGATGCTCGTGACGAGGTAAAGGACAATGAACACCAGGAGTGGTGACAAAGCCAGTAGTCCTTGCTTATTACTGATGCGCATTATAGTGTTACACCGTTTTTAAAGATGGCTATTTCGCGGTAGTCATTATCTTCGTTATGTGTTCTCTCGCCATTGGCGATGGCAATGATCTTGTCAATGAACGCGTTGAGCAGCGCATCCATCGATGTTCCTTCTATCAGTGCTCCTGCATTGAAGTCAATCCATTTCGACTTCTTCTGATACAGCTCACTGTTGGTTGAGATCTTCATGGTAGGGATGAAGGTGCCGAAGGGTGTGCCTCTACCTGTGGTAAAGAGCACCATTTGACAGCCTGTTGCAGCTAATGCAGTGGAGGCTACAAGGTCGTTGCCTGGGGCAGAGAGAAGGTTTAGTCCTTTGTTCTTCAGACGTTCACCATACCCCAACACACCACTTACAGGCATGCTACCGCATTTCTGCGTACATCCCAGTGCTTTCTCTTCCAAGGTAGAGATACCTCCAGCCTTGTTTCCCGGAGAGGGATTCTCGCCAACGGGTTCGCCATGCGAGAGGTAATAATCCTTGAAATCATTGATCAGATCAACGGTCTTCTCAAACAGTTCCTGATTCTCGCAACGGTTCATCAGAATGGTTTCTGCACCGAACATCTCAGGAACCTCGGTTAAGACACTCGTTCCTCCTTGTCCTACGAGATAGTCGCTGAAGCATCCAACCAATGGATTCGCTGTGATACCACTAAGACCGTCAGACCCGCCGCACTTCAATCCCACACGCAACTCGTTGATGGAGCAAGGTTGACGCTTGTCATTCTTGGCTTTCTGATACAGCTCCCTGAGGATTTCCATACCGGTCTCTACCTCATCACCTTCCACTTGTTGTGTAACCAGCAGTTTGATGCGCTCTTGGTTGTAGTCACCTAACAGCTCCATAAACGCATCCGGCTGGTTGTTCTCACAGCCTAACGAAACGATGAGTACTGCTCCAGCGTTGGGATGTAACACGATGTCTCGAAGGATCTTACGGGTATTCTCATGATCATCTCCCAACTGCGAACAACCGTAGTTGTGATGCCAGGCATAGACGGCATCAATGCCTTCGAGCTGTGTTTCTTTTTCCAACTGACGAGCCAGCTTTTCTGCTACGCCGTTCACACATCCCACGGTAGGGACAATCCATATTTCGTTTCTGATGCCCACCTCACCGTTCCTGCGAACATAGCCATTGAACGTACGATGGTCGGGTAGGGGCTTAGAGTTGAACGTAACAGGATGATATTCGTAGGTAAGCTTACCACTCAGGTTCGTGGCGAGGTTGTGCTCATTAACCCACTGTCCTGCCTTCAGGTCTTGGCATGCATGACCAATAGGATAGCCGTATTTGATGATGTCTTCGCCTTTCTTTGTATCACGAATGAGCACCTTATGTCCAACGGGAACATCCTCCAACAAGGTAATCTGCTGATGATCCACCTCGATGATTTCCCCTTGGTGCATGGGCTGCAGACACACGACAACGGTGTCTGCAGGATTGATTCTGATGGTTGATGACTGTTCCATAGGCATAATACCTACAGCTGTGTTCTACGGTAGAAATCCACGTTCTCTTTGGTGAGAAGCTCAATGGGCATGTAGTTGATGGGATCCACCTTCTGCTTCAGCACGATGGCCTTGAACAAGGTGTCCACACAATTGTATCCTTGCATGAAGGCATGCTGGGCGATCAGGAACGAGATGGAACCCTGGCGCAGACAGTTCGCATTCTTTCCCACCATGTCATAGCCCATGATCTGTACATTCCTGCGGTTTGTTCGTAACAGGAAATCACCAACGATATGCGCCTTGGAACACATCGTGATACAGTGATGCACCTCTGGATGCTCAGCAAAAAACGCCTCCATCATGGTATCATATTCGCGTTTGTCTGCTTCAATGGGAAGATCGAGCTCGATAATCTTCACGGAGGGGAAGTGATCCTTCATATAATGACGGAATCCCACCTCTCGGTTGTCCTGCTGCTTACTGGCCACCTTACCGTCTTTTGTCTGCTTCATCAGCATGATTCTCTTCTCATGAGAGGCCACAAGCATCAGCATCTTGGCTGCGAAATAGCCGCTGCAGAAGGAATCCTGACCGAAGAAGGAGAGGGGTTTCAGGTCGGGCATGTAGGAGTCTAACAGGATAAACGGGATATTGCGTTCGTGCAACTGATCCGTATAGTGCTGGGTAATCTCAATGTCACTGGGCACCACAATCACACCGTTGGGCGATTGATCGAGCACGTTCTGGAAGGTCTCAGAGAAAGTCTTCGTGTCCAACCTCTTATAATAGGCCAGCTGTACGTCGATATGGAAATCACGACGGGCCTCACAAGCCTTCATGGCACCTTCTTCAATCTCCTGCCAGTATGCTTCACTCTCGTGCATAGGCATGATGAGATAGAAGGTATAGGATTTGTTGTAGGCCAACGCACTGGCATACATGTTGGGTTGGTAGTTGATTTCCTTCAGTACCTTCTCCACTTTCTCACGTGCTGATTTCGATACGTTTGGACGGTTGTGAAGGATACGATCAACAGTACCTACTGATACGCCAGATTTCTCGGCAATGTCTTTGATTCTTACTTTTTGTGCCATTGTAAATTGGATTGTGATGATTGGTTGTTCGCGAACACATTCTCTTTTCGGATGCAAAAATAATAATAAAAGTTGAATTGTGCGAACACACAGCATATTTTTTTCTTGCAAACATCACAATTCTCGATTTTTCTTTGTAAATTTGTCGCCGAAAGCCCGTTTTTGTGTACGCAAACAATGGGTTGTTGCTTACAATTGAAAATAATAAGTTCAAAAGATATCAAGATTATGGCAAAGATTGTAACCCTGGGCGAGATCATGCTCCGCCTGTCACCGCAAGGAAATGACCGTTTTATTCAGACCGAATCCTTCCGCATCATCCCTGGTGGAGGTGAGGCAAATGTAGCTATCAGCTTAGCGAACTATGGTCATGACGCATATTATGTAACCAAGCTGCCGAAGCATGAAATCGGTCAGATTGCTGTTAATGCGCTCCGTCGCTATGGGGTCAACACCCAGTATGTGGTTCGCGGCGGTAATCGTATCGGTTTGTATTATGCAGAGACAGGTGCTTCGATGCGTCCTTCAAAGGTTATATACGACCGTGCCAACAGTGCCATTGCAGAAGCTGATCCTTCTGACTTCGACTTCGATGCTATCATGGAGGGTGCTCAGTGGTTCCATTGGAGCGGTATTACACCGGCTATCTCTGACAAGGCTGCTGAGTTAACTCGTCTGGCTTGTGAGGCTGCAAAGCGTCACGGGGTGACGGTTTCTGTGGATCTGAACTTCCGCAAGAAACTCTGGACTTCAGAGAAGGCTATCTCCATTATGCGTCCGTTGATGAAATATGTGGATGTGTGTATCGGTAATGAGGAGGATGCAGAACTCTGTCTGGGCTTCAAGCCTGATGCTGACGTAGAAGGCGGTCAGACCGATGCTGCTGGTTACGAGGGTATCTTCAAGCAGATGATGCAGGAGTTTGGCTTCAAGTATGTGGTTTCCACACTCCGCGAGTCTTATTCTGCTACCTACAACGGCTGGAAGGCACTGATCTATGACGGTAAGGAGTTCTATCAGTCAAAGCGCTATGAGATCAACCCGATTATCGACCGTGTAGGCGGTGGTGACTCTTTCTCGGGTGGTTTGATTCACGGTCTGCTGACCAAGAACACGCAGGGTGAAGCACTGGAGTTCGCTGTGGCTGCTTCTGCCTTGAAGCATACCATCAATGGTGACTTCAACATGGTTACCATCGAAGAGGTGGAAGCACTTGCAGGTGGTAGTGCGAATGGACGAGTTCAACGCTAACGCTAATTGAAAATTGAAAATTGAGAATTGAAAATTATGAAACAATTTGAATATAAAGTGATTTCTTCTGTGGTAGGTACAGAGAAGAAGTTGAATAAGTTGGGATATGAAGGATGGGAACTTGTTGCCGTCTTTGATTGCCGACTCTATCTGAAGCGTGAATACAAAGAATAAAATAAAGTTCAAAGTTCCAAGTTCAAAGTTCAAAGTAGAATAATGGCAAAGTTTGATAAGATAGCTGTACTGAAGAAGATTGGTGATACAGGAATGGTACCAGTCTTCTATAATAAGGATCTGGAGATCTGTAAGAACGTGATCAAGGCCTGCTATGAGGGAGGCGTTCGCGCCTTTGAGTTCACTAACCGTGGTGACTTCGCCCAGGAGGTGTTTGGCGAGCTGGTGAAATGGGCCGATAAGGAGTGCCCCGAGCTGGCATTTGGTATCGGCTCCGTGGTTGATGCTCCCACCGCAGCCATGTATATCCAGTTGGGTGCCTGCTTTGTGGTAGGACCGTTGCTGAATCCTGACATTGCCCCTGTGTGTAACAGACGATTAATTCCTTATTGTCCTGGATGTATGACCGTCTCTGAAATCGGTAAGGCACAGGAGTTGGGATGTGACCTGACAAAGGTGTTCCCAGGTGATGTGGTGGGACCGAACATGGTGAAGGGTCTGAAGGCCCCAATGCCTTGGTCGAAGATCATGGTGACTGGCGGCGTAGCTCCCGAGGAAGAGAACCTGAAATCATGGTTCAAGGCAGGTGTCTATTGCGTGGGTATGGGATCCAAGCTGTTCCCCAACGACAAGATCAAAGCCAACGATTGGCAATATATAACCAATAAATGCAAGGAGGCTTTTGGCTACATTGCTGAAGCTCGTTCATGATAATCCGTTACGAAAAGGCTCGATAGGACTCTTCCTATTGGGTCTTTTGTGTCTTTCAGCCTGTTATTCTTCTCATCGACAGGAGGTGGATCAGCTGAACGACATCTCCTATGCGTTCCATTATAGGGATCTCGACTCCACTTGGTACTATGCCCAAAAGGCATTTGACTTGGCTGAACACTACAACGACGGACGTGCAGAGGCACTGAACAACAAGGCCTTCGTCAGTCTGGCCAAGATGCGTTATCAGGAAGCTTACCGTCAGCTCGATAGCATTCCAATGCTTTCGGATAATCAGATAGAGTTGCTCATAGCTGACATCCAGCAGATGCGACTTTGTCAGCGTGTCTCTCGTAACAAGGATTTCTACGAATACTATGAGAATGCCCGCAGGTCGTTGAGAAGGATAGAAGAGGAGTCGGTAAACCTTACACCTCGCATGCGCCAGCGAATGATCTATGCACGCAGCGAGCTGGCCATTGTCGCATCCACCTATTATTATTATATAGGACTAGAGAAGGCTTCGATTGAAGCACTTGAAACCATTAAGAACGATCCGGAGTTGGAGAAGGATACGGCACAGTATCTGAACTATCTCTACCAGATTGGTGCTGGTGGTATCATCACAGAAGGTACCAAGGAAGAGATAAATCAGCAGGAATGGGACTATCTGATGAAGTGCTACCAACTGGCATTGCACAGTGGAAGTGTCTATTGGGAGGCGAACTCGATGCAGGCGCTCAGTGAACATCTCTTCGAACCGGATATCAGAAGGGTACTCATCAGGGATAACCTACCGGCGATGAAGTTCATCAACCCTGGCGCATTACCTGATTCACTCATTGCAGGGAACCTTGCGGAGCAGTCACATATCCTGTTCAGTCGTTATGGCGATGTCTATCAAATAGCTGGTTCCTACCGTACATTGGCTTCCTGTTACTGGGCATTGGGTGATTACAATGCGGCAGGTTATTTCCTCGACAAGGCGTTGCATTCTGACGAGGCCGTACATCAGGCGCCTGATCTGGTGGCGAGTATCCATGAACGGTTGTCCATGACCTATGCGGCTATTGACAGTATCGAGCTGAGTAATTTCCACAGGAACCGTTACCTTGATATGCAGGACAGCACCCGTCAGGACAGGATGCTGGAGGCACGTGCGGAACAGTTAGGACAGTCGGTCAGACAGCTCAATGCCATGCTCATTGCCGTGGTGGTGATGATCCTTTTGGTAACCGTTTCCATGTTCTTGTTCAACTGGCTACGAAGGAGAAAAGACAATGCTACTTCCTTGTCATCATTGCTTGAACCGCTTGAAGAATGGAGAACAAATAATGAACAGCAGGTCAATGATTTAAAGGGATTATATGAAGAATTGAATGAATCTCGCGCGATCAGTGAGAACTTGATTGATACCAGTAAGAAACGTCATGAGGAGAACCGTGCCAAGCTCTTTCTCGTGAACAGTATTACACCGCTGATCGACCGCATGATTCATGAGGTGAAGAAGCTCAAGAACGGCAATGAAGACGAGGAGAAACGTCAGAGTCGTTATGCCTATGTGGCGGAACTTTCTGATACCATCCACCAATATAATGATGTGCTCACACAATGGATCCAGCTGCAGCAAGGACAGCTCTCGTTACATATCGAAAGTTTCCGTGTACAGGAGCTGTTCGATATCGTGGCTAAGAGCAGAATGTCGTTCCAGCTGAAAGGTATCACGCTGTATGTACATCCTTCAGCAGATGTGGTCAAGGCTGACAAGACCATGACACTGTTCATGATCAACACCTTGGCTGATAATGCCAGGAAGTTCACGCCAGAAGGTGGTGAGGTAACCATCGAGAGTCATGATACTGGTGATGCCGTGGAGATCTCCATCACGGATACGGGTCAGGGTATGGATGCTGAAGAGCTGGAGGGTATCTTCAAACATAAGATCAGTGGCGGTCATGGCTTCGGATTACTGAACTGCAAGGGCATCATCGAGAAATACCGCAAGGTGAGTCAGATCTTCCAGGTTTGTACTATCGAGGCTGAAAGTAAGAAAGGACAGGGGAGTCGTTTCTTCTTCCGTCTGCCCAAGGGTATCCTACGACTCCTATTACCGCTATTATGCCTCTGTTCGCTACCTTCTTATGCAGATACGATAGATATTGCGAAGGCTTCGACCTTTACGGATAGCGTGTATCAAAGCAATATCAAACGTCAATACGGAAAGAGCATTGTCTTTGCTGACAGTGCCATCACACGACTGAATCGTGACCATCAGCAGGTATATCCCGATGATGATCAGTTCCTGTACTTGTTGGAACTCTCAGCCACGGAACCTGCAGAGATCAACTGGTTCCATCGTCATCTGAATGCCGACTACGACATGATTGTGTTCCTGCGCAATGAGATTGCGGTGGCTGCCTTGGCCTTGCACGACTGGCAGTTGTACCAGTATAACAATAAGGTCTATACGCAGTTGTATAAGGAGAAGTCGGCTGATGATCGTCTGGAGTCATATGTCAGCGTGATGCAACGTTCGGAGTCGAACAAGTCGATTGCCATGGTCCTTCTCATCATCTTCCTCCTCCTCATCCTCGTGGCCTACTATTTCCTCTACTACCGTCATCTGATCCATTACCGCTTCTGTCTGGAACAGGTAGAACAGATCAACTCCATGTTGCTGAGCAAGGAGAATGATGAGGAGAAGCTGGAACGACTGAACAAGATCATGACTGTTGGAAACTCCAAGTGGCCGCAGAACCTGCTGTCGGTGGTGGAGCAGATCCAGCACGCCTTGCAGGATAGTGTGACCTTCAACCAGACGCAGCACCTCACCATCGAACTTTCTGAGGATGAGCTGCGCAGAACTGAATACGAGCAGCAAAAGCTGTATATCAGTAATAACGTGATGGACAACTGTCTAAGCACGCTCAAACACGAAACCATGTACTACCCCTCACGCATTCGTCAGCTTATTGATGGCACGGATACGCACCTGTCGGCCATTGACGAGCTCGTGTCGTATTACAAAGATCTCCATACACTGCTTTCGGCACAGGCCATGCGACAGATGGAGACGGTACGTCAGGAATGCAAAGCTGTGGAACTTCATGGTGCCCGTCTTACTGGCGATGAGAGTCTGCTGCGCTACCTCTTCGAGCTCATCCAGAAGCAGAGTGGGGAGAAAACGCTCAACATGGAACTGTCTGAAAAAGACGGGAGGTATGTAACCTTCCATATCCGTATGCCGCACCTGCTGTTCCGTGATCTGTTCGTACCGTCGTTGGAGAACATTCCGTTCCTCATCTGCAGACAGATTGCTCGCGACAATGGCGAAGCAACGAACCTGCGTGGCTGTGGCATTACCGCTGAATCTGCCGACGATGGCAGCACCCTGCTGCACGTCACTCTGGCAGGCTCCATTCAAACCCCTAACCCCCAAGAACCTGAAACAAAACAATAACCCATGATGAATCCATTTAAAGTCATTATTGTAGAAGATGTGGCCCTCGAACTGAAGGGCACAGAAGGAATCTTCCGTAACGAGATCCCTGAAGCAGAGATCATCGGTACAGCAGAGAACGAACCCGCCTATTGGCGATTGATTAAGCAGACCAAGCCAGATCTGGTACTCCTTGACCTCGGACTTGGTGGCTCCACCACGGTAGGTGTGGAGATCTGTCGTCATACCAAAGAGGCTTATCCTGACGTGAAGGTACTGATCTTCACGGGTGAGATCCTCAACGAGAAGCTGTGGGTAGATGTGCTGGATGCTGGCTGCGACGGTATCTGTCTGAAGAGCGGTGAACTGCTCACCCGCGGCGATGTGTCGAGTGTGATGTCGGGAAAGAAGATGGTGTTCAACCAGCCCATCCTCGAGAAGATCATCGACCGCTTCAAGCACAGCGTGGGCAGTCAGCTGGCCAAGCAGGAGGCTATTGTCGATTATGAGATTGATGAGTACGACGAGCGATTCCTGCGTCATCTGGCTCTGGGCTATACCAAGGAGCAGATTACCAACCTGCGCGGCATGCCCTTTGGCGTGAAGAGTCTGGAGAAGCGTCAGAACGAGCTCATCCAGAAACTGTTCCCCAACGGCAACGGAGGTATTGGCATCAACGCTACCCGTTTGGTGGTACGGGCACTCGAATTGCGCATCATTGACATAGACAACCTCGTACCTGATGAAGAGTAAGTTCTGGGCGTGGCTCACCTTCGTACTCGCCGCTCTCCAGATACTACTGATACTGGTATCATGGATCATTAGCTCGGCTACTCAGCAGACGTATGTACACTCTCTGCTGAGCAGCGAGGGTATTCGCTGGTTCATGGGAAGGTTTTCTGAGAACTTAGCTACGCCTGTCTTGGTGTGGCTGCTGCTGATTGCTATTGCCTACGGGGTGTATAGTACTAGCGGACTGGCACAGGCGGTTGCTGATCTGATACATGGTAAACGACCGTCGTACCGTCAGCGTTTCGCCTTAACGGTATCAACGGTCTTGCTTGTTCTCGTTCTTTCCGTGGTGTTCTATCTCACTTGCACCTCACATGCCGTACTGCTCAGCGCCACAGGAACCCTCTTTCCCAGCAGCTTCAGTAGGGCACTGATCCCCATTGCTGCCTTCACCGTTACCATTCTCTCCATCGTCTATGGCTTGCTGAGTGCGCGTTATCTCTCGTGGACACAGGCGTTCCAAGGAATGACCGAAGGCATCCGTCGCACTCTTCCTTTATGGGTAGTTTATGTCTTCGCCGCTCAGCTCATCCAGTCACTTCTTTATGTGTTCACTCCCTGAGAACAAAACCGTCACGATTGTGACAAGATATCAACTATAATAAATGAAACGAACCATTATTTGCACATTGCTTGCATTCGTCTTTATGACTGTGCAAGCCATTGATGAGTATCAGTTCCATAGCGGAACTGCGGTATTAAAAGGACGGATATTGAATAAGCCTGCCAACGAGTGGAACATTATTACGTTGTATTCGTTCAACCTGTTTACGAACGGGGAGCAGGTGCATGCCATCCCCGTAGCCGACGATGGCTCGTTCGAGGGCGTTATTCCATTGGCACATTCGCATAGTGTGCGGATAGACGATATAGGTGATGTGTTCCTGGCTGTTGGGGACACGTTGGAGCTGACGAAAGATGCCACACAGGAGGACAGAGAAGGTGTGACGTTTGGCGGACATAGTTCGAGCACAACCATCAACCAGCTTTGGCCTGCATTGCAAAAACACTATTTCGGTGATAAACTGCTGGCTGATGAGAGTCTGACGGAAGCGGAGATTCCCTCATGGAAGCAGGGAGTAGCAAAACTGATGGACACCATCATTGCAGATATCAAAGCCGACCGACTACCGTTGCCCCCAAACACAAACAGCTTTGTGAAAGAAGTGCTGGGTGCCAGTCTGCTGGGTGAAACCTTCATGGCCGCACTCAATGTCTTTCGCGACAATATGACGACCTTGAGGAGGGGAGCGTTCTACGATTTCGTGGTTGAACGTGAGCAGTGGCTGCTCGACAATCCAGCCATGATGTTCGTTGTTAACCGATCCGAGTTCCTGATAAACTACGTGCAGTTCTACATGATGACCGATATCGGCTACATGGACAACAGTCTGCGAATAGGTGTTCATCCACGACAGGACAATGCCGAGGTGGCTGCCTATAAATCGGAGTTCTACCTGCCGCGCAACTTCAATGCCGACCTGCACCAACGACTGCTTCCCTTGCGGGCAGACTCGCTACTGACCATTGCTGACTATTACCGCATGGCCACGGAATCCATTCGGACGGGCTATCATCTGAAGAAGAATGACTTCCTGCTGCAAGTGGCCGTCTGTCGTGACATCTTCCAGGAGAATCATCTTGACAAGAGTTTCGCCCCCGATGCCATGGCTGCCATGTTTGCAGCTGGCATTCCTCTCTTCGAACATCCCGTGGTGGCACATCATGCCGTGGAAGCCTATCGTCAATATGTGATCAGTAGGGAAGGGCAGTCCATGACAAAAGCATCAGCTACGCCCGAGGCCGACGCCATCTTCGAGCGGATCATTGCACCCTACAAAGGAAATGCCCTCTATATCGATTTCTGGGGAATAGGCTGCGGTCCTTGTCGTGTAGCCATGTTGGAAGAACGTGAGAAAGTGGAGAGGATGAAAGATAAGCCCGTCCGCTTCCTGTATATCTGCGACGAGAAGGACAGTCCGCGTGCCCTCTCTGAACAGTGGATGCATGAGAACAACATCAAGGGTGAACATATCTACGTAACACATGAGGAGTGGAAGCAGCTATCTGTCAAGTTCCAGTTCTCTGCCATCCCCTTCAATCTTGCTCTCGATAAGGATGGTAACTTTGTTGAGCGCGAATACCTCGATAGATTATATAGGTAAACAGTGACAGATGCAAATAATCGCGCAAAGTCTTGGTGGCCTCGAAAAATATGAGTACCTTTGTCATCCGTTAATGAGAAATATCAATATCAAACAATAGAATAAATGAAAAAGCTTTTATTAGGTGACGAGGCGATTGCTCAAGGTGCATTGGATGCAGGACTGAGCGGCGTGTATGCATACCCCGGCACCCCCTCAACGGAAATCACGGAGTATATCCAGGAGTCTCCGTTAGCGAAGGAACGCAATGTTCACCGTCGCTGGTGTACAAATGAGAAGACCGCCATGGAGACAGCCCTGGGCATGTCGTACATGGGGAAGCGTGCTTTGGTGTGCATGAAGCATGTAGGACTGAATGTGTGTGCCGACCCGTTTGTGAATGCAGGTATGACTGGTACGAACGGTGGTATCGTGGTGCTGGTGGCTGATGATCCTTCCATGCACTCATCGCAGGATGAGCAGGACTCACGCTTCTATGCGAAGTTCGCCATGATTCCAACCCTGGAACCGAGTAGTCAGCAGGAGGCATACGACATGATGGCCTTTGCCTATGACTATTCCGAACGCATCCATTTGCCGGTACTCATGCGTGTAACTACCCGTATGGCACATTCTCGTGCTGTGGTGGAAGTGAAGGATGAGCCGCGCAAGGAGAACGAGATGAACTACAATGCCGTGGCTGCCAACTGGGTACTCCTTCCTGCCAATGCCCGCAGAAGGAATGATGCAGTGACCAAGCAGCAGGCTGAACTGGAAGAGGATGCCGTGAACAGCAGCTTCAACCAGTATATCGATGGGGATGACCACTCATTGGGTATCATTGCCAGTGGTATTGCCTATAACTATCTGATGGAGAGCTTTGCAGGTAACAAGTGTCCTTATCCCGTACTGAAGATCAGTCAGTACCCGTTGCCGAAAGCATTGATCAGAAAGATGACGGCAGCATGCGACCGTGTCTTGGTGATCGAGGAGGGACAGCCGTTCATCGAGGACCAACTGACTGGTATCATGCCTGGTGATGCAGAGATTATCGGACGACTGACGGGTGCGCTGCCCAGAACAGGTGAGCTGACACCAGATGCAGTGAAGAAGGCATTAGGACAGCCGTCGGATGAGTCGTTCGCTCCTTGCGAGGATGTAGTACCCCGTCCACCAGCATTGTGTCAGGGTTGCGGTCACCGCGATGTATATGCTGCCTTGAACAAGGTGTTGGAAGAGTATCCCAATGCTCGTGTGTTCGGTGATATCGGTTGCTACACCTTGGGATTCCTTCCACCGTATCGTGCCATCCACAGTTGTGTGGATATGGGTGCAAGCATCACCATGGCTAAGGGTGCTGCAGATGCAGGACAGTGGCCAGCAGTGGCCATCATCGGTGACTCTACCTTTACTCACAGTGGTATGACCGGTTTGCTGGATGCCATCAACGAGAATGCCAATATCACCGTGATTATCAGTGATAACCTGACAACAGCCATGACAGGTGGTCAGGATAGTGCAGGTACGAACAAGTTCGAGGCCATTGTTCGTGGCTTAGGACTGGATAACGAGCATCTGAAGGTAGTGGTGCCACTGCCGAAGAACATGCCTGAGATTACGCAGATTATCCGCGATGAGATCAACTACCAGGGCGTGAGCGTGATTATTCCACGCCGTGAGTGTATGCAGACACTGCAACGACATCTGAAACAAAAGAAAGCAGCTGGGAAGAGTTGAAAGATTGAAAGATTGAAAAGTTGTAAAATTGAAAGAATGAAAGATTGAAAGATTGAAATTATGAAAACAGATATCATTCTTTGTGGAGTAGGAGGTCAGGGTATCCTCTCCATCGCAACAATCATCGGCGAGGCTGCCATGAACGAGAACCTATATATCAAGCAGGCAGAGGTACATGGCATGTCGCAGCGTGGCGGTGATGTGCAGTCGAACCTGCGTATTTCCAGCGATCCTATCTACAGCGATCTGATTGCCAAGGGTGGTGCTGACGTAATCATTTCCATGGAGCCCATGGAAGCGCTGCGCTATCTGCCATATCTCTCCAAGGAGGGATGGATCATCACATCCAGTACACCGTTTGTCAATATCCCCAACTATCCTGACATGGAAGTGGTAAAGGCCGATCTTGACAAGCTACCGCATGTGATTGCCGTGGACATCGAACAGCTGGCAAAGGACAATGGCGTACCGCGCTCTGCGAACGTGATTCTGCTGGGTGCTGCCCAGAAAGCACTCGGCATTGAGTATGACAAGCTGGAAGATGCCATCCGTCGTGTATTCAACCGCAAGGGCGAAGCCATCGTTGAAGCGAACATCAAAGCATTAGCGCTTGGAAAGGCTGCACAGAAATAATAACTTCCGCAAGCTCTGCTGATCTTGCTTAGAAGCAAGAAGCAAGAGGTGAGAAGTTTAGGGAAAAGAGAGGTGCCCACCTTTTAGTTGAACAAAAAACTAACGGTGGGCACTTCTCTTTTTCCTTATATTATTCTATATGATTACCGGGGATTGTTCTCTTGGAAGATTGCCATGCGTTCGTCGAGCAACGCATACTGATGATCTTCGATAAAGGAAGTGCAGACGCGGAGTCCTTCCTGATGACTGCCCGTGGTGATCAGACAGATGGCACTGACACCATAATACATCAACTCATGAGCAAGTTCACCGCTTGTCATACCCGGATAACCAATGGTGAAATAGAAACCATCGGCAATGGGCTCATCCAGGTCTTTGTCATATACCACATGGAAGCCATGACGACAGAAGATCTCTTTCAGCATATGCGCACGCTTACCATAGACACTGATCTCCTTCCTGAAATCATACTTACCTTCAGTGGCGGCCTTCAGCATGGCAGCCATGGCAAACTGGGCACTATGACTGGTGCCTGATGACAAAGCATAGAGCATGCGGGTAGAGAACACCGGACCGAAAGGCAGTCCTTCGTAGCGGTCGGCCAAGTCGGGATAATGACGGTGGAACAATTTATCAGAGATACAGGTAACACCAATACGTTCACCTGCATAACTGAATGCTTTGGAACCACTGATGAGCAGCATGTAGTTATCGGTATAGCGTGCCACGGTGGCCTGATAAGGAGGCTCGAACGGTACGCTGAGGTTCTTACGGAAATCCATGGCGAAGTAAGCCAGGTCTTCCATCACAATCACATCATACTGCGTAGCCAGTTCACCGATGGTCTTCAGCTCATCCTCATTGAAGCAGATCCAAGAGGGATTGTTGGGGTTACTATATACGATAGCGCAGATGTTCCCTTTGCTGAGGTACGACTCCAGTTTCGCACGGAGTTTGTCACCACGGAAATCATATACATCGAACGTTTCGTACTTGCCACCCATGACCTGCAGCTGCATCTTCTGCACAGGGAAACCAGGGTCAATGAACAATACTGTATTCTTTTGCTTGTCAGCCTGCAGACAGGTAAGGAACGATGCGAATGTTCCCTGCATGGAACCACATACGGGTACGCAACCCTCAGGCTTGATATCCACGCCGATGAAAGCCTTCACAAACTGCGAGGCAGCCTGCTTCAGCGAAGGCGCACCTTGTATGTCGGGATAGCTATGGGCGATACCGTCCTGCAGTGCCTTGATCTGCGCATCCACACCTACCTGCGCAGCAGGCAGACCAGGGATACCCATCTCCATCTTGATAAACTCCACACCGCTTTCCTTTTCAGCCTTAGCGGCTACTTGCTTCACCTCACGGATCGTTGCCTGGGCAAAGTCCTTGATACCGAGATCATCCACGAGACGATCTACTACTTCTTTCTTGATTGGGGTCGATTTCATTATTCCGTAATCTTGACGTGCAAAGGTACTAATTAGTATGGTATTGACCAAATAAATACTTGTTTTTTCCCTTTTACGGTCATGAATACAACCTTTTCATCATTTTTTTACCAATATCATTGTCGTTTTAAGAAAAAAATAGTAGATTTGCAGAGTCATACTACTAAACGGAGAATCCAATAATCATTAATCTTAGAATAACATGAAGAAAGTTTATTTAGCACTGATGTGTGTGGCAGGTTTCACAATGTTGACAGCCTGTGGTGGCAGTAAACCCGAAAAGGACGCTGCAGAGAAAGAAAACCAGGAAGCTGTAGAAGAGAATGTACAGGCTTCTGAAAACGAAGATGCGCAGGAAGCAACCGATGTCTGGTCAGATCCCCAGAGCGTTGAGGAGTTGGATATGAATGCTTTCTATGAGGCAGGTGACTTCAAGCCAGGGGCAACCGTAATCTTTGAAGACAACCAAGCAGGTGAGAAAGCAGGTGAGCTACCTTCGAAGTGGGACGTGAAGTCGGGTAGTGCAGAGATTGCAGAGGCTCCCGGTGGAAAGTTTATTACCATGTCAGGAGGTGACTCTCATCTATTCCCCATGGTGAATAACGGCAGTAAAGCCTTCTTGCCGGAGAAATTCATGACGGAGTTCCAGTTCCTCTTTGGAAAGGACGTATGGTATCATGTGGTATTCTTCGATGCTGAAGAGAACGAAGTTGTCAGCGTTAACTTCTTGCCAACGACCATCGATTGGAATGCACAGAAGAAAGATGAAGACTGGGTGAACGGAAATCTTGATGAGCTGGACAGGAGCATCAGCAAGAAGAAGTGGAATCATTTTGCTGTCTCTTACGATAGTGGAAACCTGAAGATCTTCATCAATGGTAAACGTCTTGCCAATCTACCGAACATCAAACCTGTTGGGCATTTCCTGATCAATGCTCAGGATGCCGACGGCAAGAGTCATTATTTGAAGAATATCCGTGTTACGAAATAAAAGAAAGGCAGTGGTTTTCCACTGCCTTCTTTATTCTTCTACGATACCCGCCTCAATCCATTGATTGGCAAGTGTCTTACAATCAGCGAGCGCTGTTTCACGTTCCACCTCATACTCCTCAAGCAGGAGGTCGGCCATATCTTCCACGGTAAAACTCTCACGTTGCTGGACAATCTTCCACAAATAAGCCGACGATTCGTTCATACTGATGATATTGCTGAAGTCGATATTCTCTTTCCCTTCAGCCACGATGATCTGCTCTCCACAGACGTTTCGCAGGTTGAATCCTTTCTTTGCTTTCATATATCTATTTATTTGATTTTAAATACTTTCAGCCATATACGACGGTAAAAGGCGAGGAGGTAACGACGGATGGGGTAGAGGCGTGTCCAGATCCACGAATACGTTCTCCATTTCATACCATCGGTACGGTCGAGCTTTTCCCTTCCTTTTCTATAGAAACCAATGACAGCCCCTTTCACATCGCTGAGTGAGCAGTGCTCTTCTCTCAGGTTCCCATCACCACGAAGCACCACATGATCGCCCTCGATGGCAATGATCCGATGCAGCACATAGTGTTTCTCTGCAATCTCAGCTAGAACAGGATCGCCCACCTTGGGGTTGAGGGCTTTGGTGAGCAAGGCCTTGTCACGACCGTCCTCCAGGAAGGGGCGCATGCTATAGCCCTTCAGTCGCAGGGTGACGGTATGACCCTCATCCAGCAACTTCACGATCTCAGGGATCAGTACAGCGTTGGCATATTGTACTTCCTTGACCTGGATATGCTCGTTTGTCATGATATTCCTATATACTATATTGTTATTTCTGTAGTGTTACGGCTGCGTGACACACACGAGCCGCTTCTTCGTTGGGCAGACAGTGAAGGGTGTAGATACCTACTAACTCCACCACCTTGGTTACGGTGTTACAGATGTTATTAAAGATATCCTTATCCCACTTCATGGTTGAGCATGAGGGTAGGAAAGAAGCGAATGCCTCGATGGGAGGCAGCTTCTCGATACTGTTCTCTTGTGCTCTGTCGATACGTGTGATGGCACCTAAGGGGGCTTTTACCTGACGGTAGCAGGGAGTCTTTCCACTCCAAGGACTGCCGTAGATGAACACATCGTTGTCGATGACTCGCACAACGGGATTATCATCATTCATCAGATCACAGTTCTCGATATAGCGCAGCCACATGCTTACCTGTGTACTCTTACCCGTTCCGCTCTTCGCAATGAACGCATAGCCTTTACCGTTACATCTCACCAGTGAGGCATGGATCATCAGCGTCTGACGGAAACTGCCTGCGAAGGAATAGATCAGCATGAGCGCGTTGTTCAGTCCGAAGCACCGCATGTTGTAGTTACCGTTCAAGGCACAGCGGCAATCGCTGAAGTCCTTGTTGGAACGCAGCAGACAGCAGTCGGCTCCATTGATATCCTTGATGATAAACTGGTAGCCACCATCGTCAAGCTCATCCACGATCGTATCACCATTCCCAGTATCGAACTTCCTGATACGCTCCCGATGCTCTTTAGCAACAGGTCTCAGCGAATCGTCAACAGTAAGCTGGAAGAACAGATCTGTCAGTTCTGAAGGATCTATGCGGAATGGTTCGAATGATGGGAGGAGTCGCATTCCGTTATAACGGGAATGCTCAAAGACGATACGTATCTGGTGTTCAGCGATGCTGAATACATGCGTGCTCCCTTCGTTCATGAGCGGTCTTTTTTCTTCTTCTTTCCTTTCTTGGCATCCTTGGGTGTCTCAGGGACATCTTGTTCCACTACTTGCGCAGGCTCTACCTTATTGAACTTAAACTCGTCGGTCTTGAGGTATCTGACATCGAAGTTCCCTTTCTTGGTGTACTTGCTTTTCATCTTCAGATACTTCTTCTCGATGTGTTTGCGGTCGAAGGCATAGGAAACAACGCATGTGCGGAATGGTTGATTCTTTCCTGTGAAGTAGTCGCGCAACTGATTGGAATAGGAGTCACGCCCATACAGGAAATCTGTTCTCTCTGCCACGGGAACGTTTTCCAACTCCTGAATATCGGTGAAATAGACAACGGAGTCTTGGAAAGAGGCAGAGAAGCCATACATATAAACCTTCTGAACGGTTTTGTTCTTGGCGGTCATACCCTGACAAAGAGTCAGCAGGATGAGGGCAAGAAGAATATATCGTTTCTTATTCATTGTGTTCAATTATTGTCCTAAGTATGATTTCAGCAGCTTATTCTTGGTGTTATGACGCAGTCGGCGGATTGCCTTTTCCTTGATCTGACGGACACGCTCACGGGTGAGGTTGAATTTCTCACCAATCTCCTCAAGTGTCATCTCTGGTTGATTGATTCCGAAGAACGCCTCGATGATATTACGCTCACGCTCATTCAGCGTCAGCAGGGCACGGTTGATTTCCTCACGCAGTGATTCCATCACCAAGGCACGGTCGGCCATGGGTGCGTCATCGTTCACCATGATGTCCAGCAGACTGTTATCCTCACCGTCAATGAAGGGAGCATCTACGGATACATGACGACTGTTCACCTTCATCGCATCCTCAATCTTCTCCTGTGGCAGGTCCACTTTATCTGCAATCTCCTCGATGCTGGGACGACGCTCGTTCTCTTGTTCGAAGCGGTTCAGAACCCTGTTGATCTTGTTGACGCTACCCACCTGGTTGAGTGGAAGACGAACGATACGACTCTGTTCGGCAATGGCTTGCAGGATGCTCTGACGAATCCACCAAACGGCATAGGATATAAACTTGAAACCACGAGTCTCATCGAACTTCTCAGCAGCCTTGATCAGTCCGAGGTTACCCTCGTTAATCAGGTCCGGCAGACTAAGTCCTTGGTTCTGGTATTGCTTGGCAACAGAAACCACAAATCGCAGGTTCGCCTTTGTCAGTTTCTCCAATGCCTCGCGGTCACCCTTACGGATACGCTGAGCCAGCTCCACTTCTTCATCTACAGAAAGCAGGTCTTCATGACCTATTTCCTGCAAATATTTGTCGAGTGAAGCACTCTCTCGATTCGTGATAGACTTGGTGATTTTGAGTTGTCTCATGGTCATTTGATTGATAAGCAGATGCAAAAATACTGCTTTTCATACAAATCCCCAAAAAAAATGCCAATTATTTGATGATTTGTCGCATAATTGGCATTTTGTTTGAGAGCTCGTTATTGTTTATTCTTCATCATTCAGTTCTACGACGAAGTAGGCTTTCTTACCTGTTGAATAGATACCCTTGATGTAGAGAACCGGATCACTGCTGGTAGAAGCAGATTTAACAGCCTCCTGCAGATCGGCCACGGTGCGCATCGGCTCATCGTTAGCATTCAGGATGATGAAGCCATCAGTGATACGTGCCTTTCTGAGGGCTCCGTTACCCACCTTTGTCACCTTCAGACCGTAGTTGATCTCCAGCTGTTTCTTCTCTTCTGCATTCACCTCACGGATGTTTGCACCCAGCACATCGAGGTCGGCTGTCTTCACCACCTTGGTGTTACCCTGTGCATTCTTCAGGGTGACATGAGCAGTCTTCTTATCCTTGTTACGCATATAGGTAAGTGTAACTTTGTCACCTGGACGCTTGTTAGCAAGATATTCCTGGAGTTCAGCCATAGCCTTGAGCGGCTTACCGTCGATAGCAGTAATGACATCACCTTCCTTTAAGCCTGCTGCAGCACCAGCACCGTCATCCACTACCTTACCTACATAGATACCATTGATCACGCCGAAGTCGGGCACATCCTTACCCTGGTTCTTCAAACCATCAGTATAGGCATTCAAATCCTGTCCTTGAATACCAATCAGTGCACGCTGAACTGTACCGTAAGCTTTCAGGTCGCTAACCACCTTATTCATAATAGAAGTAGGAATAGCGAAGCCATAACCACTGTAGGATCCTGTTTCAGAGTAGAGCATAGCATTGATACCAACGAGTTCACCATTGGCATTGACAAGAGCACCACCAGAGTTACCACGGTTGATGGCAGCATCCGTCTGGATAAAGCTCTGTACGGCATTGGCACTTCTCTCATCATTCATCTGACGAGCCTTGGCACTGACGATACCTGCAGTAACTGTTGTACCAATCGAGAAGGGGTTACCGATAGCCAATACCCACTCACCAATCTTCAGGTTCTGACTGTCAGCAATGGTGATGGCGGGAAGATCCTTGCCGTTTACCTTGATCAAAGCCAGGTCAGAGTTGGCATCAGTACCAATCACCTTGGCAGAGAACTCACGGTTGTCGGTCAGGATGACAGTAATCTCGTCAGCACCGTCAACTACATGGTTATTGGTAACAACATATCCGTCAGCCGAGATGATCACACCCGAGCCTGAGCCCTGACGCTTTGGCGTCTGCTGTCTATATCTTCTTGTATTGCCTTGACCGTTGTTCGGGCTACCGAAGAAGCCGAACGGATCGTTAAAGAAATCCTCAAACGGGTCAACCTGACGTTCGATAATCTGCGTCTTGCTGTTCTGTACAACCCTGATCGTTACCACAGAGGGGAGAGCCTTCTCTGCTGCGTAGGTCAGATCAACGGGTTGTCCTGGAGCAGCACTCGATGATGATGAAACGAGCGGTGACTTGTTGGCATAGACTTTCATGAAAGAACCTGCTGAAAATGCCATGGCAATGATGCACATAGCATACACCAAATAGTTTGATACTTTTTTCATGTTCATTTTGTTTATTAATCGTTTTACTTCAATTCTTGACAGTTATCTATCGGAAAGATATGTGCAAAAATAGACGCAAAATTTGTTAATCTGCCATTTTGTCCCATTCATTTGTCCTCTTTTAACAATAGATAATGCCCTGTTAAAAGTAATTTGCGTGAGAAGCACGTTTTTTTACATTCATTAGAGGTCATCAAATGTGACAGGTTGTTCTTTCACCTTCTCGTTTTTCTCTTCTTTCTTACGACCTTCCTCGTCGAGTGGCTCCAATATCTCTCCTTCCATAGGTTCGAGAATAGGATTACCGTACTCATCGAGCAAGACCTCATCTTCCATGATGCCCGTTGTGTCATTCTCTAAATCATAGTCAGAGGATGATACGTAACTGGAGCAATTATACAGATTGTCGGTAATATCTTTGTCAACCGGCTTCTTGAAATGACCGTGGTATTGCTTGAACGACTTATCGCTCATCAACGACTGCAGGAAATAGCCACAGACGGGTAGGGCGGTGCGACTACCTTGTCCTAAAGCACCTGTGCGGAAGTGAATGCTTCGGTATTCTCCACCGACCCATGCGCCACAGACCAGGTTAGGACTGATACACATAAACCATGCATCAGAATGGTTGTTGGATGTACCTGTCTTACCACCGAAGTCTGTATCAGGAGCTGCATTGATATAGCCCCACAAACTCTGAGATGTTCCTCCAGGTTCACGTAAGCCACCCATCATCATCTGTTGCATCAGGAAGGCACTCTTATAAGGTATAACCTGTTTCTCTTCGGTGGATGCTACATAAACCTCACGACCATCCTTATCTACAATGCGTGTTACCAATACCGGTTCCACATGACGACCATCGTGTGAAATACAGCAATAAGCATTCACCATTTCTAATAATGTGACATCAGAAGATCCCAAGGCCAATGAAGGCTCATCATCAAGCGGACTATGAATACCCATATCATGGGCAGTAGCAATGATGTTCTTGATACCCATCTCCTGACCTAAGCGTACTGCCACGGAGTTGATACTCTTGGCAAAGGCACTCTTCAGTGGGAGGGAGTCACCAGAGAAACGACCGTTAGCATTACCAGGTGTCCAATTGATCATCTTGTTCTTCTTCTTGTCGAACACCTCCATGCTGATATACTCATCACGACGCTTGTCACAAGGGGTTAATCCTTGGTTCATTGCCTCCGTATAGACAAACAGTTTGAAGGTAGATCCTGGCTGACGCATGGCAGTAACCTTATCATATTTCCATGAGTTGAAGTCAATATCTCCCACCCAAGCCTTTACATGACCGTTCTGCGGTTCCATAGCAACAAACGAGCAATGCATGAAGTGTACCATATAGCGGATAGAGTCCATAGTTGACATTTCGCGTTCAATGGTACCGTTCTCATAATCGAACAGTTTCACCATATGCGGACGGTTGAGTTCTGCATTGATGGAATCGAGGTTATTATGGTATTTGGCCTCGAGCTTCTTGTAGAGTGGCAGCTTCTTGGCAATGCCTTCAATAAAGCCAGGTATCACCTTGTGGTTCTCATCCTGCCAGGGCTCGGTATTGCCCCAATGACTGTTGAAGTTCTGCTGCACCTGTCGCATCTGTTTGGTAACAGCCTCTTCAGCATATTTCTGCATCTTGGTATCGATGGTCGTATAGATACGCAAACCACTGCTATAAAGGTCGTATCCGTTCTCAGAGCACCAGTCATCAAGATAATTGGCAACAGCTTCACGGAAATACTTTGCCTCACCGTCGTAATTCGTCTCCACACTATACTCCAGCTTGATGTCCAGCTTCTTCAGGGAGTCACATACCTGCTTTGAGAGTTCACCATTTCTGACCAGATTGTCAAGAACGACATTACGACGTTTCTTGCAGTTCTCAGGATTAGAAATAGGATTATAGAAGGTAGTGGCTTTGAGCATACCCACCAATACGGCAGCCTGTTCTGTTTTCAGTTTGGCTGGCGTGGTGTTGAAGTAGGTCTTACATGCGGTCTTGATACCAAAGGCATTCGATCCGAAATCCACAGTATTGGCATACATGGTAAGGATCTCTTCCTTACTGAAGATGGTTTCAAGTTTTGTGGCAATGATCCATTCCTTTGTCTTGACAATCAGAATCTTAAGACCAGGTACTTTACCTAAGATACCCGTAGAGTAACGTGTTCTCACACGGAACATATTCTTGGCCAACTGCTGGGTGATAGTAGAGGCGCCACGCGCATCCTGATGCAGGATGGCATCTTTGGCTGCACCAAACAAACCAATCGGGTCAATACCCTTGTGCTTATAGAAGCGTTCATCCTCGGTATTGATCAGAACCTTCCAGAAAACGGGATTCACCTCGTTATATTTAACAGGCGTACGGTTCTCATTGAAATACTTACCAATCTCTTTTCCGTCGGCACTGTAGATAACGGAAGCCTCACTGGTCTGCGGATCTTTGATACCCGAGAAATAACCCGGTGACTTACCAAAGAGCCACAGGAAGTTGATGTCAACCATTCCCAGATAGATGATGAAGATCAGGAGGAAGGAAACCAGCCCTACGAGAATTTTGATGTACCAGGGATGCCTGTACAATGACTTATACCATCTCCATATACCACCAATCTTATGAAAGAATCGTGAAAAGAATCCACGATGTGAAGAATGATGGGAATGACTATGATGGTGATGATGACTGTGATGTTCGTGATGATGATGACTCATTGTTATTTATTCTATATCTTTTGAAAAACGCTGCAAAAGTAGTAAAAAAGTGGTGGATTATATCACATTAGTGATATATTTTATGATTTCTTTAGTATTGTCATCCGATGAAGAAGAGTCAGAAGTAAGGTTAAACCAGTGGATGGAATCATCTCGTTTGAACCAGGTGAGCTGCTTACGACAATAACGTCGGGTATTACCTTTGATGCGTTCCACGGCTTCGTCTAATGACCAAACTCCGTCAAGATATGCGAAGAGTTCTTTGTATCCCACGGTATTCAGACTCTGGAAGTCACGATGTACATACCAACGCTTCGCCTCGTCCAATAAACCCTCATTCATCATGGCATCCACGCGTTTGTTGATACGTTCATAGAGTTCTTCACGATCACGGTTGAGTCCTATCTTCACGATGTTGAATGGTCTGTCTTTCTTTTCTCCAGTCCGTAAAGAAGTAAATGTCTGACCCGTTGTGTGGATAATCTCTAATGCATGAATTACTCTTCGGTAGTTTTTCTTATCAACAATCTCGTAGTATTCAGGGTCGAGTTCGCGGAGTTCTTCACAAAGCGCATCCAGTCCTTCCTCAGCCAAGCGTTTCTTCATCGTTGTCCGCTCTTCATCGCTCACTGTGGGAAGGTCGCCCATACCATCGCACACCGCATCGATATACATCATGCTTCCACCACTCATCAGGGCGATATCACTGTACTGGAACAGCTTCTCCAACAACGACAGCACATCATTCTCGAACATCGAAGCATTGTAATACTCTCCAATGTCAAGAATCTCCACCATCTCATGATGAACACGGGCTTGCTGTGCTGGGGTAGGGGCAGCAGTACCAATGGGGATTCCTCTGTATATCTGACGGGAATCAGCATTGATGATAGGGATATGAAAATACTCGGCCACACGGAGGCATAGTTCTGTCTTTCCTACGCCTGTGGGGCCGAGTATAACAATCAGGGTTTTCATGCTTAGCGGATAATGCCTCGCTTGGAACTCTGCACGAAGTCGATAATGTATTGAATCTCAGGAATCAGTGGCAGGTTTTTCTTGATCTCCTCAATACCTTCTGCCAACACACCCTTACTATACAGCAGTCGATAGGCATCATGAATCAGCGTGATGGTCTCGTTGCTGAATCCTCTTCTACGCAAGCCCACCAGGTTTACGCCTGCATAACGAATCGGCTCTTTACCGGCGATGATATAGGGAGGAATATCCTGACTAGTACGACTGCCACCTTGTACCATCACATAACCGCCAATGCGGATAAACTGATGGAAGAGAACGGTAGCAGAGATGATAGCGTTGTCATCTACCACCACCTCACCGGCAAACTTCGTGCTGTTACCAATGATACAGCCATTACCAATTACACAGTCGTGCGCCACATGCATATTCTCCATCAGCAGGTTGTTAGAGCCAACGATGGTAGTACCCTTACTGGCTGTTCCTCGTGAGATGGTTACATTCTCACGAATACTGTTGTTGTCGCCAATCTCGCAGATCGTATCTTCTCCTTTGAATTTCAGATCCTGCGGTTTGGTACTGATGGAGGCTCCAGGCATGAACTCATTGTTGTTGCCGATGCGTGCACCATAGTTAATGGTCACACTGTTCTGCATCACGTTATGATCACCAATCACCGTGTTCTTGTCGATATAACAGAATGGACCGATGATATTGTCTTCACCGAGCTTTGCCTCAGGATGGACAAATGCTAAAGGACTGATCTGATTCATATATTCTTATTTGTTCTTGACGATTTGTGCAGTAAAGGTAGCCTCAGAAACGATGGCATCACCTACAAACATATAACCTTTCATGGAAGAAACACCATGACGAACAGGTGCCAGTAGGTCAACCTTGAAGATAAGGGTATCACCAGGAACCACTTTCTGTCGGAACTTCACGTCAGTAATCTTCATGAAATAAGTGCTCCAACGCTCAGGTTCTTCCACGGTGTTGAGAACCAGCAGACCGCCGCACTGTGCCATGGCCTCAATCTGCAGTACGCCAGGCATCACAGGCTCCTGCGGGAAGTGTCCCTGGAAGAACGGCTCGTTACTGGTGATGTTCTTCACACCTACAATGCTGGTTGGACCAATAGAGATCACCTTATCCACCAACTGCATTGGATAACGATGGGGGAGAAGCTCGCGGATGCGGTTCACATCCATGACTGGAGCCTCGTTGGGATCATAGAACGGAGCCTGTACCTCATGTTTACGGATCTCCTTGCGGAGGAGTCGTGCGAACTTGTTATTGATGGTATGACCAGGACGGGTTGCAATGATCCTTCCTTTGATAGGACGACCAATCAGTGCCATGTCACCAACGATGTCGAGCAACTTATGACGGGTACACTCATTCTCCCACATCAACGGTTTGTGCTGGATGTATCCAATCTTTGTGGCATCCATGTGGGGTACCTTCAAGATATCAGCCAGATGATCCAGCTTCTCCTGTGTCACCTCACGCTCGTAGATCACGATGGCATTATCCAGGTCACCACCCTTAATGAGGTTAGCCTCAAGCAAAGGCATGATGTCACGAACAAAGACGAATGTTCTTGCAGGAGCAATATCCTGAGCAAAGTTCTCAATCTTGTCGAGGGTTGCAAACTGACTGTTGATGAACTTCGACTCGAATGAGCACATGGCAGTGATAGAGAACTCTTCATCAGGTAGTATGGTGATGCATGAGCCAGACTCCTCATCATTGATCTCAATCTTATGACGGATGATATAGAAATCCTTCGGCGCATTCTGCTCCTCCAGTCCTATCTCTGTGATCTTCTTGACATACATGTCAGCAGAACCGTCGAGAATCGGGAACTCAGGACCGTTCACCTGGATCAGACAGTTATCAATACCCAAGGCATAGAGGGCAGCCATACCATGTTCTACTGTAGATACACGCACATCGCCTTTCCCTAATACTGTTCCACGACGGGTGTCAATCACGTTCTCAGCCACAGCATCGATGATGGGCTCACCTTCCAGGTCGATACGCTGGATCTTATAACCTGTGTTCTCAGGAGCAGGATTGAATGTTACCGTCAGACTCAGACCTGTATGCAGGCCCTTCCCGAAGAGGGAAAAACTACCTTTCAGTGTTTTTTGTTTCAACATATAATGATTCTTTTATTGATTTTCGTTTATAATTTGCTCTTCAACTCTTCCACCTCTTTCTGGAGATCGTTCAGTTGCTTGTAGATGTCAGGCAACTTTTTGAAGAGCACACTAGATTTGAAGAAGTTCTTGGGTTCGATAGCAGGACTACCAATCAGACTCTGGTTACCCTTCACACTACTGTTCACACCGCACTGTGCACCAACGAAGGTCTTGTCACCAACAGTGATATGTCCTGCAAAGCCAGCCTGACCGCCGAACATACACCATTTGCCCACCTTGGTACTGCCGGCAATACCTACTTGTGCAGACATCACCGTATTCTCACCAACCTCCACGTTATGGGCTATCTGAACCAAGTTATCCAGTTTCACACCTTTATGGATGATGGTACTACCCATGGTGGAACGGTCCACACACGTGTTGGCACCAATCTCCACATCATCTTCGATAATCACATTTCCAATCTGTGGAATCTTGTCATACCCATCTGTGTTAGGAGCAAAGCCGAAGCCGTCAGCACCGATTACGGAACCAGCATGAATGGTTACACGATTACCGATACGACAGTCATGATAGATCGTTACATGAGGGTAGATGCGGGTATTGTCGCCAATCACCACATTGTCACCAATGCAAGCAAAAGGAGCGATGTAGCAGTCCTTACCGATCTTTGCAGATGCAGAAACAAACGCCAGCGGATCAATACCTGTCTTCTTAGGCTTCATGCTCTCGTACAGCTGCAGAAGCTTGGCCACACTCTCATAAGCGTTCTTCACACGAATGAGGGTAGCACTGACCGGCTTCTCCAACGCTACGTCATCGTTGATTAAGACGATGCTTGACTTCGTTTCATAAATATAATGCAGATATTTTGGATTGGATAAGAAGGAGATAGCTCCCGCCTTACCTTCTTCAATCTTTGCGAACGTGTTAATGGCCACATTCTCGTCACCTTCCACGCGGCCTTGAATAAGCTCAGCGATCTGTTTTGCTGTAAACTCCATATTGTTTTATTATTTTATTCGTGCAAAGTTAATGAAAAAAACTCATACTCGTTGATAACAGAGGTAATATTTGCGAATTTTTTTGGATAATAGACTAATATTTAATATTTCTGAACTCTCCGCTATATCCCGTATCGTACCATCTTTGTAGAGAATTCCGATCCGGTCGTCATTCACATCATACATGTCTTTCTGAATCACGCTGACATTCATCAGGTAGTGTGCATCCTTCTCGTCAATACCCGTCTTTTTACTGATTTCCTTGCGCAAAGCAGACAGGCGTTCCTCCGTAATAGGATGTTCATGCACCTCCACTTGGAAGATGTTTCGGTTGACGAGGTTGTTGGCAAGGATTGACAAGATTTTATCATGACTATCCATCCATACCTTGATGGCACTCCAGATATCATTATCATCCAGCATCTCATAGTGATGAAGCGCCTCTTCGTGCTCGTTAAACCAGTCAGCATCCACCTCGTTGATGAGGAAATATTTCAAGGATGGGGGAGCGAAGACATCTTCTCCGTTCATGACCAGATATTTGGCTCTCAGTAACGTGTTGACCAACACTTTCTCACAGGCCACGGCCGTCTTATGCAGATACACCTGCCAATACATCAACCGTCGTGTTGTCAGGAAATTTTCTATGGAATAAATACCCTTGGAGTTTACCACCAGTTTATCATCAACCACATCAAGCATCTTGATGATACGGGCAGAGCCAATGTTTCCTTCTGTAACACCCGTGAAGAACGAGTCGCGTCTGAGGTAGTCGAGACGATCCACATCCAGCTGACTACTGATAAGTTGATGGAGGAACCGTTTAGGGTATTCGTCCTTGAAGATCATCAAGGCGAGATTTAACGCCCCGTTCATCTCCTGATTAATCTGTTCCATCATCAGTAACGAGATCTCCTCATGGGTGATACCATGAATCAGCGTATTCTCCAATACATGTGAGAAGGGTCCATGACCGATATCATGCATCAGGATTGCTGCTTCCACAGCCTCCTCCTCACTGTCGAAGATATAAATACCTTTCTGTTGGAGAGATCTGATGGCCTCACTCATCAGATGGAAAGCACCAATGGAGTGTTGGAAACGTGTATGCTGGGCGGCAGGATAAACGACAGACGCCAGTCCTAACTGCTTGATACGTGTGAGTCGTTGCATCAGTGGATGCTGTACGATTTGCAACAGCGGACCGCGCGGTATCTTAATGAAACCGAATACCGGATCGTTGATAATCTTACTGTCGTTCATGTCTCTGGATCAAAAGCCTATTCTCTTTAATTCCTCTGCCATTTCCTGCTGCAGTTCTCGTGCCTTGTTCCCTGCGATCTCTGCAAAATGATCATCGTTGGAAGCATAGATAATGCCACGGGAAGAGTTCACGAGCAATCCGCAGTCTTTGTTCATACCATATTCGCAAACCTCATGCAGACTGCCACCTTGTGCACCTACACCAGGAACGAGAAGGAAATGATCAGGAGCCAGTTTACGGATATCCTCGAACATACGACCTTGTGTGGCGCCAACCACATACATCATGTTGTCGATGGTTCCCCATTCCTGCGATTTCTTGATCACTTTCTCAAAGAGGCGTTCACCTTGTGCATCCTCCATGAGCTGGAAATCGTAGGAACCCTTGTTACTGGTCAGTGCCAACAGCACCACCCATTTCCCTTCATACTGAAGGAACGGTGTTACTGAGTCTTCACCCATATAAGGAGCCACGGTGAGGGCATTGATATCGTACTCATCAAAGAAGGTGCGAGCATACATCTGACTGGTATTACCAATATCTCCGCGCTTAGCGTCAGCAATGATCAGATGGTGCGGATGACTTTCCTTCAAATACTCGCACGTCTTGACAAACGCTTCCAGACCCTTCAGTCCGTATGCCTCATAGAAAGCCAAGTTCGGCTTATAGGCCACACAGTAGGGTGCTGTAGCATCAATGATGGCCTTGTTGAACTCAAAGATTGGGTCGTGCAAGTCGAACACGCACTGCGGCATCTTCTTCGGATCAGTGTCAAGACCCACGCAGAGGAAACTCTTCTTCTGCTTGATTTGTCTGATTAGCTCTTCTCTATTCATATTCCTCGTTCTTTATTCATTCCACATTCCTCATTCCACATTCCTCATTCCACATTCCTCATTCCTCATTCCACATTCCTCATTCCACATTTACAGTTCGTTTTCTTTCATTCTCTCTGCATTCTCAGCCACGGTGAGGGCATCAATCATATCCTGGATATCACCACCAAGGAAACCCTGCAGATCGTGTGTGGTATAGCCAATACGGTGATCTGTTACACGACCTTGAGGGAAGTTGTAGGTACGGATCTTGGCAGAGCGGTCACCTGTAGAAACCAGCGTCTTCCTTCGTGAAGCAATATCATCCATGTATTTCTGGTGCTCCTTATCATATATAAAGGTATAGAGGCGAGACAGTGCTCTTTCCTTGTTCTTGGGCTGATCACGCGTCTCCGTACACTCAATCAGGATCTCCTCGGTCTCACCCGTATTGGGATTCTTCCACATATAACGAAGTCGTACACCTGACTCCACCTTGTTCACGTTCTGACCACCAGCACCTGAACTGCGGAAGGTATCCCATTTGATTTCTCCCTCGTTGATATGAACCTCGAACTTATCAGCTTCAGGAAGAACAGCTACTGTGGCAGCACTGGTATGCATACGACCCTGAGTCTCTGTAGCAGGCACACGTTGAACACGATGCACACCACTTTCGTACTTGAGTGTGCCATACACATCAGCACCACTTACGGCGAAGTCGATTTCCTTATATCCGCCCACAGCACCTTCACTGACACTGGTTACGGAAAGGTTCCAGCCTTTGGAGTCACAGAAGCTCTTGTACATCTTGAAGAGATCGCCGGCAAACAGACAAGCCTCATCACCACCAGTACCAGCACGGATCTCCATCTGTACATTCTTTGCATCCTCAGGATCCTTGGGGATGAGTGCCAGTTTGATCTCCTCTTCCAACTGTGGCTGCAGATCCTCATTCAAAGACAACTCCTCACGAGCCATCTCCTTCATTTCAGGATCGTCCTCATTGGCCAGGATGTCCTTTGCTTCCTTGATGGCATTCAGACAAGCGATATAGCGTTTGCGGACATCCATGATGTCACCAAGGTCTTTGTATTCCTTTGTTAATCGCACAAAACGGTTCTGGTCAGCTATCACTTCCGGGTCGGTAATCAGCGTTGACACCTCCTCAAAGCGCGCCTCCAGACCGTCAAGTTTCTGTAATATTGAATTATTCTCCATTATATACCTTATATGTTTTCGTTGCTTCTTTCACGATGTAGAATCCCTTGGGCAGTTCCTGTAATACAGCTTTGACTGACAATCCCGTCTGAGAAATACGCTTCACCAGCACGCCATTCAAGCTATAGATTTGAAGGTCGCCAGTGGGGGAGTCGTTGACGTTATCTGTTATACCAGTTACAATGGTATTGGATACCTCTGGCCAGAAAGTGGCGACCCAATTAAATCCGTTGAATTCTTCAGACAAGTCAATTGTTCGTCCCCAGTGCACTGTTCCATTATAATTGGCCTCTGCAACAGTGACTTCAGTTCCATTCACTTCAAGCACAACTACAGAATGCCCATCGTTATACAGGCGTACTCCATCGCCGACACGTATCACTGGCAGATTATCGTATGTCCCTTCAATGATACGGATGGGATAATCAGAATAGGATGCATACTCCATCATATCCATCATAAAACCGAAACAGCCGCCGCCAGTATAATAGCCAGGAGGAACGTTATCAAAATACACAGTATTCTTGTATGTATGGGAATTGTCCCATGGTGTTCCTTCGGTATAGCCTTCTTGTGTTTTACGACTGATCAGTCGATTGTAAACATCAGTCTCATTAAGCGGTGTCTGCGCTACTAAAGGTATAACATTGATAACTACGATAAGTGACACAAGGAACCTGCGAAATCCCTTGACGTCACGCCAAGTACATTGATTCTTCATACGTCAAATTAATAGTCGAACGTGCCGTACTCACTTTGAATAGTGAGAGAGCGCGGTCCTTCTTCGATATGACCGATGATTTGCGCATCGATATTGAACGACTTGGAAATCTCAATCACACGTTCTGCCAATTCGGGTTGTACATAGATCTCCATACGGTGACCCATATTGAACACCTGATACATCTCACGCCAGTCGGTACCACTCTGCTCTTTGATCAAGCGGAAGAGTGGGGGAACAGGGAACATGTTGTCCTTGACCACACGACAGTTTTCTCCTACGAAGTGAAGTACCTTTGTCTGGGCACCACCCGTACAGTGAACCATACCATGAATGTCAGCACGCATCTCATCGAAGAGTTTCTTTATCACGGGGGCGTAAGTCCTTGTAGGAGAAAGCACTAACTCACCAGCGGTTACAACACTTCCATCTTCTATTTGAACAGGTGTGTCAAGTTTACAGCCACCACTATACACCAACTCTTCGGGCACCTGGTGGTCATAACTCTCAGGATATTTTTCCGCCAGGTACTTACTGAACACATCATGACGAGCAGAGGTGAGTCCATTGCTACCCATACCGCCATTGTAACGCTTCTCGTAAGTGGCCTGACCTGTACTGCTCAGTCCTACGATGACATCACCAGGACGGATGTTCGCATTGTCAATCACATCACTGCGTTTCATGCGACAGGTAACGGTGGAATCCACGATGATGGTACGAACCAAATCGCCCACATCTGCGGTCTCACCTCCAGTGGGATAGATACCTACGCCCATCTCGCGTAGTTCTGCCAGGAGCTCATCCGTACCGTTGATGATGGCTGAGATCACCTCACCAGGTATCAGCATCTTATTACGACCGATGGTGCTGCTTACCAATATATTATCCACAGCACCCACACAGAGCAGGTCGTCTGTGTTCATCACGATGGCATCCTGCGCAATACCTTTCCATACGGAGAGGTCGCCTGTCTCCTTCCAGTACATGTAGGCCAGACTGGATTTCGTGCCTGCGCCGTCAGCATGCATGATATTACAATAGTCAGGATCACCCCCGAGGATATCGGGGATGATCTTGCAGAAGGCTTGTGGGAATATACCCTTATCAATATTCTTGATGGCGTTATGTACGTCTTCTTTCGCCGCACTCACGCCACGCATCATATATCTGTTGTCCATTTCCCGATTAGAATTTCACTTCTGGAGCTTTCTGTGCAGCAGCATCAGCAGCGAACTTCTCCATACGACTGAACCCGAAGATACTTGCGAAGATGTTGTTGGGGAATGAACGGATACCCGTGTTGTACTTCTGTACTGCGTCGTTGAATTCGTTACGAGCCTGGTTGATACGATTCTCTGTACCCTCAAGCTGCACCTGCAGGTCCTTGAAATTCTCGTTGGCTTTCAGGTCGGGATAAGCCTCACGGATAGCGAGCAACTTACCAAGCGCTGTAGAGAGCTCACCCTGTGCTGCCTGGAACTCCTGCAGTTTCTCTGGAGTGAGGTTGGTAGGATCCACAGTAACCTGCGTAGCCTTTGTACGAGCTTCCACTACGTTCTGGAAAGTCTCCTGCTCATGCTTAGCGTAGCCCTTCACGGTCTCCACCAGATTAGGAATCAGATCAGCACGACGCTGGTAAGCGCTCTGCACGTTAGCCCATGCCTTGGTAGCTGCTTCCTGATTTGTTACCATGCCATTGTAAGCACCTTTTGCCCAGAAAAATAAGAGAACGATCAATACGATAATTCCCAAGATTCCATAACTCTTCTTCATAATCGTTTTGTTTTAATGGTTATACATATATTTCTTTTCATCAATTGCAAATTAAGAACGGCTTACCAGCCGCCTCCGGCACCGCCGCCACCAAAGCTTCCGCCTCCGTAGCCACCGCCGAATCCTCCGCCAAAGCCTCCTCCCCATGAGGAGCCCCAGCTGCCTGAGCCACCGCCCATTCTCGAACGACCAAATCCCGTGTAGCCTGTACCACTACTGCTTGTGTCGAGCCACTTATATTTCTCGTTCAAGAAGCTATAGAAAATCAGCCAGAAGACGGTGATGAAAGAGGACATCATGGTTGGCAGATCCCATCCATCATCCTTACCTACGTACAGGTCATCTTCCGTTGGAGCGGCAAGTTCCCGTTTCTCAACAGTGAGCGCATACGTGGCCTTGATCAGTGATAGCATACCTCCATCTGGATTCTCCTCTTGCATATAAGGAGTAAGGTATTTACGTGCCAACCGTCCGCATTCCGCATCCGTCAGTTCACTCTCAAGTCCTCTACCAGGAGCAATGAAATACTTATGGTCCTGATAAGACACTACGATTACTAGTCCGCGGTTCGTTTCCTTCTTTCCCACACCATATCTGTTACCCACATCCTGAGCCATTTGGAACGCATCCTGGTTCTCAATGTAGTTCACGATGATTACTGCAGATTCGATACCCACTTCCTTGTCGAGATTCCACAGAATACTGTTCAGGGAATCCACTGTTTCCTGACGAATTACTGAATCAGGGTTGGAAACATACTGACGACCGTCAGTGAGATGGGGCAGGGGGATATTCGAGGCATTCCATACTGTGGAACTGGTGTTCAACGCAACCCCGTCATCGCTCATCATATAGCTGCACGAAGCGAACGTGCTGAACATCACGGCCCAGAACAGTGCACCATAGAACAGTTTGTTGAACTTGAACGAAGGCAGATTGATCTCATTTTTCTTCTTCTTACCCGGATGTTCCTGCTTGTATGCCTCATCGAGTGTTACCAAGTTGGGATTCTTCACCCGATGCATGAACATATACCACCCGCCAAACACGAGGGCGATGAAACCAAACAGCAAGAAGAACACCTGCCAATAGGTCAAGTCTTCACCAAACACGCTACTGATAAGCTGATCGATGCAGAGACCACCTACCAATGCAATGACAACGATGATGATTATGGTTGTTGTACTCTTATTCATTTTCTGTAGTTCACTTTAATCCTGACTATGCCACAGTTCCCAACTGGCGAAGGCCTGCAGGAGCAACATTTCCAGACCGTTCTTCACGGTAGCACCTTTCTGACGACCCTTATACATAAATAATGTCTCATCAGGGTTGTAGATCAGGTCGTACAAGATGGTGTTCTCGTCCATGGCCTCATAGGGCAGATTCGGACACTCGTCACTATGGGGATACATACCCAGTGGGGTACAGTTCACAATCACGTTGTATTCATGGATAACCTCGGGCGTGATCTTATCGTACTGAGTGGTACCAGGACGTTCATACCTACTCACGAAAAGCGTTTCCAACCCTAAGGATTTCAAGCCGAAGTCTATGGCCTTCGAAGCACCACCTGTTCCCAGAATCAGTGCTTTCTTGTGGATGGGTTCCAGCATCGGTTCGATGCTCTGCGTGAAGCCAATCACATCACTGTTGAATCCCTTCAGTTTGATGTCATCACCTTTGTGGTCAATACGGATCACGTTCACTGCACCAATGGCACGTGCTTCAGGACTCACCGTATCAAGGTAACTGATCACCTTTTCCTTATAAGGAATGGTCACATTCAGTCCTTTCAGTTCCGGGTTTGATGCCAGCACTTCGGGTAATGCTTCAATGGTGGGTATCTCGAAGTTGATGTACTTCGCGTTGATACCTTCATTTTGGAACTTCTCGTTGAAATAGCTGATCGAGAACGAGTGTCCTAAGGGATAACCTATCAGTCCGTATTTATCCATTGTCCTGTATATTTAGATGGGAATAATTCATTTCTTAGCCAGATACATCGTACACACGCTGAAGGTGAGTCGTTTGAAGCGAGCCTCACTGAAGCCGGTCTTTTGCAGGATCTTCACCATTTCCTCACCTTGCGGGAACACCTCCATGGTGGCTACCAGATACTTATATGCATGGTGGTCCTTTGACAGCAGTTTTCCGTAGAGCGGCAGCAGGGTATGACTATACAGCCAGAACAGCTGCTTCATGGGGAAGCGGGCAGGTTGCGTGAGTTCCACGATGCTCAGATGACCGTCTTTCTTCAGAACTCTTGAGATCTCCTGCAGACCTTTCTCCAGATCCTGGAAGTTCCTGATGCCGAATGCCACTGTGGCCGCATCGAATGTTTTATCAGGGTAGGAGAGTACCAGACAGTCGTCTTTCTTAAACGAGATCGTGTCAGCAAGACCTTCTGCCTCCACCTTCTCCCTGGCCACCTGCATCATCCCTTCAGAGATATCCACGCCTATCAGTTCATGTGGCTGTAGCATACGGGCAGCCATGATGGCGAAATCCCCAGTACCGGTAGCAATGTCGATCACCTTTTCGGGCTTGAACGGCACCAGCTGTTTGATGGCTTTCTTCCGCCAGCCCTTATCGATATCCCAAGAAAGACGGTGGTTCAGCACATCATAGGTTGGCGCGATCTTGTCGAACATCTGCTCCACCTGCTTGCCTTTCTCCTGACCGTCCTGATAGGGCGTGATCTTCTCTTGCTGATACATTATATCGTTTTGAGATATTCGCTCACGTTCTTCTCAATGCGGGCAGCGATATCACCTTCCTCGGCGGCCTTGTCAAAGCGCTCACCCACGATGTGCTCATACAGCTCGATATATCTGTCGGATACGCTCTCAGCATACTCGTCAGTAATCTCAGGCATCACCTGTCCTGGTTCGTTCATGAAGTTATGGTCGATGAGCCATTGACGTACGAACTCCTTCGAGAGCTGACGCTGCGGCTTACCAGCCTTCAGGTTCTCTTCATAACCGTCAGCATAGAAATAACGACTGGAATCAGGGGTATGGATCTCGTCGATGAGATACACCTTACCGTCGCGCTTACCGAACTCATACTTGGTGTCCACCAGTATCAGACCCTGACGTGCGGCAATCTCCTGACCTCTTGCGAAGATCTTGCGGGTGTAGTCTTCCATGATCTCATAATCCTCTTTGCTGACGATTCCCTGGGCGATGATCTCCTCCTTGGAGATATTCATGTCATGGCCCTCATCTGCCTTTGTGGTAGGAGTAATGATCGGCTCTGGGAATCGCTCGTTCTCACGCATGCCGTCTGGCAGTTTTACGCCGCAGAGCTCTCTGCAACCATTCTTATACTCACGCCATGCCGAACCCGTCAGGATCGAGCGGATGATCATCTCTACACGGAAACCTTCGCATTTCAGACCCACAGTTACCATGGGGTCGGGGGTGGCAAGTTTCCAGTTCGGACAGATATCTGTTGTCGTGTCCAGGAACTTGGCGGCAATCTGGTTCAGCACCTGTCCTTTATACGGAATACCCTTAGGCAATACCACATCAAACGCCGAGATTCTGTCGGTTGCCACCATTACAAGAATGTCGTCATTGATGTTATAGACATCACGCACCTTACCATGATACACACTCTGCTGACCATCGAAATGGAAATCAGTCCTTGTTAACGCTTTCATTGTTTCTTTCTTTATTTTGTTCTTTGTTATTCTTATCGTATGACTCATATGCATTCACAATCCTCGTAACGAGCTTGTGGCGCACAATATCCTTCTTGTTCATCTCGATAAACGAGATACCTTCCACGCCCTTCAGTACCCGCATCGCCTCACGGAGTCCGCTACGTGCCTCGTTGGGAAGGTCAACCTGCGTCATATCACCCGTGATGATCATCTTGGTGTTCCATCCCATTCGGGTGAGGAACATACGGATCTGGGCAGGTGTAGTATTCTGGGCCTCGTCGAGAATCACGATGGCATCACTCAGGGTACGACCACGCATAAATGCCAATGGTGCTATCTGAATGACGTGCTTCTCCATCATATCCTGCAGCTTCACAGCTGGAATCATATCCTCCAATGCATCATACAACGGCTGGAGATAGGGATCAATCTTATCCTTCATATCGCCAGGCAGGAATCCCAACTTCTCACCAGCCTCCACGGCAGGACGACTCAGGATGATCTTCTTGGCCTGCTTCTCCTTGAAGGCTTTCACGGCCAAGGCAATGCTCAGGTAGGTCTTACCTGTACCTGCAGGACCCACGGCGAAGATCATATCATCCTTTTCAAAGGCATCAATCAGCTTCTGCTGGTTCTCGCTTCTGCTTTTGATAGCCCTGCCTGAGATGGTATAGGCCACAACGCCCTTTGTCGATTCATCCTTGGTCTTGTTACCGTTGACAATATCCAGGATGTCCTCTTCGCTGATACGGTTAAACTTCAGCACATGCTTCCGCATGGTTTCTATCTGGTCCCCGAAAGTTCTCAACTGCTCGTCATCGCCCAATACGCGGATTACGTTGTCACGGGCAACAATCCTCAGTTTCGGGTATAAGGCCTTGATCATCTGCAGATGACTGTTGCCTACACCATAGAAAACCACAGGGTCTATATCTTCAAGAACTATATGTTTCTCTGTCACTACGCCAATTTTTCTGCAAAGATACGAATAAACGAGAGAAGTACAAAATAAATTTATTTATTTTTAATTCCGAGTGTGAGTATCTTCGGCGGAGCCAATGTTACGATTAAGTGAGCGAAAAACCAAATTTTGAAGCATCAAAACAAAGAAATGCTTGCATTTCATTTGTTGGGACGTTACAAGTTTGTAAAACTATGTTAAATAATCTCTATCCTATGCAAGATTACACGCTTTCTTGGATTATATAGACAGAAAGTGTTACTAATCGATTCAACAATATGAAAAAGAGTATGATCTTTTGGATGTTCGCTGCGGTTCTGGCCATGACAGGTCTAACCAGCTGTAGTGATGATGATGATTTTTACGAAAAGGATTATAACTACAAGAGTGCTATAGTTGGCACATGGTATTTGGCAAGTCATTCTAGTGGATGGGGAGGCATAACTGACTACAATGTTGGTCAGATCGTCGTTACATTTACAAAGAAGGGAGAAGTAAAGGTGGTCAATAATGGTATAAGTCCTGCCACAACAAGTACATATACTTACTCGTTCAAGAAAATCGAAAGATCCATTTTTACAGGTGAACCTGCTACAGTTATAACATTTAACGACTCCAGTTTCTATTTTTATATTAACTTTGATAATGGAGTACTATATATTTCCGCAGAAGTCTATGATGGTGATGGTTATGCGTTAAAGAAAATGCCAAAATAATTAATAAGAGATACGTATGAAAAAGAATTTTGTTTTCAGGATTATTTCTGTCGTTCTGTTTTTAGCAGGACTGACCAGTTGTGATACAGAAACCCGTGATGGTGACTGGCACCCCATGAAGTGGAGTGCGGAACAAGAACTGAGTGTGGATAACAACTATTACGTTATTCCTGCCGAGGGTGCTACGGTCTCGTTCGTCTGCAAGAACTATAGTGCCCCATGGATGTCTGATGTCGCTACAGGAGGTCGTTATTACCTTCCTAACTACGAGACTGGTGACTATAAGAACATCAAAGGTGATTGGTTTGCCGCATCGACAAACGAGAACCGCCTTACTGTAACCTTTACGGAGAACACCGCGTCAGATCGTTACATATCTGTAACCGTTACCGCTGGTGACATCTTCTACACCTTCCTTTTCAAGCAAAAGGGGAGAAAGAACTGATTGTACAATCCATTGATTGTTATCTCTCCGCGGCATCCAGATGCATGTTGCGGAGTTGTTCGGCAAGCCAAGTGGGGGAGAGCACTTGTATGGTGTTACCCATACCAAGCAGATGACGGGTGAAGTCAATGGTGGGGCGCAATGACAGTTCGAAGTCGGAATAGTCATCATGCTGAGCAATTTCCCGTTGACTGTGATGAATGGGTAGGTCACGCAAGTAATAACGCTCCTGACCGAACACACGGATTACGATGCGCTCCTTTTCAGTTCCATCATGTACCACTACGCCAAAACTGTCACTGAAATACGAGGCAGCATCAAAGTCGGGATCCATCTCAAATTTCACATCAGTCAATGATAAATCCCTGATTCTGTCAAAGGCAAAAATGGCGAAATAATCAATCGCTTCACGCCCTTCAGAAGCGTCTCTACGGAAGCGTCCTAAGACATACCAGCGTTTGTCGAACAATTTGATGCAATAGGGCTCAAAATCAAGCACTTTTGATTCTTCTGCGCCATAACGCTGATAACTGATTTTTACCCTCACATTCTTCTTCATTGCTTCAATCACCAGTGGCAGATATTCACCACCCGAAGAGGCGGTTTCTAGCAGGATTCTATTTTGAAGCGACAAGCCCTCACTGATGATATTACTAACCGACAAGGTGGACAACATCCAGTTCTGCACACTGTCCTCTTGCAACACCTCATCATTGCCAATGTAATACTTATAGCCATCCTGACGGTCACAATCGATGTAGATGCCGAAGATATCCTCAATGGCATCCTTATGACGGTAGAACGTAGTGCGCGACAGTGGAATTCCTTCGCTCATCTCCGTTCTCATCCAACGCTCGTTGATCTCCGCGAGCGTTATCCTCCTGGCCTTATGAATGGTGTTCACCAACCAGATATACTCCTTAAACTTCTCAGGTGTTTTCATGATGTGAGGGGGTTACTAAGTTTTACTATTCTTGGATTCAAAGATTATTTACCATGAGGTCTAAGTAGGTAGTTTTGGTAGCGACATTAATGTCGCCAGCAAAATGTAACTTAAACTCTTTCAGGCTGTTACTTTTACTAAATGGTATCCTCTTTCTTTGCTATTATTTGATACAACTTGAACAACTCTGCTACACACTGACTTTCTGTCATTGTCTTTATAGGGAAGCCGTAGGCTTGCATGACAGCGCGGTCATTATCTTGATGGGCTTTGCGTAGTTCTACTGGCATTGTCAGCTCGTCGTAGAGGTCTGCGAGCGAAGAGTCGGGATATTTGGCGCGGGCATCCAGTATAGCCTGTGCCGTCTGCTCAATCTTTGCCCTTTGTTCCTCCGTTGGCGTGGGCCAAGGGAAATTGTTGTAGACGATGTCATTACTATACCGATAGTCACTCTTTATCCTTCCACACACACATCGCATCCAAGCCATATGAACATTGCTTTCTAATATGCCGAAGTGGTATAATGTCGCATCGGGTATCATCAAATTAGCATTGCTACAAATGACATCGGGAGACATAAATCCCATAGGAATATAGCGACGATTCTCAGATGAATGACTTGGTATTATTATATAGTTATTCTGAGGTTGACGTATTTCCATAAAGCGAGTTGGTTGGTCAGCAAACTTTCGAGTAGCTTCTTTCGAACTTGATAGACGAAAAACGCGTGTTTTGGCTATACGCTCACGAACTAAAGGTAATTGGCTTAATTCTTTAGGAGAAGCACCAACTAACCATAGGCAGTATCGAGGCAAATCATGAAGGAATTCACGTGCTCCAACAAAACGATGGATAAACTTTACGGCATTAGGCTCCCGATTGATAAAGTCCTTGTAATCTTCTGCTTCAATTATAAGGTTACCATCATCAACAGGAATGCTACCTTTAGTGATTTCTGGAATAGTCGCTATAGGTTTCTTCCTATTTTCAATAAAGATGTTGGGTGCGCTTATTAGATATGGATTAATATTCTCTGCTTCATTACACTTTCCATTCTCAAATATCAGTTTCTTCTTCCAATTATTTGATTGATTGCTACTAAATCCAATAATAACGCAGTGTACATGAGCCTTTAAACTGGCTTCGCTATCCCATTGGAATGTACGGTATGCAAAATCAAAGTGGATACAAAACTTTTCAAACATTGGTTTCCATATTGCAGTTACTTGTTCACCTTGCGTAATGGAGTTTGTTGATACTAAAGCACACTTTGTATTCGTTTGCTGTAAAAGTTGCGAAGCTTTATAGTACCATCCTGCTACATAATCAATGTTATTGCCGAAGCCTTTCATTATATTATGAAGATCGGCTTTCTGTTCTTTTGTTTGATAAGCATATCCAACAAACGGCGGATTACCCATAATGTAGTCGTAACGGATCTGATAGCGTTGAACACTGGGCTTTATATTACCGTCAAAGCGATTTGTGACAACATTCAGTTCCTCATATTCAACAGGTTCACTGGCCATCATTTTTTCCGGCTCAATTATCAGGTGTACATTCTTGGCATAGATAGTAGGAACGTTAGACGGCACCTCTATCACGTCCCATTCCATTCTCAGGGCATTTCCCTCACGGATATTGTGGTAGCTCTTTAACGGCAAGAAATCGATATCTTGGTGTACAATACGCTCGGTCTCTGCCAACATCTGCGCCTCTGAAATCCAAAGGGCGGTAGTGGCAACAGTAACAGCAAAGTCATTAATCTCAATGCCGTAGAACTGCTGGATGCTCACCTTAATAGGATTGACAAAGGCTCCCATCATTGTCTGACCATGATACATCTCACGGATGACCTCGTTCTCTAACCTACGAAGACTAAGGTATGTCTCGGTTAGGAAATTACCAGAACCACAAGCAGGGTCAAGGAAGGTAAGAGAAGAGAGTTTTGTTTGATAATCGTTTAGTTTTCTCTTGCGTTGCTTTTCTACCTTCTCCTCTAATATCTCATCGAGTTCTTTACGCAAATCGTTCAGGAAAAGCGGGTCTATTACCTTGTGAATGTTCTCGATGGAGGTATAATGCATACCACCACTACGACGAGTTTCAGGATTAAGCGTTGATTCGAATACAGCACCAAAGATAGTAGGGGAGATCTCACTCCAATCAAAGTCAAGACTGGCATTCTGAAGAAGTGTCTGCTTCAGTTCCTCTGTGAACTGAGGTATCTCAATGTCTTCTTCAAACAGGCCACCATTGGTATAAGGGAATGCTTTCAAATCTTCTTTGAGATAGCGACTTCTCTTATCCTGTGGCGTTTTAAGCACATCAAACAGATCACGTAAAGCACGGCGCAAATCTTCTGCGTCATATCTTGCTAAATAATCATGGAACTGATCATGAGCAAAAACGCCAGCATCTTCGGCATAAAGACAGAAAACAATTCGTACACATAGAATATTCAGCCAACGCAGAGCCTCAGGCGAATTATCGTCGTATTGTTTCAACAGAGCCTCATATATCCTACCAACGATCTCACCAGCCTGAATAGAGACTTCCATCTCTTTGCTTAGATGTTCGTTCTTGGAATCCACAAGAAACATCAGGCGATAATATTCCTTACCCAGATTCTCGAGCAGGATTTGTTCTGGTTCGCCATTGGGTTGTTCCATGTCATAAATCAGGAACTCAGAAAAGTTACAGGTTACAATCCAACGAGGATGTTCAGAAACAGGAAGGCCAACAACATATCTACGGGCTTGTTGGAAAGGAGTTAGTAGCGCTCCGTCGCTTTGTCTGATGGGTGCACGCAAGTCAACACCCAGTGACTTCTGCTCAATAAGTACGCGAGTTGAAGGGATGCGCCCGTCAACAAAGTTAGACGCATCCACTTTATGATGTTCTTCGAAACGAATAAAGCCATCAGTAGGTGTCTCAATACCAAAGACATTGATTAGCAGGTCTATCCAGAAAGGCTGTGATTCGCCCTTTTCATATCCTCTGCCTTTCCATCGTTTAGCAAACTCTGCTGCTGCCGTTGCTATTTGTTTTTCTGTTTTCATACATAGTCAGATTTGACTGCAAAGATAAGGATTTTTCCTTAAACCACCAAATCAAATCGGTTCAAAAGTGTTGCGCTTATCAATGGATAACGTGTACATTTTGCACGTTATTCTCCTCTTTAAGCCATCTTTCAAAAGTTTCAATCGGCATTTATCACTTCTAAGACATTGTCATTAAAATGATCATCTTGCAGACTCATTGTGTGATTACATGACGGACAATTGAATGGAGTTTCTTCCCTTAGTGAAAGGGGAATAGGTTTTGAAAAATACCAACTCATTAATACTCCTTTGTCAACGTTGAACACATTGCCACATTTAGGACATTTGATTGTATATATCTCTGCCATAACTATTATTGTTTTATTTACGTTTGATCCAAATGGTGATATGAACTTGCTGTTCCGGGTGAGCATCTGGGATGATGCGGTTGATGCGACATTCGAAGATGTCGTTGTAGCCCATATCCAGGAAGGAGGCGAGAGGTTGATTCTCGTCACGAGGTATATAGCCTATGCAGACAGGTTCGTTATTCTGCTCGTCGGCGTAAGCAACTGCTACTGCATCTCCGTCATAAGGGTTCTCTGCATCGCGTACAAGATAGAGTTTTGTGCCTACTTTGAGTTCGTTCCACACCTCATCTGCATCGTGGTACATTCTGCCAGCGAGGTGGCAATCCATGAAATACTTCTTTTTTGTTTCCATCGTTCAATACTTTTTAGTTTAACAATCAGTTCACGATGCAAAGATAATAGTAGGTTGTTTCAAATCGCGGTACAAGCGAGAGGAAAGTGAAATGTATTTCAACTTTCCCGAGCGCAGTAGCGGTTCAACGAAGTTAAAGCGTGGTACAAGTTAGAAGAAAATGCATTATTTCGACAACCACTTCTTATACGAGGTGAATAGATAGGCAAACAGACGAACGAACAGTTTAGCGTTCGCATGTTTGTTTAGCATGGTATGTGTTAACAGTTAACAGTTAACAATTGATTTTTTGCGCTAGGGGTGTATAGTATATATTGATTTGTATATTTCTCTAATATAAATTTATTATATA
>JAFZBK010000022.1 GCA_017561825.1 Prevotella sp.
GTAAATTAACTTAATTTGTTCGGTAAATTAAGTTATTTTATTCAGTAAATTAAGTTATTTTACTTACCAAATTAAGTTAATTTACTCATCAAATTAAGTTAATTTACTGATTAAAATAAGTTGATTTGCTAAATCGGAGCATTGTTCTCACTATTTTGGAGCATTTCTCCAGCTACACGAGAGCACTTCTCCAGCCTCACGAATGCACTTCTCTAGCCTCACGAATGCACTGTTCTTGCTCATATATAAAAGACATCATCACCATTATGATTGCGAAACATTTGGAGATGTCGAAGAAAAGTCGTAACTTTGCAGCACTAATGCCAATGACTATGAACAAATTCATCCAGTTTCTGACCATGCTTTGCATGATGACGGCTGCGCTGACCATGCAGGCTGCCGATTACACGATGTTTCTGACTCAAGCCAGAGGCTTTGTGGAGATAACGAGTACCAGTGACATCCCTGACGATGCCAACTATTACTACATCCTCGCTTCGGCTGAGAATACAAACTTGATAGTAGGAGTGGGTGCCTATGAGGCTAAGCCCGACTGGGCCAGTACAGAGTCGAAAGCCCTGCGCTACAAGTCAGCAGACACCGATCCCGTACTCGACCTCACGAACTTCTTCACTATCGAGAAGAGCGGCATATACATCGGACTGCGTAACGTGGTATATAGCGCTGACTTGTTCCAGACACACGACAACGCAGGCTATATGTATGTGAATACGTACACAGACAAGAGCCTCGACGAGTGGAGCTACCTGATACCGATGTTCCAGGATGGCTACTGGACGTTTGAAAACGGAAAGTACCCGATGTCGAGTGACAACTGGGCATGTGGATATTTGGGTCCGTGGAACGACAATGTCGTAGCCGGTGATGCTTTGGCATTGAATAAGAGAGAAAATGCCATTGGTCATTACCGCCTTTTCCGCATTGCGAAGGCTGACCTTCGGCAGACCCAGATGAAAGCATTGCGGTCGGCGAGTACCACGAATCCCTTGAATGCTACATGCCTTATCACGAACCCGTCGTTCGAGACGGGCGACGAGACTGGATGGACGCTCATAGGTAAAGATCCTAATGGCAATGACGAGTTCAAAGTTCGTGGTGATTATGGTATGACAGGCAAGGAGGGTATGTACCTCTTTAATGCCTATCAATGGTGGTCATCCAATATCGGTGTAACCCAGACGGTTGACGTTCCCAGCGGTGAATATACTTTGTCGGGTGTAGTCTGTACATGGGCTAACCGCAATGTCTTTTTCATAGGTAATTCTGAGAGGGTCGATGAGACAGGCATCAACGACGCGACGGGTATTCCCGTTTCGCTCAATGTCAATGTAGGCATGAACAGCTCGCTCATCATCAGTGCCGGCAGCAATGCCGAATGGTGGAACGATGGTCATGGTGACGAGACTCAGACGTTCTTTAAGCTTGATGATGTGCGACTCATCTGCAAAGGCCTTTACCTCAACGGCGTAGCACAACCGCTACCCAACGACAATTCAACCATACTTGAGGCTGGTCAGTGGTACTACTACGATGTCACTTGTTCCACTGAATACTTGCTTAAAGGCAACCTTAATAATATGGTATATAGTACCGATGGTGGTAAACTGCTCTCTGAAATCACGACCAGCCCCGCCTTACCCGAGATGACCTTCAGTATTGGGCGGGTCTATTTCAAAACCACCGACAGTAATTCCACACTTGTTATCATGCCAAAGAGGGAAGTTATAGAAAGTGAACACTTCACCGCCTGTGCCCTTAATGTGGATGGGTTGCCTGAGAGTATTTTGTTTGTAACATTGAATAAAGATGGTCCCCAGAGTGAGGGTACCAAGAAAATCAGTACCTACCTGAATAGCAAAGCATACGATATCATGGGATTCAGTGAGGATTTTAACTTTGATACAGAGCTAAGATCTAATATGTCGGGCTATACGTGGGGTACCCATCGTGGTAAGATAACAGGTTTGAGCAATAATACCGATGGATTGCAATTTGCATGTAAGAATAGTAGTGTCACATGGGCAAACGAGTCTTATATCGCTTATACCTCCACTGCAAGCACTGATGGCAATCAGTATGTCAAGAAAGGCTATCGTCACTACGATGTAACTATAGGTGATCAGCTCATAGATGTCTATATCACTCACATGGATGCAGGTAGCGAAAGTGCATCTATTACATCCCGAAACAAGCAATGGAAGCAGTTGACAGATGCCATCAATGCTGTTGATAATGGCCGTGAAACTCCTCGTCCGAAGATTGTGATGGGTGACACCAACTGCCGTTGGACCCGTGATGGGATGAAGGCAAACTTCTTGGATCAGCTCAACAGCAACTTCACAGCTTCCGATGTATGGGTGGAGTTCTGCCGAGATGGTGTCTATCCTACGACGGACATGAGTGACCTGACCGACCAAGGCAACCCGACGAACTACACCAACTACGAGATTGTAGATAAGATTATCTATATCAATCCCAAGGCAGCTAACACGCTGCAACTGGTACCTCATAGTTTCAAAATTGAACAGGATTATATCTACGATACTATAGACCATGATGGCAACACCAAAGCACTCGGTGACCACAATCCTGTGGTGGTGGAGTTCTCGTTAGTTAAATCAGGTGAATTGATATCACTCTTAGGCGACGTAAACCGTGATGGGAAGGTGGATATTGCGGACCTCACGGCGCTAGTGAACTATCTGATCACCCATGAAGGCGATTATGATCTCGAGGCAGCCGATATGAATCATGACGGCGATGTGACATTGGCTGACGTGGAGCCGCTGGTCAATCTGTTGCTGGCAGAGTAATCAAGGGAATGATATAGCCTGAATAATTCATGAACGCTCAAGTATGAGTCGTTGTTGGTCAGGGTGAAAATGGCGTAAAGTTATCCCAGTACAGGACAATGTCCTTGACGTTGGCGGTATTGAAACTCGACGGATTCAATACTGTCAACTTTGGGAACTCGCAAAACATATTGTACATTTTCTTGACGTTGGTGGTGTTGAAGTTCGACAGGTTGATAGCCCCCAACTCACTACAATTATAGAACATCCAGCCCATGTAGGTCACGTTGGCGGTGTTGAAGCCCGATAAGTCAAGATTCTTCAGGGATAAACACCAGCTGAACATATCTCCCATATTCGTCACGTTGGCCGTGTTGAAACTAGTCACATCAAGAGTCTCCAAGGTCTCGCAATCAAAGAACATAGATCCCATATTCGTCACGTTGGTCGTGTTGAAGTTCGAGAGGTCAAGGGACGTCAGGGATTTGCAACCACAGAACATACCGGACATATCCGTTATGTTCGCTGTATTCAAACGGCTGAGGTTGTTGATGGTGGTGAGTTTCTCCATGCCGCAGAACATTAATCTCGCTGTAGTCAGCCCGTCGTAGTCGGTAAACGAATCATGGAAGTCTACCGTAGTGATATCGGTGATATGCGTCCATTCGGGTCTGGAACTTGTCCAAGGCACGTCGAACGTTGTGCTGTGTGACATCCGGTTGTTGTCGTAATAGAACGTGAGTTCGGTACCGTCGGAAGAGAGTGCTGCATAAGGTTCTTGTGCCATCAGCGTTGTAACACCGATGATGGTCAGCAGGGTGATCAGATATAATCTAAGGTGTTTCATATGGCATGAGGCTTAATAAGCAGAAAGGTTTTATTCTTCCTCTTCTTTCTTCTTTCCGAACTCTGGGTCGATCTTTAGGAAACTGGTGACGATGAATGTCACAGCGCAGCATGCCATCACGATGATGAAGAAGTGCTTATAGCCCACGGCTTCTTGCAGGGCGCCGGCGAAGAGACCGGGAATCATCATCGACAGGGCCATGAAGGCCGTGCAGAGTGCGTAGTGGCTGGTCTTGAATGTGCCTTGGCTATATAAAATAAGGTATAGCATGTAGGCAGTGAAGCCGAAGCCGTAGCCGAACTGTTCGATGAACACGCAGACGTTGACGACGAACAGACTGTCGGGGAGGGCATAGCTCATGTAGACATAGACGAGGTCGGGTAGTGTGATAGCGCACACCATCGGCCACAGCCATCGGCGCAATCCGTCGCGTCCGGCACAGATACCACCGAGGATTCCGCCAAGTGTAAGACCGATGACACCCACGGTTCCTTGTACGAGTCCGTACTCCTGTGGCGAGAGTCCGAGTCCGCCATTGTGTCCAGCATCGATGAGGAACAGCGCCGAAACCTTGGCGAGCAGTCCTTCGGGCATGCGGTATAGCAACATGAAAAGGATGCCGATGATGGTTTCCTTTACGGGGAACTTGGTGAAGAAGGTGGCGATTGTATGCACGAACTCGCTCCAGATGGTGCTTGCATTGATGTCTTTGCGTGGCAGGTCGTCGCTGGGTCGTGGCAGAATGTAGCTGTGCCAGAGCCATAGGGCGATGAAGAGTCCGGTGACACCGTAGAACATCAGGCTCCATGAGAAGGCGATGCTGTTGCGATAGATGACCTGCAGGTTGCCGGCAATCATCACTAGGATGCCTTGGCCGAATATGGTGGCCAGTCGATAGAACGTGGAGCGGATGCCAACGAACCATGCTTGGTTGTGTTCGTTGAGTCCAAGCATATAGAAACCATCGGCAGCTATGTCGTGGGTGGCACTCGAGAAGGCCATCACCCAGAAGAAGAACAGCGATCCTTGTAGCCAGAAGTGGGTGGGCAATGTAAATGCCACACCGCCAAAGGCTGCTCCGATGAGCAACTGCATCGCTGTGATCCACCAACGCTTGGTCTTTATGAGGTCTATGAACGGGCTCCATAGCGGCTTGATGACCCACGGCAGGTAGAGCCATGAGGTATAGAATGTGATCTCGGCATTCGAGAGTCCAAGCTGCTTGTAGAGCACGATGGAGATAGTCATCACCGCCACATAGGGCAGTCCTTCGGCAAAATAGAGCGTGGGCACCCATGCCCAAGGCGATGCTCCGTCGCGTTTAGTATACCTTCTTGATTTCTGCATTTTGGTAATAATGTGTTAAGATTTCGTGATAGTCTTTCCCTGTCTCACCCATCA
>JAFZBK010000023.1 GCA_017561825.1 Prevotella sp.
ACGACCATCGGAATGGTAATAAACCTGGCCGTGCGTTGCTGTTGCCCTGTTTCTTCCTCACTAATCATAATTCTCAATTTTCAATTCTCAATTTTCAATTGTCAATTTTCAAAGATTAATCTTTGATTAAATGCTCAATTCGTCAAGCACCTTGATCAGCTTCTTATCAAACGGTTTGTCACTACGGATAGCCTCAGAGAAGGGCACATACACCACCTCATTGTAGCGCAGACCGATCATCACATTCCGCTGTCCCTGCATAATGGCCTCGATGGCACCCACTCCTGTTCTACCAGCAAGGATACGGTCGTGTGCTGTAGGACGACCGCCACGCTGCAGGTGACCGAGGATAGAGACGCGTACATCATAGTCGGGGAACTCCTTCCTTACACGGTCGGCATAGTAGAGGGCACCGCACTTAGGACTCTCCGACACGATAACGATACAACTCTTCTTCGACTTACGGATACCGCGTTGCATGAAACGTGCCAACTGGTCCACATCAGTGGAATCCTCGGGGATGATGGCAGCTTCGGCACCGCTGGCAATAGCACTGTTCTGAGCCAGGAAGCCTGCATCGCGTCCCATCACCTCGACGAAGAAGATACGCTCATGACTCTGTGCCGTGTCACGAATACGGTCAACACAGTCCATAATGGTATTCATCGTCGTATCATAACCAATGGTGGAATCCGTTCCGTAGAGGTCGTTGTCGATCGTTCCCGGCAGTCCGATGCAACATACATCAAACTCTTCCGCAAAGACACGGGCACCGGTAAGAGAACCATTACCGCCAATGATCACCAGCGCATCGATACCGTTCTTCACCATATTGTCGTAGGCTTTCTGACGACCAGCCTTCGTGAGGAACTCCTTCGAACGGGCTGTCTTCAGGATGGTACCACCCATATTGATGATACCGCTCACATTCTCCGTAGAGAACTCCTTGATTTCGTTATTGATCAGTCCGTCCCAGCCACGGTAAATACCTTTGATCTTGAAGCCGTTATAGATGCCGGCACGGGTTACCGCACGGATAGCGGCATTCATTCCAGGAGCATCACCACCAGAGGTCATCACTCCTATCGTCTTGATTTTTGCCATATACCTATATATTACGTTCTGTTTTCGAAAATCAGCCCAGCAGACACAGGGCGAGGATGCCGAGTAACCAGGCGAGGATGACCACCCATCCCACATTCTTCAGATACCATCCCACATGGATATGCTCCATCTTCATCAGTGCCAGTCCGCTCATGCTTCCCAACAGGAGTATGCTACCACCCATCGATGAGCTGTAGGCCACAATCTTATAGAACAGGTCGTTCTCTGGTAACGAGGGGTAGAGCGAGAAGAAGCTCATGGAGGTGGCGAAGGTATCAAGAATAGTACTGATACATCCTGACAGGATTCCGAACACCCAGTCGTGATGAATATACTGACTGCACTGTCTTGACAGCCATGCTATGGCGCCTGTCTCCTGTACCACGCCGAGGGCAAGGATGATACCCATCACAAAAAGCATCAGCTGGAGGACACCATATTGGAGCACTCGCGGTGTGCGCCGCTGGATCATCTGATCCATATTCATCAGCTTACGGTTCACCACCTCGTTGACAATCCATAATACCGCCAACACACAAAGGGCGCCAAGGAACGGACTGAGCTTCGTGATGGCACGGAAGGAAGGGATGAACCACAGTCCACCAATGCCGACAATCAGCATCATCAGTCGTTGCCACACCTTCAGATTCGTATCATCACCGCGGTACGGCATGGATGTCCACTGCGAATCAATCCGCTCAGGTAGCATTCGCGACAGCCACCAGGTGGGCAGGAGCCATGAGATCAGACAGGGCACGGCCAAGGAAAGAGAGAAGTTCGTAGCGGTTACCGATCCCTTTGTCCACAACACCAGTCCTGTGGGATCACCAATCACCGTCAGTGCTCCACCACAACTGGCTGCAATCACGATGGCCGAACCATAAATCATACGCTGTCGGCGACTCGGCACAATCTCGTGCATCATCACCAGCATCATCGTCGTGACCGTAAGGTTATCGAGGTTGGCAGAGATCACGAAGGTAATCATCGTCATCACCCACAGCAGTTTCTTGCTCTTGCGGGTTCTGAGCATCTGCTTAAGGAAATCGAAACAACCGTTATTGTTCAGTACCTCCACGATGGTCATGGTGGCCAAGAGGAACAGTACAATCTCTGCACCACGCCCCACATACTTCAGGAAGACGTTCTGCGAGATATACTCCTTGACAGCAACACTTGTAGGATTGGCACCACCGAGGAAATCAATATACTCACTGGGATGCTGACTCATCACAAAGTCAGAGCCATAGCAGATGTAAAGCACCCACCCCACCGTTCCTGCAAAGATGGCGGATGCCGCTTTGTTGATCTTGGTCATGCTACTGGTAGCAATCAGCACATAACCGATGAGTAATATAGCTACAATAATCAGTGTCATTCTCTACTCCTCGCTTTTATCCGCAAAGATACAAAAGAAATAAGAAAAACAATTGAATATTAAGAATTATTAGAAAATAATTCATCAACGGGCCTGTCGGAACAGTCGGAAAGAAATCCAAAGACTCAGCAATCCCATCACGATTCCCGATACCCAATACAGCCAGCCATCGAGGAAACAGGTGATGGCATAGACTGCCAAGGCAATCGGTAACTGGTATTTGGCGAAGCGGAACACGGTTGATGACACCTGATAATGGTACTTGAACCGCGCAAAGAGATTGATCACAATGATGTCAATCAGTCCTGTCAGTAACAAGCCTGCACCTGTTCCCGTCAGTCCGAACAGCTTATAACCTCCCACCACGGCAATCACCATTACCACAGCGCTATAAGCTTCCAGAATGAGGTACGACCACGAGTCGCCTTTGGCCAAAGTAAGATAGGCCACAGGGAGCTTCATGGCACGCAGGTACATTGCCAGAACGGTGATCTGTATCATCGGTACGACATCCAGGAACTCACGACTATACAACAGTTGCACGATAATCGGTGCACCGATACTGAAGGCTACCAACAGCGGGGAGATCATCAGCAACGACACTTCCACCTGGTGATTCACCGTTCTGCTCATCTGTTGTACATCATGACCGATGGCAGACAAACGGGGGTAGTAATCGGTTTCCATGGAGGTGAACACCATTCCCGCATAGGTTACAGACATCATAAAACCTGCATTGTACAAGCCCAGCATATTCAGCGAAGCAATGTTGTTCAGGGAGGCACGGATCAGGAAGTCAGCCCCGCTACCAAACACACCCGCCATAACAAACGCGATACCCAGTCGGATCATGGGCACACCTTCCCGTAACAGGTTCCTGTCGAACTTAAATGACAAAGGAAACACCCGATACGAATAGCGCATGGTGAGTACCATTTGCGTGAAGGTAATCAGCGTAATGGTGGGGATGATACCCTTTTGTCCATAGAAATAAATGATGGGCGTAGTGAGGATCAATGCCAGAAACACATTCCAAACAGACACCTTAGCCAGATTTCTTAACCTTCTGGCTGACTTCAAGATAGCGGTCTCACCACCAGTGATGGCCAACATACCCACAGTAGGTGCCAGAAAGACGAAATGCTTCACATGGTTACCCCAGGTAAAGGAGAAGTTATTCAGGAACGGACCTGCCAGGGCACAAACAAAGAAGCCGAGGATAGCCGTCACGAAAGCCCACATGCGGATCACATGAACATGTCGTCTGGTCACCTCCTCATCCCCTTTCTCATACAATTCCGAGAGGGTCTTCACCGAGCTGGTGGCAATACCAAGATTCGTAGCATTCGACAGTAAGGCGATGGCACTATTAAAGAGCGACATCAACCCGATGCCACCCGGACCAAGAATCAGTGCGACCAACTTATTGCGCACCATTCCAATGAATATGTTCAGTGCCTGAATACTTCCGAACAGACTGGCGTATTTCAGGATATGATGATAACTGCTCTTGGTATTATTCTCCATGCTCATACAATAAAACGAATCAATTGGTGTTTTATTATACGAACCGATCAAGAAAGAAACAAGAATTTTACGGATTTTCTTTGCGGTCTCAGCATTTTCATCTATCTTTGTGCAGTAATATGAATGTTTCCGATAAACCCCTCAGCCAGAACCAGGCACCTTTGGTGAGTTTCATCATCACCTATTATAACCTGCCCGTTGACATGCTCCACGAGTGCATCGAGAGCATCATGCAACTGTCGCTTCAGCCAGAAGAACGGGAGATTATCCTGATTGATGACGGATCGGACATCACACCGTTGAACGAGATTATCGACTACCGCGATGAGATTATCTACCTACGGCAGCATAACCAAGGATTGAGCATTGCCCGTAATGTGGGCGTGAATATCAGCAGGGGAAAGTACATCCAGTTTGTGGATGCCGACGACTGTCTGATTCCTGGTGGTTATGAGCATTGTCTGGATGTGATTCGGAAGAAGGAACCCGACATGGTGATCTTCAACTTCACCCACGAAGGAACCAATGTTGATACCCCTTATCTCTTTGAAGGACCCGTCAGCGGAGCGGAGTTTATGCACCACAACAACCTGCGGGCATCAGCCTGCGGCTATGTCTTCACCCGAAAAACGTTAGGTGAGCTGCGCTTCACACCCCAACTGTTGCATGAGGATGAGGAGTTCACACCGCTTCTGATTCTTCGTGCCGACACCATCTATAGTACAGATACCTACGCCTACTATTATAGGATACGCGAGAATTCCATTGTGCATAACGATGACACGAAATGGCAGGAGAAGCGTCTGGACGATGCGGAGTATGTCATCATGCAGCTGGATCATCTGGCCAACACCCTTGCCTCGTCAGAGAGGATCGCTTTGCAGCGTCGGGTAGCCCAGCTCACCATGGACTATATCTATAACATCATCATGCTCACCCATAGTGAACAGAAGTTGGAAGAACGACTTACCCGACTGCAAAAATGTGGGATGTTCCCCCTGCCCGACCGTGACTATACGCAGAAGTACAAGTGGTTCCGTAAGATGACCAACAGTAAGACGGGACGGAAGATCCTCCTGCATACCCTACCCCTGCTATGGAAAGAAAAATGAAAATCCTGTTGCTCAACGACTACAGCGGTCTGCATGCCACATTGGGTAAAGGACTGAAGGAACGGGGACATGAGGTAACGGTGGTGTCCAACGGTAATGGATGGCGCAACTATCCCCGCGACATCTCTCTGGTAAGACATTCATCCTCTCATCTTGAAGGAATCCGATACCTGATGCATGTGTGGGCTACATTGCCCAAACTCCGTGGCTACGATATCGTCCAACTCATCAACCCCATCTTCTTTGATGTCAGACCGGAACGACTGTTCCCTATCTACCGTTATTTGCGTAAGTATAATAAGAAGGTGGTGCTGGGTGCCTTCGGCGAGGATTCCATCTGGGCAAGGACCTGCATGGAGAAAAAGCCGTTGAGATACAGCGATCATAATATCGGTGACCAGGTGCGAACCGATCCTGCCTCCACCCGACTGCTCGATGTGTGGGTGGGAACATCACACGAACGACTGAACAAGATGATTGCTGATGACTGCGACGGCATCGTGGCTTGTCTGTATGAGTATATGACAGTCTATCAGCCCTTGTTCCCCAAGAAGACAACATTCATTCCGCTTCCCATAGAGATGCCATCGGAACAAGCACCCATCACGGAAGAGAACAAGACGAAAACACGGATCTTCATTGGTATTGATGCGCAGCGAAGCGACTACAAAGGAACGGACATCATGCTCCCCGCGGCAGAAAAGGTGCTACAAAGACACCCCGATAAGATGGAACTGGTGAAGGCGGTCAGCATTCCCTTTGCGGAATACCAGCAAATGATGAACGGCAGTGATGCCATCCTCGACCAACTCTACAGCTATACGCCATCCATGAACTCCCTGCTGGCTATGTCGAAAGGTATTATCGATATCGGTGGCGGTGAGCCCGAGAACTACGAGATCCTTCATGAAGATGAGCTACGACCGATCATCAATGTGCTACCTACCGCTGAGAGTGTGGAAAAAGAAGTGGAAGAACTTGTCGTCCACCCAGAGCGTATCCCTGAACTGAAACGACAAAGTATTGAATATGTACGGCGCCACCATGACTACCGAAAGGTGGCTGAGCAGTATGAGGCGTTCTATGCTTCCTTATTGGAATAGGAAGAAACACATTCCTTCATTACCGCTTCCAACTGGGAAGCAATCACTTGGGGTGACACCCTCTCTGCTACCTTCTTGGAAACATCTTCTCCCCAAGCGGAAGGCAGTTCCATTACCTTAGTCATCAGACCAGCTATTGCTTCCGCATCATCCACGGGAGCCACATAGCAACCCTTATCAATCCTGACATTCTGCGGTACGGCTTCGGTCGTCACCACAGGAATACCCGTACTCATCGCCTCCAGCAACACCAGTCCTTGGGTCTCATCCCTTGTAGCCAACACCAAGGCATCACTCTGATACAGCAAATCGCGCACTGCTTGTTGGTCGAGGTTCCCACAAGGATGGATATAAGGAGCACACGATAATCCGTTGAACATCCTACGACATGCACTTCCATCTGTTCCTTCTCCGGCAATATACAACTCGGTCTGCGGATGCTGTTCATGAACCATACGGAATGCCTCAAACAGGATATCATACCCCTTTCGATTGATAAAGTTTCCCAGACAGACAAAACGGAAGGGTCTTCCCTCTCTTCCCTCACGCTGACGGTAAGAGAAGAACGTCACATCAATCATGTTCGAGATGGCGGTCCAACGATAGTCTTTCCCAAAGAACGGGGAAAGATCGTCCACCACTTCCTCAGAAACAGGAATCACCCTGTCAGCATGCTCATAGACCTTTCGCAACAAGGGCACCTGCCAGGTATGTTCCGGATCATCCCCGAACTCCTCCCTAAAGGCCATGGATGACAGATGTTCGGTCACCACATAAGGAATCTTCTCCTCCTCGCTGATCAGCATCGCTGCATATCCCGCCCATTTGGCGCAATGTGCATGCAGAATATCAGGACGACCATACTTCTTCACATATGCTCTAAACATCTCTCTGACAATCTCCACCCAACGGTTCACATTGGGACGGATCATCATGGGAAGACCGCGCATATAGGATTGATAAAGGGGAACATCCTGTATCTCCGTAAAACGACGGTGATACGGAAGAGAAATATACTCCCAGAGATTTCTTCTTGCTGACAACTGCACATTACTGATAATCCGCACCTCATGTCCCAAGGTACGGAGGGCCTTCGACTGTTCCAAACAGAACTCGCCCCCATAAGGCGGGAAGAAAGAAGGGATTTCTACAATGTGCATGGTAAAGAATGTGGAATGAGGAGTGTGGAATGTGGAATGTGAAGGGAAAAAGAAAGAGGCATGGCTAATGCCTGCCTCCTCATTTTCTGTTCGTAAAAAAGATTAAGCCTCTGCGGGTGCCTCCTCAGCGGGAGCAGCTTCCTCAGCAGGTGCTTCTGCCTCTGCCTGAGCGGCAGCAGCAGCGGCCTTCTTCTCAGCCACCTTCTGGGCAATAGCCTCGTTAATCTTCTTCTCTGCCTCGAGCTCCTTAGCAGCAGCTTCTTTCTTTGCTTTTGCTTCCTGCTGACGAACAGCCTCAAAGCCCTTGGCTTTCTCGTCTTTCCATGCGTCGAACTTCTTCTGAGCAGCAGCTTCATCGAAAGCACCCTTCTTCACACCTGTGCGGAGATGCTTCATCATGTAAACACCTTCCTTCTTCAGGATGGTACGAACGGTGTCTGTAGGCTGTGCGCCAACCTCTACCCAGTAAAGTGCACGGTCGAAATTCAAATCTACTGTGGCGGGATTGGTGTTAGGGTTGTAAGTACCAATCTTCTCAGTAAATCTACCATCTCGTGGTGCTCTTGCATCTGCGATCACGATGCTGTAGAAAGCATAGCCTTTGCGACCGCCGCGCTGCAATCTGATTTTTGTTGCCATAATTGAATGTTAATCTTTAATGTTTAATGAATAAATTTGAATCTCATGCTACCATCTCGTGATAGCGGCTGCAAAGGTACTACTTTTCAGGAAGAAAGTAGCATATACGGGAAATATTTATGAGAAGCATAAGGATTTTTTAACACTTAACCCGCCTGCATCTGTCGTAAGAGTTCCCGCTGACGGTCAGTAAGATGTGTAGGCAACTGCACCTGATAGGTGATGATCAGATCGCCAAACGTACCGTCACCGCGATCATATCCCTTCCCTCTCAGTCGTACCCTTGTTCCTGGCTGTGTCTCTGGCTTTACCTTCAGTTTGATCTTCGCTCCTGTACTCAGTTGGAGCATCACCTCACCACCAAGCAGAGCCGTATAGAGATCGATGTTCACCGTGGCGTTCATCTCACCACTGCTCTGTCGTCCAAAGCCCTGGGCGCGCGTTTTGCGTCCACCGCCGAACAGATCCTGGAAGAAGCTGCTGAAACCACCACTGCCACTAAACGCATTGATGTCGAACCCCTCAAACGGGTTTCCTCCCTGTTGTGACCAGTTGAAGCCACCACCCTGCTGGTTCATTGCATCCATCTCTTTCCAGCGTTCGCCATACTGGTCGTATTTCTTTCGTTTCTCAGGATCACCAATCACATCATACGCCTCCGACAAGGCCTGGAACTTCGCCTTGGCCTTGGGATCGTCGGGATGCAGATCGGGGTGAAACTGCTTGGCTCTTTTCAGATAAGCCTTCTTCACATCCTTCTGCGGAATATCCTTCGCAACACCTAAAATCTTGTAATAGTCTATAAATGCCATAATCGTTTCTCCTTTCTATCAGGATGACAGCAAAAAGTATGCCAATACACCCTTATAGAAACGTTATTGGGGCAGTTCGGAGAACCGTCGTTTACCCTTGAAATAATACTGCCACAGCAGACTGATCGGTTTTCGCTCTGCCACAACGGGCACTACTCGAATACGCTGCAGTTCGCTGCGCTCTTGTCTGAAGTCCTTCCGCCACCGCTTGAAATCGCGCCGTGCCCGGTAGATGGCTTTGAAGTCACCCACGTTCCTATTCACCAGCAATGTTTCATATGCCGCCACATAGTCGAGCAACCACCGCCAGCGCATCACATGTCGCAGTTCTTTGTCAGGCAAGTTCTTATACAGCATTGTCAGGTTGTTACGGAAGTTCAGGTAGGTCTTCATGGGATTCCCCTTGGGTAACGTACCGCCACCGACGTGATATACGAAACTGTCGGGGATGCAATACACCTTCCTTCCCATCATCCGCAAGCGCCAGCAGAGGTCGATCTCCTCGTTATGCGCAAAGAACCGTCCATCGAAACCGTTCACCTTCCAATAGTCTGCTGAGCGGATGATCAGACAGGCACCTGTTGCCCACATCACCTCACAGATATCGTCATACTGTCCTTTGTCATCCTCCACACTGTCAAAGAGTCGTCCCCGACAGAACGGATAACCGTATTTATCGATGAAGCCACCGCAGGCTCCAGCATATTCAAAGGCTTCCCTGTTGGCCACCGACAGGAGTTTCGGCTGACACGCAGCCACTTCCTCATGATCGTCCATAAACGTAATGAGGGGTGTCAGCCAGTGCGGTGTCACTTCCACATCACTGTTCAAGATGACATAATAGGTGGCCTCCACCTGTTGCAGAGCCTTGTTATAGCCGTCGGCAAACCCCCAGTTCTTCTCCAACTGGATCAAGCGCACCTCGGGATAATGCTCCTTGAGGAAGGGAACCGACTGATCTGTAGAGGCATTGTCGGCCACATACACCGTTGCCTCACCGCGGGAATGCTCCAGCAGTGTGTCCATATATCTGGTCAGCATCTTCACACCGTTCCAGTTCAGTATAACTATCGCAACCTTATCCATATCACTTTTCACTCCTCACTCCACACTCCTCATTCCACATTCCACATTCCACATTCCACATATCTCTCCCATCAACGCAGTGCGGTCACGGTTGAAACCACCCAGTCTGACGTTCACCAACTGGTTATCCAGCGCGTTATTACCATCAGCTGGCGGCAGTTCCACACGGATATAGTTTCGGGTGAACCCATGCATCGCCCTACCGCGCGAAGCCTTCTCGAACAGCACCTCCGCCTCCTTACCGATATACGAGGCATAGAACGCCTCGGTCTTCTGGTCGGACAACTCCAGCAACCGCTTTGATCTCAGCTTCTTATCCTTACCACTCACCACGTATGGAATGTTCAGTGCGGCAGTACCTGGACGCTCCGAGTATGGGAACACATGCAACTGTGTCACAGGCAGACTCTCCAAGAATCTATAGCACTCCTCGAAATATTCATCCTGCTCACCTCGTGTTCCCACCATCACATCCACACCGATGAACGCATCGGGCATCATCTCCTTGATCATATTGATCTTATGTGCGAACAGAGCTGTGTCGTAACGACGGTGCATCAGCTTCAGTACGGCATCCGATCCGCTCTGGAGAGGGATATGGAAATGCGGCATGAAGGCACGACTCTGTGCGCAATAAGCTATCAGGTCATCTTCCAACAGATCAGGTTCCAGACTGCTGATGCGGTAGCGAGCCACACCCTCCACCTGATCCAGTGCATTGACGAGATCGAGAAAACGCTCACCCGTTGTTCTACCGAAGTCACCGATATTCACACCTGTGAGCACAATCTCCTTACCACCCTCACGCACAGCCTCTTCCGCCTGTTGCACCAGCGAGGCAATCGTCGGGTTCCTACTGAATCCACGGGCATAGGGAATCGTACAATAGGTACAGAAATAGCTACAGCCGTCCTGCACCTTCAGGAAATACCGCGTGCGGTTTCCACGAGAGCAGCTGGGAGCAAACGATTGTATATCCTTCGTCTTCTCCTTCCTGAACACCTTCACCCCACTCTCATCTCTCATCTCTCCTCTCTCATCTCTCATCTCTCCTCTCTCCTCTCTCATCTCTCCCCACGCTTCCGACAGGAACTGCACCAGCTGAGCCTTCTCATCACTGCCCAGTACCAGATCAACGCCGGGGATCTTACTCACCTCTTCTGCTGCCAGTTGTGCATAACAACCAGTTACCACCACAAAGGCATGCGGGTGATTACGCACCATACGGTGAATGGCCTGACGACACTTATGGTCAGCCACATCCGTTACGGAACAGGTGTTGATGATGCAGATATCAGCCTGCTCATCCCTGCCCACGGTGGTCACACCCAACTCCTGAAGCATCCGTCCGAAGGTAGATGTCTCAGAAAAGTTCAGCTTACAGCCCAATGTGAAATAGGCAGCCTTCTTACCTTGAAAAGCAGCACTGTTAATCATACACCTTATTATATATATAAGAGAGTGAAAACAACGACAAAGGTACTAATAAGCGAGCGAAAAGCAAAATAAAAAGATGATTTTCTATAAGTTATTGACATTGCTTAAAACTTTAACAGTTATTAATAGTTTGCACAGTATTGATTTTCAACCACTTACAAAAAAGTTACAAAATGACCTAAAAAAAAACGCTAAAAAAAGTACAAGCTATAAAAAAAATGCTTACCTTTGCAGCGTTTTAATAAACAATGATTGTTTTACAGATTTAAAAAGCAAAGAAAATGAAGAAATTAGTTTTGATGTTCGTAGCTGTTGCAGCTATCTCATTCGCTTCTTGTGTTGAGAACAAGCCTGCTGCTCCCGCAGTAGAAGAGCCGGTTGACACAATGGTTGTTGATACAACTGCTGTTGATACTGCTGCTGCTCCCGTTGACAGCGTAGTTGCTGAGTAATTTAGCTCGAACGCAATTGAGAGAAATGCCGCTGGACCTCAGGTTCAGCGGTTTTTTTGTGTCTATACGGTGCAGACTTCCTTGTCATCAAGTAAAAGAGCAACTCAACGATCTCATCATACGTCTGATTGATTATTATACGGAGTAATATTCCCTTTGGCACTCATCGACGCCACATCGTACTTCGTCATACATAATTCCAAATAGAACTGCATGAGCAAGCCTATTGATTTAGGCTACTCATGCATATTCTGAGCGTGGCAGGCATCAACAACGATTACCGTATCGCCATCTATCTTGTATGCATAATACCATTTATCAGTGTTTGCCATGTAATAACCTTTCCATCGGCTAATGGTTGGTGAGCGTCTTCCAAGAGTATTCTCAATCGAATAAATAGAAAAGAAAGCATCTCGTACATTCCTTTCCATGTCTTCATAGGAGTAGGTGTGTTTATATTTCTTGGCTACATTGACATAGAATGACCGGATCTTTTGAAAAGCTCGCGGTTTGATGATGTAATTATAGTGCATCTTCTATGTCATAAATAGCCTTTAGTTCATTACACACCTTCTCATAAGCTTCTTCAACAGTCATGTCTCCAACAACTGTTGACTTTTCTTCTTTTTCAATCATTTGCGTTTCCATTTTTATATAATTAGTGAGGTTTCACGTTGCAAAGATACGATTAAATGAGCACAAAACCAAAAGAAAACGTATGTTTCTTTATGTTTTGTCGAACCGATTGAGCAGCGAAGGCTATCAAGCATGCTTGAATAGCTGAGTCGATAAAGAGGGAACGTAGTTAACGGAAGTATCCTCGGCTCCGCCGACACATCCTACTTCGTCATTCCAAACTCCAAATAGAACAAATGATGACAGGGACCAGACCCTTAGCATCATCTTGCACTCAGTGCGTGCAAAAATGTCTGATCGTTTGCAGATTCGTCATTCATAATTCAAAGAATTCGTACCAGCCCCTTAGTACCTCAAAGAAATCGGGAGGTACCACAAATGTGGAGCCTCCCGTATCTTTTTAGGAATTCATTTCATTAGAATACGCAGGCCCAGCCGAATTTGCGTACAAGTTCGCGCAACAGGTTGCGATCACGAATCGGTATCGTAACCGAAAACGTTTCTTGTTCCTTATCATCAATTGGTGAATTTGTCGATTCAAGTTCGTATTGCGTCTGAGCAGAAAGTAATATCTTGGCAGGCAGGCCAATAGCACCTTCGATCTTCACTGCAAGATCGGTAGTAAGAGCCCGCTTGCCGTTGAGCACCTCGCTCAGATGCGAAGCCTGAACACCAAGCATCTTGGCAAAATCCTTCTGTGTGATTCCGCGCTCTTCAAGCTCAGGCTTGATCATCATTCCAGGATGCACCGCCATAAAGGGTGCCGGATTCTCATTTCTTGTTGCCATAGTGAGTATCATCTAAACTTAAAACCAAAATTCTGATTCCGCCATCAAACTCGCGGAAAATTATGCGCTCCACCATTCCATTAACAACACGTATAGAACTAATGCCATTGGTTCCTGATAGTTGTTCGTAGTGGAGGAAAGAGATTGAACTGATAGTATCGGAATAAATGTGCCACTCGTATCGGAAAGAAATGTGCCACCTTCAGCGGAAAGAAATGTACCACTCGTATCGGAAAGGAATGTACCACCCTCAGCGGAATGAAATGTGCCACTGAAAAAATCTGATGTGA
>JAFZBK010000004.1 GCA_017561825.1 Prevotella sp.
ATTGCCCCAACTAAGCCTGTTTGGAGCTTGGAAAGACACCACAACACACTAATCACAAAAATGGCGGCATAAAGTGGTCATCGGACCAATGAAAGCTATAGATGAATATAAAAAGAGGATGTGCCTATTTGACACACCCTCATCTTTTTCTATCACAGAATACTGTTTAGAGGTACATCAGTTCCTAAAGATCAGTCCCTCTCCGAAGCAGTCGATGATGATGGACTTATCACGGTTCACGTCACCAGCCAACAGTTTCTTTGAGAGGTCGTTCAGCACATAGTGCTGGATAGCCCTTTTAACTGGTCGTGCACCAAACTCTGGATCGAAGCCTACCTCTGTCAGGTAGTCGATGGCAGGCTGTGTCCATTCCAACTGGATATCCTGATCCTTCAACATTTTCTGCACCTGCTTCATCTGCAGCGTCACAACATCGGCTATCTCCTGTTGGGTTAGCGGCAGGAACATGATGGTCTCATCGATACGGTTCAGGAACTCCGGTCGGATGGTCTGTTTCAGCATCGTCATCAGTTGGGCACGCAATGCCGACAACTGGGTATCACGGTTACCGCCGTTTTCCATCTGTTCAACGGTCTCGCGGATCAGCTGACTACCCAGATTACTGGTCATGATAATGATGGTATTCTTGAAGTTCACCGTCCGTCCCTTGTTATCGGTCAGTCGTCCGTCATCCAACACCTGCAGAAGGATATTGAACACGTCGGGATGTGCCTTCTCGATCTCATCGAAGAGTACTACGCTATACGGCTTATGGCGCACGGCCTCCGTGAGTTGTCCACCCTCGTCATAGCCGATATATCCCGGAGGCGCACCAATCAGTCTACTCACTGTATGTTTCTCCTGATACTCGCTCATATCGATACGCGTCATCATCGACTCATCATTGAATAGGTATTCAGCCAAAGCTTTCGCCAGCTCAGTCTTACCCACACCCGTTGTACCTAAGAAGATGAACGAAGCAATAGGACGTTTCGGGTCGTGCAACCCAGCTCTACTACGGCGCACAGCATCGCTCACAGCCGTGATAGCCTCATCCTGACCGATGACCCGCTTGTGCAGTTCCTCCTCCAGATGCAGCAGTTTCTCCTTTTCGCTCTGCATCATCCTTGTCACGGGAATGCCGGTCCAGCGGCTCACCACCTCAGCGATATCATCAGCCGTCACCTCTTCACGCACCATACCCATACCGTTCTGGGCGGTTGCCAGTTGCTTTTGGATATGTGCGATATCCTCTTCGAGAGCCTGCAGCTTGGAGTAACGGATCTCGGCCACACGTTCATAGTTACCCTCGCGTTCAGCCCTTTCCGCCTCGAAACGCAGCTGTTCCATCTCCTGCTTATCCTGCTGGATCTTGTTCACCAGGTTGCGTTCGTTCTCCCATCTTGCGCGGAAAGCATTTTCTTTCTCACGCAGCTCGGCAATCTCCTTGTCGAGTTGCCCCAATTTACTAGTAGAACTAGTATCACTAGTATTACTAGTTTCTCTAGAAATCGCAGATCGTTCAATCTCCAACTGCGCCAATTGACGGGAGATATCATCCAATTCCTCAGGCACACTATCGCGTTCCATACGCAGCTTAGCAGCAGCCTCATCCATCAGGTCGATGGCCTTATCCGGCAGGAAACGGTCGGAGATATAGCGTTCTGATAGTTTCACAGCAGCGATACAGGCATCATCTTGTATCCTCACCTTATGATGATTCTCATAACGCTCTTTCAGTCCACGCAAGATACTGATGGCACTCAGTTCATCGGGTTCATCCACCATCACGGTCTGGAACCTACGTTCCAGCGCCTTATCCTTCTCAAAGTATTTCTGGTATTCGTTCAATGTGGTAGCGCCAATACTTCTCAGTTCACCACGAGCCAAGGCAGGCTTCAGGATATTAGCCGCATCCATGGCCCCCTCGCCAGCACCTGCTCCCACCAGTGTATGAATCTCGTCGATGAACAGGATCACGCGTCCTTCACTCTTCGTCACCTCGTTGATGACACTTTTCAGTCGTTCCTCAAACTCACCCTTGTACTTCGCACCGGCCACCAAGGCACCCATATCGAGCGAGAACACCTGCTTGTCCTTCAGGTTCTCGGGCACATCACCACGCACGATTCGCTGGGCAAGACCCTCCACAATGGCAGTCTTACCTGTTCCCGGTTCACCAATTAAGATAGGATTATTCTTCGTACGACGGGAAAGGATCTGCAAGATACGACGGATCTCATCGTCACGGCCGATCACAGGGTCGAGCTTTCCTGCCCTGGCCTCCTCCACGAGGTTCTTCGCATACTTGCTCAGACTCTGGAAGCTCTCGTCACCGCTCATGCTCTGCACCTTCTGTCCTTGGCGCAACTCCTGCACAGCCTTCATCACATCATTGCTGTTCATACCCGCATCTTTCAGGATACGGCTCACCGTAGAGTTTACCTCCAAGAGCGCCAACAGGATTGGCTCGATGCTCACGAACTCATCACCTAACTGTTTCGAGTGATCCATCGCCTTCATCATCACCTCGTTGGTCTCACGACTCAGATAAGGCTCACCACCCTGCACACGTGGCAGGTGCTGGATCTCACCATCGATCAGTGTACCCACATGCACAGCGTTCACCCCCAGCTTCTGGAAGATGAAGTTCATCACGTCCTTTCCTTTCTCCATTACACCTTTCAGCAGATGTACAGGTTCGATGACCTGCTGACTGTTCTGCCGCACCGTGTTCACGGCACTTTGTACCGCTTCCTGCGCTTTAATCGTAAAATTCTCTAATGTCATGATTAGCTCCTTTCTTGTTTTGTTCTAATAATCCATCATCAAAACACGTACCGATGGAGCAAACATGACAAATTGGCACAAGAAAGTAGCATAAAAAAAGAGTCCGTAACGTCACGGACTCATAGTCCGCAAGGCGCGGACTGGGAGTCCGAAACGTTCGGACTGAAACTAAACTACTGATTATTGATTACTTTCCTTCAATATCCTTGAAGTACTTATAGGTTGCCACCTTCAGTTCATCGGTAGCAGGCTCATCGCAAACAATGATACCATGCTGATGCATCTGCAGGGCGCTAATGGTCCACTCATGAGAAACGGCACCTTCAACAGCAGCCTTCAAAGCACGTGCCTTGTGGTGTCCGTTTACCAGAATCATCACCTCACGGGCATCCATCACGGTACCAACACCAACGGTCAGCGCGCTCTTCGGCACCTTGTTCACATCATTGTCGAAGAAACGTGAGTTAGCGATGATGGTATCTGTGGTCAGTGTCTTCTGACGGGTACGGGAGGTCAGAGAAGAATACGGCTCGTTGAACGCGATATGTCCGTCAGGACCGATACCGCCGATGAACAGATCGATACCACCTGCTTCCTTGATCATCTCCTCATAGTGTGCACACTCTGCTACCAGATCCTTGGCATTGCCGTTCAGGATATGGATATGATCCTTGGGAATGTCGATATGGTCGAACAGGTTACGTGCCATGAAAGAGTGATAGCTCTCGGGATGATCCTCAGCCAGTCCTACATACTCATCCATGTTAAACGTAATCACATTCTTGAACGATACGCGTCCTTCCTTGTTGGCTTTCACCAGACAAGCATACATACCCTCAGGAGAAGAACCTGTAGGCAAGCCCAACACAAAAGGCTTCTCAGCGGTCGGCTGGAAGGCATTAATACGTTCAATCACATGTTCTGCCGCCCACTGCGACATCTTCTGATAATCTTTTTCAATAATTAATCTCATAATTGTGTCTGTTTGTAGTTGAATATCTGGCTGCAAAAATAATAAAAAAACACGAAAGTATGACTTTCGGTGGGATTTTTCTTCTTACATATTATAATTTTTTGTATCTTTGCAAAATAAACAAATATATTTGAATGAAAGAATTCGTAATATCTGAAGTCAAGGCCGAGACCGCTGTTCTTGTAGGACTGATTACCAAGGAACAGGATGAAGCCAAGACCAAAGAGTACCTTGACGAACTAGAGTTTCTGGCCGATACTGCAGGGGCAGTGACCGTGAAACGGTTCACCCAGAAAGTGGGAGGACCGAACCAGACCACCTATGTGGGAAAGGGAAAGTTGGAGGAGATACGCGACTATATCAAACAGGAGGAAGAGAACGACAGGGAGATCGGTATGGTGATCTTCGACGATGAACTGTCACCACGACAGATCCGCAATATTGAGAGTATGCTGCAAGTGAAGATCCTCGACCGCACCTCTCTCATCCTCGATATCTTCGCCATGCGGGCACAGACTGCCAATGCAAAGAACCAGGTGGAGCTGGCCCAGTACCGCTATATGCTTCCCCGACTGCAACGACTCTGGACACACTTGGAACGTCAGGGTGGTGGCTCTGGTAGCGGCGGCGGTAAGGGTAGCGTAGGACTGCGTGGACCGGGTGAGACCCAGTTGGAGATGGACCGCCGTATCATCCTGCAGCGTATCACCTTATTGAAACAACGCTTGCAGGATATCGACAAGCAGAAAGCTACACAACGGAAGAATCGCGGACGACTGATCCGTGTGGCACTTGTGGGATATACAAACGTGGGAAAGAGTACGCTGATGAACCTGCTCTCAAAGAGTGAGGTGTTCGCCGAGAATAAACTCTTTGCCACCCTTGATACAACCGTCAGGAAAGTGGTGGTGGAGAACCTGCCTTTCCTGCTGGCCGACACGGTAGGATTCATCCGCAAGCTGCCCACCGATCTCGTGGATTCGTTCAAATCAACCCTCGATGAGGTGCGTGAAGCCGACTTGCTGCTGCATGTGGTGGACATTTCACATCCCGACTTTGAGGAACAAATCAAGGTGGTAGAGAAGACATTGCAGGAACTGGGTGCTGCCGATAAGCCTTCGATGATCATCTTCAACAAGATCGATGCCTACTCATGGACAGAGAAGGAACCTGATGACCTCACGCCGCCCACCAAGGAAAACATTACCTTGGATGAGTTGCGAAATACTTGGATGGCGAAGCTCGATGATGCATGTATCTTCATTTCCGCCAAGGAGAAGACGAATATCGAGGACCTACGCGACCGCCTATACAAGAAGGTGAAAGAACTGCATGTGCAGAAATACCCATACAACGATTTCCTCTATGAAACGGATATCGAAGAAGAATGAATTAATAACAATCACAAACAATAAAATTATGGATTACAGATTATTAACTGAAGAAGAGATTATCATCCTGGAGAATAACGGATGTACGGCAGAGGATTGGACCGCCATCAATGTAGCAGAGGACTTCCAGCCGAATTATATTAAAAGTACCAGCTTCTATGGTGAAGTGAATCTGGGTGTGTTCGAGAAGAATATCGAAGTGTCGAAAGACTTTGTCAAGCATACAGGTATCACACGTTCCACCTTGCGGAACGTGACCATCGGCGACAACTGTCTTATTGAAAACGTGGCAGGGTATATCAACAACTATACCATCGGTGACGACTGCTTCATCTCTAATGTGAGCATCATCGAAACCACTGAGGGAGCTACCTATGGTGAGGGCAACCTGATATCCGTACTTAATGAGGCCGGTGATGGTAATGCCATCCTCTTCGGTAACCTGAACAGTCAGTTTGCAGCCTTCATGGTGAAGCATTTCACTGATAAGAATATCAAGGATGAGATCCGCCGACTGATCAACGAGGACATCGAAAGGAACATGCCCGAACGAGGAATCATCGGTAATAACGTGAAGATTATCGGTACGAAGGAGATCACCAATACCGTCATCAACGACAACTGCGAGATCAACGGTGCCTCACGCATCAGCGACTGCTCCATCCTGAACGGTCCTAGCGACTCAGTATATATAGGTACAGGCGTTATCTGTGAGAACTCCATCATCTGCAACGGTTCTTCGATCATCAATAGTGTAAAGATGCAGGACTGCTTCGTAGGCGAGGCTTGTCATATCGCCAACGGATTCACTGCCTCACAGAGCGTGTTCTTCGCCAACAGCTATATGTCGAACGGTGAGGCATGTGCCGCCTTCTGCGGACCGTTCTCTGCCTCTCACCATAAGTCGAGTCTGCTCATCGGTGGTCAGTTCTCGTTCTACAACGCTGGTTCGAACACCAACTTCTCGAACCATGCTTATAAGATGGGACCCATCCACTATGGTACGCTGGAGCGTGGAACAAAGACGGCCAGTGGCTCCTACGTGCTGATGCCCGCCAAGATCGGTGCCTTCTCGGTATGTATGGGTAAGCTGATGCACCATCCCGACACCCGCGATGTGCCGTTCTCATATCTTATCTCCTACAACGACGATATGTACCTGGTACCCGGACGTAACATCACTACTGTTGGTCTCTACCGTGATATCAAGAAATGGCCGAAGCGCGACATGCGCCAGCAGGGCTGTCAGAAGAGTATCGTGAACTTCGACTGGCTCTCACCGTTCACCGTGGGAGAGATTCTGAGAGGTAAGAAGATCCTGGAGAACCTGCGTGCTGCATCCGGCGACCTGCAGTCGCAATACAACTACCACGAATATGTCATCAATGCCTCTTCACTGAAGAAGGGTATCAAATACTACGACATCGCCCTCAGACTGTATATGGGTGCCGTACTGAAGCGTGCCAAGAAGCATGACTATTTCAGAAAACCCACCAGTACCACAGGAGAGGGTAATTGGATTGATCTTTCAGGACTGCTGTTGCCAGAGAGCGAAGAGACCCGTCTGATCGATGATATCAAGAACGGTACTTTGGAGACCATCCAGGCTGTCATCGACCGCTTTGAGGAGATCAACGACCACTACCGCGAATATCAGTGGGCATGGACGTACCAGATGATTCTCGACTACTATGGTTTGGATGAGATTACCGAGGAGGATGCTCAGCGGATCCGCGAGGACTATATCGTGGCTCGTCGCATCTGGATCGGTGAGATCCGCAAGGATGCCGAAAAGGAATATGCCATGGGCGATGTGGAAGATGAGGTATTCAACGACTTCATCGACAAACTCGACCATGAAATCGATTACGAGAATTGATTGTCAAGTATATCGTCGTGTCGCGACGATTAATTTATATACATTATGAAACTGAAAACACTATTTACAGCTATTCTGGTATTACTGGGCAGCTGCTCTGTAATGGCCAAAGATTACAAGTTCACCACCGTTCCTGGTGACTTGATGAACACACGTATCTACACCCTTGACAACGGTCTGACGGTCTATCTATCGGTCAACAAGGAGAAACCGCGCATCCAGACATATATCGCTGTGCGCACTGGTTCCAAGAACGATCCTGCCGAGACCACGGGTCTGGCACATTATCTGGAGCACCTGATGTTCAAGGGAACCAAGCAGTTTGGTACAAACAACTACGAAGCTGAAGCTCCGCTGCTCGATAAAATCGAGGCATGTTATGAGGAGTATCGTAAGATGACGGATCCCGATCTTCGTAAACAGAAATATCACGAGATCGACAGCATCTCGCAGGAGGCTGCTAAGTATTTCATTCCTAACGAATACGACAAGCTGATGTCAGCTATCGGTGCCGAGGGAACGAATGCCTATACAAGCAATGATGTCACCTGCTATACCGAGGATATTCCTTCGAACGAGGTGGAGAATTGGGCTAAGATCCAATCGGACCGTTTCCAGAATATGGTGATCCGCGGTTTCCATACGGAGCTGGAGGCTGTATATGAGGAGTATAACATCGGTATCGCACAGGATCAGCGGAAGCTGTGGCAGTCGATCTGCAAGATGCTCTGCCCCACCCACCCCTACGGTACACAGACCACCATCGGTACACAGGAGCACCTGAAGAACCCCAGTATCACGAACATCAAGAACTATTTCAATAAGTGGTACCGTCCGAACAACGTGGCTATCTGTATGGCAGGCGACTTCAACCCGGAAACGGTCATCGCTATCATTGACAAGTATTTCGGCTCATGGAAGCCAGGTGCCGATGTGAAACAGCCCGTGTTCCCCGCCTTGGAACCGATTACCGCACCACGCGATACCACCGTGTACGGACTGGAGACTGAGACCATCTGGATGGGTTGGCGCTTCGGAAGGGGCAACACGCTACAAGGTGACACTCTGCAGGTGATCGAGAACATGCTCAGCAACGGCGTGGCCGGACTTATCGACTTGAACATCAATCAGCAGATGAAAATGCTCGAAGCCTGGGGCGGCGTGGAGAGAATGCGTGATCACTCTGGCTTCATCCTAGCAGGAACACCGAAGGAAGGACAGACTCTCGACGAGGTGAAGGATCTTCTGCTGGCAGAGATCGAGAACCTGAAGAACGGTAACTTCTCTGACGACCTGTTACCATCAGTGATCAATAACGCCAAACTGAACTACTACACCTCATTGGAGAACAACGCTTCTCGCGCGAACAAATTTGTTCAGACCTTTATCAACGAGATTCCATGGGAGCAGGAAGTGGGCTACCTGAACCGTATCTCCAATATGAAAAAGCAGGAGATCATGGACTTCGTGAAGCGTCATTTCCGCGACAACTATGTGGTGGTATATAAGCGTCAGGGTGAGGACAAGAACCTGAAGAAGATCGATAAGCCTGCCATCACGCCAATTCCTACCAACCGCGATCTCATCAGCGACTTCGTGAAGGAAATCCAGAACACGAAGGTGGAACCCATACAGCCGCGTTTCATCGACTTCAAAAACGACCTGACCTTTGGAAAGACCAAGAAGAACCTCCCCTATATCTATGTGAAGAATACAGAGAACGGGCGTTTCGTCATGGCCTTTGAGTATAAGTTCGGTGAGGAAGTAAACCTAAAATACTCATATGCACCCGACTATCTGGAGTATCTGGGCACCGATAAGCTCACCAACGAGCAGATCAAACAGCAGTTCTACAAACTGGCATGTAACTATAGTATCAACGTTGGAGCACGCAGCATCAACGTGAGACTCAGCGGACTGAGCGAGAATATGCCACAGGCACTGGCACTGCTCGAGGATGTCATCAAGAACGCAAAGGTTGACAAGGACGCATGGGAACAGTATATCCAGCTTGTAGAGAAGTCACGTGCCGATCAGAAACTGAATCAGCAGTCGAACTTCTCACGACTGGTTAGATATGGTTTCTACGGTCCTTACAATCCCTCAAGGAATATCCTAACGTCTGAGCAATTACGTAATACTGATCCGCAAGAGCTGTTGGATCTGCTGAAGAACCTTCCGCTGTATGAGCACACCTTATTATATTATGGTCCGATGAGCGAGAAAGAGCTGACTGCCGCTGTTACCAAACAGCACAAGATAGCCAAGAAACTCCTTCCTGCTCCCGAGGGTCGACGCTATACCTTCGAGCCTACGCCTACCAACGAGGTACTTATCGCTCCCTATGATGCGAAGAACATCTACATGCGTATGATTCATAACGAGCAACGTCCTTGGCATCCCGAGGAGGCTGCCGTGAAGGCACTCTTCAACGAGTACTATGGCAGTGGTATGAACACCATCGTGTTCCAGGAGATGCGCGAGGCCCGAGGACTGGCATACAATGCTTATGCCGGTTATGTGGAACCTGATTACAAATGGGAACCTGAGTTGTTCTTCACCCATATCATCACACAGAACGACAAGATGATGGACTGCCTGAAACAGTTCAACGTCATTCTCGACACCATTCCACAGAGTGAGGCGGCTTTCCGCATCGCAAAGGAAGCCTTGACAAAACGCCTGGCTACTGAGCGCACTACGAAGTTCAACCTTATCAATGCGTGGATCAGAGCACAACGTTTAGGTATCGACTACGACATTGATGAGCGCATCTACAATGCCCTGCCCAACTTGACGTTGCAAGACATCGTTCGCTTCGAGCAGGAACAGATGGCTCACAAGCCCTATCGCTACGTTATCCTCGGCGACGAGAAAGAGCTTGACATGGATAGCCTCTCCAAGATCGGCACCATCAAGCGCCTCTCCACCGAGGAGATCTTTGGCTATTAATCTAGTAAACCATAAAAGAAAAAAGTATATGGCAAAACCAGTTGCATTCAAGTATGCTCCGATGTTCCAACTTGGAAAAGACGACACGGAGTATCGCCTTCTGACTAAGGAAGGAGTAACCCTCAGCGAATTCGAGGGTAAGGAAATCGTGAAAGTGTCAAAGGAGGCACTGACCCTGTTGGCACAGGAAGCATTCCACGATGTGGAGTTCATGCTGCGCCGCGAACATAATGAGCAGGTGGCACAGGTGCTTAGCGACCCTGAGGCCAGTGAGAACGACAAGTATGTAGCCCTGCAGTTCCTACGCAATGCGGAGGTGGCCTGCAAAGGAATCCTGCCGTTCTGTCAGGATACAGGTACAGCGATCATCCACGGCGAGAAAGGTCAGCAGGTGTGGACGGGCTTCGAGGATGAGGAAGCACTCTCTCTCGGCGTGTTCAACACCTTCACGCAGGATAACCTGCGCTACTCACAGAACGCTCCGCTGAACATGTACGACGAAGTGAACACCCGTTGTAACCTGCCTGCACAGATTGACATCGAGGCTTGTGAGGGTGCGGAATACCGCTTCGTCATGGTGGCTAAGGGTGGCGGCTCTGCCAACAAAACCTATTTCTATCCCATGACCAAGGCTACCATCCAGAACGAGGGTACACTCATCCCGTTCCTTGTGGAGAAGATGAAGAGTCTGGGAACAGCTGCCTGTCCTCCCTACCACATCGCTTTCGTCATCGGCGGCACATCTGCAGAAAAGAACCTGCTCACAGTGAAGCTCGCCAGCATCAAGTACTACGACAGTCTGCCTACTACGGGCGACGAGACCGGTCGTGCCTTCCGCGACATCGATCTGGAAAAGAAACTCTTGTTAGAGGCTCATCGTATCGGTCTGGGTGCCCAGTTCGGCGGTAAGTACATGGCACACGACATCCGCGTGATCCGTCTGCCGCGACATGGTGCTTCCTGTCCTATCGGTATGGGCGTGAGTTGCTCTGCTGACCGAAACATCAAGGCAAAGATCAACCGCGACGGTGTCTGGCTGGAGAAGATGGACAACAACCCCACTGAACTGATTCCGGCTGAGTATGCCAAGGCTGGTGAAGGAGCTAACTCCATTGTCATCGACCTGAACAAGGGCATCGACTCCGTGCGTGCCGAACTGACGAAGTATCCTGTCAGCACCCGCGTGAACCTCAAGGGTACCATCATTGTGGCCCGCGATATCGCACACGCCAAACTGAAGGCTCGTCTGGATGCCGGTGAAGATCTACCGCAGTATTTCAAGGACTATCCCGTTCTCTATGCAGGACCCGCCAAGACACCGGAGGGATATCCTTGTGGATCAATGGGACCGACTACGGCCAACCGTATGGATCCTTATGTGGATGAATTCCAGGAGCATGGTGCTTCACTCGTGATGATTGCCAAGGGTAACCGCTCACAGGTGGTAACGGATGCTTGTCAGAAGCATGGTGGCTTCTACCTGGGCTCTATCGGCGGTGTGGCTGCAGTGCTCTCGCAGTCGAGCATCAAGAGCATTGAGTGCGTGGAGTATCCTGAACTCGGCATGGAGGCTATCTGGAAGATTGAGGTAGAGGATTTCCCCGCTTTCATCCTCGTAGATGACAAGGGTAACGATTTCTTCAAGACCTTGAAGCCGTGGCCAGCTACTTGTTGAACCGCTAAACGATAGTATCTATGTACAAAAGAGCGTTTCAGCAAATTGTCTTTGTTCTTTTGACGGCAGTCGTTTGTGGCTGCCATCAGAAGACTCAGACACCTCTTTCTTCATCATCGCAGGAAGATTCCACAACGGTGAAAGAGATGGAGAAGGGAGAAGTTCAGAAGGAAGGTAAACTGACCTTCAAGCAAGTGGAGCAGGTAAAGAAGGATAATTCGGGCGAATACAAGATTGTTGTCGATTTCCCCACTGACGGTAACCCCATTCTTGTCAATGCCATCCGCGAATATATCAGCGAGTCGTTAGGCACATCCTATGCAGGTGAACTGGAGAACAATAAGCAGGGATCCTACGATGGTGACCTCAGCGATGGGCAAAAGATGGTTGACTACTATTTCCGCTTGAAGTATAAGGAGTTCAAGAGCGCTCATGACATGATGGCCGAAGACATGACGGGTGACATCCCCACCTTCGCTTCTGAGACGGAAATCCGCCATCTCTATGAGACCGATAAGTTTGTTTCTTACGAGTTCAAGAAGTATGAGGATATGGGCGGTGCTCATGGGGGTACTGCCATCACAGGTATGACCTTCCGCAAGAACGACGGACGACGGATTGAATGGGATATGTTTACTGGTAGCATGCAGGATGTTATGAAGAAGGGTCTGAAGAAGTACTTCGAAGTGAACACCGATGAGGAACTGGATAATTGTCTGTCATTGGAGCATACCTACCTGCTACCGCTTCCGGTTAATCCTCCCGTATTTATCAAAGAGGGTGTGTCAATCACCTACCAGCAATACGAGATAGCTCCCTACGCAGCCGGTCTTCCTTCATTCATCTTGCCTTACAGTGAGGCCAAGTCATTGATGAATACAACAGGAAAGAATCTGCTTCCTTAAACTGAATTCAACATAAAAATATGAGTACAGATCTAGTACAAAGGTTTTGTACTAGTAGTACAAGGCTTCTGTACTAGTAGAACAAGGCTTCTGTACTAGTAGAACAAGGCTTCTGTATTGGCTCCACCGAGGGTTCATTAGTCCGAAAAACCAAACAAAATATTGTTTTTGTTTGGTTTTTCGCTTTCTTATCATTACCTTTGCAGCGGCTTACAGAATGTAGGCTAAGGGGTGCCCGATGTTTCGGGCTGAGATGATACCCTCTGACCTGATCCAGGTAATACTGGCGTAGGAATGAACGAGCAACGCTCACAAGAAAAACCTTTGGTTATTCTTCTCTCTCCCCCTTTTTGCATTATATATATTAATAAGGTAATGAAAAAAGTTATTGTTTTCAGTGTGATGATGGCTTTGGCATCTCTTCAACTAGCCAAGGCAATGAACAACCGTATCGGTGTGCAAGATGAAATTGACTCCCTCCGCATGGAACAACTGCAGGAGGTAGTAGTGAAAGGTGTATGGGTACAGAAAGATGCACCCTTCGCCGTGGCAAATATCAAGAAGAAAGAACTGCAGGACTTTGCCAAAACAGGTCAGGAACTGCCTTTCCTATTCTCACAGACTCCTGGCGTACTGTCATGGAGCGAGAATGGTGTAGGTACAGGAACAACCTATCTGCGCATTCGTGGTGCAGCAGGTTCACGCATCAATATCACCCTCGATGGTGTGGCACTTAACTCTCCCGAGGACCAGTGTGTGTTCTGGGCGAACATGAATTCCTACGCTTCACTGCTGGGAAATGCTCAGATACAACGTGGTGTGGGAACATCAACCAATGGCGACGGTGCCTTTGGCGGTACCATCTCACTGTCTACCAAGACTCCATCGACAACACCTGGGGGTGAAGTGAATTTCTCCTATGGCTCCTATAACACCTTCAATGTGGGCGGATCGTTCTCAACAGGACTGCTCTGGAATCATTTTGTCTTCGATGGCGCCTACCATGAGACGAATACCGACGGCTATATCCATGGCACCAGCGGACGCTCAGGAAGCTACTATGGCGGACTGAGCTGGGTGTCAGACGATTTCGTTATCCGTTACAAGAATATCGGTAACTTCGAAAAAACAGGCCAGGCATGGAACGGTGTTACTGCAGGCAATGACGACCTCAGCCTGATGGACGGCACCTATGGTGCTAACACGGGCATCAAGACCTATGAGGATCTGTACAAAGTGGGACTCGGACGCTATAATAGTCTTTATGAGATGCTCTCTACCGACATAGAGGGGAACTTCATTCGCGATGTCAACGGTAACTACCAGACAGAACGCTACATGCTGAACAACGGTAAGCCCTGGGACAAGACCACCGACAATTTCTGGCAGAACCACAACATTCTCTCTGCCGTATGGGATATCAACGAGCACTGGAACACCATGGCCTCGCTGCACTATACCCATGGCTACGGATACTATAAGGAGTTCCGCTACAACAACAAGATCAAGAAGCTTGGTTTGCCCAACGCCACATTCAGTGACATGAGCGGTGTGAAGCGCACCGACTGGGTACGCAAGAAGGGACTGAAACAGGATACCTACGGTATCGTATGGAACCTGAACTACAAAGATAACAACTGGGATGTAATCGGTGGACTCTCCGTACAGCAGTTCGACGGTAACCACTTCGGCTATATAACCTACCTGAGCAACGATAAGCTGCGTAACATGCTCATGAGTAATGGTAACTATCAGTACTACGACTCTGATGCCAGCAAGTTCGACGGCAGCGCTTTCATCAAGGCTCTCTACCGATTATCAGATAGCTGGGATGCTTTTGCCGATATGCAGTACCGTCGTGTGAACTACACCACCGATGGCTATAACGATAAGTTCGTATATAATAAAAAGACCTACATGTACGACAAGCACATGCTCGATATTGATGAAACATACAACTTCTTCAATCCGAAAGCGGGCATCAGCTTCCACAACGGTGGTCACCGTGCCTTCGCCTCAGTGGCTCTGAGTCACCGTGAACCGGAACGAAACAACTTCACAGATAACGGTAACTATCCTGCGCCCAAGACAGAGTCGTTGCTCGACTACGAAGCAGGTTATAGCTTTGCCACACCGAAATGGCGTGCTGGTTTTACCATTTATTATATGGACTATGACAACCAACTCGTGCAGACAGGTGCACAGAGTGATATCGGTGAGCCGCTCACAACCAATGTAAAGAAGTCGTATCGTGCAGGTGTTGAGATGACGGCCGGATACGACATCACCTCTTGGTTGACCGTGGAAGGGAATGCAGCCCTGAGTCTGAATAAGATCAAGGACTTTGATGAGTTCGTAGAGGACTGGGATGACTGGGAAGGAAACACAGATGCCGACAAATATCATTGCGATGGTAACGGTGATGAGTTGCGCCAGTTCCACTACGACAATTCCACTCTTGCCTTCTCTCCCTCGACTATCCTCAACGGATTCCTTAACTTCCACTACAAAGGATGGCAGGCTGTATGGCACACCAACTACGTGAGCCGACAATATCTTGACAATACAGAGAACAAAGACCGCTCACTGCCTTCCTACTCAACTACGAATGTCAACCTGAGCTATACGCTCCCGTTGAACAAGATCGGCGTGAAGGAAGCCGTTTTCGGTCTGAACCTGAACAACATCTTTGATGCGCACTATGCCAGCAGCGGATGGGTGTATTCTGCCATTGCCGAGAGTTATGGACATACGAACAATAACCGTTACTACCAGATTGGATTCATTCCCATGGCTGGTTTCACCGCCATGGGTAGCATCACACTGCGCTTCTAACTAAAAAGATTATATGATCAGTACATTCATCACAGCCCACTGGCTTGATATCGTCACCACAATCCTCGGTCTGGCCTATATTCTATTTGAATACAAGGCCAGTGCTTGGATGTGGCTCGTAGGTTTCCTGATGCAGTCATTGGGCATCGTGCTCTACTACCAGAAAGGACTCTATGCCGACTGCGGCATGGAGTTCTACTACTTGATGATGACAATCTATGGTGTGGGCTGCTGGGCACTAGGTGACAAACTTTGGTGGAAACACAAGAAGAAACCAGCTGCTACACTAGCCATCAGTCATTTCCCACGTCGTCTCATGCTACCTTGGATAACAGTCATCCTTTGCATCTGGGGTATCATCTATTGGCTACTCGTAACATTCACCAACAGTAACGTGCCATTAGCTGACAGTTTCACCACCGCCTTGAGCATCGTAGGCATCTGGGCTTTGGCACACAAATACCTGGAGCAATGGTTCATCTGGATTGCCGTCGATGTGGTCACTTGCATTCTCTATTTCTACAAGGACATTCCCTTCAAGGCATCCCTCTACGGACTTTACGTCGTGATTGCTGTGATGGGATATTACAAGTGGAAGCAGATGATGAAAGAAGAAAAAGCGACGTGAAGAATGTGTGTATAATTACACATTTAGCAAAAAAACATTAAAAACCACATTCTGTATGATTTTTCACTTGAAAACGTTTGCATAGTTATAAAAATACAATTATCTTTGCATACGAATAAAAGAATATGTGAATCTCACCATTGTGAGATCATATACAGTGCTCGTGAGAGTATTTCCCTATAAACTTGAGTTAATTTAGTTTTTTCCAACGGCCCGCTCGTGAAGAGTAGGCCGTTTTGCTTTGTATGCAAAATTGACAAAACTGTTAAGTATAAAAAATGACCAGTCTATGGTAAACGCCTTACCAAAGACTGGTTCTTGCTGTGAGACAAGGAAAAACTTGTTTCCTGTTGGCTACTTTGTGAGTTTGAAGGAGTTCTCGATACTGTGAACTTCAGCCGAGAATGCCTTGTCAATCTTCAGTCGCTGCTCAACCTGCGTACAGCTATGGATAACCGTACTGTGATCACGGCCAGCAACCAACTTTCCGATACGACTGGCTGGCATCTTAGTCAGTTTTTGTGCCAAGTACATGGACACCTGACGGGCTACTACCAGCTCACGTTTCCGTGAACGACTTGCCATAGCAGCTGTTGTGACATTGAAATGATGGCACACCTTCTCCATAATCTCATCGACTGATAACGATCGTTCATTCACCTTGACCGCACGCTTAATGACGCGTTGGGCCAACTTCATGTCGATATTCCCGTTATAGACAATCGAGAAGGCCAGCAATGAATTGATCACGCCTTCCAGGTCGCGCACGCTACCGTTAGCCGTCTCTGCAATGTACTGGATCACATCTTCCGGAATCTTCAGTCCGTCGCGCTTGATCTTACTCTTTAAGATATCAATGCAAAGCTGCACATTCGGGCGTTCCAGCTCAGCAATGAGTCCGCAAGAGAAACGTGTGATCAACCGCTCGCTCATTCCTTTGAGATCCACCGGTGGACGGTCGGATGCAAGGATGATGCGTTTCCCGTTTCTGAACAGGTGGTTGAAGATATGGAAGAATGTCTCCTGTGTCTTGGTAGCCGTCACCCACTCCTGTACATCATCCACTATCAGCACATCGATGGTCTGATAGAAATGGATAAAATCATTGATGCGGTTCTGCATCTGTGCACTGGTGTATTGTACTTGGAACAGTCGGGCACTGATATACAGCACGCGTTTCTGCGGGTACAACTCCTTGGTGCGTACACCGATCGCATTAATCAGGTGTGTCTTTCCGCATCCGCTGGGACCGTAAATGAACATCGGATTGAACTGCGTGGTTCCCGGGTGCTCCGCTATAGACAGTCCTACACTGCGTGGCAGTTTGTTACTGTCACCCTCAATGAAGTTTGCAAAGGTGTGGTGGGGATCCAACTGACTGTCGATGTCCTGCGGCTGTGCTGCATCCAGTTCTGTGGGTGAGGCATTACCTCTTGTCTTCACGCGTGGAGTAACCACATCTGTAGCTGCCTCTTCTGCTTGAAGATCCTGTGTCAGATTATGGGTCTTATCCGTCACCACCCGATAGGTCAGTCGTGTACCGGCTCCAAACACTCTCGTCAACACCTTCTTCAACAGATCCACGTAGTGCTCTTCCAAGTACTCGTATACGAACGGACTCGGAACTTGCACCAACAAGGTCTTCATCGCAGGCTTGTACGATTCGAAGGCCAAGGGTCTGAACCAGGTGTTGAATTGCTGCTCGGAGACGTTCTCCTTTATTAATTGGAGGCAACTGTCCCAGCAGGCACGGGGGTTAATACTCATAAAATAAACACGGTTAGTCTTTCGACGTTTTTGACTCTGCAAAGGTAAAAAAGAATATTGATTCATGCAAATCATCTTTTTTGTCTTTTGTTTCTGAATCGGTCGTAAAACGCCTAAGATTGGCACTTTAAGCGTGAAACATTTCCTAACAATAAAAGAATGGTATTGCAGAATTATAAGTTATTAAAAATGAAAGTTTTATAATCATGAAACAACTCCACAACAAGTAAGAACCTCTCTTAAGAAAAGAAGGTGAAAAGTGGCGACTAGTAACCACTTACGCATTTCCAAGAAAGCAAAAATCAAGCACCAATCTATTTAGATGTTTTTTAAATTAAGCACTTATTTGTCTTTTTTCCCAAACAACGAAAAATGCACATAGCGCTTCGGGTGTGCCTTCATATTGACCAGCAAAGAGTCGGCATCTCGCATGGTGGCATTTAGGTTCTGGTAAAGACTCGGATCCCGCATCAACAGTCCTATACTTCCCTCTGTATTATTCAGTTGAGTGGTCAGTTTCTCTACATTGTCCAGCGTCTCATTCACCTTCTCCATGGTACCCGCCACGTTGATGGCAGCGAGGTTCCCAGTGAGGGTGTTTGTATTATCGAGCACGGTATTGGCGCGGTTCACCAATCCTGGCACATTCTTGTTCAGTTGTGCCATCAATTCATTCACCTCACGGGTGGTCTTTGTAAGGTCACCTGTAACCGTTCTGATATTATGGAGCGACTGTCCGATGGCCGGGTCTGCGAGTATGGTATTCAGATTCGCCAGGATACTATCTAGTTTGGGCAGCATTTTCTCGATGGTTGGAATCATCTCTTTCACCTTTCCCAAAGTACCGTCGTTGATATCCCCGTTGATTAGTCCTCCGGGAGCCAAACGCTGTTGCGCATTATCTGCCAGTAGCAGGTTTACCTGAACGTTTCCGAGGAGGTCGCTGACGATCTCTGCTGTACTGCCCTCTGGGATATGAAGACTGGGATCGATGCCCGCTTCGATCTTGATGTTTCCTGGCTTCTCATAATCGTAGTTAATGCTTTTCACCACACCAACCTTAAAGCCATCGGCATATATCGGACTCGAAGAAGTCAGTCCGCTGATATCCTTAAACGACAGATAGTATTTTGTATCCGTCGAGAAGATGTTCTTTCCTTTCAGGTAGTTCATTCCGAAGAACAGAAGAACCAGTCCTGCGACGGCCACCAAGCCGATTTTGATTTCTTTTCTCATGTTGTAATCCTGCTATTGTTATTGACTCCTGCGAGCCTTAAACTCACGTATCGCCTGCGTAACATCCATTTTCTCCCCATTCTTGAAGGCAATGATGAATGCCCCAGGGAACTTGTCCAAAAGCGATTTCCTTAATCGATAGATCTCGTTATAGTCTGTTGAGCTACCTATAGTATATTTATAATAGCCTCCCTCTTTGTAGGAGTCTATATCCTTGAGTCCTTTGAAGCGACTGCTTCCTACGGGAACAGCCTTTGTATCAGCCATAATCTGCACCTTGAATACCGGTGCGCCCTGCGATGCACTCGACTGACTCACCTGTTCTTTCTTCATCTCAGACTGCTGTTCCTTAACTGGCTCAGTCTTATCCTTGACAGGTTGTTCAATCTTGGACTTTGCTGGCTGTTCTATCTTGGGTGCACTCGGTGTCTTTGGTTCACTTAGGAAAGGAGTGGCCGACCCACCGAAATACTTTTTCTTATAGGCGATGAAGGCATTATAGAAGCCTCGTGCGTATTTCTCAGGCGCATCGCTGGAGTTCATGAACTGCTCCTCGTCAGACGTAGAGATGAAGCCCAGTTCCAGCAGACAGCCTGGCATTGACGAGAGGCGCAGCACTGCCAGATTGTCCTGATGGGCACCTGCATTGGCTCTTCCCGTAGCTGCGCACATATACCGTTGCATGAACTTCGACAGTTCCACGCTACGCTCCATATAGGTGTCCTGAATGAACTCGAACATGATATTGCTTTCAGGGGAATTGGGATCGAAGCCCGCATAATGCTGCTGGTAGTCCTTCTCCATCACGATGACCGAGTTCTCGCGCTTGGCCACCTCGAGGTTCTCGATGATTCCTTTCTTTCCTGAGTTCCTGCCACGTCCCAGCGTATAGGTCTGGAATCCCCTTGCGATCTTCCCACCCGGCAGGGCATTGATATGCACAGATATGAATAGGTCGGCTTTGTTCTTGTTGGCAATCTCGGCCCGTTGCCACAGTTCGAGGAACACATCCGTTTTACGCGTATAGATCACTTTCACGTCTGGACAATTCCTTTCGATCATCTTGCCCAGTGCGAGCGCCATCTTCAGTGTGAGGTTCTTCTCCTTTGAGATCTTCCCCACACATCCAGCGTCTTTTCCTCCGTGACCTGCATCGATGACAAGGACGAACTTCTTAGCGGCGGTATCGGCGAAAGCCCCTACCGAACACATCATCAGAATCACGAACAATAACCTTTTCACCATATGCGCTGCAAAGTTAATGAATTATCGTAAAACGTAGTCAACCGTCATGGAGTTTTATCATTTATTAAGTGTAAGGTCACGGCAGCCCCTTCCAACTGTGCCTCTATTGGCGGATTCTTCTTGGTAACGGTGATGATCATCTCCTCCACCTGCGGAAACGCATCCATTATGCTTCCGCCGATCCTCCCTGCCAAGTGCTCCAGCAGGTTGGACGGCGTCTGCATCTCTCTATTTATGATTTCGGATAGTTCCGCATAATTCAGGGTGTCTTTCACATCATCTGAGCGTACGGCTGCGGAGAGGTCATATTTCACACGGACATCCACTGTGAACGTCCCGCCCGTGACTCTCTCCTGCTCCATTACCCCATGACGGGCAAAGAATGACAGTCCTTTCAGTTCTATGTAACCAGCTGTTATCTTCATATCATCCACATCGACTGGCTCCGCAATTCGTACAGATCAGACAGCCCTCCTGATAGACAAGCGTCTCCTCGCCGCAGTTCGGACACCTTTGTCCTTTAGCCTGTGTACCGTCAGAGATATACTTCTTCAGGGCACGTTCCACACCCACCTTCCAGGTGTTGATGCTCTCACTCTTCAACTGCAGCGAGCTGACGAGCTTGATGACATGCTCGATAGGCATTCGGTAACGCAGCACACCAGATATCAGCTTCGCATAGTTCCAATACTCAGGATTGAACTTCTCGCTCAGTCCCTCCACGGTAGTCTTGTACCCCCGTTTGTTTTCGAACTGAAAGTCGTAACGCTTCGAGCCGTCCTCGTTGGTCTGCTTGATAATCTTACCCTTCACCACCGACTTTGGCAGCATGATTCCTTCCTCATCATCCTGCAGACCCGTGAATATCTCATAGGGATAGCCGTCGAGCAAGCCGACGAATGCCACCCATTTCTCTTTGTTGTTCTGGAACCGTACCACATCGCACTCCAAGGTCTGCGGTCTTACCTCCGTCACCTCCGGGTGCTTGCAGGGAACTGGTTCCGGTTTCTTCTCTTCCTTCTTCTTTTTCTCGTTCACCTGAATCATCACGCCCGAACGACTGCCATCGCGGTAGATGGTGCAACCTTTGCAGCCACTACGCCAAGCCTCCACATAGAGACGGTTCACGAGAGCCTCATCCACATCGTTCGGCAGGTTGACGGTTACGCTGATGGAGTGGTCAACCCACTTCTGGATAGCTCCCTGCATCTTCACCTTCATCAGCCAGTCCACATCATTAGCTGTAGCCTTATAATAAGGTGAACGAGCCACAAGGGCATCAATCTCCTCCTGGGTGTATCGTTTCTCTGTATCGATGCCATTGATCTTCATCCAGTCAAGGAACTTCTTGTGATAGACAATGAACTCTTCGAAGGAGTCACCCACCTCGTCCACGAAGTCCACATGCACATCAGGCTCATTGGGATTCACCTTGCGACGACGCTTGTATACGGGCAGGAACACCGGTTCGATACCACTGGTAGTCTGTGTCATCAACGAGGTTGTACCCGTCGGTGCGATGGTCAGACAGGCGATATTCCTTCTACCATACTTCTTCATCGCATCGTACAGTTTCGGATCAGCCTCCTTAATACGAAGGATAAACGGATTCTTCTTCTCACGCTCGGCATCGAAGATCTCAAAGGCGCCACGCTCCTTAGCCATCTGTACTGATGAGCCATAAGCAGCCAGTGCCAAAGTGCGATGAACGTTCACGGAGAAGTCGGTGGCCTCCTGCGTACCATAGCGCAACATCATGGCAGCAATCATATCACCTTCAGCAGTGATACCTACACCCGTGCGTCGTCCCATCGAGCTCTTCCGTTTGATCTTCTCCCACAGATGATATTCAGCCCCTTTCACCTCATCGTTCTGTGGATCACTCTCCACCTTCTTCATGATCTGGTCGATCTTCTCCAGTTCCAGATCCACGATATCATCCATCAGTCGCTGTGCATAGCCCACATGCTTCTTGAACAGTTCGTAATCAAAATATGCCTCCTTTGTGAACGGATTCACTACATAACTGAAGAGGTTGATACTCAACAGACGACAGGAGTCGTACGGACAAAGTGGAATCTCGCCACAGGGGTTCGTAGAAACCGTACGGAAGCCGAGATCCGCATAGCAGTCGGGAATACTCTCCCTAAGGATGGTATCCCAAAACAGCACGCCCGGCTCAGCACTCTTCCAAGCATTATGCACGATCTTCTCCCACAGTTCCTTGGCGCGGATAGTCTTCTTCACCTCGGGATGATCACTATCTACAGGGAACTGTTGCACATATTCCTTGTCATCAATGGCGGCCTGCATGAACGCATCGTCGATCTTTACGCTAACGTTCGCACCCGTCACCTTTCCTTCTGTCATCTTCGCATCGATGAAAGCCTCTGAATCCGGATGCTTGATACCCACACTAAGCATCAGAGCGCCACGACGACCATCCTGGGCCACCTCGCGCGTACTATTACTATAACGCTCCATGAAAGGAACCAGTCCTGTGGAAGTGAGTGCTGAGTTGTTCACTGGTGATCCCTTCGGACGTACATGGGTAAGGTCATGCCCTACGCCACCACGTCGCTTCATCAACTGTACCTGTTCCTCATCAATACGCAAGATGGCACCATAAGAATCGGCATCACCATCCAAACCGATCACGAAGCAGTTCGATAGTGAGGCCACCTGAAAGTTGTTTCCAATACCAGTCATCGGACTGCCTGCCGGTACAATATATTTGAAATGGTCTAGCAACTGGAAAATTTCCTCGGCAGACATCGGGTTGGAATACTTCTTTTCAATTCGGGCAATCTCATTGGCAATACGCCAATGCATGTCTGCCGGACTCTGCTCATAGATATTACCGAAACTGTCCTTCATGGCATACTTGGTCACCCACACGCGGGCAGCCAGTTCATCACCGCTGAAATACTCCAGCGATGCGTTAAATGCTTCATCGTACGTATATGTTCTCATCTTGATCTTGTAGTTTTATGCGATTTGGTGCAAAGATACGAAAAAACAAGAGTAGAACAAAACAAATTTTTTATTTTTTTTCATTCCAATCGAAAATTCTGCGGTCAAGTTTCCCATTTTGGAAAACTTATCGTATCTTTGCAAAACAAAAATGATCCAAAATGAAAAACTTAGAAACCAGAAGAAGCATCCGCAAATATGCGAATAAGGATATCAGTGAAGAACTGCTCAACAAGTTGTTCACCCAAGCAGCGCGCACCCAGACGATGGGTAACCTGCAGTTATACAGTGTGGTAGTCACCCGTGATCCGAAGATCAAGGAACAACTGTCGCCTGCACATTTCAATCAGCCGATGGTGACAGAGGCGCCGGTGGTGCTTACTATCTGTGCCGACTTCAACCGTACCAGTTTTTGGGCCCGTTGTCGTGATGCCGAACCGGGATATGACAATTTTCTGTCGTTTATCAATGCCGCCACTGATGCGCTGCTTTACACCCAGACGCTCTGCAATCTCATGGACGAGGAAGGCTTAGGTTACTGTTTCCTTGGCACCACCATTTATCAGCCGCAGCAGATCATCGATGTACTGCAACTGCCCAAACTTGTCATGCCCGTAGCCACTCTCACCGTGGGTTGGCCAGACGAGGAGCCTGCCCTCAGCGACCGTCTGCCCACTGAGAGCTTCGTGCATCAGGAACGATACAACGATTATCTTAGCATGGATATCGACAACTATTATTACAACAAGGAGCACCTGCCCGAAAACGAACACTTCGTTCGTATCAACAATAAGGAGACACTTGCACAAGTGTTCACCGATATCCGTTATACACGAAAAGACAATGAGGCCTTGACGAATGAACTCATCAAGGCCCTTGTACATCAGGGCTTCCTGCCCCACACGATATTGACTGCAAAAGTAGTATAATTCTTCAGTACACTGCGGTCTGTACTAATCCTGTTCTTCCAGAATGATAGGCTTATACTTCGGTACAAGCGTCTTCATGATGCACCAGCCAATCAGATAAGCCACAGCACAGATGCAGAACACCACCATATAGGCAGCAGGTTTCCCTTCGAAGCCGAAGAACGTATAGGCACAACCCTGACCAGCAGCCCAGTCGAAGAACTCACCCGAACAAAGGTTGATGGCATAAGAACCCAGTCCGCCAGCCATTGTACCAATACCCGTAATCGTACCGATAGTAGATTTGGGGAACATATCACCGATGGTTGAATACAGGTTAGCCGACCAAGCCTGATGACCAGCGCCAAGGAGTCCGATGAGAATGGCAGGCCACCACGCACTATAGGTACCCAAAGGCTGTGCAAAAAGTCCCAACAGTGGTAAGCAGGCAAAGATCAGCATGGCACGCATACGACCCAGATAGGGGTTCATGCCGCGCTTCTCCACGAAATAAGTTGGCAAATAACCACCGCCGATGGAAACCACAGTCACGATGAGATAGAGTGTGAAGATCAGCAGGATGCCCATCTTGGAGTCGGATGTGTAGCCATACTGGTCGCTGAAATAAGCGGGTGCCCAGAACAGGAAGAACCACCATACGCCATCAGTAAACAACTTACCCACGATAAACGACCATGTTTGTTTGAAAGTGAAACACTTCCAGAAGGGGATGGTCTTCTCTTCCTTGATATTCGTGCGGTCCTGTACCTCCTCAATATCGCTGTCCTGTTCGATATAGTTCAGCTCGGCCTGATCAACGAAACTGCTTTTATGAGGTTTCTCATAGAGCCACATCCACAGTCCCATCCACACAAAACCCAGTACACCGATAATGATAAATGCCAGTTCCCAGCCCCAGGCACGTGCTAGCAGTGGAATGGTAGCAGGGGCTGCCAAGGCACCTACTGATGCACCACTATTAAAGATAGAGGTAGCAAAGGCACGGTCTTTCTTGGGGAAATACTCCGCCGTTACCTTGATGGCAGCAGGAAAGTTGCCTGCCTCACCGAGGGCGAGCACCATACGACACGCAAGGAACAGATACATTGATACGGTAGCGATCATCACCGCGGCATCACCTGTCAGCTGTCCTAACTGGACCACCGAGGTGTATCCCTCCCACTCCATGGCTGCCCAGCCACAACCTGCATGAAGACAGGCGCCCAACGACCATACGAAGATAGCGATGAGGTAACCCTTCTTGGTACCCATCCAGTCGATGAACTTCCCTGCAAAGAGGTTAGCGATGGCATAGAAGATGGAGAAATAGGCCGTGATCTTACCATAGTTGGCATCGGTCCAATGAAACTCAGGAGCAATAAAGTCCTTCCATGTGAGAGACAGGACCTGACGGTCCATGTAGTTAACAGTGGTTGCCAAGAAGAGCAAACCACAGATTACCCAGCGGAAGTGGGTCATTGTAGTAGTTCTAACAGGTGTCATATCGATTTATCACTTATCACTTGTAACTTATCACTTATCTAGTCTTGGAAATACACGCGTTTCACGCGGTTTGAGATGCCCGTAAGCACCTCGTATGGAATGGTATCCAGACACTCGGCCAGTATGGCTACAGGCAGATGATCGCCGAAGATCTCCACCGTATCACCTTCCTGACAAAGAATATCGGTCACATCTATCATGGCCACATCCATGCAGATATTCCCCACGTAGGGAGCCTTCTGACCGTTCACCAAGCAATAGCAACGCCCCCGTCCCAGATGACGGTTCAGTCCGTCGGCATAGCCAATAGGAATAGCCGCGATGAGACTGTCGCGTGTGAGCACACCCTTTCTGCTATATCCTACCGTTTCCTCCTTAGGCACATGTCGCAACTGAAGGATGGTGGTCTTGAGGGTGCTGACGCATTTCAGCGGTGAGAGGTGAGAAGTGAGAGGTGAGACATAGGGATCCACACCATAAAGACCGATACCCAACCGGCACATCTCCATCTGACGTTCAGGGAAGTGCTCGATGCCTGCAGAGTTGTCCATGTGTCGGAGGATCTGATGACTGAATGCCTGCTGTATTCTACTGCTGCCTTTCTGGAACAGTTCGAACTGTCGGGCAGAGAAGCGGTCGAAGTCATCACTGTCACTCCCCACGAAGTGCGAGAACACTGATCGTGGTATTACCGCCTGCTGGTGCGTCAGTCGATCGATCAACTCATCGATCTCATCCCGCTCCCCTTCTTTTGTTCCTATATTGAATCCCAGTCGGTGCATACCCGTATCCAGTTTGATGTGTACGGGCCATCCTGTGATACCCTCCTTACGGGCCGCCTTGATCAGCGCATCCAGCAGTCGGAAGGAATACACCTCCGGTTCCAAGTCGTAGTCGAACATCGTCTTGAAGGCCGTCATCTCAGGATTCATCACCATGATACTGCTGGTGATACCCGCTTTTCGCAGGGTCACGCCCTCATCAGCCACAGCCACAGCCAGATAATCCACATGATGGTCCTGTAATGTCTTTGCAATCTCCACCGCACCGGCTCCATAGCCGTCGGCCTTGATCATGCACACCATCTTCGTCTCCGGCTTCAGGAACGAGCGGAAATAGTTCAGGTTGTCAACAAGCGCATTCAGGTTCACTTCCAGAATGGTCTCATGCACCTTCTGTTCCAGCAGTTCCGTGATCTGTTCGAAGCCGAAACGACGACCGCCTTTCAAGAGGATCACCTCATTGTGCAGGTTGCGGAACAAGGCTGATGCGAGGAAATCCCCCACCGTAATGAAAGCATGCAGTTCGCACGAAGATGAAGGTGTTGCTCCTTTCACATACTCCTTGATCTCCTTGCCGATGCCGATGAACTTATTGATTCCCCTGCTCTCAGCCAGTCGCATCACCTTATTATATAACTCATGTGGATCTTCACCACTTTGGTCGATATCGCTTAAGATCAGCGTACGACTCCTTCCCTGATGCTCAGGACGACGGTTCATGAAGTCGAGCGCAATAGCCAACGAGTTGATATCCGAGTTATAGGAGTCGTTGATCAGTGTACACCCATGCTGTCCTTCCTTCACCTCCAGTCGCATGGCCACAGGCTCCAACTGTTGCATACGCTCATCAAGATCCTCTGGCGTCACGCCAAGGTAGAGCGCAACAGCAGCACAGGCAAAGGAACATTCTATAGAAGCCTCATCGATAAACGGCAGATGGTATTGGCCTTGCACGCCCTTAAAGGAATAGGATACACTAGTAATACTAGCACTACTAGTAATACTAGAGATAAACAATGGCGCCGACTGGTTCTCGCGGCTCCATCCGATCTTCTCGCCCTTGTATCCCGAACGGCGGATGCAACGACTGATGGTGTCGTTATCGCTATCGTAAACAACAACTTTTGCCCCATGGAAGAGTTGTAGTTTCTCCATACATTTCTCTTCCAACGAACGGAAATTCTCCTGATGGGCATTACCCAGAGAGGTGAACACGCCGATGGTGGGCTGGATGATGTCGTGCAATGCCAGCATCTCCCCCGGCTCACTGATGCCTGCTTCGAAGATACCTATGCGCGACTCCTCGTTCAGCAGCCATACCGACAAGGGTACGCCAATCTGTGAATTATAACTCTTGGGAGAACGGACAACATGTCGTGAAGGGAGCAGCAGTTGATACAGCCACTCCTTCACCATGGTCTTACCATTACTACCTGTGATGCCCACAATGGGAATATCGAACTCGTCGCGATGACGCTCCGCCAGTCGCTGCAAGGCAGCCCGCGTATCCACCACCTTCAAGAAGTTGGTCTGCGGATAACGCTCGTTGGCTTGGGCAGGAACGGTATCTACCACGAAGTTCCGTACGCCACGGCGATAGAGGTCATCGATATACCTATGACCATCGTTTCTTTTTGTTTTCAGCGCGAAGAACAGGGTTTCCTCAGGGAAACAGAGCGATCTGCTGTCAGTAAGAAGCCACCGGATCTGAGCCTCCCGACTACCATAACGTCGGGCTCCAATCAGCGTGGCCACCTTTTCGATCGTATATGTCATGAATATAGTCTTTATTATGCCGCGAAATTACAACTTTTTAGCGAAACAACAAAATAATCGGGGTAATAGTTTCACAAAAGGGAAATGTGCGGATGTGTCATCCCACTTGATAACGTGCTTTGAATGCCTCCAACTTCTCCTTTGTCTGAGCGATGAACTGACGGTATTCCTCACTTTCAGGGTTGAAAGGACGGTGGTTCAACGCCTGTCGTATCGGTCGATAGTCCTCCACAAAACGATGTGTCTTCTCTGAGAAGAAGGTCTCGGCAAACCGCTCATAGATATAATCCACCGCCTGCTCAGAGGGATGGAGCATGTCGGATGCATAGAAACGGTAGTCACGTAACTCATCCAACAGGATCTCGTAGGAAGGAAAGTATGTCAGTTGACAGTTGATAGTTGATAGTTGACAGTTATTAAGGGTGTTGATGGCCATCAGCAGGGTGCCCTTTGACAACTGACTCTCATGGAAACCGTATTTGGCATAGCGTATCGGACTGACGGTTAAGATGGTGCGCACATCGGGATTGACCTGTTGCAGGAGTGTGATGCAGCGAGTGAGATAATCGGTACACTCCTCCATCGAGAGGACCTTCTCTGTGAAGAGTCGTTGCGGACGCTTCTCGCAGTTATCCACAATCTCACCAGTCTCGTTGAGGATATACACATGATTGGTACCAAGGGAGAGAACAACCACATCGGGCGCAACGAATGAAGATGCTTCATCCGCATACATCCGCTCCAATGTATGTAACACACTGGCAGGATTATACATCACGCCGAAGGGATTCACCGTGGTGTGGAACAGGTTATCGGAAAACCGCTTCCCGATATTGTCGGCAAAGCAACTGCCCACAAAGAGCAGGTGGTGATGCGGTTCCACCTTCCATGCTGATGTTGGGATATTTACTGTTGTTCTGAATTCCACTGGATAAAGATTTGATTAACTTCTACTCACTTGCAGTCCTGTGGTACTCAACGACATATCCACGAACCGCGCATTGGTATTGGTACGATAGGCTGATAGCTGCTGTCTGATGCGGGCAGCAGCCTCTAAATCCTTCGCCACCATATAGAGATAACCGCCCCCACCGGCACCCGAGAGTTTATAGCCCAGACAGAGATCATCAACCTGTGAAACGATGCGTTGCACCTCCGCAGGATTCGTACCGCTGTCGATGAGTTGGTTCTGCTGCCACGACTTCCTTACCAACCGTCCCATTTCCATGAAGTCATTCCGTTGTATCGCCTCGTACATGTCCATGGCATGCTGCTTCATCTCACGCAACAACGACAGTTCAGTATGTTGGTTCAGGAACATCCTTCTGACAATCTCTGTGAGAAGACGCTTGGCCGTACGGGTGATACCCGTGTAATACAACAGATGACAGGCTGCATATTCAGGCTGCGTGAACAGGTTGTCGGGAAGCCAGCGTACCACAGGTTGCTGGCCAAAACCCCGTTCTGTCTGCAGCAGTTTCACGCCTTGCAGAATACCACCGAACTGATCCTGCCAACCACCGCCTGTTGTCAGGAGTTGCTCCAAGACGAGGGTCCTATGACCGATCTCCTCTTTATCCCATGCCAGTCCGCAGAAATCACTCAGTGCACCCAGTATGGTGGAGGCCAGCAGACTGCTCGTGCCGAGTCCGCTACCCGCAGGAATGGCAGAAAGAGAAGTAATCTCGATGCCACAACCGAAGGCTCTCAGTTGTTCTTCAAGCGTGGCGAACGACTCCTGACAGAATGCGGGCAGGAATCCCGCCAATGCCAGCGCCGCCTTGGGAATGGAAAACGGACTCCCTACATGGTGGTAGTCGGCCAACTCCTCATACGTTGTCACCTTCTCCATAGCACCAAGATCGATGCTCCGCAGTACAATATGCGACTCTTTGCACGGTCGGATATAGGTCTGCAGTGGTGGCTGTCCGTTCAGTTCAATGGCCAAGTTCACTACGTTTCCTCCTTCCATCAGACAATAAGGAGGCGTATCTGTCCATCCGCCGGCAATATCGATGCGGACTGGCGAACGTCCCCAGACAATCTGATCGCTGTAAACCGACATATGTGGTGACTGCTTATCCTGCAGGATCTGATCTGTAAGACCCTCACGAAGTAGTGCGAAGGCTTGCTGTCCATAGGTGTCAGCCGCTTCCGTCTGTCCCTTCAGTCGGGCCAGTTCAGAGCGGAACATACTATCATGAATACGGATAAACAGCGGAGCGTTTTCAGTAATCGGTAACGGTTCCTGGAGATGATGGGTGGCAAATGCCTGCGCCGCATCTTCCAGATCAACCTGATAGAACACACTATGTTCGTAGTTCCTTGCCAGCATCCGCCAGTTTTCCGTGCGGAAAGTGCTTCTCTGCTGGGTAAGTCGTATGAGATTCGCTTCGGCAGAGATCTCTTCTGCACTCATCTTCCTACTGCGCTCCCATAAGCGTCTGCCACCTTCCAACTCATGACTACCCATCATCCATCGCAGCAACAATCCCGTATCGTGGATATTGTCAGCAACCGGGAAGATGTGCGCTTGTTGGATGTCACAGTTGTCCTCGATGGAAACCCTGTGTTCTTCTGCCCATTCCGAGAACGGTCGGCCGAAATACAAGGTAGTACTATCCTTCAGTACACCTCGGAACGGATCATGAAAACCGTAGGGTCGCACCACGAAACCCTTCTCATCAACGGGAACGATGTCGATGCAGTCACCAGGACGAAGGAGAATATCCCAATCATTCTCTGGCACACCTGTGATGATATGCTCATGACTGAGCACCCATTTCCTGCCCACATAACTGTTCTCCACCCACAGGTTCTGATTATCTTCTGTGATGGGAGCCTCCGTGATGGCGTTCTGGATGAACATAGCAGGATGCGGTTTCCTGGAATGATGGATAATCTCACGCTGGTCGTTCACTAAGTTCTGAATGGCCAACGTAGAAGAGATGATCTCCGGGGAGGTGCCGTAATGGTAGAACTCGCCACCCGGCAAGGGCAGCACCGCCACTTTCAAGCTGTTCAGTTCCTTATCAATGATGCCGGGGTTGGTGCCTAAGGCGCAGCCAAACTGACTGTAGAGATCATATTCTCCATCACTGCTCCGTTGCATCAGCAGTTTTACCGCCTTGTCGCTCAGTAGCCAGATACCGATATCTGTTAAGTAGAAATGATCTTTCAGCAGTTCACCGAGCGTCTGCAGGGAAGGTTTCTGCAGCATGCACTTCAGGGTATTGGGCGATTGTCGTTCGCTGACAAACACACCGTGGTTCTTCGCAATCTCCCTGCTGAGCCACAAGCCATAGCAAACCACATCGACCTCAGGAATCTTCTGCAGCGGTTGCGTGGCACGTACCAGCACATCCCCGCTGACAATCATCGTGTGCAACGAATCAGGGGCAGCCTGCATGATCTGCTCATAGAGCGGTACCTGCAACGAGAGTAAGTCCTGTGACAACCGTTGACCTCGTTCCCATCTGAATACAGGAATAGGAATGAGGATCTTTCCCGAAGGCGCATAGGCAGGTAGTCTACGACTCTGACCGCCAGCGTGGATCAGGATACGCTTCTCGGCAGACAGCCATTCATCATCGCCACCTTCCTCCATACGACAGGCTTCCAAGAGCCATGCGCTACCACCGCCCGAACCCAGTTTCCGTCCGATGGGATCATGGGTACAGAACCACTCATCACGGTTGTAACCAGTTATCTCATGGAAGCAACCTACGAGATTGGGCGGCAGCGACAGCAGTTTCTTCATGCCTCACTGCGTTTCGACTTTTTCCATTGGAGATACACCATGAACAGGATCATCAGCAAGAGTGCCACATAAGCCATATAGGCCACGGTTTCCGTGGTCTTAATGCTCTTGGGGAAGAACATCAGTTCCACCTTATGACTGCCCGGTGATACCTGCAGGGCACGTAACACATAGTCAACCCTACCCAACTCGGCATCCTTACCGTCAACAGTGGCGGTCCAACCGGGATAATAGATTTCCGAGAACACGATGACACCACCCTTGCCCGACTGCACGTCATACGACAGATGGTTCGGTTCATAGGCAGTCAGTGTCACCAAAGAGGTGCCGTCCTGCTCCTTCGCCTCTCCGAGTTGCTCGCTGAACTTCTTGTCGGCCACGGCCTGATGTCTCAGCGCCAGTTGTCCTACGGCATCCAACTCTTCATTGGCATTGTCAACATACTGCACCTGATCCACGAACCACGCGTTTCCATAGGCATACGGGTTCTTGATGGGAACAGTCTCGCCACCCTGTAGCGGCATGATGACATAGCGCATGTTCAGCATGTTCATCACCGGGAAGATGCTGTCACCGTTCACCTTGGTCATATCTCCAGCAGCCTCAGCGATAGCCGGCATCATCTGCTGCATCTCAGGCGACAGGTAGGCATCGATCAGTTCCTGGTAGCGGCGCAGCTTGGCAGCATGATAACCACCAATGCTCTTATGGTAGTAAGAAGTCTCGTTCTCGTTGAATGTATTTGATGCGAGGTTCAGTACACGGTAGTTACCCTGATCGCTTGTATCCTGCAAGATGAACTCATCCGTATTGGTCTTGGGCTGCGGAGCCTCACGCTCACTCTTGTTCACGAACATGTCGTTGTTCAGATAGCGCTTGTTCACTGTCCACATATCAACAAGACAGAGCACCAGGATAATCCCCACGGCATATTCCTTCTTCAGCTTACCGAAAGCGACAGCCAGCAGAATGCCTGTACCTACCAAGATGATATAGAACGAACGCAGACAGTCGGCGGTAAACACGGCCTGACGCATCTCCGTCAGGTTGGCCACCAACGGAGCCAGATACTCCGGTGGCAATCCGTTACGCAGGGCATTCATTTCGCCCGATGAGATAAAACTGCCGAAGAAGGCCGAGGGCATCAGCGAGAACAACATGGCGACACCACCCGTCAGCAAGAACGATATACCCACATACTTCATCCTTGCCTTCATCTGCTCAGGCTCATCCAGCAGTTTCTTCAATGCGAGCATCGCCAGCAGTGGAATGGTAAACTCGGCAATCACCAGGATGGAGGCCACAGTACGGAACTTCGCATACATCGGCACATAGTCGATGAAGAAATCCGTCAATCCCATGAAGTTTTTACCCCACGACAGCAGGATAGAGAGGATGGTGGCTGCCAGCAGCGCCCACTTCATTGGTCCTTTGACGATGAACAGTCCGAGCACGAAGAGCATCAGCACGAAGGCCCCCACATAGACAGGACCGCTGGTGCCGGGCTGCTCACCCCAATACTGTCCTAACTGCTGATAGATATCCACGAACTGGTTATCCGCATGCTCCATGGCTGTTTTGCTCATAGACAGCGGCACACTCGCACCACCCTTGGTGTTCGGCACCAGTAAGGTCCATGTCTCCCCGATACCATAACTCCACTGCGTGATATAGTCACGTTCCAGTCCGCTACTCGTCTGATTGGCACTGTTCTTCTTCACCAGTTCACTCTTACCGCGCATCGATTCCTGCGAGTACTGCCAGGTATGATAGAGGTTCGAGAGGTTCAGGCAGATACCGATGAGTGCACCCACGATGCACACGCCGGTGGCTTTGAGGAAATGACGGATCTGATTCTTGCGCACGGCCTCCACGAGCCATGCAATCACCATGAACAGGATGATGAACAAGTAATAGTAGGTCATCTGCACATGGTTGGCATTGATCTCGAACGCCGTAAACAAGGCCGTGACGATCAGGCCCCATAGGTATTTGCCCCGGTAGGCCAGCACGATACCCGCTATCATCGGCGGCAGATAGGCCAAAGCCCACACCTTCCAGATATGTCCTGCGGCGATGATGATAAAGAAATAGCTCGAGAACGCCCATATCACAGCACCCAGGGCCGCCATCCACTGACGGAAATCGAAGGCACGCAACAGGAGATAGAATCCCAACAGATAGACAAACACATACCATACGTTCTCGGGTAGCCACAGGTGGTAGGCATTGATCACCTTTCCCAGGGCGTTGGTACTGTTGTACGACGGGGATGTCTGGTAGGTGGGCATACCGCTGAACAAACCGTTTGTCCAGCGCGTGCGCTCTCCTGTCCGCTCGTAATAGGTCTTAGCCTCCTGACCGGCTCCTACACCTGCTGATGAATCATGTCGATACAAGATCCTTCCCTCGATGTCGGCAGGGAAGAAATAAGCAAACGAGATGACGGCAAAGAGGATCACAACTAGTGCGTCCGGCAGATATTGTTTCAAAGTTCTCATAACAGATGGTTTTATTTTTGTGCAAAGGTACAAATAATTTTCAATTTTCAATTGTCAATTATCAATTATTTTCCTACCTTTGCAGGCGAAATGAAAATAGGAATTATAGTAGCCATGGAAAAGGAGTTCGTCCAACTGAAGACACTCCTTGACGAGCCCCGTGCGGAACAGCACCACGGTCGCCACTACATTCTCGGTCATATCAACAACAACGAGATGATCATGATGCAGTGCGGCATCGGTAAGGTGAATGCTGCCATAGGGACCACAGAACTGATTAGCACTTACCATCCCGATCTCGTGATCAGCACAGGTGTAGCCGGCGGCGCAGATGTCTCCTTGGAGGTGATGAACGTCGTGGTGAGCACCGAGTGCACCTACCATGATGTCTATTGCGGCAGCGAAGTGGAATACGGTCAGTTGATCGGTACACCAGCACGTTTTAAGATTGCAAAGAATCTGGTAGATAAAGCCTTGGAAGTGAACAAGAAGGAAACGAACAACACCGTTGTCAGCGGACTGATTGTTACTGGCGACTGGTTTGTTGACTCGCAAGAGAAGATGCGTTCCATCCTTGAGAAGTTCCCTGATGCCAAGGCTGTGGATATGGAGAGCTGTGCCATCGCCCACACCTGTCACCTCTACCAGATACCGTTCATCTCGTTCCGCATCATCAGCGATATCCCCCTGAAGGACAACAAGGCCGCCCAGTATTTCGATTTCTGGGCCCGCATGGCCGAAGGCTCCTTTAATGTCACCAAGCGTTTCCTCGAACTGTTATAAACCCTATACGATGAAAGAAATGGACAAGATCCCTTCGTTTACGATTGACCATAATAAGTTGCTTCGCGGTATCTATGTGAGCAGGAAGGACCAGGTAGGCGGCGAGACCGTCACCACCTTCGACATCCGCATGAAGGAGCCCAACCGCGAGCCGGTACTGCACAATGGTGCCATCCATACCATCGAGCACCTGGCAGCCACCTATCTGCGCAACGATCCTGAATGGAAAGACCGCGTCATCTACTGGGGACCCATGGGGTGCCTCACAGGGAACTATCTCCTGTTGCGAGGTGATTATGAATCGAAGGATATTGTGGAACTGATGAAACGCACGTTCCGCTTCGTGGCTGACTTTGAAGGTGAGATTCCCGGTGCAGCGGCCAAGGACTGCGGTAACTACCTGTTGCACGACCTCCCCATGGCACGCTTTGAAGCCCGTAAGTATCTTGAAGAGGTACTGGAGCAGATTACAGAAGCGAATCTTGTTTATCCATAAGGGAACGGTGGAAGAACACCGTTTGCAGCACACCCCTAATCAACAGATAGACCAGGAACGACAGCCACAGTCCGTGGTTGCCCCAAGATCTGTACACCCAAGCGAACAGCAGGAAAAACACGACAGCCGCCACCAGCGAGGTGATCAGCATCTCACGCGAGGCGGTGATACCCACGAACACCCCGTCCCAGATAAAGGCCCCGATACTGCAAACCGGTATCAGGTAAATCCACCAGATGTACTCATGTGCAGCATCCACCACTGTCGGCTCATCGGTGAGCAATGCCACAAAAGCATCTCCACCCACGATGTAGATTACAGAGAACAGGAATGCACAGGCATAGCCCCACATGAAACAATGCTTCACCGTATGGGCGAATGCCCTGAGGTTCCTTGCGCCCCAGTATTTCCCGCTCATAGCCTCAGCCGCATTGGCAAAGCCGTCAACCACATAACTCACCAGCAGGAAGAACTGCATCAGTAATGTGTTTGCTGCCAGTGTCACCTCCCCTTGCCACGATCCTGCAGTGGTGAAGAACAGCATCACGCTGACCAAGCAGACAGTGCGGAAGAAGAGATCACGGTTTACGATGAAAAACTTTCTCAAAGCTGACTTTGAAAAAAGTTTTTCCACTCTACACTCTCCACTCTTTAAGTGTCTTCCGTAGAACCTGAACAGCAGGGCGAGGGCAAGAAGGAAGCCCACCCACTGGGCGATAAGCGTACCCGAAGCGACACCTTCCACCTTCATGTGGAGTCCGAAGACGAGGAAGAGGGAAACAAGGATATTGATGATGTTCTGTACGATGGCAACCACCATCGGGATCCGCGAGTTCTGCATACCGATGAACCAGCCGTTCAAGGTATAAAGACCTAACATCGCGGGCGCTCCCCAAATACAGATATGGAAATAGGTGATTACCATCTGGCGCACCTCCTCTTCGGGGCGCATCAGCCACAAGGCCATTTCCCGTATCGGCCACTGCGCAAGAATCAGCAGCAGTCCGATACCCATTGCAATCACCAATCCGCGCACCAGCCACATGGTCACCTCCTGCAGGTCGCGTCTTCCCAGCGCCTGCGAGGTGAGTCCGCTGCTACCCATCCTCAGAAAGCCGAACAGCCAGTAGGTAGTATTGAACACCATACTGCCGATGCTGATGGCTGCGATATAGGCTGCGGCGCCCAGATGACCCGTTATCGCCACATCCACCAGTCCTAAGAGGGGCACCGTGATATTACTCACGATACTGGGTATGGCAATTTTCAGTATCTGGTTGTCGCGCGGGTTCATGATTATTCTTTATTAGCGCGTTTGCGCTCCAGATGGTCGAGAACGATCTTGCGCATACGCATCGACTTCGGTGTCACCTCCACGTATTCATCCTCCTTGATATACTCAAGACATTCCTCCAGACTCATCACGGTCTTGGGGATGATACGCGCCTTCTCGTCAGTACCCGAAGCACGAACGTTCGTGAGTTGTTTGGCCTTGCACACGTTCACCACGAGGTCGTTGTCGTGAACATGCTCGCCTACCACCTGACCTGCATACACATCCTCACCCGGATCGATGAAGAACTTACCGCGGTCCTGCAGCTTGTCGATACTATAGGCGAAGGCCGTACCCGTTTCCAGGGCGATCATCGAACCGTTGAGTCGACGGGTAATCTCACCCTTGTACGGCTGATATTCCTTGTAGCGGTGAGCCATGATAGCCTCACCCTGCGAGGCGGTCAGCACATTGGTACGCAGTCCGATGATACCTCTCGACGGGATATCGAACTCGATATTCACGCGGTCGGCCTGTGTTTCCATACTGGTCATCTCACCCTTACGGCGTGTCACCATATCAATCATCTTCGAGGCGAACTCCTCAGGCACGTTGATGGTCAGCTCCTCCACAGGCTCGCATTTCACCCCATCGATATTCTTATAGATCACCTGAGGCTGTCCTACCTCCAGTTCGTAGCCCTCGCGACGCATGGTCTCGATGAGCACAGAGAGGTGGAGCACACCACGACCGCTTACCAGCCACTTGTCGGTATTATCCTCGAACGGTTCCACGCGCAGGGCCAGGTTCTTCTCCAGCTCACGGTTCAGACGGTCCTGAATATGTCTACTGGTGCAGAACTTACCCTCCTTACCGAAGAAAGGTGAGTCGTTGATGGTGAAAAGCATCGACATGGTCGGCTCGTCGATGGCGATGGGCGGCAGGGCCTCAGGATTGTCGAAGTCGGTAATCGTATCACCGATCTCGAAGCGCTCCAAGCCGATCACGGCACAGATATCGCCAGAGTCCACATGATCCGTCTTCACGTGCGTCATTCCCTCAAAGGTATGCAGTTCCTTGATCTTGGTCTTCTCGATGGTACCGTCACGATGGGCAATCGAGATATTCATGCCCCCGCGCAGTGTTCCACGATGCACACGTCCTACGGCGATACGCCCCGTATAACTACTGTAGTCGAGCGAGGTAATCAGCATCTGCGGATCACCCTCGATCTGCTTCGGTGCAGGAATCACCTCGATGATCTTATCCAGCAGATAGGTGATATCGTTGGTAGGTGTGCTATAGTCCTCACCCATCCATCCGTTCTTGGCAGAGCCATATACCACGGGGAAGTCAAGCTGGTCCTCGGTAGCATTCAGGGCGAACATCAGGTCGAACACCATCTCGTACACCTCCTCAGGACGACAGTTGGGCTTATCCACCTTGTTCACCACCACGATGGGCTTCAGTCCGATCTGCAAGGCCTTTTGCAGCACGAAACGTGTCTGCGGCATCGGACCCTCGAAGGCGTCCACCAACAGCAGACAGCCGTCGGCCATATTGAGCACACGCTCCACCTCACCACCGAAGTCGCTGTGTCCCGGAGTGTCGATAATGTTAATCTTGGTACCCTTCCAGTTGATGGAAACATTCTTGGAAAGGATGGTGATGCCGCGCTCGCGTTCCAGGTCGTTACTATCCAATACCTGACTGCTGAGGTTCTGTCCTTCGCGGAACAGGTTTCCCGCCAGCATCATCTTATCCACCAATGTGGTCTTACCGTGGTCAACGTGGGCAATAATTGCTATGTTTCTGATATCCTGCATACCTTATTATTTGAAAAACGCGTGCAAAGTTACAACTTTTCTTCGAAAAACTTGTTGGAATGAGTAAAAAGTTGTACCTTTGCACCCGCATTTCGGAAAATCCGGAGCATTTGACGACGTAGTCTGCGTGTGATTAGGCAGGAATCGCGTCTGAAAGATGTTATTGCAAAACCATTAATCACAAGTTATTATGTATTTAGACAAAGCTAAGAAAGCTGAGATTTTCGAGAAGTATGGCAAGGGTGGTGTCAAGGACACCGGTTCAGTGGAGAGCCAGGTTGCATTGTTCACCTATCGTATCTCCCACCTCACCGAGCACCTGAAGGAGAACCACAAGGATCACGCCACCGCACGTTCACTGACCAAGTTGGTAGGTAAGCGTCGCGCATTGCTCGACTACATGAAGGAGCGCGACATCGAGCGCTACCGTGCTATCGTGAAGGCTCTGGGTCTGCGTCGATAATTTTTCAGCTAAGAGAAAAAATGATAAGTGGAGAGTTTTAGCTCTCCACTTTTTTTATTATAAATGTCAACAGAGTGATTTTTACCTACATAACTACATGGTTTTGTTTTAACCAACTATAATACAACGTATTGCGAACCATTCTACCTACATGCAAACTACATGGAAACTACATATAACTACATGCAAACTACATGGTTTGATGGGTATAAACGACCAGAACCATGGCGTTCTCGATAAGTATCTTAGTCGTTTGCTATGAAATTCTCTAGAGAATTAATGAATAACTACGTCACTTACTAGTAGTAAACATGCTGCTTGCGCACAAATTCTCTAGAGAATTTATGTAAGAGTGACGTTCTGACTGTCAGAAAGTGACGTACATTCTGCCTATTAGTGCCACAGTTTCTATGGTATTATACGGCAATTTGTGGCAAAACATGTAGTTTGCATGTAGTTATATGTAGTTTCCATGTAGTTTGAAATTCTCGTAACACATTGAGGAATAGTAAAATAAGGTAAAACATGTAGGTAAATTCCAGAAACAACCATTTTTTGTCAAATTGGGATTAGGTTTTGCATCGCGATATCTATGCTCGTACCTTTGCACCACTAGAACCCGTAAAAATATCAGTAAGTTCCAAATTTTAAGACCCTTAGCTTTCAAAAAAATGTGATAATATTAGTCTCTGTGATTCAATCTGGACGTTTTTTTTCGACTTTATACGCATAAAATATGCGTTTTCATTTGTAATTCACAGATTTATATTTATATTTGCAGTCGATTAGGACTTATTATTACTACGGATTTAACGGAGATGAACATCAGGAAGAAGATATACGACATTATCGGTCCCGGTTATCTTGAGAATGATGGGACATGGTCGCAGCTGTACCACATGAGTATGTCTGCGGTGATTGCTGTGAGCATCTTCCCATTGATGTTCCGCGAGCATTCGACGTTGTTCCTGTATTTTGATATCATTCCCGCCATCATCTTCGTCATCGACTACATCCTGCGCTGGATCACGGCCGACTATGAGCTAAAGCGAGGGTGGGTATCATTCGTGATCTATCCGTTCACGTTCATGGCCATTATCGACTTGCTTAGTATCCTGCCAACCATCCACCTGCTGAGTCCTACGTTCAAGGCGGCGCGAATTACCCGTCTGTTGCGCATCCTGCGCGTGGTGAAGTTCATCCGCTACTATGAGCCGTTGGAGATCATCATGTCGGTCATCAGACGACAAGGAAGGATCCTGTGGACCGTGTTCTCCTTGGCGGCATTCTATATCTTCATCACGGCACTCATCATGTTCAATGCCGAGGAAGATATCAATCCTAGTACGGGCGAATACCTGTTCCACACCTTCTTCGATGCCATCTATTGGTCGGCCTGTACACTGACAACTGTGGGCTATGGCGACATCTATCCTGTATCGCAGATTGGTCGATTCATCAGTATGATCTCCGCCTTTGTGGGCGTGGCCATCGTGGCACTGCCCTCAGGTATCATCACCGCAGGTTATCTGGATGAGCTGAAAGCCAAACGCGAGCAGAAGTTGGCGAAGAAGATTTCCAAGAAACAAAAACAGAACCAGATAGAGGAACCTTATGAAGAAATGGATTAGTCATATCAAGCAGTTCATCAAGGATCATATCCATGAGATCTTCCATCACGACCATGTCTTTGTGGTTGTGCTGGCATGGGTGATTGCTGCTTTCTGGGCTTTGCTGTTCGTGAATTTCACGATCTTCGATCCTGTGAGTCGTGCGCTGAGTGAGTTCAAGATGACTGATATCTATTTCACCATCCAGCGTATGGGGCACTCCGTGAAATGGAGCGACGACATCGTGCTGATAGACATCACGGAACAGACGAGTCGAGGGGACATCGCAAAGACGCTGGAGCAGTTGGCAGCCTGCGAACCCAAGACCACCATGATGGATATTATCTACGAGAAGGAGGGGGATGACATGATCGGCAATGGTGAGCTGATCATGGCCATCGACCAGCTGCCGAATCCCATCCTCTCGTGCAAGCTCATCGCCTCGTCAGAGGAGCAGGGGAAGTTCGTGGATGTGCTGAAATCGTTCTTCGAGCCTTTTGGTGAATACACCTGGGCATATAGCAACGTGTTGAAGAGCAACGGTCCTAATGGTACCCTCCGCGATTACACTATCTGTCAGAAGGTGGATTCCACCAGTTATTACTCCTTGGCCTATATGGCCGCATGTAAGTATATGGGTAAGGAGCCCACGGCAGAGAAGAACAACAAACGCACCATCCTTTATTCGAATGTGGAATTCCCCATTGTCAGATACGACTCGATCATGGAGAACAAAGCACTCATCAAGGGCAGACTGGCCATGGTGGGAACGATTACCGAGGAGGCGGATATGCACTTCACGCCTGTGGGGAAGATGGCTGGAATGAAGACCGTGGCGTATGCCGCCCAGACCTATATTGATCATCATGAGATATCCTCCATGTCGAGCATCATCTCATGGATACTAACCATTATCGTTTGTCTGATTGCCGCCTATGCAGGCTACTTGACCCGAAAGCACTCGCCGCGTTTCTTCATCTATTGGAACAAGCTGGTGTATCTGGTCATCAGTGTGGTATTTGCATGGATAGGCTTTATCTGTTTCGTGAAACACGACTACGACATCTCGCTGCTATTGCCGTTGTTGGGAGTGGCCTTCATCGAACGCAGTCGTATCCACTACATGTGGTTCATCGATTACTGTACCATCCATCCCCAATGGAAACGGCTTTACGCTTTTGCTTCAAAATCACTTTACTTTAAACCGCCAAAGAAATGATCAAGAGAATCAGTATATTGATAGGTGCTTTGATGGTTGTTGCCGTTGTTTATGGACAGTCGGCTGACCAATGGCTCAAGCAGGGCAACGACTATTACGAGAAGCAGCAGTTCAGCAAGGCTGTGGAATGCTATCAGCAAGCAGCCGAGGCAGGCAGTCAGGAAGGACAGTTCAACCTGGGTTACGCCCTCTATAACGGTGAGGGTATCGACAAGGACTATGCCACGGCGGCCATGTGGTTCAAAAGGGCTGCCCGTAAAGGGTTTGCCAAGGCACAGTATAACCTGGCCTACTGCTATATGTATGGTCGCGGTGTGCCAATCGACTACGACAAGGCGCTGAAAAACCTGACCGATGCCGCGAACAACGGTAACAAGAACGCTCAACTTACATTGGCTGAGTGTTATGAGAAAGGTGTACTGGTGATGCAGGACAAGAAGATGAGTCAGCTGTGGAAAGACAAGGCGGCAGGTAAGCATACGGCAGCCATTCCGATGCAGGAGGTAGAAGAGGTGACGCCTGTGGTAGCAGCAACACCCCCACCAGCGCCTAAGCCAACGCCTAAACCCGTAGAGCAACCCGTGGAACAACCTGTTGTGGCACAACAACCACAGCCAGCAGTCACACCACAACCAGCAACAAGTGGTCGTCCTGTACCGCCCGAAGTACGTATCCTGTTCCCAGAAGATCAGAGTCCTTTCCATACAGATGTGATCAAGCTGCGCTATCAGTTGCTTGCTCAGGGCTTGGAGGCAAATACGCGTATCACGGTGATGGTGGATGGACAGAAGCAGCCAGCAGATCGTGCTGTGCGTGCTGCGAATACCGTTGAGGTGGATCTGCCCAATCGCGACTGCACCGTAACGATCTATGCACAGAACGAGAACGGTAACAGCGAACCCGCCAGTATCCGTCTGATTCGCGAAAAGCAGGTGGCTGAGCTGCCGCGACTCTTTGCTGTGGCCATAGGCGTGGGCGACTACAATGATCCTGAACTGCCGAAGCTGAAATATACCACGAAGGATGCGCGTGACTTCTCCAAGGTGCTCAGTACCAAGAAGGATTATCCCTACCAGGACGTGCAGGTGAAGACCATCTGCGACGAGGAGGCTACGCGTGAGGATTTCTACGAGGCTATGGAATGGCTCAAACAGGAGTCATCACCCACGGATGTATGTATCTTCTTCTATGCCGGTCATGGCTATCGCGACGAGAAGGACCGCTTCTACTTCATGAACTACGGCAGTAGTACATCGAAGCTGTACAACTGCTTCTCGAGTAACGACTTCCGTCAAGCAGTGGAGGACATCAACGGCAAACTCATCGTGTTTGTGGATGCCTGCTATTCAGGTGCCTTGATGGGTGGCAACCGCTCGGCTGCCAGTAACCATTTCGTGGAACAGCTACGGCGCACCAAGAACGGTATGGTGATGTATGCCTCGAGTGCCAGTGATACAAAGTCGAAGGAGAACGAGGACTGGAAGAACGGTGCGTTCACCAAAGCCCTGGTGGATGCCTTCAATGGGGCTGCACGTACGGATGGTGATATAGGTCTATCCACGCAGCAGTTGGATCAGTATCTGTATAAGGCTGTACGTCAGATGACGGATTTCAAGCAGACGCCTATCTTTATGAATCCCAACGGTATGGAGCCGTTCGAACTGTTTACGTATGAGAAATAATCAACAATAATATAGACAAAAAAACGTATGACGATGAAAACGAAGAAATGTAGCGCAATGCGCTTAGTAATAGTCTTGTTCGCACTGATGACTGCCTCGGTGGCAAGTGCAGCTGATTACCTGGTATATTCCGTGGTGGGAACGGCTAAGATCTACGAGGGATCCAAGACCGTGGCACTGAATGCCCGTAAAACACTCACCTCGACCAGTAAGCTGGTTATTGGTAAGGAGAGTGCCGTAACGGTACTCGACGAGACGAACAGTAAGATGTACTCCTTCACTACAGAGGGAACAAACACTGTGGCTGCTCTGCTGAAGGCAGCCAAGGCACCGAAGAGCTTGTCGAAGCAGTATGCAAGCTATATGGTGAAGCAGCTGTTCTCGAAGGAGAGCAAGAACCTCTCGCACCCCAGTGCCTATATGCAGGCTACGGCCACCTCGTATCGTGCCACAGCCCGCGACTCGTTCCTGTTGAACCGCTTGGCCAGCATGGCAGAGATGACTGCCTCGGTGGAGAGCAGTCTGATACAACCCAAGAACCTCCTGGAGTCGGATATGGATGTTCGCTTCGACCTCGTTTCCTGCGAGACAGGCGAGCCCATCAATCCTGAGGTGGATGTGTTCACCAACTGCTATGTAAGAGTGACGAACAGAACGGAGGAGCCTCTCTTTGTAAACGTGCTGGATATCGATGAGCGCGGTAACAAATACCTGGTGCTGCCCGTGGATGAGGCGGCCACATGTGCCCATCTGCTGGTTCCTGCCGGTTGTACGGTGGCGTTCAAATCGGAGCCCTTTGAGTTCTCTGAGGCTAACTCTCGTGAGACCTTCCTGCTAGTGGCTACAGAGGAACCCGTTGACTTCAGTATCCTGATGAGTCCGATTCGCGGCAATGGCGGTGATCAGATGAAATCAGGCATCTATCGTGTTTCTTATCTGACGAAATAAATGAAAGGAATAGAAATGTTCAATAGGAAAACACTACGCTTAGCATGCTTCCTGACAGCCTTACTGACAACAGTCTCAGTGGGGGCTCAGGATCGTGATAAGGTGAGTGCCGACACGCTGCTCTATGAGCAGTTGTGCGCGAATCATGTCACAGAGAACTACCATGCTCCTTACACCGTGAACAAACGGGATCTGCAAGCCACTGCAGAACGCGGCATCTATATCGTTAAGGGAAAGTCGTTCCAGGTGAAATCACTCACATCCGACTTCTACGTCCGTGAGAATAAAGGCTCGTATGAACCCATCTTCGACAGGAAGTATCCTGTGGAGTCGTTCACGAATATCCTGCTGAACCGCATCAAGCAGAACAAGCTGAAGATCGAGATCACCCAGCACATGTACGGACACACCAAGAAGGTGCCCGTGCAGAACATGCAGAATATCTACGACCTGCTGGCAAGGAACATGGATATCTACTGTAGTGTGACATCCATCACCAAGGAGAAGATGGAGGCCACATTGGTGTTCCACCACCGCAAAATGAACTTCATCCACATGTTTATCGTCTCTGTTCCTACCGACGAGCTGTTTGAAGAGGGTGGAATGGTAACGGCTAAGCTCTACGGGAATATCCCACAGAGCAATATCCGTACGTTGTTTGGAAAATATAAGGAATAATATAACATAGATATGAACATGACTAAGAATGTGATGATAAGGTCGTTCATGGCGGTTATACTGCTCATGATGACCACCGTGGCTTGGGCAGACGGGGCTACCTTCAAGATCAACGAGGGGGTGGTGGATGCTGCTACGAAGGCCAAGATGGAGAGTAATGTCACGCTGATGATGTCGCTATTCAAGACGGCTGCCGACGAGCAGCAGAAGAAACTCAAGATGTCGAAGGACAACTTCACACCTGAGGCTATCAGGGATGTAGAGCAGATGTGGAAGACCAGCGCGATGAGCTGTCCGCCAGTGAGCATTATGAGTCGTTGTCTGAAGACTTCCACGGGCTATCAGGTGCGTGGTATTCCTGTGGATATGGTGGAGGCCGACCAAGAGGAGTCACGACAGGAGCTGACGGTTGACTTCACCACCGACGGTCGTATATCTGGTGTGAGCATCTCGATCGACCTGCAGCGCTATGAGGAGATCATGGGACAGAAGGAGAGTGATCTTGACTATGCCCGCAGACAGATCATTGTTGACTTCGTGGAGAACTTCCGCACGGCGTATAACCGTAAGGATATCGACTTGCTGAACAGTGTGTTCTCTGACAAGGCGCTGATCATCACGGGTAAGATCGTGAAGGAGAAGCCGAACAGTGACCTCACCCGCATGACACTCAATAATAATAAGGTGGTGTATATCAAGCAGTCGAAAGAGCAGTATATTGCCAATCTCACCCGCGTATTCAAGAACACGAAGTATATCAACGTGAAGTTCGACGAGATAGAGGTGGTGCAGCACCCGAAGTATGATGATGTGTATGGCGTCACACTGAAGCAGTACTGGCATACCTCTGGCTATAGCGACGAGGGTTATCTGTTCCTGATGATTGACTTCCGTGATGCTGATAACCCATTGATCCAGGTGCGTACCTGGCAGCCGTACAAGAATGCGGAAGGACAGGTGGTTACCAAACGTGAGGATGTGTTCCACTTAGGATCGTTCAGGATCGTTAGATAAAAACTATTCCCATGTTGGGAACAGATCGTTCCCAACGTGGGAATAAATAGTTCCCAACGTGGGAACAAAAACAAACAGTAATGGCTCCCATATGTTAAACAAAAACAATTGGGAGCCATTATTGTTTGCCTTTGGCTGCTATAGCCAAGAGCCTTTTGTTAGAAGGCGAAGCCGATACCCAGACTGAAGCAATGCTGACCGAGGAAGTCCTTCAGTACATTGTTCAGGGCAAAGCGGTAGTTGTAGGCTACGCGAGCTGCGAAGAAGCTGTACTTCACGCAAAGACCGATCTCTGGATTCACTGACACGGCAGCGTTGAACTTCTGACCGTCCTCCAAGTCGATATCCTGCACATTGGCCTCCTTATTAGGATAGCCATGCTTATCGGGATGGGAGTTCTTGTCGATGGTCTCATAATCTCCATAGAAGCCCTTCATGGTAACACCAGGACCGAAGGTGATCCAGATGGGTACCTTTTCCGACTTCACGATATGCTTGGTCCAACCCACACCGAAGTTCACCTCTGGGTGATCAGGAATGGCATTACCCGAGTTGCTCTGGATGGCACTGAAGCCCTTGGAGTTCACGTTCAGGTGCAGATAGATACCCGCTTTGGTCTGGTTGTAACGACCGTAATGGATACCAATGGGCGCTCCATCCATCCACTCGTAGGTAACAACACTGGCGTGCTCTTCCTTGGCGGTGAGGTAGTTGGTGATACTGTTCAGACGCTCTGTTGATGTCTTGGCCTCAGGACAGCCGTTCTCAACCACACGTTGATAAAGGGCACGGGCCTTCTCGTACAGACGGTTGTCGAAATAGGCCTCCGCCTGCTTGAATGTTACGGCACACTCAGAAGCGTAACGCTCATTACACTCCTTGAACCGCTGCACTGCATAGGCATCATACGAGTTGATCTGCACGATGTTGTTATAGATCTCTGCGGCAGCACTGTAGTCGAGCATACGATACAGGATGTCAGCATCACTGCGCAACTTGATCAGCGAGTCAACCTTGGCGATATTCGCATCGTTCTCCTTTTCATCACAATCCGAGCACTGCTTGGCCACGTTGAACTGGTTGAGCGCCTCCTCGTAGTTGGCATTCTGGATCTCACGAACACCCATGTTACGATGACCGCGATAGCAACCAGCGTCCACCATCGAGTTCGGGTCGTAGATCTTGAACGTGCGCAACTGTTTCGGCTCCAGGTCGAGCGGGATGTCGAGGGGGTTGAACCCTGGGGCTGTGATGGTGATCACACGACCGCGATACCTTGGACCAGCAGGGAATTCAATGAAATACACGGAATCCGTTCCCTGAATCTCGGTACTGAAGAGGTCAACCGACTTATCCATCGTTGAAGAGAACTGCAAGGGAATGGTGTGGTTACACCTGATTTCCACAGCAGCCTTCTCACCTTCGCTCGAATAGACAGCATTGGCTTGTGAGAGATCATCTACTTCGAGTACCCCTTGTGCCCTGACTGCGACTGCTGTCACAACAAGCAGGAGTAATAGGATTGTTTTCTTTATCATAACGATATCTTGTATTTGAATTTTCGACATGCACATGGCTTAGTAAGTTGGATAAATAATCTTATTGGTAATGAACCCTTTGTCTTCATCAACATCTACATAAAATTGTTCGTACGAATAGAAACTATTATTCCAACACCAAAACTCAAATCTGGTGCCAGGCTTAGTGATATAATAGTAGTATTCTCCAGTATTATACGGAATGGGGCAACTACCTTCCTCTTCTTCTTCGTTGTAAAAGTATGACCAGCTACCCATACTTGAAATATCACTTATGATCTCATCGCTTTCCCAGTCATAGTAAGACATCCTTACCAATCCCATCTGATGGTCCATTGTGAACGAAACAGAAGCCGTCTCACTATTGTCTATTCCCTTACCAATCATCAAGTCGCTGGCGTTGAAGTTTGCCAATGTGCTCTGGTCTAACAGAGGCTCCCATGATGAAATGAATGTGCTAAAGAATTCCGTAGGAGCAGCGTCCATATAGGAATTAATCAAATAATACCAATCATCTTCGTCTTCTTTCTCCACATAGGGATAATAAGCATAATAGGAGCAGTTGGACGAATAGTAAACTTTATTCGATGAATCTACCAGATTCCATTTCGTGCCATCGTATTCATAGGCGACATTTTTCTTCATCATATCCCCAGAGGAATTAATGACGAAGACACCAATCTTATCACCGCTTTCAAAAGAGGTAGTAACATCGTTGACAGTAGCACGCGTGGAAATGGAGGAAGGATGGTTTACCATCACTCGTAGCTCAGGCAATGTTCCTTCTTTCACCTGCTCCATTTCGTCTTGGGAACAGGCTGCAAGCAGGATAACTGTCATGCTCATGAAGAGATAATATATCTTTTTCATTATTCTCATTTCTTCCTTTTATTGATGTATCCTCCAGTCGTTTACAGATACAGGATCAAGTGTTTGTCCTTCAGGATTAACAAATCCGTCAACTGTGAGTTCCTTGTTCCTGATGGTGATATTGAAGGTGTTCACTGTTCCTGGATCGAAAGGTAATGGGCCATCAGGATCATACTCATATATTCCTCCCATGTAATAGTAGATTGATCCGTCTAATAGGGTGATGGTAATAGCGAATGACTCGATGGGAGAGGGTAAGAGGATCGCTGAATAGGAAGCATCATACCCAGTAACCGTACTTACCTTGCAGGGAGTAATAGTCGTTGCTTCATCGTAATCAACATCGAAATAACCATGATTAGGATCAGCATCTTCATCATCATCATCAACGTAAGGCTCTGTGTAGGTTGCCTGATAAAATAGTGGGTTTTGGTTAACCATATCTCCTAATTCCACACTACTGATTTCTGCTGCTTCATCACATTTGATGTTGATGTTCACGCGAGCCATCTGATGATAGAATTTCAGTTCGGGTGTTGCTGTCTTTCTGATCGTGGTGCTTGGGGCATAGAGGAAGTCGCTGTTGTAGTAATTCTGTTCATCACTTTGGTCTAACTCAACAGTAATTGTGCCATCCAAGGAATTAATTTCTTTCTTGGCAAAACTCCAAGCGGTAACGGTTATTGAAGTTCCTTCAAAATCTTCCCAGTAGAACGTGTTGCTCACATCAATACCTACGGCCTTCGGAGAGCCATCATCGTCAAAAGTGATCTTATATTGCTTGACATCCTCTCCCACCTTCACAAATATATAGTCGTCCTCAGACCACGTATTGTCTGTGATGGCACGCGTCTCTTGATAACCCATACTAACCTGGAAAGCCAGTTCGTGACGGGTTAAAGAGTCATCTTCCTCTGTTGTACAAGCAGAGAAGAATAACGCGCCTATGGCTATGATGAGAAGTTTGCTCAGCTTCATATCTTGTTTACTGATTACATCCTGTAAGCATCTCCGTCGGTTTCGCCAACATTATCCCAATCTGTAATAGTGATCGTGTCAATGGTAATATCCGACTTCCTAACCGTTAGGTTATAGGTATAGGCTTTTCCTGCTACAAATTCCACTTCATTAACTGTGGTTGGAATACTATAGCCATAGCTGGTCTGGTTAGTGGTGCTAATTCTGATAAACAGAGAACCTGCCGAAATTACTTGCGGTATAATGATTCCACTCATACCGATAGGTCCTGCTTCTTCTGTCACTGTCAGAGTACCTAAAGAAACAAAAGGCGATGCTGCTTGTCCTTGGCTTTCGAGAGCGGTTACTATACCTGTCTGAACATTAAAGGTGGCTTCATTCGTACGTGTATATATGGTAACTGTGGCGCCTTGAAGATCACTTTCTAAGATTCCGTCACCCGCTGAGATGTTGACGTTAATCTTCGTCAGGCAATGCTTGAACTGTAGGGTAACATTGTTGGTGGTTCTATATACAACCTTATCATTAGTAGTAGGAGAACCGACCATCAAATCACTGGCTTTGTAATTATCATCCGTACTCTGATCACTTTGTACTGAGAATTGCGCTGATTCATCTGTAACAAGTACACCGTTTTTAGTTGCATCTAAGGGATAGACGGCATAGATTGTGATACCGTTACCGTTCTGGGGGAAATACTGTGTTGTCGTAGTGGTAAGAGATCCATCTTCTCCGACTTCATATTCCAACGGCTGGGTGTAAGATGTGGAGGGCGATGAGGAGTTCTCATTGATATACACAGCCACTTCTGCCCCACTATCAAAGGCTTCTGACTGGATGCCTTGAGCAGCTCGGGTTTGTACCAACAGGGTGGAATTCAGTTTGATCTCGCACTTCCCAATCTGCTCAAACTCTTCATTACTGCTGCATGCTGCCAATGCTACGACAGCGGTTGCAAGAAATATATACTTCTTCATAACGAAAGTTTTTAATGGTGATTAAATGGCATTACCGTCCTCGCCTCCGTTACCGTCTGCCCAGTCTTCAATGCGGGAATTAACGATCAAAGAGGTCTTGTTGATGGTGATGTCGTATTTGTACTTGTTTCCTGCAACGAACGACTTAGATTTAGCTGCGCTATTCACAGTCCACTTGTATTCACCAGCTCCAGGAACACTGAAGGTCAGGATCATACCCGTTGTCGTTGTGGCAGGCAGAAGGATAGCCTCGCTGCTTGTTCCGTCGGCAGATGTCAGTAAGGTAATATCACCGGTAGCAGCACCTGTGCCAACAACTGCAGCATTGTTAATGATGTCGCAAGTACCGGTAGTCTGCTGACCGCTAATGGTCACAGTCATATAGGCCAGCTGATCAGAAGTGATACCATCACCAGGTTTCATGGTGAGGGCTATCTTCACCAACTTGTGGTAGAAGTCGAGGGAGGCCACAGGACTAAGCTTGTTCACGCCGCTTACTGGGGCAGCCACAAGCAGGTCGATAGCCTCTTGATCATCTTGGTTGCTGACATCAATAGAGTAAGTTCCCGATGCGGCTGAGGCCGTGTAGGGATAGTAGGCAGCAATGGTGAAGTCTTTTCCATCGTAAGGCAGCATGATAGTCTGGTCTTCAGCGGTGGGTAGGAATTTACCATCACCTTCTTTCGTTGCGTAGCTTTTATTAATGTACTCCTGCGTACCTTCTTTCAAGGCGAAAACACCGATTTTGTCACCTGCTGTCCATGCAGCATTGACGGCACGGGTGTTGATAGCGGAAACGATCTGTAGTTCCACAGGTTGTTGGTTCTCCATGTTCTGTTCGTCATCACTGCTACAAGAAGAGAACAGCACGGGGGTCATCATGGCACAAACGACTGTTGCCAATGAGACGCTTGTCATAAGGTTTCTTTTCATTTTCATATTGTTTTTGTTTTATTATTGATTATTCCTAATATTATATTATGGTAATAAAATAGATTATTTTATGTCGTGATGTCCTTCATCAATCACATGCCAGTCAATGATAGAGGTACGAATTCCAGATTCTGTCTTGATAAAGTAGTCGAGTTCCACCTTTGTTACATCGTCTTTCTTACTGATATTGTCCAGAATGTTCTCAAGATTGATGGTCATGGTAGCCTCCGTTCCATCACTATAGGTGATATGTAACTCCATAGGTTGTGTGGAGGAATGAATGATATCAATGATGCGGATGGTACAGGTATAGGTAGGTACCGACTGTCCCTGCAGCTCTTCCTCCTTACCGTTGTAAGGAGTATAGGTAAGGGTGAGAGGTAAAGAAATGATGCTATTATAGTCGGAAACAACCTCTCCGGTAGTAATATCAACAGCCTGTGCAATACCATCGATGGATCCCGTAATGCTTGAGATATACTGCTCGTCGCCTGGCCACATATAGATGCTCACTGTTACTTCGTGTACCAACTGACGCATAACGAGGTTTACATAGGTGGTATCACTACGCATCACCTTGGCTTCTTCGAAGTTGGAAACCATCAGCGTACCTGGAGTACGCAGCAGGGTTCCATCTGACTCATTGTCAACCGTGGCCACATTATCTTCTATATGAATACCCTGCGGGTCGTAGTAGGCAAAGACATTGTATGTCTCGGGGTGCATATGGCGAAAGATATTGGTAACACCTTCCGCTAAATATGTATCCTCATTCAGCAAGAGAAAATAGTTGTCTGAGGGTGCTACACCCAGATCAGTACGACTCCAGTCGGTATTAACAATCATGGTTCCCAGTTTCCACTCATCGGGATTGTAGTATTCAGGATCGTCTTCAGGCAATAAAAGGAGCCTATCTTTGACGCATGATGCCAAGAGGAGCATCACGACCATGCTGGTGAATATGTAAAAGATATGCCTTTTCATTACTTTGTCTTTTTTAAGAAATCCCACACAATAGCCACCGACAGCTTATTGATGCCGATGTAGTTCGAATTATCGTCGCCTGTCTTGTAGCGCACGCCGTCAATAGTCTTGTACTTCTCAATGGTTGCATGCGTAAAACCGAGTCCACCACCAAAGTCAATAAAGAACTTCTTGTTGTGCAGACGAAGACGGTAACCTGCTGTGATACCACCTCCCATATAGTCGCCCTGACGACCTCTTTCGGTAAGTCCGAAATTATACTGTCCGCCATGTACCATGATACCTGCGTACCAAGGACGCTGGGTTGACATATATCCCATATAGTGACGGATCTCACCGGCAAACTCCTTCTGGGCGAAACGGTGGCTATTGTCACTCCAGCTCCAGCGGGTATAGGTAGCATTCGCCAGAACGCTCCATTCCTTATTCAACTGCCACTCAATACCTACATCAGGGGTAAGGGTGGCCCAACGAAGTATATTAGCTCGCAAAAGAATGGATTCTTCCTTATCTTGAGCACACACATAACAACAACACAACGTCATAAACGCTGTGAGCAAAATACCTTTGCATATGTGCCGTTTTACTATTTTATCCACCTAGTAAGTTTAATTCGTTAGTAGTTTCGCGATATAAGTACTAGCTTATCCGACGCAAAGATAGTATAAAAAAATGAAACAACGAAGAAAAAACGTGTTTTTTTGTTATTTGGTGGTACAAAACAGACCGATTCTTGATTGATTTCAGATCCGTTTGCTCTCTCCGCGGAGAAGGTTCATGAACTCCTCACGTGTCTTTGCTTGGTTGAATGCACCACTGAAGTCACTGGTTGTCGTGATGGCATTTTGTTTCTCCACGCCCCGCATCTGCATGCACATGTGTTTGGCCTCAATCACCACCATGACTCCAAGCGGACGGAGTGTCTGCTGGATGCAGTCCTTGATCTGTTGGGTGAGTCGTTCCTGTACTTGAAGACGGTGACTGAAGATATCCACAACGCGGGCAATCTTTGATAATCCAGTGATGTATCCGTTGGGAATGTATGCAACATGTACCTTTCCGTAGAACGGCAGCATGTGGTGCTCACAGAGGGAGAAGAAGTCGATATCCTTGACAATCACCATCTGGTTGTATTTCTCCTCGAACAGCGCATCGGTGAGCACCTTGTTGGCATCTTGCTCATATCCTCGGGTCAGGATCTGCATAGCTTTGGCCACGCGGAGGGGAGTCTTTAGCAACCCTTCACGTTCCGTATCCTCTCCCAGCAGTTCCAAGATGCTCTTATAATGAGCAGCGAGTTCCTCGAGTCCTTCTCTGTATTCTGTTTCCGGATTCATGGTTAATTCTGTACGGTAATCTTACCCTTGACGACACAAGCCTGCTTGTATCCCATGGCTTTTACTTTCTTGCAATAGTTGTTGGCTTCGTTGAAGGTACGGTAGTTACCCATACGACAAATCCAACGCGGAGAATAGAAATGCGTATAGATCGGCTGGTCGGGGAAGGCAGCTTTCAGCTTGTCACGTATCTGCTCTGCCTGAACGCGGTCGTTGCGGGTGTTGCCTCCAGAGAAGACCTGTACACGGTAGCCATCTACCTTGTAACTGTTCTTCATCACCTTCTTACGAGTGTCGATGACAGGAATCTCCAGTTCACTCTCCTCCTTTTCCTTCTTTTCCTTTTCTGCCAGCAGTCGGGCCTTTTCGCGTTCTTTCTCAGCAGCCAGTCTAGCAGCTTCTTCCTTTTCCTTGGCTGCAGCAGCTGCGGCAGCAGCGGCCTTTTCTTCCTCCAGTTTCTTGGCAGCGAGGGCGGCAGCACCGTTTACCAAGTCGGAAATCTCCTTGCTCTCGGTAACGGTAACCGTTCCTTGGCCTTGCTGTTTCTTCTGCAGTTCGTCAAGGAAATTCTGTGCGCTGGCTGTAGTAGCAGCGCACAGAATAAGTAGTATGGTTATTAGTTTCTTCATTTTATTATTTCCAAGCGTCGATGATTCCCTTGAAATCAGCCGCCTTCAATGATGCACCGCCGATGAGGCCGCCATCGATATCGGGCTTGGCGAACAGTTCGGGAGCGTTGCTTGCCTTGCAGCTACCGCCATAGAGGATGGTTGTGTCGTCTGCTACAGCCTGTCCGTATTTCTCAGCAATGATGCTGCGGATGTAGGCATGGATCTCTTCAGCCTGATCGCTGGTGGCAGTCTTACCAGTTCCAATAGCCCAGATAGGTTCGTAAGCGATGACGATCTTACGGAAGTCCTCCTCAGAGAGGTTGAATACGCTTCCTTCGAGTTCTGCCTTAACTACCTCGTTCTGCTTGCCAGCTTCGCGCTCTTCCAGACTCTCACCGATGCAGAAGATCACCTTCAGACCGTTCTTCTGTGCCAGGAGCACCTTCTCTTTCAGGATCTCTGGTGTTTCTTTGTAGTATTCGCGACGTTCAGAGTGTCCAAGGATCACATACTGGGCTCCAGTGCTCTTGATCATCTCAGCTGAAACCTCACCCGTGAAAGCACCCTTCTCCTTGTCAGCGCAGTTCTCAGCACCAAGACCGATGATGTCCTGATCGAGGAACTGTGCGATGGAAGCCAGATGGATGAACGGTGTGCAGATCACAACGCCACAGTTTGGCTTATCAGCTTTCAGTGTCTCATTCAGCTCTTTTGCCAGAGCGATACCCTCTTGCAGGTTCATGTTCATTTTCCAGTTACCTGCTACGATTTTCTTTCTCATTTTTCTTTTATTATGTTTGTAATGGGTTATACTTGATTTTCTTTTGATCCATTTCGTCCAAGCCCAGAGTCTGTCAGCCAGTGTCAGCAGGAAGAGCGGTAAGGCGAATCCCATGAGGATGCCCAGGATCTTTCTCGGCGCGGAGTCTTTCGAAGAATGCCCGATGTCGAGTTTCTCTAGCGGCTGTGTGGCAAGTGCCGATTCAATGATCGGCAATCTGTTATGGCTCCATTTCCGAATCACTGTCCCATCTTTGATCAGCATCAGTCCGGGATTACTGCGGATCATGGTTTTGAGCGTAATCTCATCCATGGTATAGAAGGGGTATTCAGCCCCAGTAAGTTCTCTCCAACGGGCCACGGCCTTCTCGTTACTGGCGGTAAGACCATAGAACGGATATCCGTTTGCCTGTGCGTATTCGTACAACTGATCGATCTCGCCAAAGTTTGTGTCACTGGCATCCTCTAGATGGGGTGAGATGAGTAAGAAGGTATAGTCTTTGTTGCTTAGGACCTCTTCCGTGATATCCTCCCCAGAATCCATCGAGATGATGGAGAAGTCGTGTATAGGCGGCACATATCCTTCTTTCTTCAGTACGCTCTTGCTGTCGATGAACGTCCATGTGGAGTCAGGATAGTTCTCGAGTGTGAACGTTTCTCTCTTGCCATCTTTCTCCATGATGAAGGTTGTCTCGAACTCCGGCTGCTCCGCATCCTCGGGTATTTTCATTCCTTCTGGGATGTTGGCTCCTACATGATAGGGCCGGAAGTCAAAGAGCGGCAAGTCGTAGAGGCACCAGATGCTTGACAGGATGATGAAAATGGCCGTATAGTTCTTCACGATCCATTGGTTGCTCTTGCTGATGAACCTCACCATCGAAAGCGGTTTCCATGCCATGAATCCCGCACATGCCAATAGCACCACGTTCTTCAATAACGTCTGTCCATTAGTCAGATGCACAGCATCGCCGAAGCAGCCGCAGTCGGTTATCGGGTTTGCCACCCACAGCCAGAAGGTAACGATGGTCATGATGACCATGAAGCCCACTGCCACACGACTCATCACTCTTCTGTTGATGGCGAAGAGCAGCATCATTCCTGTGTAGAACTCCACTGCCGACAGCAATACCGAGATGCCCAGTGTCACGATGGGCGGAACGATCCCTTCACAGCCGAGGGCCTGAAGGTAGTCGTTAATCTTGTACTGCGTGCCCAGCGGATCGATGGCTTTCACGAATCCGGAGAAGATGAAAGTCAGCGCCACGATGAAACGGCAGACATTCACTCCTATCGAAATCCACTTAGCCTTCATTCCTCACCTTTTAGTTTGATGGCTCCGAACACGGCATAGTTGATGATATCCATATAGTTGGCATCAATGCCCTCGCTCACCAGCGTGGCACCTGCGATGTCCTCGATTTCCTTTACGCGTTGTATCTTTGTTAAGATGAAGTCGGTATAGCTACTTACGCGCATTGAACGCCATGCTTCATCATAGTCGTGGTTCTTCTTGAGCATCAGTTCCAGCGCCTCATTGGCATAGCGGTCGTAGAGCACCATGGCCTCATCGGGAGTCATATCTACAGTATCCACATAATTGCGGTCGAGCTGGATCAGTCCTACAATACCGTAGTTGATGAGAGCGATGAACTCTGGTCGGATACCTTCTCCAACCAGTGATTCTTTCTTGATTTCCAACGACCGAATACGCTTAGCCTTGATGAACAGTTGATCAGTGAGCGACGATGGGCGCAAGATGCGCCACGAAGCTCCGTAGTCGTGCAACTTTTTCTCAAAGAGCGTGCGGCATTCAGCCATCACGTTTTTGAACTGTTCCTCTGTCTTATTTGTATTCTTCGACATGACTCATCTTATAAAGATGGTGCAAAGTTACGAATTAAAATTGAAACAGCAAAGACAATTACCTATTTTATCTCTTTCCTGCGGCGGTAGTGTCTTTGGCAGACGTGTTTTTCTCGTTCCATAAGGCCATTTCCGACTGTCGTTTTCGGATATACTTGATCTTGGCACAAAGCATGTCAAACTGTGTTTTCAATGAGTCGCGATGCATCCGCATACGGGTCACTGCACGTAACTGTTCCGCTGTGGCTGTCCCGGCATCATGTGCCACTTGTGCCTCGTGTTTCATCTGATTGTATTTCCTGTTCACTATTTGTATCTCCTTATCGAGCTCTTCCACTTCCTTTTGGGACGCTTTAAGGACGGAGTCTTGTTTGTGAATCAGTGCTTCTTTGCGCTGACGTATTTCTTCCTGCAACTTGGTATGCTTTGATTCACAGTTAATTAGCAGAAGTAATAGTGTAAATAATATGTATAGTCGGACTTTCATCTATAGAATTTTCTGCAAAGTTACGAAAAAACGAGTGTAATGCAAAAGAAAAACCGTTTTTTTCTTTTCATTGCCGAGTGCATTGTAACTTTGGCTGCGCCGAAGATACTCTCGTTCGGAAAAGTTCAAATAAATTTGGCTTTTCGCTCACTTATTGCATAAAATCTTCACGTTCGAGAAAACAAATATACTTGTTTTCTTCTCACTTACTCAGATTTTTCGTACCTTTGCACACCCAAACGAAGCGAAGTGATGAAGCTATATAGTGACAAAGAATTAGCACAGATCCTTGATCAGGAGATCTTCCACCAGATTTCTGCCATAGCCGACAAACTGGGCGTGGAATGCTATGTCGTGGGCGGATATGTCCGAGACATCTTCCTCGAACGACCCTCCAACGATATTGATGTCGTGGTTGTGGGCAGTGGGATTGCTGTGGCTCAGGCCTTGAAGAAGGAACTGGGCAGGAAGGCATATCTGAGTGTCTTCAAGAACTTCGGTACGGCACAAGTGAAGATCAGAGATAAGAAGCATGAAGAGATTGAGGTGGAGTTTGTGGGTGCCAGAAAGGAGAGCTATAGTCACGACTCGCGCAAACCGGTGGTGGAAGATGGTACCTTGGAAGATGATCAGTGCCGCCGCGACTTCACCATCAATGCCCTGGCCATCTGCTTGAATCACGATCGTTTTGGGGAACTGGTTGATCCCTTCGATGGCATATACGACATGGAAGATGGTCTGATACGTACACCGCTGGATCCCGATATCACCTTCTCCGACGATCCGTTGCGGATGCTTCGTTGTGTACGCTTTGCTACACAATTGCGCTTTGATATTGAGCAGGAGACGAAAGAGGCACTTCGCCGCAATGCCCAACGACTGAAGATTATCAGTGGGGAACGTATCGCCGAAGAGCTGAATAAGATCCTCTTGGCGGCGCATCCCAGTATTGGACTATTAGAGCTGCATGATAGCGGACTCCTCCAGCTGATCCTGCCTGAACTGTCAGCACTCGACATCGTGGAGACGCGCAACGGCAGGGCACATAAGAACAATTTCTACCATACCCTGGAAGTACTGGAAAACGTATGTAAGACCGACCAGTCACAGCTTTGGTTGCGTTGGGCGGCACTGTTGCACGATATCGGTAAGACCAAGAGTAAACGCTGGGATGGTCAGCAGGGTTGGACTTTCCATAACCATAACTTCATCGGGGCGAAGATGGTGCCTGAGATATTCAGAAGACTGAAACTGCCGTTGGATGCGAAGATGAAATATGTGCAGAAACTGGTAGATCTGCATATGCGCCCCATCGTGATTGCTGATAAGGAGGTGACCGACAGTGCTGTGCGCCGATTGATGAACGATGCGGGTGATGACATAGACGACTTGATGCTGCTCTGCGAGGCGGATATCACCAGTAAGAACGAGGTGCGCAAGAAACGCTTCCTGGAGAACTTCAGAATCGTCAGGGAAAAACTCACCGATCTGAAGGAAAAGGATTATAAACGCTTGCTGCAGCCGGTCATCGACGGGAATGAGATCATGGAAATCTTCCACCTCCAGCCGTCACCTGCCGTGGGAAGACTGAAACAATACTTGAAAGATGCCGTGCTCGACAATCAGGTGCCAAACGAACGGGAACCGCTGATGGAACTGCTGATGGCAAAGGCTAAGGAATTAGGTTTGCAGTCTTAACATTTGTTGCAAATATTCGTTAATATTTGCCAATAATGTCATATCTTTTACGCATGCTAAATAATAATGTGTATCTTTGCAATTTGAAAAAACCGAAAGAAGAGCATTAGTTTTCAGGAGAAAGTAGGTTTGAAATAATAATTAATAATAAAATAGGTATGAAAAGAAACAAGATTTTAATGGTTGTGGCTATGGCTGTCGCCCTGGTCTCTTGTGGAGGCAAGGGAGGCGGTATGCCAAACTTTGGTGACAATGAGTTCCCGGTGCAGTCGGTGCAGACCTCAGATGCCTCGATGCAGACCACCTATCCCGCTACCATCAAAGGTGTGCAGGATGTTGAGATTCGTCCGAAAGCCTCAGGATTCATTACGCGAGTTTGTGTAAAGGAAGGTCAGGCGGTTGGCGTTGGTCAGCTGCTGTTCGTGATTGATAACGAGACCTATCAGGCGGCAGTTCGTCAGGCACAGGCTTCAGTAAATACAGCTACTGCCCAGTGCAACACAGCGAAGCTGACCTACGAGAACAACCAGAAACTGTTTGAGCAGAACGTGATCGGACAATATGAGCTGGAGTCAGCCAAGAATACTTATGCCAGTGCTCAGGCACAGCTGTCATTGGCCAAGGCTACCTTGGCATCTGCCAAAGAGCAGCTGAGCTTCTGCTTCGTGAAGAGTCCTGCCGCAGGTGTTATCGCCAGTCTGCCTTATAAGGTAGGAGCCATGGTGAGCGCATCCAGCGTACCGGCTCTCACAACCGTATCAAATATCAGTAGCATGGAGGTATATTTCTCCATGACAGAGAAGGATATGCTAGAGCTGAGCAAGACTGCTGGTGGTACACAGGCTGCCATCAACTCCATTCCTTCCGTACGTCTCCAGTTGGCCGACGGTACTATGTATGGTCATGAGGGTAAAGTTACCAAGGCCAGCGGTGTGATAGATGCTTCCACAGGTTCCGTTCAGCTGATTGCTCACTTCCCCAACCCCGAGCGCTTGCTGAAGAGCGGCGGTAGTGGTTCTATCATCATTTCCAAGAACGACAATTCTGCCATGATCATCCCGCAGTCATGCGTGTCTGAGGTGCAGGATAAGAAGTTCGTTTATGTGTTGGGTAAGGACAATAAGGTGAAATATACGGAGATTACCGTGGATCCCCAAACCGACGGTCTGAACTTCATCGTTCGCAGCGGTCTGAAACCTGGTGACAAGTACGTTACCAACGGTATCACCAAACTGTCAGACGGTATGGAGATCGTTCCCATTACGCCCGAGCAGTATCAGAAGAAGATTGAGGATGCCACCCAGATCAATGCCGGCGGCTCTGCCAAAGGCTTCGTGGATGCGATGAAAGGGAAGTAAAGTTCAGTATAGTTCATAGATCATAGTTCATAGTTATATGACATTTACGACATTTATCAAACGCCCGGTACTCTCCACGGTGATCTCCATCGTGATTGTGCTTTTGGGTATTATCGGACTGACCACGCTGCCTATTGAGCAGTATCCGGACATTGCGCCGCCTACCGTTGTGGTCTTCACCAGCTATCCTGGTGCCGATGCAGAGACAGTAAAGAATTCCGTGCTCGTCCCACTGGAGGAGAGCATCAATGGTGTGGAGGGTATGGACTACCTCTCCTCATCAGCTGGCTCAGGTTCTGCCAGCATACAAGTGTTGTTCCGTCAAGGCATGAATGCCGATATGTGTGCGGTGAACGTTCAGAACCGTGTTCAGCAGGCATTGGCCTTACTGCCGGCTGAGGTTACCCGTATCGGTGTGACGGTGATGAAGCGTCAGACCTCTCAGGTGATGATGTTCACGCTGACCTCCGATGGTCGTTACGATGACAAGTTCCTGACGAACTACTCTAATATCAACATCGTTCCCGCCATCAAGCGTATCCAGGGTGTGGGTGACGTGCAGTCGCCAGGTGTGAAAACCTACTCTATGCGTATCTGGTTGAAGCCCGAGGTGATGAAGCAGTACAACTTGATGCCGAGCGACATCAGTGGTGTACTGGCAGAACAGAATATCGAGGCGGCACCTGGTAAGTTCGGTGAAGAGTCGAACGTGGCCTTTGAGTATGCCATGCGCTATACGGGTCGTCTGAAGACTGAAGAGGAGTTTGGGAACATCGTTATCTCCAGTGATGCCAATGGTAACACGCTGAAGTTGAAGGATGTGGCACGAATTGAGTTGGGTGGCTTGCAGTACAGCGTATCCATGAAGAACAACAACATCCCCTCAGTGATGGGTATGGTACAGCAGATTGCCGGTTCCAACGCTAACGAGATTGCCAAGCAGGTGAAGGCCGAGCTGAATGAGCAGGCTAAGCTGTTCCCGCCGGGAATGACCTACAAGATCAACTACGATGTAACGGAGTTCCTCTATGCCTCTATCGAGGAGGTGGTGTTCACGCTCATCATGACGCTGATCCTGGTGTTCCTTGTGGTGTATGTGTTCTTGCAGGACTTCCGTTCTACGCTCATCCCGCTGATTGCCGTACCAGTGTCATTGATTGGTACGTTCTTCTTCCTGAAGATCTTCGGATTCTCCATCAACCTGCTTACGCTGTCGGCCTTGCTTCTGGCTATCGCCATCGTGGTGGATGACGCTATCGTGGTGGTGGAGGCGGTACATGCCAAGTTGGATCAGGGATACAAGAGTTCACTTACCGCGTCTATCGATGCCATGAACGAGATTTCAGGCGCCATCATCTCCATCACCCTTGTGATGGCCTCAGTGTTCATTCCTGTGTCGTTCATCGGTGGTACGAGCGGTACGTTCTATAGAGAGTTCGGTGTTACCATGGCGGTGTCAATCTTTATCTCGGCTTTGAACGCCTTGACCTTGTCACCTGCCCTCTGTGCTATTTTCCTGAAACCGCACGATGAGAACGGCAATGAAGTGAAGATGTCACGCATCGACCGTTTCCATGCTTCATTCAATACTGCATACGACAAGGTGCTGGGCAAGTATAAGAATGGTGTGCAGAAACTGGTGCGTAAGCCGATCATCATCGGTCTTGCTGTCATCCTTGGTATCGCCGTATTGGCCACCACAATGTTCACAACCAAGACAGGTCTGGTACCAAGCGAAGATACAGGTACGCTGTTTTGTACCATTTCCATGCCGCCGGCTACTTCTGTGGCAAGAACACGTCAGATCATCGATCAGGTTGACTCGATGCTTGCTACGAACCCCGCCATCCAGAGTCGTGAGCAGATCCAGGGTTATAACTTCGTTGCCGGTTCCGGTTCCGATCAGGCTACGTTCATCCTGAAACTGAAACCGTTCTCTGAACGACAGAAGGGATTCTGGTGGAAACTCTCAGGATTGTGGCAAGGCGACGGAATCTATCGTTTCCTCGTCAATCCTTATGATGCCAACTCTGTGTTGGGATTGATTTATAAGCAGACCGCTGCCATCAAGGATGCTCAGGTACTGGCATTTGCGCCGCCGATGATTCCTGGTTTCTCTGCCAGCAGTGGTGTGACATTGGTGATGCAGGACCGTACAGGTGGTAATCTGAACCGTTTCTTCGAGGTTACTAAGGAGTATTTGGCCGAGCTGAATAAGCGTCCTGAGATCCAGACCGCCCAAACCAGTTACAACCCGAACTACCCACAGTATATGATTCATGTGGATGTTGCTAAATGTAAGCAGGCAGGCATATCACCGTCAACCATCCTCAGTACGCTGCAGGGTTACTATGGCGGTCTATATGCATCTAACTTCAATGCCTACGGTAAGCTCTACCGTGTGATGGTACAGGGTGATCCTTCCACACGAATGACTCCCGAGAGTCTGGGTAGTGTATATGTACGCACCCCGAACGGTATGTCACCGATCTTGGAGTATTGTGAGTTGGAGCGTGTGTATGGTCCTTCGAACATCAACCGTTTCAACCTCTTCACCTCCATCAACGTGACAGCTACTGTGGCTAATGGCTATTCTTCCGGTGAGGCCATCAAGGCTTGTCAGGAGGTGGCTGCGCAGTACCTGCCCGCTGGTTATACCTATGATTATTCTGGTTTGACCCGTTCAGAGGCTGCTTCCAGCAATTCAACGGCATTGATCTTCGTACTCTGCTTCATCTTCATCTACCTGATTCTGAGTGCCCAGTACGAGAGTTATATCCTGCCGTTGGCCGTGGTGCTCTCTGTACCTTTCGGTTTGGCAGGTGCTTTCCTCTTCACGCAGCTGTTCGGTCATTCGAACGATATCTACATGCAGATCTCATTGATTATGTTGATCGGTCTGTTGGCCAAGAACGCCATCTTGATCGTACAGTTCGCCTTGGAGCGCCGCGAAACAGGTATGGCCATTTCATGGTCAGCTGTGCTGGGTGCTGCCGCTCGTTTGCGTCCTATCCTCATGACGTCACTCGCCATGATCGTAGGTCTGCTGCCGATGATGTTCGCCACGGGTGTGGGTAAGAACGGTAGTCAGACGCTGGGTGCTGCCGCCGTGGGTGGTATGCTTATCGGTACGCTGCTCCAGATCTTCGTGGTGCCCACCTTGTTCGTCATCTTCCAGAATCTGCAGGAGAAGATCTCCCCGATGAAGTTCGATGATGAGGAGAATCCTGATGTAGCTGCCGAGCTGGCACAGTATGCACATTCTAAACCTGTGGACTACGAATTGGAGAAATAAAAGGATTTGAATATGAAGAAGATAGTATTAATGTCGTTTGCAGTCCTGCTACTGTCGGGCTGCGGACTCTATACCAAATATGAGCGCCCTGACGTGAATACCGAAGGCTTGGTTCGCGACCCGCTGAACCCCAACGATACGCTTTCTGTGGGAAGGATTATTGATGGACAATGGACAGCGGTGAGTGGGCAGGATGAGAATTTCGGTAATATGCCATGGCGTAGCGTGTTCACTGATCCGAAACTGCAGGAACTGATCCAGCAGGGTCTGGATAAGAATGCCAACCTGCTCAATGCCGCCCTCAACGTGAAGATGGTGGAGGAGCAACTGAAGGTGGCAAAGCTCGCTTTCATTCCTGGCTTCACGTTCTCTCCGCAGGGAACCATCTCCTCATGGGATGGAAAGACCACCAAGGCTTACTCACTGCCTGTGACTGCTTCGTGGAGTGTTGACCTCTTTGGAAACTTGCTGAACCAGAAGCGTAGTGCGCAGATGGCCCTGTTGGCCACCAAGGACTATCAGGTGGTGGTGAAGACCAATCTCATCAGCAATATCGCGAATCTCTATTATACACTGCTGATGCTCGACCGTCAGGTGGAGATTGTCAATAACATGAGCGACCTCACCAAAGACACCTGGGAGAAGATGAAGGTGATGAAGGAAACGAAGATTGGCTACCGTTCCACAGCAGTGCAGAGCGCTGAGGCGAACTATTATTCTGTAGAGGCACAGAAAACTGACTTGTTGCGACAGATCCGCGAGATGGAGAACTCTCTCTCCCTGCTCATCGGACAGCCTGCGCAGACCATTGCCCGTAGTACTTTGGAGGAGCAGTCACTGCCTACCAACCTTGCTACTGGCGTGGGTATCCAGATGCTGAACAACCGTGCTGACGTGCACGCTGCCGAGATGCAGCTGGCTGGATGTTTCTATGACATCAATACTGCCCGCAGTCGTTTCTATCCCAACATTACGATTTCAGGAACAGGTAGCTATACCAATAACAACGGATTGGTGAATCCGGGTAAGATCCTGCTGAGTGCTGTGGGTAGTCTGGTACAGCCCATCTTCCAGCATGGACAGATTGTTGCCGGACTGAAAGTGGCAAAGATGAAGTACGAGCAGGCCTATAACACCTGGCAGCAGAGCGTGCTCGCTGCAGGTAGTGAGGTGAGCAACGCCCTTGTACTTTACAACTCCAGTGCCGAGAAGAGTGCCATTGAAGCCAAGCAGATCGAGGTACTGCAGAAGAATGTAGAGGATACCAGAGCCTTGATGGCCAGCAGTAGCACCACCTATCTCGAAGTAATCCAGGCGCAGAGCAGTCTGCTCAGTGCCCAGCTCTCGAAGGTGGCAGACGACTTCCATAAGATGCAGGCCGTTGTGAACTTGTATCAGGCGTTGGGAGGAGGCGCAGAGTAAATTGAGAAGTTATAATTGAAAATTGAGAATTATGGCAAGCGAAATAAGTCCTAAAGCCGAGATCAGTCCTAAGGCTCAAATCGGCGACAACTGTAAGATATTCCCCTTCGTGTATATCGAGGACGATGTGGTGATCGGCGACAACTGTATCATCTTCCCCTTCGTGAGCATCCTCAACGGTACACGCATGGGCAATGGAAACAAGATTCATCAGGGATCCGTCATTGCTGCCCTCCCGCAGGATTTTGATTTCCGTGGTGAGAAAACAGAATGTGTGATTGGTAACAATAACATCATTCGCGAGAATGTGGTAATCAACCGCGCTACTCATACGGGTGGTCAGACCGTTATTGGCAGTGATAACGTACTGATGGAAGGTGCCCATATCAGTCATGACACCAAGGTGGCCGATCGTTGTGTGTTCGGCTACGGTACGAAGATAGCAGGCGACTGCGAGATCGGCAATGGCGTTATCTTCTCTTCGAGCGTGATTGAGAATGCGGCAACACGAGTAGGGGATGGTGCGATGATCCAGGCTGGTACAACCTTCTCAAAGGATGTTCCTCCATACATCATCGCTGGTGGTACTCCTGTTGGCTACAATGGTGTGAATCAGACCATGTGCAAGAGTAATGGCGTCAGCGAGAAGGTACTGAAGCATATTGCTAATGCCTATCGATTGGTGTTCCACGGTCAGACCAGTCTGTTCGATGCCCTCATCCAAATTAAGGAACAGGTGGCTGACAGTCCTGAGATTCGTAATATCATCCAGTTCTTGGAGACTTCCAAGAAAGGTATTATCACCAAGATCTGATGCATCTTAAATAGAACAAGGAAACCTGACTTCCACATCCGTGTGAGTCAGGTTTTCTTGTTTAATAACTTGCCGTGCAGGGAATGCCCGCTGCTATCACTCGGTCGCGGATACGATCGAGCTCCTCCTTCGTGGCTTTCCGCAGGTTATGGTCGGGTGTCTCACGGTCGATGGTATAGATCATCACCTGTTGCGGAGCAATGGCCTTGACAGTCTCCAGCCACGGTGTAACATACTCATCACCAGTGTTATCTACATTCACGCGTTTCGTACCCTCGTCCCCTTGTTCCACCGTCTTCTCTCCTTTCAAGAACATCGTTTGGATGATCAGATGACCGTTGAACTGTTTCATGTGCTCGATGATCTGCTGCACGTCGTACTGACCCGTAGGACGGTCAACCGTTTGGATATACTCAGGATTCACCGTATCCAGCTTTAGGATGTTGTTGTCAACGCGCATCAAGGCGGCATGAACCTCAGGCTTATGAATCATCGTACTGTTGCTTAATACAGAAACCTTTGCCTCGGGGAAGTACTTGTCGCGCAATTGTATGGTATCATTGATGATCTTGGGGAACTGCGGATTGGCAGTAGGTTCACCGTTGCCTGCAAAGGTGAACACATTGGGTACAGGACCGTTCTTCTGCATGTCCTGCAGACGTCTCTCCAGAGCTTCTCTCACTTCCTTTCGTGTGGGCATCTTCCTTCGCGGACGGTGGTCGGCATTGAATCCGCACTCACAGTAGATGCAGTCGAAGGTGCACACCTTACCATCTGATGGCAGGAGGTTGATACCAAGAGAAACGCCGAGTCGGCGACTTTGTACGGGTCCGAATATCGGACCAGGATAGATAATCGTTGACATAATTTGCAAATTTACTGCAAAAGTACGGATAAGTGTGCACAATGCAAAAAGAAAAACCATTTTTTCTTTTGCATTGCACTCGTTTTTTTGTAATTTTGCAGGCAATAAGTTGTATACAACCTTTCTGAAATGGGAAAGAAAAGAACGAAAACCCGCGACCACAAAGGATTGCAGGCTATTACTCTATGTATAAGTACGGCGATGGTGCTCATCTTGTTGGGCATGGTCGTTTTCTCCGTACTCACAGCCAAGAACCTTTCTACTTATGTTAAGGAGAACCTGACCGTGACGATGATGTTGTCGGAGGATATGACGAATCCTGAAGCTTTGCGGCTCTGCAGGACCCTGAAGACACGTCCTTATGTCAGCGGTCTTACGTTCATCAGTAAGGAAGAGGTGCTCGAGGAACAGAAGCAGGAGCTGGGCGTGGATCCGAGTGAGTTTGCCGGAGGTAACCCCTATACTAGCAGTATTGAGTTACGGTTAGCTGCCGACTATGCTAACCAGGACTCGCTGAAGTGGATTGCCAAGGAACTGAAAAAGAATACACAGGTGCAGGAGTTGGAATATCCATTGGACCTGATCAATGATGTGAACCGCACACTGAACAAAACCAACCTGGTGTTGCTGGTGCTGGCAATACTGCTCAGCATTGTTTCCTTCTCGCTGATCAACAACTCCGTGAAGCTGGGTATTTATGCCCGTCGTTTCTCCATTCACACCATGAAACTGGTAGGTGCCTCATGGGGCTTCATTCGTCGTCCGTTCATGAAGAAGGCTTTCTTTATTGGCGTATGTGCGGCACTGATTGCCATTGCAGTTTTGGGCGCAGGAATCTATCTCCTCTATACTTATGAGCCTGGTGTATTGGCAGTCATTACTCCTGAGGTGATGATTATCACGGCTGTAGCCGTTTTGGTGTTCGGTATTCTCATTACCATGCTCTGCTCCTATTTCTCAGTGAACAAGTTCCTGAAGATGAAGGCAGGCGAACTATATAAAATATAATTGATAATTGACAATTGACAATTGATAATTAAGAATTGACAATATGGACAAGAGAAATTTCGCATTCGACCGTATGAACTATATCCTGCTGGCAGTGGGTGTGGCTGTGGTAATCCTCGGCTTTATCCTGATGAGCGGCAGCGGTTCAACAGAGGAGTCGTTTAATCCAGAGATATTCAGTGCCATGCATATCAAGGTGGCACCCGTGGTAACCTTCCTCGGATTTGTGTCAATCGTATATGCTATCATGCATAAGCCTAAGAAGTAATGGACTGGTTAGAATCGTTAATACTTGGTCTTGTACAAGGCCTTACCGAATATCTGCCTGTGAGCAGTAGCGGTCATCTCACCATCGGTCAGGAACTCCTGGGCGTTAGTGGGGCAGATAACCTTACCTTCGACGTAGCTGTTCATGTGGCCACCGTATGCAGTACGCTCGTAGTGTTATGGAGTGAGGTGAAATGGCTCTTCAAGGGTCTTTTCAAGTGTGAATCACGTGGCAAGATGAATGCCGAACAGAAATACATGCTGAACATCCTCGTGTCGATGATTCCTGTGGGCATTGTCGGCGTGTTCTTCAAGGACAAGGTGGAGGAGATTTTTGGCTCCGGTCTGGTTATTGTAGGACTGATGCTGTTGGTAACAGCTGCCCTGCTGATCTTCTCCTATTACGCCAAGCCGCGCAAGAAAGAGCATATCAGCATCAAGGATGCGTTCATTATCGGTATCGCACAGGCCTGTGCTGTCATGCCGGGTTTGTCGCGCTCAGGAAGTACCATTGCCACAGGACTCCTGTTGGGCAACAAGAAGGAGTCATTAGCGCAGTTCTCTTTCCTAATGGTTATCCCGCCTATTCTTGGTGAGGCATTACTCGATGTGGTGAAAGCCATCAAAGGCGAAGAGGTGTTTGGCAACATCGGCGTGTTCCCCTTGGTGGTGGGCTTCCTGGCCGCCTTCCTCTCAGGCTGTCTTGCCTGCAAGTGGATGATCAGTATCGTCAAGAAAGGCAAGCTGGTGTACTTCGGTATCTACTGTGCCATCGTGGCATTAGTGGTCCTTGGCATCACGTTGATGAAATAGTATTTGAAAGATGAATTTCCGTACAGGAGAGATACTCTACATCGATAAGCCCTATGCCATGTCAAGCTTTGGCGCGTTGGCACATATCCGCTATCTGCTGACGAAGAAGATGCGGTATAAGGTGAAGGTCGGTCATGCGGGAACATTGGATCCGCTGGCCACAGGAGTGCTGATACTCTGTACAGGGAAGAAGACTAAAGAGATAGAGACACTGCAAGCGCATACCAAGGAGTATGTGGCAACCCTGCAGTTGGGCGCATCAACTGCCAGTCATGACATGGAGCATCCTGTGGATGAGGTGTTCCCCACGGAGCAGATCACTCGTGAGCGCGTGGAGCAGGTACTCACCTCGTTTGTGGGCGATGTAGAACAGGTGCCGCCTATATACAGCGCCGTCTGTGTGAACGGCAAACGAGCCTACCAGCTCAGTCGTAAGGGAAAGGACTTTGAGATCAAGGCCAAGACAGTGCACATCGAGGAAATCGAGTTGCTGCACTTCGATGAGGAGATGATGCAGATGAGCATCCGGGTGGTATGCGGTAAAGGAACCTATATCCGTTCGTTGGCCCGCGATATCGGTGAGGCGCTCGACTCTGCCGCCTATCTCACCTCCCTCTGCAGGACACGGGTGGGGGATGTGCAACTGGCACAATGCATTACGTTGGAACAGTTTCCACAATGGCTGGAGCAGCAGGAACTTGCAGAATTAAAGAATTAAAAGAACCATACAATATGAAGTTATCACAGTTTAAGTTTAAGTTACCAGAGGAGCAGATCGCACTGAACCCGCCGTATCATCGGGATGAGTGCCGACTGATGGTCCTCCATCGTAAGTCGCAGACCATCGACATGTACAAAAAGGACGAGAACGGTGAACCGTTGAAAGATGAGGAGGGCAATCCTGTCTTTCTGGATTTCCGTCATGTTCTGGAGTATTTCGGCGAGGGAGACGTTTTCGTGTTCAACGATACCAAGGTGTTCCCCGCTCGTCTGTATGGAACGAAGGAGAAGACCGATGCAAAGATCGAGGTGTTCCTGCTGAGGGAACTCAATAAGGAGATGCGCCTGTGGGATGTGCTTGTAGAGCCGGCACGAAAGATCCGTATCGGTAACAAGCTGTTCTTCGACGACAGTGGTACGATGGTGGCCGAGGTGATCGACAATACCACCAGTAGAGGGCGCACGCTGCGGTTCCTGTACGACTGTCCTCACGAGGAGTTCAAACGTGAGCTCTATGCCCTCGGTGAGGCTCCGCTGCCACACTATATCGTTGACCGTCGTCAGGCAACCGAAGAGGATCTGGAGGACTTCCAGTGCATCTATGCCAAGAACGAAGGTGCTGTAACGGCTCCGGCCAGCGGTCTGCATTTCTCTCGCGAGATGCTGAAGCGCATGGAGATCAAGGGAATCGAGTTCGCTTATATCACCCTGCACTGTGCCTTGGGTAACTTCCACGATATTGAAGTGGAAGACCTGACCAAGCACAAGATGGATTCCGAGCAGATGTTCGTGGAGAAGGAAGCTTGCGACATTGTGAACAACGCCAAGCAGAAGGGATTCCATGTGTGCGCCGTCGGCACCAGCGTGGTGAAGGCTACTGAGACCGCTGTGGGTACTGACAAGATGCTGAAGGAGTACGAGGGATGGACCAATAAGTTCATCTTCCCGCCGTATGAGTTTGGAGTGGCCGATTGCATGATTGCCAACTTCTATCACCCACTGTCAACACTCCTCATGGAAACGGCTGCCTTTGGTGGCTACGATCTGGTAATGGAAGCGTATAACAAGGCCGTGAAGAACGGTTACCGCTTCGGCTGCTATGGGGATGCCATGCTCATCTTGGATGATTAATAGATGAGAGATGAAAGATGAGAGATGAAAGATTGGGAGTCAGACATAAGGTGTATTTAGGTCTGGGTAGTAACTTGGGCGACTGCCAAGCGAACATCGAACGGGCCATTGAGTTGATTAGCGAACGAGTGGGGGAGGTAATCCGTCGCTCGTCGCTCATTGAGACTGAACCCTGGGGCTTCGACTCGGAGAACAAGTTCCTCAATGGCGTCATCCTCTGCGAAACCACCCTCACACCTCGACAAGTACTGCGCAAGACCCAAAAGATTGAAAGCGACATGGGGCGCAAAAAGAAAACTGCCCCCTCTGCTTCACCACTTTGCTCATCAAAGAATTCTCAATTGTCAATTGTCAATTGTCAATTAGTAGATGCGAAACCTCGCATCTACTCCGATCGTCCCATCGACATAGATATCCTGCTCTATGACGATCTTACCGTGGATGAACCCGATCTGAAGATTCCACATCCGCTGATGCAGGAACGTGAGTTTGTGATGATACCACTTAAAGAAATTGGAGATTCTCACTTAATCACGACCTTTTTACCTTTGAAGATATAGATACCCTTACCCGTGGGCTTTTTACGAAAACCGCACCGACTCTCACGAGCTAGTTTAGGAATGGCGACCCCCAGTCCCTCCAAAGGGAGGGGTGAATAGATTACTCCGCTAAGTCCTTTAACTATCTATATATCAGAAAGATGATGGCGGAGGAATTCTTTCATTCAGAGGTGAATAAAGCCTCCAAGCGTGTCGAATGTAATCATTCCAATTTCTCCGCCATCATCTTTTTAGTTTACAGGCAATTAGAGAGTTTAGCGGAGAAATATACCATCTCAAACCAGGCTGATTAAGCATAGAAACTAGGCTACTTTCTCATAGAAACTAGGCTGATTACCACCTCAAACTAGGCCACTTTCCAGCATAGACTACGGCACTTTAAGGCACAAACTATGGCACTTTAGAATCTTTAACGTTTTAGGCCAAATTTGAGAATTTTGCGTTTTTAACCCACCAACCCACCTAATGTGCCTGAAACGCCCATAAACAAAGGGGGAATGATAGGTGGGTTGGTGGGTTGAAACGCGATAAAAGTTCCTTCGTACCCCCGTTGTGCATAACCATTCGCTAAAATGAATACATATTCATAGCGCCTTACTCGCTTTGAGAGAAAACGTCGCTCACTGGGAGAGAGTGACGTTCTCACTCCCTCCAAATGACGTTCCCGCTCCAAGCTTGTTTTTGCGAATGCATAAGTATACAATTGGTGAGGTTGAGCTACTTGCATTCGGCTTAGCTCACTTCAATACATTTTTTACCTTTATATATATATATGCCGGATTATTCAGATTTTCCAGGTTCATCCCAATTATTCTGTCTCTTTGAGAATCTCTTTCAGACGGGCATTCTCTTTGCGCAGGGCAGCAATTTCCGCTGCCTGCCGCTCGATGATTTGTCGCTGTGTCTCACGTTGTCCCAAACGGGCAGCAGTCATGCGCTCGCGGATACCTCCTTCTGTAGTAAACTCACGGTCTTTGCGCTCTAGATACTTGGCCATCGCCCTATCCACCTGATGACACAGGCAGATAGCCATGTTGGCCAGCTCCTCATCATTCATGCGCACTGTTAAGGGGCGGTAGTCGTCCCAACGGGTGTGCTCCTGGCAGAAGCGGTGCAGACGGTCGAAGCGCTCGTTTTTTCCGAACCATTCCGTCATTCCCTTTCGTTTCAAGTAGTCCAGGTAATCCTCCAGAAGTTCCAGGTTACTGCCCCGTGCTATGCCCAGCAGTTTTAGTTCCGACTCGGTGGATGTTTGGCCGTCTGCACTGCCTTCGGCAATATTCTGCTTAGTGCTCCTGGCAGCCTGTATCATCTGGTCAACCGTGCGGTCGCCATAACGGGGCAGATAGCGCTGACAAAACAGTTGTGTGAGTTGATACAAGACGTCGCTGCGCTGGAAGAAACGCAGTTCAGTGAATACCACCGCCTTGCGCATCACGCTGGCAGTACCGTCAGCATAGTGCTGGATGTTCGGTTGCGTTGTTCGGGAAGAGTTGTTCATATAATTGATCTAAGCGTTTTATGATCTTTTTGTTTTTCAATTGATGCGTGCAAAGATACGAAAAACTAAGAACAATTCAAAAGGGAAACGGCTTTTTCTTTTGAATTGTGTTATTCCGGATTATCCGGATTATCCGGAATCTCCGGATTTTCTGGAATTTCCGGAGTCTCTAATTTTTCCAATTGAACAAATTTTTTACGAAAAATGATAAAACTATACATTTTTTGTTTATCTTTGTGCTCAAATACAACAAACTATGAACTATAGAAAGTCTATTCTTACGCTGCTGGTGATGATAGCAGCCTCTGTGTCAGCACAGGAACTGAAAGTTGTTGACAAGGACTCCACAAGGAAAACGGTGGCCGTCGTACTCAGTGGCGGCGGTGCGAAAGGTATGGCGCATATCGGTGTGCTAAAGGTGCTGGAGAAGGCTGGTATTCCCATTGACATCGTTACCGGTACATCGATGGGTAGCATCATCGGCGGACTCTATTCCATCGGCTATAACGCCAACTCGCTCGACTCGATGGTGCGGGTGCAGGATTGGAGTTACGTCATCACCGACAAGGAAGATCTGAGTAGTCAGAGTCTCATCGACCGTAAGAAACAGAATACCTATTTCTATACCACTGGTCTGACCTTTGGTAAGCGTGACGTGAATGCGGGTGGTATCATCAAGGGTAAGAACCTGGCAGAACTGTTCCAACAGCTATGTCTGGGCTTTACCGACTCGCTCGACTTCAGTAGCGACCTGCCCAAACATTTTGCCTGCGTGGCCACGGATATTATTGATAATAGTGAGATTGTCTTCCATAGCGGTAGGCTGCCGCAGGCCATGCGTGCCTCGATGGCCATCCCCGCCGCCTTCTCGCCCGTCAGAATGGGTGACAAGGTACTGGTGGACGGTGGTTTGAAGAACAACTACCCGGCAGATATCGCCCGCGAGATGGGTGCCGACATCATCATCGGCGTATCCGTGCAGGGCGCACCGAAGACGGCCGAGGAGATAGGAGGAACGATGAGCATACTCAATCAGATTATCGATATAAACTGTAAGAACAAGTACGACGAGAACGTGGCTATCACAGATCTGCACATGAAGGTGGACACCAAGGGCTACACCCCTGCCAGCTTCTCACAGGCCGCCATTGATACGCTGATACGTCGTGGCGAGGAGGAAGCCATGCGCCACTGGGACGAGATTGTCGCCCTGAAGGAGCGCATCGGTATGAAAAAGGATTCCTTTCCTGAACTCCTGCATCCCTTCCGTCCTGGGGTGATGACCGATAAACACCGCATCCTCGGCTATACGTTTGAGAACATGACACCGCAGGATGAGCGCTTCCTTCGTCAGAAATTCGGTCTGAACAAGAGGGATAGTATCGATGCCAAGCTGGAACAGGAACTCACGACTTCCATGCGCATGGATCTGTTCTACCAGACTGCAGAATGTCACTTGATACCTGAGAGGTTACCCGAGGTTACCCGACGCATGAGAATTCCTGGCATCTGGCATCAACAAGATAGCATCTGGAATTATTCCAATGGTGTACGTGTGGTGCTTACTGCAGGCGAACGCAAGTCCGTGCAGTTGCATGGCGGTGTGCGCTATGACAATGAGGAATACGCTGCTATGCAATTGGGTCTCGACATCCCGCTGAAGTCGAAGACACCTATCAATACTGATATCACCCTGCGTTTGGGCAAACGACTGATGGCACGCGGTGAACTCACCATCCATCCCAGTAGCTTTACCCGTCCTACGCTCAGCTACTCCTTCCGTCGTAACGACGTGGATATCTACAGCAATGGCGACCTCGACTATAACATCCGCTATAACCAGTTCCAGGCTGAGCTCCTGCCTATCAACTTCAGCTTCCGTCAAATCAACCTGATGATGGGTCTTCGCTGGGATTTTATGCACTACCGCGACAAACTCGGATCGGAGTCATCCATGCAGGTGGAACTCGAGAACGAGCATTTCTATAGCTATCGTGCCCGTCTGAATTTCAACAGCGAGAACAACTGGAACTTCCCTACAAGCGGCGTGCGGTTCAATGCGGAATATGCCTACCTGACCGACAACTTCACTAAACTCGATGACAAGGCGGGATTGAGTGAGGTCAGTGCCGACTGGCGCATATCGTTCCCCTTCGGCAGTCGTTTTGCCATCCAGCCCATGCTCTATGGTCGTCTTCTCTTTGGCTCCGTAGTTCCTCCCGTCTTTGGTAACACCATCGGTGGCGACTGGTTTGGCCACTACGTCGAGCAGCAGATGCCCTTCGCCGGCATTGGAAACATGGAGTATGTGAAGCACCAGCTCCTGGCCGCCCAGGTTCAGGCTCAGCAGCATATCGGCTCCAGCAGCTACGTACTGTTCAAAGTGGCTGTTGCCCAGCATGCTGACAAGGTGAAGCAATTGCTTGACAACCGTACACTCGTGGGTGTTCAAGGTTCGTATTTCTATAATACCATGTTCGGTCCTGTTGGTGGCTCTCTCGGCTACAGCAACCGTACCAAGAAGCCTTACATCTTCCTGAACATCGGTTTTGTGTTCTAAGCGGGACTACATTGGCTACAAATTGAAAAATAAAGAATCCAAACCACATTTTCGTGGTTTGGATTCTTATTTTTGGTCGGGATTACTGGACTCGAACCAGCGACCTCGCGCCCCCCAGACGTGTGCGCTACCAACTGCGCTAAATCCCGATCCTTGCGTTTTGCGGGTGCAAAGTTAGTGGTTTTCGTCGATATATGCAAATTTATGAGCAGAAAAAACAAAAGAAGTTTTAAGTTTTGACAATAGTTAGTATTTATTTCCTGATTGATGTGGCTATTACGAAATAAATTCGTACATTTGCAGGAAAAACAGAAAGTATCCATGCAATATGCTATTTATGCACCCAAACATTTGGGTAATACCATACAACTGCCAGCCTCGAAAAGCATCAGTAACCGCGCACTGATTTTACATGCCCTATCTGGCGGTCATACCCTTCCACAGAACCTGAGCGACTGCGATGACACTGAAGTCATGGTAAGGGCGCTGCGTGACTGGCCCGATGTGATTGACATCAAGGCTGCAGGTACGGCTATGCGCTTCTTGACCGCTTATCTGAGCGTAACCCCAGGAAGTAGTCATACACTTACCGGTACTGAACGCATGAAACACCGTCCCATCAAGGTATTGGTAGATGCCCTCTCCTACTTAGGAGCAGAGATCAAGTATCTGGGCGAAGAGGGATTCCCACCGCTGCGCGTTACAGGTCATGCGCTTGAAGGCGGCACCATAGAGATTCCCGGCGATGTGAGTTCACAGTATATCTCGGCCCTGCTGATGATCGGTCCTGCCCTGAAAAACGGACTGGAACTGAAGCTCACGGGGAATATCGTCTCACGACCGTATATCGACCTGACCATGCATACCATGCACGACTATGGCTTGAAGATTGAATGGACGGATTACAATACGATCTTTGCGCCTCATCAGGAGTATCAGCAGAAAGAGTATGTGATTGAGAACGACTGGAGTGCGTCGAGTTATTGGTATGAGATCATGGCATTGAGTGACGATTACGACAATGAGATCAAGCTGACGGGATTGACAGACGGATCCAGACAAGGCGACTCTGTGGTGCGTTACCTGTTCTCTATGCTGGGTGTGAAGACTTCATTCGAGAATACCGAACCTGGGGTGATGACTACCGTGACACTGAAGAAGGTCCGCACACGACTGCCCCGTCTTGATTACGACTTCATCAACCAGCCCGACTTGGCGCAGACGTTCGTGGTTTGCTGTGCCGTGATGGGTATCCCCTTCCACTTCAAAGGTCTTTCCTCATTGAAGATCAAGGAGACCGACCGTATGGCTGCCTTGCAGAAGGAGATGAAGAAACTGGGATATGTGATTCGCGACATCAACGGAGAAGAACTGCTATGGGACGGTGAACGATGTGAAGCCTCTATGGAGGCCATCGACACCTATGAGGACCACCGCATGGCCTTGTCGTTTGCCCCTGTATGCATCAAGATTCCCGGATTGAAAATGAACAATCCAGAGGTGGTGAGCAAGTCGTATCCCAAGTTCTGGGATGACATCCGCTCGGTGGGATTCACCATCGAAGAAACACCTGACAATTCCTAAACAAATACCATTTATGACCTATCTTCTGCTCGCATTAGTGGCTCTGGGCGTATTTTCCGCTATCATAGCCCTACTCTCACACAATAAAGAAGGGGGCGGAGACGTTGTGATATATGGGAACGATTGTTCCACATGCAACGGCGACAACGAGAAATGCGAACAGGAATGCATGATGGAAGCTGCTATCCGCGACATCGAGTATTTCGATGACGAGGAACTGGATGCGTTCAAAGGCAGAACGGCCAACAACTACTCAGACGAGGAGGCGGAGCAGTTCCGCGAGATTCTCTATTCCATGCGCCAAGAGGAAGTAAAGGACTGGTCCCGCAGTCTGGTACTCAGAGGTATTGAACTTCCCGACCAGGTGAAGGACGAAGTGTATTTAATGCATAATTCATAATTGAAGAAAGGTAAGATCATACGGAGCTTCTTTGTTGCCCCTCCTCATGGAGGGGTTGGGGTGGCCTTATCTCTTATCTCTCATCTCTCATCTCTCATCTTCTTCCTTCTCCTCCTTGTTTCCTGCTCCAACGATAAGAATACGGCGCAGTCGCGTTGGTGGCATTCCTTCAACGCCAAATACAATACCTATTTTAATGGTTCGCAAGCCTATATCGATGCTTCTTTGGAAAAGGAGAACAGTCATCGTGACAACTTCACGGAGATGATTCCCCTCTACCCTGTCAGTAACAAGAACAGTATGGAAATCGGTAAGGGCAACTACAACAAGGCCATTGAGAAGAGTCAGAAGGCCATCAAGCGCCATAGCATCACCAGACGACCCGAATGGACCAAGAGTAGAAAGAAGACGGAACGTGACATCGAGTGGCTCAACCGCAGCGAATACAACCCCTTCCTATGGAAAGCGTGGATGCTGATGGGAAGATCGCAATTTCATCAAGGAGCCTTTGATGAGGCGGCTTCCACGTTTGCCTATATGAGCCGACTGTACCAGACGCAGCCTGCTATCTACGGAAAGGCGCGGGCTTGGCTGGCCAAGTGCTACATCGAGCAGGACTGGATCTACGATGCTGAGGATGGGATCAATAAGATGAAACGCGACTCGCTCGACTGGCGGGCCGTGAAGGAATGGGACTATACCTTGGCTGACTACTATATCCATACGCAACGTTACGAGGAGGCTATCCCCTATCTGAAGAAGGTGATCAAACATGAGATGCGGAAGAAGCAGAAAGCACGCGAGTGGTATCTGTTAGGTCAGATAGAAGCGGCACTGGGACATCGCGACAACGCCTATCAGGCTTTCCGACACGTTATCCGTCAGAGTCCTCCCTACGAACTGGAATTCAATGCCCGCATCGCCATGACCGAGGTGATGGCAGGTACGAAGGATAAGCAGATGATCAGCCGACTGAAACGTATGGCGGCGTCTGACAAGAACAAGGATTATCTCGACCAGGTGTATTACGCCATCGGTAACATCTATCTCTCCAAACGCGACACACTGAAAGCTATTGAGGCCTATGAGAAAGGTAACACCAAAGCTACACGCTCGGGCATTGAGAAAGGTGTGCTGCTGCTTCATTTAGGTGATCTCTATTGGGCGCGTGAGAACTTCAGTGATGCGCGTCGTTGCTATGGCGAGGCTATTGGTCTGCTCGACAAGGACCGTGATGACTATGAGCAACTGTCGAATCGTTCGAAGGTTCTCGACGAGCTGGTGCCGCATACGGATGCCATCCATCTGCAGGACTCGCTGCAGGCACTGGCTAAGATGAGCGAGGATGACCGTAATGCTGCTATCGACCGTGTGATTGAAGCACTGAAGAAGAAGGAGAAGGAAGAACGTAACCGACTGGCAGAGGAGGAGGTAAGAAAACAGCAGGCTGGCGGTGAGAACTTTGATGATATCATCCCCAACGACGGTCCTACAGCTGCTCGACAGCAACAGCCTCAGCAGCAACAGGGCAACAGCATCTGGTATTTCTACAACCCAACAGCCGTGAACCAAGGTAAGAGTAACTTCCAACGACTGTGGGGAAAGCGTGAGAATGTGGATGACTGGCAGCGTATAAACAAAACCGTTGTGGCTGGTCCAACGGATCTTGCTGACATGACTGACGAGCAGCGGGATTCATTGGAACAGGCCACGTTGGCTGCTGACTCCTTAGCACAGGCAACTGACAGTGTGCAGAACGATCCGCATAAACGGGAGTACTATCTGGCACAGATTCCTTTCACTGAGGAGCAGGTGGAAGAGAGTAATATGATCATCAAAGATGGCCTCTATCACAGTGGCGTGATCTTCAAGGATAAGCTCGATAACCTGCGTTTGAGTGAGAAACAGCTGCGCCGTCTGACGGATCAGTATCCTGACTTTGAGCACATGGATGATGTGTTCTATCACCTGTGGCTGCTCTACCAGCGGAAGTTGCAACCGCAGATAGCTGATACGTATCTCGACCAACTGAAAGAACACTATCCAGAGAGTCAGTGGACAACCTTGCTCAATGATCCGTACTTCGAAGAGAATGCCCGATTCGGGGCACATATCGAGGACTCGCTCTATGCGGCTACCTATGCGGCCTTCAAGGCGGGACGACTGACGGAGGTGCGTACAAATACCATCCTATCTGCCCAACGATTCCCCATAGGCGAACATAGGGATAAGTTCATCTTTATCGGTGGACTGGCTAAGCTGAACGATGGTGACGGCAAGGGCTGCGTGGAGGATATGCAGAAGGTTGTGAGCGATTATCCGCAGAGCGATGTGAGTGCCTTGGCAGGTATGATCATCAATGGTGTGAATGCCGGCAGACGACTCCATGGGGGTAAGTTCGACATGGGTGATGTGTGGACCAGACGGTCGGAGGTGCTGCAAGACAGCGACTCTATTGCCGCAAGGGTGTTTACTGCGGAACGTAACGACCGCTTCGTCTTCATGATGGCCTATGAGCCTGATTCAGTCAACGAGAACCAACTGCTCTATGAGATGGCTCGCTTTAACTTCACCAGTTTCATGGTGCGTAACTTCGATATTGAAGTAGAGGATCTCGATGGTCTGCACAGGATGAGACTCAGTGGGTTCCTGAACTACGACGAGGCATGGCAATATGCACGTCAGCTGTATAAGAACGAGGCGGTTACACGACTGCTCAGGAAGGCGCGAATGATTCTTATCAGTGAGCCGAACCTTGAATTGCTCGGCACACAATATAGCTATAATGACTATGATAAGTTCTACGAAGAGCATTTCGTACCGCTGAAGATCAGTACGGTACAACTGCTCACGGAACCGGCTGACCTTCCTGTAGAAGAGGAACCTGCCTCATCAACAACGCAGGAACAGGAAGAGATCCTCAACGGTGGCGTCTTGGATGACAATACCCTTATCGACTTAGGTATCGATCCAAACCCATCCGTGGAATTAGAGGTTCCAGAGGAGAAGAATGAGGTTCCCGCAGAAGAACCCACTCAACCTACTCCTGCTCCGCAGCAACCCGAAGTGGGCATCGAGATCCCTGCTGAGGAGCCTTCGCAGCCAGAGGTCGGCATAGAAATACCTAGTGAAGATATAGAGATTCCTAGTGATGTCATAGAAGTTCCTAGCAACAATGTAGAGATTCCAAGTGATATCATTGAAATCCCTAACGAAGAGCCTGTCAGCAAGCCTGCTACACAACCCCTTGATGAGCCCGTCTTTGAGATTACCGATGATCCTGCGGAAACTCCCGCCCCGAGCGGAACAGTGGTTGATATCGAGGATGAGTACTACGAACTGGATGGATTCTAAATGAACAACCTTCAAGAGAGCGCGATATGACGAACGGATTACTATTATGGGTTGATGACGAGATTGAACTCCTGAAAGCACATATCTTCTTCTTGGAGAAGAAAGGCTATGAGGTGGTGACCGTCAGCAACGGCACGGATGCTATCGATCTGTGTCGGCAGAAAACCTTCGACCTGATCCTGTTGGATGAGATGATGCCTGGTATCAGCGGACTGGAAACGCTGCAGATCATCAAGGAGATCCAGCCGGCCACACCTGTGGTGATGGTTACTAAAAGCGAGGAGGAGAACATCATGGACCAAGCCATTGGATCCAAGATAGCCGACTACCTCATCAAACCCGTGAATCCCAATCAAATCCTGCTCACCCTGAAGAAGAACATCCATCGCAAAGAGATAGAGACGGAGGTTACCCAAAGCGGTTACCAGCAGAGCTTTATGGATATCTCCATGCAGATTGACAACTGCGACTCCTGGAACGACTGGACCGAGATATACAAGAAACTGGTGCGCTGGGAACTAGAGTTGAGCAGTACTGATAGTAGCATGACCGAGATGCTTCGCATGCAAAAGGAGGAGGCGAACAACGGCTTTGCGAAGTTCATCAAGAAGAACTACATGGAATGGATGGAGAACAGGGGGAAGCAACAAGCATCCCAAGTGCCTGTCATCTCGCCTGATCTCTTCAAGACCTTTATCTTCCCGCGTCTTGACAAAGGGGAGAAGGTTTTCCTGATTGTTATTGATAACTTCCGTTACGACCAATGGCGCATCCTCTCGCAAGAGATTGGTGACCAGTTTGTCATCGAGGAACAGCTGTATATGAGTATCCTGCCTACTGCCACACAGTATGCCCGCAATGCCATCTTCAGCGGACTCATGCCGAACAAGATTGCGGAGATGTTTCCCGACCTGTGGGTGGATGAGGATGAAGAAGAAGGGAAGAACCTCAATGAAGGACCGCTGATCCAGACACAGCTTGACAGATACCGCAGAAAGAATTCGTTCTCGTATCATAAAATCAACGACTCAGTAGCTGGTGACCGATTCCTGCAACAGTTCAATAACCTGCACGTCAACGACCTGAACGTGCTCGTGGTGAACTTCATCGATATGCTCAGTCATGCCCGCACGGAATCGAAGATGGTACGCGAGTTGGCCAATAACGAGAGTGCGTTCCGCAGCATCACCCTCAGCTGGTTCCGACATAGTGTGTTGGCTGACCTCTTCAAGTTGCTGGCTCAGGACGACTATACCGTCATCATTACCACGGATCATGGTAGCATCCGTGCTGACAAGCCCGTGAAGATTATCGGTGACCGTAACACGAACACCAACCTGCGCTACAAACTGGGCAAGAACCTGAACTACAACCCCAAGGAGGTGTTCGTCATCAAGGATCCGCAGCAGGCCTTCCTGCCCGCCCCGAACCTCTCCACCAGCTATGTGTTCGCGACAGGTAATACGTTCTTCGCTTATCCGAACAACTATAATTACTACGTAAGCTATTACAAAGATACCTTCCAGCACGGCGGCATCTCGATGGAAGAGATGATCATCCCTGTTGTCGTGATGAAAGGAAGGAAATAAACGTATAAGGAATACAACAATGGAAATCATCATACAAGACCCACAGCACATCCGCGAAGCAGCACGCGCATTTATTCAGAACATGCCAGCAAGTACCGTCTATGCCTTCTATGGTAAGATGGGAGCGGGTAAGACAACATTCATCAAAGCAATCTGTCTAGAGCTGGGTGTGGAAGAAGAGGTAACCTCACCTACCTTTGCCATTGTCAACGAATACGGTATTGATAAAGGTCAAAGGTCAAAAGTCAAAGGTCAATGTATTTACCACTTCGACTTCTACCGCATCAAACGACTGGAGGAAGCTTACGACATTGGTTTCGATGATTATATCGATAGTGGAAACCTGTGTTTCATCGAATGGCCGGAACTCATCGAGGACCTTCTGCCTGATGATGCTACACGCGTGGAAATAGAAGAAACGGACAATGGTTCGCGCATCGTCCGTTTCTAATCCTTTTCTATTACCGTACGTCCTCAGACTTACAGTAACGCTTCGAACTTCTCCTGAATCTTAGCCTTGGCGGCGGCTCCAATCATCTTATCCACGACCTCACCGTTCTTGAAGAACAGGATGGTGGGGATATTGCGGATACCGAAATCCATGGCCAGATCATCATTCTCTTCCACATCGCACTTGCCAACGACGATACGTCCATCGTACTCCTTGGCCAGCTCAGCGATGATAGGACCGATCATGCGGCAAGGACCGCACCAGGTTGCCCAGAAATCGACTACCAACGGCAGATCACCGTTTTTCAAAGTCTCAAAGTTCTCGTTTGTAATTGTTACTTCCATTGTCGTAGTATTTTAGTGAATAATCTTGTCGAATGACTAATTGATTTTGAATGACATTCCCTCTGTGGCATGCAGGAAGGCAATCAGATTACGCTTCACATCTATCGAACGGTTCCTGCTGCGCAGTGTGATGGGGCGTTTGGTCTCTGTATCCCTGATCTGAATGTACAGCTGCGTGTTTCCCGGGTTCTCCATGAGGATGGTACTGAGATCAGTAATGGCCACATCATCCAGCAAGTCAGAGTCTATGGTGATGGTGATCTTCTCCACCTTTTGTTCCTTGACGGTCTGCAGGTACTGGATATCATTGATCCTGATGTAGTATTTGTTATTATACTTTCCTTGCGAGCACTTACCAGAGATAAACACCGTACTGTCTGCCGAGAGGAAGCCCTGCCAGCGCCCCCACTCTTCTCCGAACACCGTCAGCTCGCCACGACCTTCGAAGTCCTCTATGGTCACAACCCCCAACTTCTTCCCATCCTTAGTCATACGTTCCTTGACATCCGTCACGATACCGCCCAGATAGAAGTTATCGCGTTTGGCCAGCTCTTCCCTGTCTTCCAGTTCGTCGCAATGGGTGTTACACAAGCCTTCGAGCACCACACTGAACTCATCCAGCGGATGGGCGGAGATATAGAATCCCACCAGTTCGCGCTCCTTGTTCAATCGTTCAATACTGCTCCACTCCTCTGCCTGAGGCGGTTGCGGCTTAGCCAGCTCCACATCATTCATTCCTCCGAAGAGGGAGTTTACGTTCATCTGCTTCTCAGCCTGATACACGGTACCATAGCGGAACAAGGTATCGAGGAACACATCACCTTTGTTGTTATAGCCGAAATACTGCTCACGAGGGATACCAAAACTGTCGAAACAGCCACTCAGCGTCATACTCTCAAAGGCCTTACGGTTACAACTGGAGAAACTCACGCGCTGATAGACATCGTATATCGACTGGTAAGGACCGTTCTTCTCACGCTCGTCGATGATGGCATTGGCAGCCGAGACACCCATGCCCTTGATGGCTGCCAGACCGAAGCGTATCTCACCCTTGCTATTCACACTGAACTCCAGACGACTCTCGTTGACGTCTGGACCTAAGGTGTGGATACCCATAGCCCGACACTCATCCATGAGCTTCGTCACCTCCGTGATATTCTCCAGGTTCCGACTCATCACTGCCGCCATATACTCAGCAGGATAGTGCGCCTTGAGATAGGCCGTCTGATAGGCTACCCATGAATAGCAGGTGGCATGACTCTTATTGAAGGCATACGAGGCGAACTTCTTCCAGTCCTCCCAGATCTTGTTCAGTACCTTCTTGTCATACCCGTTCTTGGTACCGCCCTCATAGAACAGCTTCTCCAGCTTCTCCATGTCGGCAATCTTCTTCTTACCCATCGCCTTACGCAACGAGTCAGACTGTCCTCGGGTGAAGTTAGCGAGAAGTCGGGAAAGAAGCATGACCTGCTCCTGATAGACAGTGATACCGTATGTATCCTTGAGGTACTTCTCCATGCAGGGAAGATCGTACTTGATCTTCGACGGATCCCGCTTTCGTGCAATGAAGTCGGGGATATAGTCCATTGGTCCTGGACGATACAGCGCATTCATAGCGATCAGGTCCTCAAAGACCGTCGGCTGCAGTTCCCTGAGGTATTTCTGCATACCTGCCGACTCAAACTGGAAGGTACCCACGGTGCGTCCCTGTCGGTAAAGCTCATATGTCAGGTCATCATCAATGGGGATATTGTCCAGATCTATCACATCTCCTGTGGATAGTCTGACGTTCTCCACAGCGGTCTTCAAGATAGAGAGCGTCTTCAGTCCGAGGAAGTCCATCTTGATCAGACCCGTTGACTCAATCACATGACCGTCGTACTGTGTACACCTTAGTTTATGTCCAGGATCTGTTTTATCTTCTGCCACCGATACCGGCACCCAGTCGCTGATCGGGTCACGACAGATGATGAATCCGCAGGCATGGATACCTGTGCCTCGAACTGTTCCCTCCAGCATCCTGGCATATTTGATGGTGTTCCGCAACCGCTCATCATTCGATACCTCTGCTTCGCGCAGTTCGGGTACGCACTTGATGGCATTCGGGAGGTTCATCTTCATGCCGTCAGGCAATCGGTCGGGAATCTGCTTACACAGTGTATTCACCACATCGAGCGGCACTCCTTCCACACGAGCCACATCCTTGATGGAGTTCTTGGTGGCCATCGTACCGTAGGTGATGATATGTGCGCACTTATCATGCCCGTATTTATCCTCCACCCATTCCAGCACCCTTCCACGACCGTCGTCGTCGAAGTCGGTATCGATATCAGGAAGTGAGATACGGTCAGGATTCAGGAAACGCTCGAACAGCAGGTCGTATTTGATCGGGTCAATCTTCGTGATACCCAGACAGTAGGCCACCACACTACCTGCCGCAGAGCCACGACCCGGTCCTACCATCACGCCCAGCTCTTTCTGGGCTGAGTTGATGAAATCCTGCACGATGAGGAAGTAGCCCGGGAAACCCATGGTCTTCATGATATGCAGCTCAAAGCGGATACGGTCATCCACCTCCTTCGTCAACTCCCCATAGCGTCTCTTCGCACCATCATATGCCAGCTTACCCAGGTAGTCAGCCTCGAACTTGATGCGGTACAACTTATCAATACCGCCCAGCTTCTTGATCTTCTTCTCCCCTTCCTCTAGTGGCAACGGGTTCTCGCCGTTCTCATCCGAAGTAAACTCCTTGAACAGTTCCTCGGGAGTAATCCTTTTCCTGTATTCCTCTTCAGTACCGAACTCCTCAGGAATGGGGAAGAACGGCATGATGGGCTCATGGTCGATATTGTAGGCCTCAACCTTGTTCAAGATCTCCACCGTGTTGGCCATGGCCTCGGGTACATCCTGGAACACCTCCCACATCTCCTCCTTTGTCTTGAACCACTCCTGCTTGGAGTAGAGCAGACGGGTGGGATCATCAAGATCCTTTCCCGTTGACAAGCACAGCAGGTGATCATGGGCCTCAGCATTCTCCTGATCCACAAAATGCGCATCATTGGTGCATACCAATTTGATGCCATACTCGCGGGCCAGCTCGATCAGTACCCTGTTGGCCTGCTGTTGCATTGGGAACGTCTCACGGTTTGCACGGATATGCGGATCCTTCACCTCATGGCGCTGTAGCTCCAGATAGTAATCGTCACCGAACACACGCTGGTGCCACTCAATAGCCTCACGGGCCCCTGCGATATCACCTTGCAGGATCTTTGCGGGCACCTCACCGGCAATACAAGCCGAACAGATGATCAGTCCTTCGTGGAACTGCTCCAGGTCAGCACGGTCGGTACGGGGGCGCATATAATGACCATCCACCCACGACCTGCTCACTAACTTGATCAGGTTCTTGTAACCTTGGTAGTTCTTGGCCAGTACGATGAGGTGGTAACCACCCATGTCCGACTTGTCTATCTTGCGCGACTTATCCCCGTTTCGGGCTACGTACATCTCACAGCCGAAGATGGGTTTGAAGGGTTCCTTCCCCTCTTCCTTCAGCTTTCCGTTCACCTTATTACAATAGTCGAAGAACTCCTTAATACCGAACATATCACCATGATCGGTAATAGCCATGCCACGCATGCCGTTGCCAATCGCCTTGTCAACAAGTCGTGAAATGCTCGATTGTCCATCAAGTATTGAATAATAGGTATGTACGTGCAAGTGTACGAAGTCTTCCATTTTCCCTTTCCTTGTTTTGAGCTACAAAGATACGCATAAGCGAGCACAATACAAAATAAAATAGAGTTTATTTTTATTGTCGAGAGAAAGTACCTTCGACGAAGTCATAGATAAGGAAAAAATCCGTGAATAACAAAATCTATAGAGTAATTTCATTGCCCGAATGAAAAAAAATGATTACCTTTGCACACGGTTAGAGCACCACAGACTACTATGGGTGAGAAAATAAAGAGAATCAAGCGAATCAAGAATATAAGACTGCATCGCGAAGGTAGCAATACGTTGCTTTATGTAGGCATCGGATTGGTTGCCGTGGGTGCTCTGTTATGGCATGTCGGAGGCAACAGTCTGTTCTTCAAGGCTTTTGTTTTACTTTCCGCTGTAGCCTATGCTATCCTCATCAACTTCTTCCGTTGCCCCATCCGCTATTTCCCTGGCGACACCGAGAATATTGTGGTGGCACCGGCTGACGGTCGTGTGGTGGTGATCGAGGAAGTGGTGGAAGATGAGTATTTCCACGATAAGCGTTTGATGATCAGTATCTTCATGAGTCTGTTCAATGTTCACGCCAACTGGTTCCCTGTGGATGGAAGGGTGAAGTTCGTGCATCACCAGAACGGGAACTACCACAAGGCCTGGCTGCCCAAGGCGAGCGAAGAAAACGAGCATGCTGACATCATGTTGGAGACAGATGACGGTCGTGAGATCCTGTGCCGACAGATTGCCGGTGCCGTTGCCCGCCGTATCGTCACCTATGCCAAAGATGGTGAAGATTGCTATATCGACGAGCACTTGGGATTCATCAAGTTCGGTTCCCGCGTGGATGTCTATCTGCCGCTGGGTACTGAGGTGTGCGTGAAGATGGGACAGAGCACTACTGGTGACCAAACCGTGATTGCCAAACTCAAGGATTGAGCTTAAAGTTCAAAGCTCAAAGTTCAAAGTTCAAAATATGAAAAAGCATATCCCCAATATGATCACCTGCTGCAACCTGATCTCAGGCTGCATTGCCGTGACGTTTGCCCTCTTCGGCAACCTTCCCATGGCCTTGGCATGGATTGTAATCGGAGCCCTTTTTGATTTCTTCGACGGTATGACAGCCCGTCTGCTACACGTATCATCATCTATCGGTAAGGAGTTGGATTCATTAGCTGATGATGTGACATTCGGTGTGGCCCCTGCAGCCATGGTTTATCATGAGCTGACCATCATGGACTACCCCATAGCCCTTGAGCCGTTGCGTCCTTACCTGCCCTACATCGCTTTCGTCATGGCTGCCTTCTCTGCCTTACGACTGGCCAAGTTCAACCTTGATGAGCGTCAAACCAGCTCTTTCATCGGTCTGCCCACCCCTGCCAATGCTTTGTTCTGGGGTTCACTGCTCGTCGGCGCAGGTCATCTGCTGGAGTCAACCCCTGTTTACATGCCCGCCTTGGTAGTGATGCTGTTGATCAGCTGTTACCTGCTGGTAAGCGAGATTCCGATGTTCGCGCTGAAGTTCAAGCAATGGGGATGGAAAGGGAATGAGGTAAGATACCTGTTCCTGATTACCTCCGCCATTCTGCTATTATTGTTCCGCGTCAAAGGAATCGCATTGGTCATTGCTTGGTATATCTTCCTTTCTGCGTGCACTTCTCGTAAGTCGTAACCCTTTCCACTACCACTATGTTCATCATCAAGGCCATACTCTTCATCCTGTTGGCAGGTTTACTGCTGATTGGCTTCCTGGTACTGAGCGTATTAGGTGTCTTGAACCGTGCCCGTCGTCAGTTCTTTGGAAAGGGAGAAGGACAACAACAGGAGTCCGTCAACAACAAAACCACGCGTGACGGTCAAGTGATTACCGACACGCGTGATCCGCAAACCGTCAACCGCAAGATCATTGCAGATGACGAGGGTGAATATGTGGAATACGAGGAGGGTTAGCTGTGTACCAGCGTTCCAATCTCCTCACCATCCATTACCTTCTTTAAGTTACCCACCACATCCATGTTGAAGACATAGATGGGCAGATGGTTGTCGTTGCACATCACGACAGCCGAGAGGTCCATTACCTTCAGATTCCTTGCCAACACTTCCTCGTAGGTGATGTCGGTGAACTTCGTAGCCGTGGGATCCTTTTCGGGATCAGCCGTATAGATACCATCCACACGTGTACCCTTCAGCATCACATCAGCCTCAATCTCTACACCACGCAGTGAAGAACCTGTGTCGGTGGTGAAATAAGGTGAGCCCGTACCTGCCGAGAAGATACATACATACCCATCGTTCATAGCGTCAATGGCCTTCCATTTGCTGTAGAACTCACCCACGGGTTCCATGCGGATAGCCGTCAGCACCTTGTTCTTCACTCCTGCCGCATCCAGGGCACTACTCAGCGCCAATGAATTGATCACCGTAGCCATCATACCCATCTGGTCGCCTTTCACTCGATCGAACCCTTTCTGAGCACCGCTCAAACCGCGGAAGATGTTACCACCGCCAATCACGATACCGATCTGCACACCCATCTCGTGCACCTCCTTGATCTGTGCTGCATACTCAGCCAGACGCTGCGGGTCGATACCCGTCTTACCACCAGCGGCGAGACTCTCACCGCTCAGTTTCAACAATATCCTTTTAAATCTTGCCATATTATTTGTTTAATAATCTCTTGCTTCTTGCTTCTCACCTCTCACCTCTAATCTACCACAAACTGTATTTCCTTAAAGGCGAACGAGAGCAACTCGCGTCCGCATAGCAGTAACAGATGACCGTCATCAGTCACGTCCACTAACGTCATTCGCTCCATGATGCCGTCAGGATAACGGTAGTCGTGTATCTCCCCTCTCCTATACAGTGCCGAACGGTAATTCGAACGAATCGAATGCCAGTCTCCTTTCACCACCTTATTATTATAATAGTCCCATCGTGCCACAATCTTCTCCAGCATCTCCTTCCGGTCAACCTCATGACCCAGGATCTGTACCAGCGACACGGGGTTCGGAGCATCGCTATGGAACACCTGCTGATTCACGTTGATACCCGTACCGATGATACAGTCCTTGATCTCACTGCCCTGCAGCTTCGTCTCAATCAGCGTTCCGCCAATCTTCTGGTCGTTCCAATAGATATCGTTCGGCCACTTGATCTTGATACCGTCGGTATAGCTGTCAAGCACATCTTTCAGCGCCAAGGCATTGGCCATGGAGAGGATGAACTGATCCTTTGCGGGCACCTGCGGGTGGAGAAGGATACTGAACATGAGGTTCTTCCCAGCCTCACTCTCCCAATGGTTTGAACCACAGCCACGACCAGCCGACTGATAGTCGGTTGTCACGACTGTCATGTCCTCACCCTCCTCAGACTGATATCCTTTCAGCCAGTCGTTGGTGGAATCCGTCTCTTTAAGATATATCGTCTTGTTCACTTCCTTACTGGCTTAGGTTAGGGCAAAGATACGATTTTTTACGTTCTTCTCCAAGCATCATTTGATTTTTTAGAGAAAAAAGTGTATTTTTGCAGACAAAAGAGAAAGGTATGACGAAGACCGAAGAACAACAGAAGAAGGACGAGTTCTATATGCAGCGGGCACTCGACGAGGCAAAAAAGGCGTTCGACGAGGGTGAGATTCCCGTGGGAGCCGTCGTGGTGTGCAAGGACCGTATCATAGCCCGCGGTCATAATCTAACCGAGACACTCACGGACGTTACCGCCCACGCTGAGATGCAGGTCATCACCGCGGCCGCCAATGCCCTCGGTGGGAAATACCTTACCGACTGCACCTTATATGTCACCGTAGAACCCTGTGTGATGTGTGCTGGTGCTATCGGCTGGGCACAAATCCGTCGTATCGTCTATGGCTGCGAGGATGAGAAACGTGGATTCCACCTGTTTGCCCCACAAGCCCTGCACCCCAAAGCCACAGTGTTGAGTGGAGTATTGGAAGATGATTGCCGGAAACTGATGCAGGAGTTCTTCCAGAAAAAGAGATAAAAAAATACGCCAAGGAATCAAATCCTTGGCGCACCTTTAAATTTTTTATCAATTTACTTAACCAAAACAACCAAGTACTTGCTCGTACTCCAGAACAACTGCGGGTTGTTAATCTTGAGGATATACTGCTTGTTAGCATCCTGTGTCAGCGTGTAGCTGCTTGAAGGGTGCATGGTCAACAGTTTAGCCGACTTCGAATACAGCTTGATCTCCTTGTCAACACGGATATCAATCTTGGTGAAGTAGTTCTTGTTGAAGTTACCCTGCAGCACCTTACCATCTTTCAGGATGCCCTGCTCCTTCAGCTCGTTCTTCGTACCGAACACGAACCAAGCGGTATTCAACTGCTTGTCCTGTGTATTGATCGTCTCAGTCTTCTGCTCACTCTCAGTCTTCAGATTCTTAATATCTGTATTCTGATTAGCGATGGTCTCATCGAGCTCAGAGATATGGATATCCTTAGCATCCAACTCAGCACGAAGCTGCTGCAATGTCTCGTTGCTCTGCTCCAGCTGCTTGGTCAGGTTGATGATGGTCTTCTGGAACTCATCGCCCTTCACGGTGCTCTCACGCATCTGCTGCTGCAGTTTCTTGATCAGCTCACGGTTCTGAGCCATGCGCTGTGAGATGAACTGGATGTTCTCACGGATCTGCTGAGCCTTGTTAGCGCGCTCACCGTCTTTCACAACATTGACACGGTTCTCTGCCTCATTGATCTCGCGGAAACCTTCCTGGATCTCATTCAGCGTACCCATCATGTCGTTAATCTCATTGTCCTTCTGCTCAATAATGCGCTGAAGGGAATCGTTCTGACCACCGTCCGGTAAAATCGGAGCAGGCTTCTCATTTGTACAAGCAACGAAGGCCACCAGACCCAGCGCTGCGAACAACATTTTCTTCATACTTGTCAATTATTATGTTTAATCTTTATTTTAATGTTTAATGTTTCATCTCTCATCTTTCATCTCTCATCTCTCATCTCTCATCTTTCATCTCTCATCTCTCATCTCTCATCTTTCATCTCTCATCTACGCTCCGCCCAGCACAATCACGAACTCGCCTTTCGGCTCCTTCTCGGTGAAATGAGCAATGACCTCGGTCAGCGTACCGCGCACACTTTCTTCGTGTACCTTACTGATTTCGCGACAGCAGCACACCTTCCGGTCCTCGCCGAACACCTCGGCAAACTGCTTCAGGGTCTTGAGCACCCTGTAGGGCGACTCATAGAACACCATCGTTCGCTCCTCGTTGCGCAGGTTCTCTAACCGCGTCTTCCTACCTTTCTTCTGCGGCAGGAAACCCTCGAAGCAGAAACGGTCGTCGGGCAATCCACTTGAAACCAGTGCGGGCACGAATGCCGTGGCACCTGGCAGACACTGCACCTCTTGTCCTGCCGCTACCGCCTCGCGTACCAGGAAGAACCCTGGGTCGCTGATTCCCGGTGTACCCGCGTCACTGATCAGTGCAATGGTGGCCCCCGCTTTCAGGCGTTCCACGATTCCTGCCGTCGTACCATGCTCGTTGAACTTATGATGCGACATCAGCTGATTCTTAATCTCATAGTGCTTCAGCAGAATACCCGATGTACGGGTATCTTCTGCCAAGATCAGATCAGCCTCTTTCAGGATCCTGATGGCCCTGAAGGTCATATCCTCCATATTGCCCACAGGGGTGGGAACCACATACAAAATGCCCATTCAGTCGGCAAAATTACAAAAATATTGAGAAAATGGTACCAATAACAAAGAATTATGTAAGAATTTAAGCATAATTATAAATTATTGTTGTATCTTTGACTTCGTCGAAGATACTTTCACTCGACAAAACAAAAGAAAAACCGCTTTTTCTTTTGTTTTGTGCTCGTTTAATCGTATCTTTGTCCCCATGATGACAGCATTCACAGGCGAGAAACGCCATCAGGGTCGCATTGAGGTGATCTGCGGCTCGATGTTCTCGGGAAAGACAGAAGAACTGATCCGTCGTTTGAAAAGGGCCAAGTTCGCAAAGCAGCAGGTGGAGATCTTCAAGCCCTCCATCGATACCCGCTATAGTGATAACGATGTGGTGAGTCACGACCAGAACAGCATCCCCAGCACACCCATCAGCGCATCATCGAGCATCCTGCTGCTGGCAGGTGACAATGATGTGATTGGCATTGATGAGGCGCAGTTCTTGGATGAAGGACTGGTGGATGTGTGCAACCAACTGGCCAACCGTGGCGTACGTGTGATCGTGGCAGGGTTGGACATGGACTACAAGGGCGTACCCTTCGGTCCTATGCCTGGCTTATGTGCCATTGCCGATGAAGTGACCAAGGTACACGCCATCTGTGTGAAGTGCGGCGCTCTGGCGTACGTCAGTCATCGACTGGTGGAAAACGACAAGCGCGTACTTCTTGGCGAAACCCAGGAATACGAACCCCTGTGCCGCGAGTGTTATCAGCGGGCGATTGCGGAGCAATCCGAATAAAAATCACGCCAGGGCTTTGATGCCCTGAGCGTACCTTAATGAACGAGCGACGAGAAGGAGCGGTTGAGCCCCTCCATATAGGGAGGGGATGGGGGTAGGTGGATGTTTCTTTTGCCTCTTTTCTTTGCGCCAAAGAAAAAGAGGGGAAGAAGTTTCTTTTCTCTGCGCCAAAGAAAAGAGGGAAGAAAAAGTTTGTTTCTTTACAAAGAAAAAAGGATATTATGCATAAGGAAATAACATTTGATCGATTCATACGCTGGGCAGGCGTAGCCCTGCTGGTAGTAGGCATACTATTCGCCATGAACTACCTCAGTAAAGTACTGCTGCCCTTCTTCGTAGCCTGGCTACTGGCCTACCTCATCTACCCACTGGTGAAGTTCGTGCAGGAGAAATGTCATGTGCCTACACGCGCCCTGAGCATCATCGTCACCCTGATCTTCGTCATCGCCATTCTTGCTCTGATCATCTACCTGATCATCCCGCCGATGATTGCACAGTTCGGCAAGCTCAGTCAGCTGATTACCCAGTACGTGCAACAGCAGACCAACACGAGCGACCTCTCCCAGCTGATCAAAGATTGGATCACTGAACACCGTGAACAGATCGAGAAGGTACTCAAGAGTCCGGATATGACCGAGGCGCTGAAGGCAGCCGTGCCGCAGCTCTTCAACGTGGTAGGACATACCGCGAACATCATCATCAGTATCGTGGGCTCCATGATCACCTTATTATATATGTTCTTCATCCTGCTCGACTACGAGTACCTGACCGACAACTGGATCCGTATCTTCCCGAAGAAGGCACGTCCCTTCTGGAGCGAGCTCGCAGGTGATGTAGAGAAAGCACTGAACTCTTATATCCGCGGTCAAGGACTGGTGGCGCTCTGCATGGGAATCCTGTTCTGCATCGGTTTCACCATCATCGACTTCCCCATGGCCATCGGCTTGGGAATCCTCATCGGCATCATGGACCTGGTTCCTTATCTCCATACCTTCGCCCTCATCCCCACCGCGTTCCTAGCTTTACTGAAGGCTGCTGATACAGGACAGAACTTCTGGGTGATCTTAGCATCTGCCGTGGCTATCTTCATCATCGTGCAGATCATCATCGATATGATTATCACCCCGAAGATCATGGGTAAGGCCATGGGCCTCAACCCCGCCATCCTCCTGCTTTCCCTGTCGGTATGGGGTGCCCTGTTAGGGTTCATCGGACTTATCATTGCGCTGCCGCTCACCACTATCATCATTGCCTACTATAAACGGTACGTCACCAAGGATGAAGATGATATTGTGATAGATACGCCGGAAGAGACAGAGGAAATAAAGGCCGAAGAGAGAAAGGAGGCACTCGAGGTGATTGAGCATGTGGTTTATCACCCCGATGAAGAAAAAACTCCCGAATAATTTGTGTGTTTCAAAAAAACATCGTACCTTTGCAGGCGATTTTTTAGAAAATCACCTGCCATTATGGGCATTGATGATCCGTTAGCTCAGCTGGTAGAGCACAACACTTTTAATGTTGGGGTCTTGGGTTCGAGCCCCAAACGGATCACAAAAAAGAGGTCTTCACGACCTCTTTTTTTTATTTCTCGAGAGCCTTCCTGCTCATCAGCAACTCCACAAGCGGTCTATCCTTATAGCTATGGCGCTGCTGATCCCAGAAACCGAAGTCAGCATCGTAGCACCAAGTGGTCCAGGCGATATCGAACTCATCGAACACCGTAAGCATATCCTTTGTCCACTGGTACGCCAACTCACGGTCAACAGGCTCATACACGCCCCACTCGCCGCAGAACAGCTGCAATCCGTATTTCTTCGCCACTTCGATGGCATCTTTGAAGTCAGCCCTGATGCGGTCGATGTTAAACTCCTCCTTGGTAAAGGGCTCCAGTTGCGGTTTGATTGAGTCAGGCGCTGCGTCATAGTCATCTTTCGACACGAGCACACCTGGATAGTTCACCTTTCCCTTGTACTGACCGATAGGAGTCCACCATGCCCCGTAGTGTGTCAGGATCATCGGGTTATAGTAGTGGAACGAGAGGATGATGTTCTTGTCGCCCTCGGGCACCTTCAAGTACTTCATCGTCTCATATCCCTGCCAGCGGTTCGAACCCACCACGAGTGTACGCTGTGGTTCCCGTTCCCTCAGTGCCTTATGCACCTTGGCCACCAGTTGGTTCCACTGCTCATGCTCGTCGGCCACGGGCTCGTTCATGAACTCATAAGCCACCCAGTCGGTACTGTAGTCCTTAAGCGCGTCAGACAGCTGATACCACAGGTTGATCAGTCCTTGCTGCGCCTCCTCAGAGGTGAATAGCGTGTTGGCCGCCTTATCCCCTTCGTTCACCGCATTGAAGTAATGCGAACGAATGATATGCAGGTCAACGATAGCCCGCAGGTTATGCTTTCTGGCCAGATCGAGCGCGTTGGTCAGCAGCCCCCATGCCTCCTCCAGCTTGTTCCCCTGCTCATCCCAGAACTGCACCTCGTCGATGGGGATACGCACGAAGTCGAACCCCAGCTGTTGCAACCGCTCGAAGTCATCCTCCTGGATATGCAGTTTACGCATCTCACCTCTGGCCTCCGACTGTGACAGCCAGTGACTCAAGTTCGTTCCTCTCTTAATGCGGAAGTTGTTCACTCCGTCATTGCTCTTGTTACCGCATGCTACGGTCATTAGGGCAACGGCGCAAATCACCGCACCCCTCAACATCTTCTTTCCAATACTCCTCATAATTTTCAATTTTCAATTTTCAATTCTACTGATAGTTTCGGATGCGTACTTCCGTACTACTATTCTCTAGCAGATCCGCTACTTTCTGAATCTCCGTATTCGAGTAATGATACGGGAAGAGCACCTTGGGCTGAACGATACGCGCCGCGTTCGCCACCTGCTCCGGTGTCATCGTATAAGGCTGGTTACACGGCATGAAGGCCACGTCGATATCCTTGATGGCAGCCATCTCCGGAATATCCTCCGTATCACCTGCGATATAGATACGCAGACCGTCGAGCGTGATGATGAACCCGTTATCGCGCCCCTTCGGATGGAATTGCTCGCGCCCCGGGGTACAGTTATATGCCGGCACCGCCTCCACCTGGATGTCAGCCGCGAGTGTCAACTGATCGCCGTTCGCCATCACCTTCCCGTAGCCCAGCATCTCCGCGCATCGCTGATTAGTGATCAGCTGCGTCTGCTCCTTGGTGAGCGCGGCAATGGCCTGTTTGTCAAGGTGGTCGCCATGCTCATGCGTCACGAAGATATAGTCAGCCTTCGGCATGGTGGAATAGTCGGTAGCGGGCGGGATATTCGTCACGGGGTCAATCTCGATCTCTTTCCCGTCGTAGCAAATGCGTATGCTACCGTGTTTGATACAGTGGAACACCACCTCTTTGCCAGTAGGTGTTTTGAACACGTCCACGCCTTCTGTCTCAGCAGGTTTCGTGGCTTTGCAGGAAAACAACGCCATAACGCTTAGTAGTAATACATAAATCCTTTTCATATCCTATATTTTTCAATTCTCAATTTAGTGGCATCATCGATGCCACTCAACAAACGCCTCCATGGCCTCATAGCAGGCCAGACCAAGGGCATCGTATTTCTTGGCCGTCTCACGGTTACGATCCTCGGCGCGTTGCCAGAACAGACGTTCGTCGTTACCCAAGAACGGGGCACTCTCCATCTGACTCTGATGGCGCAGGATGGCGTTCCGTTTCTCGCGCAGTTCCTCAGGACTCATCGGCACGCACATCTCAATGTCGGCCACATCCCATTCTGCCCATGCGCCGCGGTACATCCATACACGGCAATCGTCGAGCCATGCAGCACCCCTGTTGTGTTCCTCATCGATGGCCGCCAGTACGGCATCAGTGCATTTTCGGTGCGTACCGTGCGGATCAGCCAGGTCGGCCGCCACATAAATCTGATGAGGCTGAATGGTGCTGATCAAGTCGATGATGGGCAGCACATCGCGTTCGCTCATCGGCAGTTTCTCGATCTTCCCACTCTCGTAGAAGGGTAGGTCGAGGAAGTGGATATGCTTACTGTCGATCCCATTGTATTCGCATGCCAGTCGTGCTTCGCCCCTACGGATCAGTCCTTTGAGTCTCAGAATCTGCTCATTGTCATAGTCACCCTCCTGCTTGTTTTTCAGGAACTCCTTCACCCACTGGTAATAATGTTTGATCACCTCGTCGGAACCATTGGCAAAGATGGTGTTGAAACCGTTGGTGAAATGCATGAACCGCCGCACTTCCTCGTCACCCACGGCGATGTTCCCTGATGTCTCGTAGGCCACATGTACATCGTGTCCCTGCTGCATCAGTCGTCGGATGGTGCCACCCATGGAGATTACGTCATCGTCGGGATGCGGCGAGAACACGATCACCCGTTTGGGGTAGGGAAGAGCCCGTTCCGGTCGCAGCGTATCATCGGCATCGGGCTTTCCTCCAGGCCATCCCGTGATGGTGTGCTGCAGTTCGTTGAACACCTCGATGTTCACCAGTCCGGCTTTCCCATCGAACTGTTCCACGAGGTGCATCATACCGTTATCTACATAGTCTTTGGTGGAGAGCTTCAGCAACGGCTTCCCCACTTTCTCACAAAGCGCGATCACTTGTCGGCGCAACTGATGGTCGGGCATCTTGATCCCGGAAGTCAGATTCAAATTCATTTTAGTTGATAATTTTCAATTTTCAATTATCAATTTTCAATTTGGCTTGCGGCATGGCCAAGCCATTACCACCATTTCATTATCATTCGCAGGTAAGCAGTGAGCTCACCCGCCATTTTCTCATGTTGCCAGATACTGGGATGCCAGCTGGCGCCGTAGTACAGTTCTCCCGTCTGTGGTGTAAAGTCGAAGCGGTACACCTCCTTGTCACCGTTCTTGTACGCCTCATCCCTCAACTCGTTGAGCGTTGCCTGTTGCAGCTCCATCTCCTTTCCGTTGAGCATTGAACCCGTCAGCAGCACGATCTTCGCGTTGGGGTAATGACCGCGAACGGTCTTCAGGAATTTCCTGTACGCCTCGGTAAACAGCTTGATGTCGAAGTTCGGTGTGGAAAGGTCGTTGGTGCCCAGGTTGATGCACACCAGGTCGGGCTGGTAGCGCTGGAAATCCCACCATTCGCGCTTGTCGTTGAACAGCGTGTATTCGTACAGCGCGGGCATGTTATCGGGGTTACCCGTTCTCGGACCGTTATAGTTTCTGTATATGCCGATGCCGCTGCGTGCCACCACCCAGTGCTGCGCCTTCAGGTTCCGTGCTGTGATGGCGGCGTACGAGTAGTAGTGGTTCTCCGTCTCGTACTCAAACGGGTCGCTCCTCTCGATACTCTCGTTACCGTAGCCGCAGGTGATAGAGTTCCCGATGAACTCGATCTTGCGTTGTGGTAGAGCGGGTGGCGGAGCTAACTGTCTACCCTCATCGAGGATGAACCCTTTGAACACCGGCTTCAAGTCGAGTCCTTCCACGATGTACATCAGCTTCACTAAATGCCTGCCCTCGGGCAGGGCTGTGGCGATGGTCACCACTGAGTCCTTGGGCGCAAGAAAGCCCACCTTGAACGGCTCGGCCTGATCGATCTGTGCCATGAAGTATCCGCTCATGGGTTTCGCCATCACCTTGAGTGATGTGCCCTCGAAGCACGCCATAATCTGCGTTCCCGGGTACGAGAACGTCGGCGCGTCGGGATTCGCAAAACTGATGCGCCCCGTATAGACAATCCGCGGGTCGGATGCTTTAATCACAGTTCCCTTCAGCGGGATTGTTGTCGAAGCCATTACTGCTCCGCTCATCATCAAGCAGCACACAGCTGCAATCACACGTTCGATATTAATCATTAATTATTTATACTTAATCTTAAATTTTTAATCTTTAATTTGTCACAGCCACTTATTCTTCGCTCATTGCCGAATGCTCCTTCATATAGTCACGCGGCGACATGCCGTAGAACTTCTTAAAGATGGTGGAGAAGGAGGCCGCGTTACTGAATCCACAGGCGTACATCACCTCGGTGACGTTCTGATGCTGGTTGGCCAGCAGGTTCGCCGCCTGCTTCAGTCGCAGGTTACGGATAAAGTCGTGCGGTGTCTGGTTCGTCAGCTCCTTCATCTTACGGTGGAGGTGTACACGACTGATTCCCACCTCATCGGCAATCATGTCCACGCTGAGGTCGGAGTTGTTGATATTTTTGTTGATCACGTTCATCACGCGCTCCAACAGCTTCTCGTCGGGTGACTTCATCTTCACCTCTTCCACCTTGCTCTCCTGACTCTCGTTTCCGGTGTACTTGAATCGCATCACCTTACGGGCTTCGGTCAAGTTGATTATGGTGCGACGCAGGATCTCCATATTGAACGGCTTCACCAAGAAGGCATCGGCACCAGTCTCAAGACCCTGCAGACGGTCCTCGTCGCGGTTCTTCGCTGTGAGCAGTACCACGGGGATATGGTTGGTATTCACGTTCGCCTTGATGCGCGAGCAGAGCGTGTTACCGTCCATCTCAGGCATCATGATATCGCTGATCACCACATCGGGCACCTGTGTCAGGATCACGGGCAACGCCTCCTTACCATTCTTGAATGTCCTCACGGTGTAGTCATGCTCCAGCTCCGTGCGCAGGTATTCGGCAATCTCGTTGTCATCCTCCACCACCACCACGAACAAGTCCTTGCGGTTCCGCATGACAGGCTCCGAATCCAATTCCTCGGGTTGCTCAATAAGGCTTTCCAGCTCATGCAGTGCCTCCTCCTGCTGTTCGTCCACGATCATCTCCTCGGGTTTCAGATGAGCCGTACCCAATGGTATGGTCACGGTGAACTCGCAGCCCTTGCCGTCGCTGTTGTTCTTAACAGCGATGGTACCATGGTGCAGCTCCACCAACGAGCGCGTCAGGTCGAGTCCGATGCCCGTACCGATATTCATATCGTTCACCGTCGAGGTGGTCTGGTAAAAACGTTCGAAGATCTTCTCCAGCTTGTCGGCGGGAATACCCTCGCCTGTATCCTTGATATGCAGTCGTGCCACTTTGTCGTCGTGCTCCAAGCTGATACCCACCTTTCCTCCCGGGGGCGTGAATTTAAAGGCGTTCGACAACAGGTTCACCACGACCTTATCGAAGTTCTTACGATCGATCCATACCGGCAACCGGTCGGTGTCGTGCACATAGCTCAGTTCGATGTTCTTACTGCGCGCCTGCACCTCGAAGAGCGAGTACAGATCCTGCACGAACGACACGAAGTCGGTCTTGCTCATGCGCATCATCATCTGTCCCTTCTCGATCTTCCGCAGGTCCATCATCTGGTTGATCAGGTGCAGGATACGCTCCGCGTTGCGCTGCACAGTCTTGTACATGCCGTGGCGGTGTGGGTCGGTGTCCTCCTTGATGAGCGACATTATCGGGGTGAGAATGAGTGTCATCGGAGTGCGTATCTCATGACTGATATTCATGAAGAATCGCAGCTTGGCCTCGCTCATCTCCTCGGCATGGATATGCTCCTGCAAGCGCAGACGAGCCTGTTCCTGACGACGACGGTAGGTCAGATACAGATAAAGTCCTAAGGCAATCAGCATGAAGTACAGCAGACGGGCCCATGTGGAGAGATACCATACGGGGTGTATCTTCACCGTGAACTCCTTGATGTCCGACTCGGTGTCGTTGATAATCGCCTTCACGCGGAAGCGGTAGGTGCCCGAAGGCATATGACTGAACGCGAGCTCGTGGTTGCCTGGGGGCATAGTGATCCATGGCTCGCCGTTAATACTGTATTCGTAGGTAATATGGTCGGGATAGTCGAACGTTAGCGTGGAGAGGTTCAGCGAGAACGAGTTGTCCTGATGCGCCAGCTCGAAGCGGTTGGAGTTGATCACGGTACTGTCGGTGATCACGTAGCCGCCCGACTTCTGTCCGGGGCGCACAAACGATCCGTTGAGGCTCATGCCGGTGATATGTACTGAGAACTTACGGCCTATCGGACGGAGATCAGCAGGTTTGAACCACGTGATGCCCTGCATGCCGCCGAAGATCAGACTACCATCTTTATCGGCAAACGATACGCCCTCCGAGAACTCATTGTCCTGCAGACCATCGTCGGCGAAGTAGTTGATGGTCTTGCCCGTTTCGGGATCCATCTGACTCAGTCCATGACCGGTGCTCACCCATATCTGTCCCTTGTTCGACAGCTCGATACCTGCTATATACTCATCGGTCAGTCCCGACCGTTTGTTATACAAGTCGGTCTTGCCACTCTTCAGTTCATAGCAGTACAATCCCTCGCTGGTACCAGCCCATATTCTGCCCTTGCTGTCCTCCTGAATGGTATTGATCTGAATGTCGCGGATGATACCGTTCGTTTGGAACACTTTCGTCCAGCTGTTCGTAGCCAGGTCGAGACAGGCCAGTCCGATACACGTACCCACATACAGGCGCTTGCCGTCTGGCGACAGCTTCAGCTGTGCGATATAGTCGTTCAGCAGACAGTTGCTCAGACTGTCGCTGTTGGTGTTCAGTTGCGATCTATACGTACGTTCCTCGCCCGTATTCAGGTTCACACGCTTCAGTCCGTCGCCCATGCTGCCAATCCATAGGATATCATCCTTGGTGATGGCCACGTCGAACACGCTCTCGCATTCGGTCTGCGTCGAAGGCAAACGGTGATATGCACCCGTCTGCTTGTCCACCCATCCGCAGCCGTTGCGGTAGGTGCCCACCCATAGCTTGCCTGAGTTGTCTTCGGCCATGCCTAACACCGTAATAGGGAGTTCGCCCTGCTGTTCCAACCTGAAATGGCGCACGTTCTGCCTATCGGACGATATGGCATAGAGTCCATCGTTGTCGCCAGCCACCCACAGCAGACCGTCGCTGGTCTTCATCACGCTCATCACACAGGCGTCGCCGATGGTGTTCAGTGCCCCGTTTTTCCTTCCTAAGTAGCCAAAGCTATTCGTTCGCAGGGGTTGCATATACACGCCCTTCTGCAGCAGACCTATCCATAGGTTACCGCCCTTATCCTCTATCACGCTCACAGCCTTACTCTTGTTCAGGTCGATCTCCGGACTCACATACGAGATGGTGCCCACCGCCCCGTCTTTCACGTTATACTGCATCACGCCCTGACCGTCGCAGCCTAACAGCAGATTCCCGTCGTCCTTCAGTGTGAGCGTAGCGATATGCAGACCTTCCGTAGAGGGGATCTGCTGGAACCCTTCGCTGCTGTGGGGGATGAAGCGGTAGAGTCCGTTGTTGTCGCTGCCCAAGAACACACGATCCATCTTATCGATGCAGATGGATGTGAAATGACGCTTCATGTCACCGCGATGCATGAACTGTCGCCTGCTGGCCCCGTTGAACATAAACACGCCGCTGTCCTCAGTCACCACCCAAATGCGGTGCCCGCGATCCTCGGCGATGCGGTGGGCGTATTTGATGTCGGCAAACGAGTTCTCCAGCTGGTGCGCCTTCTTCATATCATCGTCCATGCGGTAGATGCCGTAGCCCGAGGTAGTGATCAGTATCTCCCCGTTGCTGCGTTCTACGATGCAGGTAACAAAGGCTGCCACCTTCTGTCCGGTGCGGTCAATCATCGGGATCTCGATGAACCCCTTGCTTTCGTAGCGTTGCAGGGCGTTGGCCATACCTATATATATATCACCGTTACGCACCTGTGTGATACAGTTCACGCTGTTGTTGGCTAACCCCCTCGATCTCTTGAAGGTGCGGAAAGTATAGCCGTCGTAAACGTTCAATCCGTTCATCGTGGCTATCCAGATGCGCCCCTTTTGATCCTGGTACACCTGATTGATGATACTACTCGACAGTTTGTCGCTGGTCGTGTAGAGACGCCCCGTCTGAGCAAACGCTCCGACGGTAAAAAGTAACACAATAAATAATATATTCCGTTTCATGGATGTAGTAAAACTGTTCAAATGTTAAGAGTGGAAAGTGTAGAGTGTAGAATTTGCGCCACTGCACCTTCGTTCCCTCCCTATGGGAGAGGACTAGGGAGGGGATTCCCTTACTCCTAACTCCACATTCCTCATTCCACTGGCAAAGGTATGAAATAAAAACCGAAAACTTTCATATTTGTTTCATTTTTTTTCGTTTCTGTGTATTTTCCACCTTTTTGTTGCAAAAAAATCTTGCATACAACATAAAAAACAAAGTGCTTGTAACTTTTCAATAAGTTTCTTTCATAAAATACCTATACCTTTGCATGTGTTCATGAAAATCTTTGTAAAACAATGACAACGTGGACCGTAGTAAAATTGTTATAGATTCTACTGAGGGAGCGATATCGTGAGATATCGTTCCTTTATTGTTTTCGTCTTATCCTCTTTGATACAACAAAAAAAAAGATACTACAAAAAAAGTGTGCCTATGATTCATAGCACACTTTCCGTGTTCATCCCTGCGGGATGTGTTGTGTTCTTATAGTAATCAATCCAAGTTTATGACAGAGAATACCTTTCCCTGGGAAACCACATACAGCACCATTCCTGTATTGTTCCCGTCGTTTCCTACCGGTATTATGTATTCGTTACCTGCTACGGCATCACCTATATACCAATTCATCATCATCCCATTCTTCCAGATCTGTACATTCACGTTCGCGAGCGATTTGTTGAACGCTATCTCCACCGTTCCGCTTCCCACATTAAACTCAGCACTTGCCAACGGTTTGTTCTGCGGAGATCTATGGGGACCGTGCACAAGAATCGGAATTTCATCGTCATCATCATCTAAATCATCATCATCAACAGGGTAAAACCCATAGTTACCAGCCACCATACTCATCGGCCAGGCCAACAACGTCGCCAAAGCGACAATAATCATTTGTTTTTTCTTCATCATAATTTATTCTTGATTAAAATTAACGGCCGCAAAAGTACAAAGAATGTAAATACCATGCAACTCTTTTCTTAATTATTTTTTTGGGGGCGCTGCATGGCTTTTTTGCGCAAATAGCTGTAAACAAACGAATTGCAAAAAAAGCAGCGCCAAAAGGCACTTAAAATGCAGCACTTAACCTATACTACACTCCCTTTTACTCTCGTTTTAATAGCTCTTCTTGTACTATTACTAATCCCCATGATACGAGCTACTTCTTGATCGTCCTTGCCTATATGGTATAAAATCTCGAAGAACTGATAGCGAGGTGAGAGTTGGTGATAATCATTCTCCAGATGGGTGACAAAGGACTGGTCGAGTAGCTTGTAATACTCGATGAAATGGGTATAATCTTCTTTGACCCATCGTGCTACAGTACCCCCCTGCATGATATGATCGTAATTCTTCCTGCCCTCGATATGAATTTGTATCTGACGCTCACTGATCCATGTAATTTCCTTTGACAGACTGCGCACTATAGATTCCATATTTTGATTTGACAACTTGAGATCCTCTATCTTCTGACTATATATATTAATAAGGAATTGGTTTTGAATGGCCTTTTTGCTGTTCTGGCTCTTGTTGTAGTGATAGTAGAGCAAAATGAAGGCGATGACAAGAGCCGCCACAACGAGGGCGGAGATAGCACAGATAATCTTCTGCCGATACTGCAGGTTTTGCATCTCAGAGTCATAGGTGGCCTGTACATTATGCACATTATGCTTCTCACGCAGTTTCGCTTCTGCATCCCATACCTCCATTAACGTCTTACTGGTTTGGAAAGCCTTGTCGTAGCGTTCTTGGGCCTCGTAGAGAATCATGTTTTGTTGGAGCGCGTAGATTTTTTCAGACGGCGTGGTCACAAGATGTAGGGCTTTCTCGCATAGGCTGTCAACAGCATCACCATCACGCTCTAAGTAACATATCTGCGATAGAGTGGCATAACTCATACTGTTGGGACGGATGGAATTGCCTTTCATGGCATATCTGCGTGCCGTAGCAAGATTGTTAGAACGTATGTTGAAAGCCGCAATATAGTTATAGAAAGCGACACGCTGGGAGTCGGGAACATCGGTCATATAGGTGATGCACTTGTCGAGATATTGACTCGCGCTGTCGCGCTGACCCATGCCAGCATAGATCTGCGAGATGAACACCAGGGCATAGGCTATCCAGTTGTTGTTATTGGCCATGGTTGACAGCGCGAGGTTCCTCTTGCCGTAGGTCATGGCCAGCTGGTATTGGTGCTCAGACATGTTCCAGTCAGTAAGACTCTCGATGATTTTATGACGAATGCTCAAGTCATCGATACCATTAGCAATCTCCTCTGCTTTCTTCATTTCCGTGAACGCCTGCGGCACATGACCCTCTTCATAGTCGGTTACCGCCTGATAGTAAAGACTCTCCGCCAGTCGTTCCTTATCATCGTATTTTGTGAACGCGTCGATGCATGATCGGATGAGGGTATCGGAGGTGAGGGGACGGTAGCTCAGATGGTTGAGCTTAACGATGATGAGATTATAGAGCGCCTCATCGTAAGGGGATAAGTCGGACGGACTGACATGGTTGAGACAGAGCTGGGCCGTGTCGAGTCGATTGTCGTTCAAAAAACTGTTGATCTCCATTAGACGGTCGCGGTTGGATCTGCAGGCTGTAAGTACACAGAGTATTGCCGCGAAAATGAGTAATGTTCTTTTCATCTTTTCTATTATTCTTAAATATTTAATACTATTGGGAGTTATCGGTATTTAACGGAAGTTTGTTGTTTTCAGCGGCGGGAGTTAAAGCGCAAAAAAACAGCGCCGACCTCACGGCCCACGCTGGATACAACATAACTAACAAAATAACCTAATAAAAACTTCTAAATATAATTTAAAAACCAAAACATAACATATATAACTAACTGCTAAACAATCTAATTGATGAATCTTTCTCAGATTTCCGGTGCAAAGATACAACCTTTTCCCTAACTACTCTTCATCTCTTGTTACAGTAACTTTATTTTTGGTATACAAAACCAAAATTCTACAAATCATACCCCTTTTCGTTACATTTGATTATTGTAACTACTACGGTATTTCCCTTCTTCCTTATCTTCGAGCATGCTGAGGTAGCTGTTGTAACGACTCTCGGCGATGTAGTGTTCTTCGAGTGCTTTTCGTACGGCGCAACCTGGCTCATGGGTGTGGGTGCAGTTGCGGAAACGACAGTTCTTGGAGAAGTGGAAGATCTCCTTGAAGTAGCCGCAGATCTCTTCGGGCTCCATGTCGAAGGTGCCGAAGCCTTTGATGCCGGGAGTGTCGATTAACCAAGACTGTTCGATACAGTCTTGGTTAATAGTGGAATGTGGAATGTGGAATGTGGAATGAGATATGGGGATCATTTCGGAGAAGGTGGTGGTGTGCATGCCGGCGTTATGGGCCTCGGAAATTTCGGCAGTGCGGAGGTTGGCTTCTGGTACGATTTTATTTAACAAAGTTGACTTCCCCACTCCACTGTTTCCACTGAACACTGTGATCTTCCCTTCGAGAAGCGGGAGCAGCTGATCCATACCCTGCCCCGTTACTGCTGACACCTGCAGACACTGGTAGCCCACGGTCTCGTACAGGTTCACCATCAGATCCTGGTAATGACGTTCATCATCATCGAGCAAATCGGTCTTGTTAAAGAGCAAGATGACAGGCACCCGATACGCCTCTGCAGACGCAAGGAAGCGGTCGATGAAGGTAGTGCTGGTCTGGGGATAATTTACCGTTACCACCAACACGGCTTGATCCACGTTAGCAGCAATGATATGACTCTGTTTACTAAGATTCGGCGACTTGCGAATGATGTAGTTTTTGCGGTCGGCTATCTCCGTGATAAAGCCTTCTGAAACCTCCACTCGGTCGCCCACAGCCACAGGATTCGTGCTCCGTATGCCGCGCAGACGGAAGTTTCCTTTTATTTTACAATCGGCCGTGGTACCATCGTCGAAAAGGACGGTGTACCACGAGCCGGTATTTTTAATTACTAAGCCTGTCAACTGAATTAGACCGTCATGATTTCCTTGTTCTTCGCATCGATGAGCGCATCAATCTTCTTGATGAACTTATCGTGGATCTTCTGGAGTTCGAGCTCGGCATCCTTCTCGTTGTCCTCGCTGAGTCCGTCCTTGATGGCCTTCTTCAGCTTCTCCTTGATGTCACCACGAACGTTGCGCACCTCTACCTTAGCCTTCTCAGCAATCTTGTTGCACTGCTTGGTGAGTTCGCGACGGCGCTCCTCGGTGGGCTGCGGGATGTTGAGACGGATGATCTCGCCGTTGTTCTCGGGGGTGATACCTACATCGCTATCCATGATGGCCTTCTCGATGTCGCGAATCGCCTTCTTGTCCCAAGGACGAATAGCGATGGTGCGGGCATCAGGACAGTTTACGTTGGCCACCTGGTTCAGGGGCACCATGGAGCCGTAGGAGTTCACCTTCACGCCGTCGAGGATGGCCACGTTGGCACGTCCGGCACGGATGCGGTTCAGACTCTCCTCAAGGAAGAGGGCTGCCATCTCCATTCTTTCTTCACTCTCTGCTAATGTTGCTTTTACGTCAATCATATTGATGGTATTAAAGTTTTCTTTTGACAAAGTTAGCGCATTTTTTTGAAACCGCCAACTTTTTCGGGAAAAAACTTGATTTAGATTTTGTGGAAAGAGTAAGGTTATTTTTTTCGAGTAAGAGGAAGGATTTATTTTCGAGTAAGGAGGAAGGAGTAAGGAGGAAGGAGAATAGTTTTCAGAAACAGGCTCTATGTCATGGTTACTTATAACTCAGTACATATCTCCTTACTCCATCGTCCCTACTCCTTACTCCATCGTCCCTACTCCCTACTCCATCGTCCTCAAACTTGTTAAAGTTTGCATCATCCGTTCCAAGTAGTACTGATCCGTAGTGTCGAAGGTGGCGAGGTCAGTGCTGTCGATATCTAGGACGGCGGTGACATCACCGTTCTGATTGAACACAGGCACCACAATCTCTGATCTGCTCAAGGAACTGCAGGCAATATGACCAGGGAACTGATCCACATCCTCAACGATGACTGTCGCACGACGGCTCCATGCTGTGCCGCACACGCCCTTGTTACAGGGAATGCGGAAGCAGGCTACGCTGCCCTGAAAGGGTCCTAACACCAGTTCATCGCCTTGCACCAGATAGAAGCCTACCCAGAAAAAGTGCATCGTATCGTGGATGGCCGCGGTGACATTTGCCAGTACGCCTACCCAGTTTGTTTCTCCTGCTACCAGACTCTCCACCTGCTGGAGCAGCATTTCATATTTTTCTTTCTTTGACATATTCTTATATTATATAACTGCGAAGCAGAGCAACGCTACTATCGTGAGAACAAACACCACGATGATGGGCCACGGCTCCCCTTTATCAAACTGCTGTTCAAACGGGGGAAGGTTCCATTTCGACGATAGCCGTTTGTACACATATTTATAAAGATGATACACCACCACGGCAATACATGTTCCGATGATGGCACCCACCAAGATGTCTGTGGGGAAGTGAACCCCTAAGTACATCCGCGAATAGCAGGAACCAATCGCCCATAGGAAGGCACATGCGGCAACGATCTTTCGGCGATATAGCAGCGTGAGCATCGTAGCGGTGGCGAACCCGTTACTGGCGTGGTTCGAAGGGAACCCGTACAAGCCCCCATGGTAGTTATTCACGTAATGGAGGATATTCATGATGTTCGCATCGTGCGAAGGACGGAGGCGACCAAAGATCGGTTTAAAGTGCGCCAGGACAAAGTCGCTCAAGAAGAACAGCAATCCGACGGCAGCCAACAGCAACAACGCGCTGCGCCAGTTGGTACGACGGAACAGACAGAAAAGGATGACCAACACGAAGGGTATCCATGTCATCTTGTCGGAATAGGCGAACCAGAAGGCATCATACGCCGTAGGTCCTGGAAAGTTTATCGCATCCAGCACCTGGTAGTCAAAATCCTTCACGGCTTCAATCATATCCATTATGGTTGTTATTTTTTTATTCGA
>JAFZBK010000024.1 GCA_017561825.1 Prevotella sp.
GTGAACAAGCCGCGCATTGCACCGCCTTCAAGTACCAGTCCTCGTTTCATTTTGATGTTAGTTTCCCGGTTTTGGATGCAAAGATAATGTATTTTATTGAAAAGGACGTACAAAAATGTGCTAAAAATTTGGATGTATCGGAAAATCTGCTTAATTTTGCGCATTGAAACCATCTATTTAAATGTAAGGACGTATGAAGAAACTGATTTTTGCCCTGTTTGGCGTAGTTATGCTTACGCTGACATCCTGCCAGCCTAAGAAAGTGGCTGTGGCTCACACGCCGTATCGTACCATCGTGACCTACGACATCACGTTCGATGTTAATAAGGCCGATATCAAGGAGGAGTCCATGGCCGAGATCAATCGTATTAAAACACTGATGGATCAGGATCCGGAACTCAAGTATGAGGTTCAAGGACACACAGACTCTACAGGCACTCCCGAGTCAAATCAGAAACTCAGTGAGAAGCGTGCTCAAGCTATCGTTGCCAAGTTGGTTGAGTTGGGCATTGACGAGAGTCGCCTTACTGCCGTTGGTAAGGGCCAGTACGCACCTATTGCCGACAACGCCACTGAAGAGGGACGGGCACAGAATCGTCGCGTGGTGTTCGTGGCCAAATAATCTGTGATGAGATTGAGATTACTACTCACGGTATTCTATATTGGTCTTTCAGTAGGTGTCTGGTCACAGACGCTTGCTGATCCAAAGTGTATCTCGATGATGGGTGCTCCTCTCGAAGGCCCTGACTCGGTATTCATGCCAGCATTGGAGAGTGTTGGCTTTGTGCAGGTGCAGCCGGAAGAACCAGAACCTGATACCTATTACTTCGAAGGAGATTATTATGGTATTAAGTCGTCTTTGATGGTTACAGTCAACGAGAAGACCAAACTGCTCTCAGATGCAGTGGTCACCTGTGGGACATACCGTACTCGCGACCTCTACGATCGTAACCAAAAATACCTCATAGGAAAACTACAGCGCGAGTGGGGCAACTTCAAGGCCAAAGGCGATGGCTCACTCTATATGCTCAATGACTATGGTTATATCCGTCAGTCTACAGGTCTTGACGATAAGGGTCTGTATACTATCCGCTACTACTATCTGAACACGTCGCCATATTATAAAGATGTGTCGAACATGGGACTAAAAGGTCTTGTGCAAGAGGTGATCACAGAGAACCCTGTGACTGAGAATGATATTGAGCATTTCAGTGAAACAGGACAATTGGCCAACGACGATCTGATAGATCGTAAATATGATTCTAGAGGTTACCTTATCAGCGCCTCCATGCGGGAGAAGACTGGTGGCAAGAGTCGTCTGACTTATGAATACGACAGTGATGGTTGTCTGGTAAAGCGTACGCTGGTCAATACCAGTTCTGGCATCCGATCCATTAACGAGTACCGCTATAATACCAGCTACGAGATCACTCAGCAGAGCATGAAAGCTTTTAATAAGGAGAATGAATGTATCGTCTCCATCAGCATGAAAAACGACCTTCAAGAACGTGACGATAACGATAATTGGACTGTGAACAAGATGCAACTTACCTATTGGGAGAAAGGGCAACGCACCACTATTCAGACAGTCGAACAGCGTCGTACCATCAGTTATTGGGACGAATAAATTGTCTTAACTGATTAAATCAAGGAATTCCTCCTCACTCATAATCTTTATCCCTAACTTCTCGGCTTTTTGTAGTTTCGAAGGTCCCATATTTTCACCAGCCAGGATAAATGAGGTCTTGTTGCTGATGCTTCCCACATTTTTACCGCCATTCTGCTCGATAAGTGCCTTGTACTCGTCGCGGCTGTGATGGGCGAAAACACCGCTAATCACTACTGACTGCCCAACAAGGATGTCTGATGTTGCTGCCGTCTGTTCTTCCGATAGTTCCATCTGCAGACCATAACCCCGTAATCGTTCAACAATCTCACGGTTACGGTCGTCGTGGAAGTAGGTGATAATGCTCTTTGCCATTACCTCACCGATACCCTCTACTTCCTGCAGTTCTTCTATACCAGCAGCCATCAGAGCGTCGATATTCTTGAAGTGGCGAGCAAGTAGTTTGGCTGATGTCTCACCGACAAAGCGAATACCAAGGGCAAAGACCACACGTTCGAAGGGAACTTCTTTCGATTTCTGAATACCATTCACAATGCGTTGTGCAGACTTTGTCCGTGAACCGTCACCGTTGATTTGCGGTACCTCAATATCATAGAGATCTGCAATATTGTGTATGAGTCCTTGACGGAAATAGTCGTCAATGGTCTCGGGTCCTAACGAGTCAATATTCATCGCCTTACGGGCGATAAAATGTTCGATGCGACCTTTGATTTGTGGCGGACAACCCGTATCGTTCGGACAATACCAAGCAGCCTCGCCCTCGTATCTTACTAAAGGTGTGCCGCATTCCGGACAGTGCTTGATAAATTGTACAGGCTGTGCGATGATAGGCCGTTGGTCGATATCCACACCCACAATTTTCGGGATGATCTCGCCGCCCTTTTCCACATACACATAGTCTCCGATATGTAGGTCGAAATTCTTTATGAAGTCCTCATTGTTCAGCGTAGCTCGCTTTACGGTGGTGCCTGCCAGTTGCACGGGATCCATATTAGCCACTGGGGTAATCGCTCCCGTACGTCCCACTTGATATGTCACTTCATTCAGACGAGTACAGACACGCTCTGCCTTGAACTTGTAGGCGATTGCCCAACGGGGACTTTTGGCTGTAAAACCGAGTGAACGTTGCTGACGTAATGAGTTTACCTTCAATACAATACCATCCGTTGCTACAGGAAGGCTTTTGCGTGCCTGATCCCAATAATTGATAAAGTCATAGATATCCTGAAGGGTTTTCACTTTCTTCATGCCCTCAGAGATCTTGAAGCCCCATGAGCGGGCAGCCTCTAGGTTCTCAAAGTGTCCCTCGGCAGGTAGTTCCTCGCCTAAAAGATAATATAAGTACGCGTCTAGCTGACGACTCGCCACCAAACTCGACTTCTGACTCTTCAACGTACCACTAGCAGCATTACGGGGGTTGGCAAAGAGAGGTTCCTCTGCCTCTTCACGTTCCTTATTCAGTCGTTCGAATACTGTCCATGGCATCAGAATCTCACCTCTTATCTCGAATTCACGAGGGTAGGCGGGCGTTGCGAAAAGATTGCCTGTAGCATCTGGCGCTGACAATACCAAAGGGATCGATCGAATGGTCTTCACATTGGCCGTCACATCATCGCCTCTCACGCCGTCACCTCTGGTCACAGCCTGCGTCAGTCGTCCATCCACATAAGTCAATGAGATGGAGAGACCATCATATTTCATTTCACAACAGACTTCAAAGTCTTCACCAGCTAGGCCTTTTTTCACGCTATCGTACCAATCGCTCACATCCTGTTCGTTGTAAGTATTGGCCAATGATAACATAGGGTACTTATGTTCTACCTGACGGAACTCCTCGTTAAGGTCACTACCCACACGTTGGGTGGGTGAGTTCGCATCAGCCATTTCAGGGTGCTTCGCTTCCAAGTCCTGCAGTTCGTGCATCAAGAAGTCAAACTCCTGATCACCGATTGTTGGCTGGTTCAGCACGTAGTATCTGTAGTTATGCTCGTGCAGTTCCTTTCGCAACTGGTAGATTCTTTGTATTTCGTCCATATAGTCGTAAGTCTTTATATCAGTTTGAAATGTTTTAGGGCATTTAATATGCCGTCTTCATCAACAGAGGTCGTTACATAGTCTGCTTGTTGTTTCAACGAATCGATGGCATTTCCCATTGCCACGCCAATGCCTGCTGTGAGAATCATCGACGAGTCATTGCCCCCATCACCAAAGGCCATTGTATATTGTGGGTCGAAGCCTAGGTGCTTGGCCATCACCCGTATACCCTCACCTTTGTCTGCTCCCTTTGCTGTGATATCCGTAAAGGCTGGATGCCAACGACCTGAAGTACAAGTGGGAATTCTTGCCATTAGTTCTGTCTCATATTCTTCTTTGAAGAAGGAGGTCAACTGCAGGATTCTCTGTTGCAGCACTTCTTCCACTGGCTTGGCAAGATTCAGATTCTTGACGGCGATCTCCTGACGGAAGATCTGATTTACTTCACCTTGAGGGTCGAGCACGGCAACATCACGTTCGCCCACAACAATCAGTCCGTAGTTCTTCTTGATGGCATCGTCTACAAAGAATCGTGCAGCCTCTACGGGGATATTTTTGCAGCAAACCACCTCTTTACCGACATATACCAAAGCACCGTTGATGGTCACATAACCATCTATCAGGTGTTCAATGGCTCCAAGATTGGTGATAATGAGCGGAGGACGGCCTGTGGCGATAAACACCTTGTGCCCATTAGCTTTGGCCTGGGTCAAGGCCAATATCGTCGAAGGCGGTATCTCGTGCGTCTTAAAACTCACCAGTGTTCCGTCGATGTCGAAAAACAGGGCATATTTCTCCATGATTATCTATTTTTGTGCAAAGATAAGGAAAAAAAGTGAATCAACCTCCCGTTTGTGAAAAAAAACAATAATATTTGGTATTTCCGTCGCTTATTCGTACCTTTGTCCCCCGAAATGCTGATGATGTTCCAGATAGTACCCATCATGTGGCGGTCTGTGCGTCCAAGCAGGATTGTCGATATGCCTGCCGTAGTCAATACGTTTTGGTTGCGGAAGGGTTATGAGGGACTGACATTCTTCGGACATATTCTGACACCTACACCACAGGAGGCCTTACGTTTCAATAGCGGAACCGATAAGATGTCGGCAGCAATGAAGAACCACGAGATGATACATCTGCGACAGGCTCAGGCTTGTCACGACTCATGGCTACTTTTCTACCTATTATATATATGGTATTGGCTGAAGACAGCATGCCTCGCAGGAAGTGCTGTCCGTCGGCAACTAAAGCA
>JAFZBK010000025.1 GCA_017561825.1 Prevotella sp.
GCGGGGTCCCACCTCTTCCCATTCCGAACAGAGAAGTTAAGCCCGTCATCGCCGATGGTACTGCAATGCAATGCGGGAGAGTAGGTAGCCGCCTTCTTTCAAGTGGAGAGGTTTCCCAACAGGGAAGTCTCTCCTTTTTTTGTTTAGAAGCAAGAGGTGAGAACTTTTGGAGCAGCGAGTGCCACCATGCATGCATGATTGGCCGAGTCGTGACAAAAGTCAACGTAGTTAAGCAAGAGGTGAGTAAAAGCAAGATTTTTCATCTTTCATCTCTCATTTCTCATCTTTCATCTCTCATCTTTAATCTTTTTCCTAAAAATCCATGGTGGTTTGATTTTCTTTTTGTATTTTTGCGAAAGTTATTAAAACAATCAAATGATGTACGGGATCAAAAGAGCTCTTGTATGGTTGCGCAGGATGAATCACTGCAGGGGCTTTGGCGTACAGTCGCCATGGGCTTATCGCCTTATCCGCTATGTCATCAACGAGCATGATCCCTACTACGCCTATGAACGGATGGAAGAACAGATTCCGGATCTCGACGAGTTAACAAAGAAACGATGTCGGTTATATTTCCGGTTATCAAACTACTCACAGTCACACCGTATCATTAACTATGCCTCTCCAACAACGGCCTATGCCAAATATATGAAGGAAGGATGCCGAAAGTCCTCTGTCGTAGAACTGGATGAAGGAACAGCGGAGATGTATGAACAGTTTTTCGCTTCACATCAACCCATTGAGTTCATCCGAATGAATCCGCAAGGAAACTATCGGGAGCTGTATGAGAAGGCGCTGCCTTATACTGATGATCACAGTATGATGGTGATAGAGGACATCTACCAGGGACGGGAAGTGAAGGAATTCTGGAAATCTGTTGTCAATGACGAACGTACGGGAGTAACCTTCGATTTGTTCTATTGCGGCATCATCTTTTTCGACAAAACGCGTTATAAGGAAAACTATATAGTAAATTTTTAATACCATCGACACTATGGCAATAACAAGAGTCTATACGAAGACAGGCGACGACGGCGTAACAAGTCTGGTCGGCGGCGTGAAAGTAAAGAAAACCAATGCCCGTATCGAGGCCTATGGTACAGTGGATGAACTGAGCGCCCATTTGGGAATGCTCGCCTCTTGGATGAAGGACGGTGACGACAAAGACCTGATTATCCGCACACAGCGGAATCTGTTCACTGTGTGCTCCTATCTTGCTACCGATAAGTCGAAGACTCCCTTAGCTCCTTCCTATACGATGGCTGCAGAGGAGACGCAGATCTTGGAAGAGCAGATCGATGAGATCAATGCCAATATCCCCCCGCAAACCGCTTTCATCCTGCCAGGAGGTTCCCACGAAGCAGCCTTGGCACATGTATGTCGTACCGTCTGCCGAAGAGCGGAGCGTCGCATCTTTTTCTTGGGTGAAACAACCGAATTAGACCCCGAAGTGACCCATTATATCAACCGCTTGTCGGATTATTTGTATGTTCTGGCCAGAAAATTAAACTTTATTGACGGTGTACGTGAAAAAATTTGGAAGAAACCGAAGTAAATAAGAAAAAAAATAGTACTTTTGCGCCCAAGTTTCTAACATGTAAAAATAATAGACTATGTATTGGACACTTGAGTTGGCATCAAAACTGGAAGATGCGCCGTGGCCGGCAACAAAAGATGAGTTGATTGACTATGCCATTCGTTCAGGCGCGCCGCTTGAAGTATTGGAGAATCTTCAGGAGATTGAGGATGAAGGTGATGTATATGATAGTATAGAAGAAATATGGCCTGACTATCCTACTAAAGAAGACTTTTTGTTCAACGAGGATGAGTATTAAGGCTCTTTAGTCTTCTGATCATGAAATGTCAGTGGGGCAAGCATTGCGCTTGCCCCACTGGTGTTTTTATTGTTGTGTTGCTCTGAACTCGTCCAGTTGCTTGAAGCAGTGACGGTTGATAATCTCTTCGAGTTTGCGGTCGTGGTTGTGGTGCAGGGTGGGTTCGGGCCCTCCGATTTCCATCAGTTCGCCATTCTCCTTGGTGTAAGGTTTCCAATTAACGAACATGGAAGTTCCTTTGGTGTTGGGGTTGCCGTCGTGCGCAAATTTCGCCCAGATGTCACTCATCGTGTCTGCCCAGTATTTGTTTGTTTTGATCGTGTTGGATGACAACTGGTCGGTATAGTGGTGCAGCACATCGAAGCAGTATTTCAACTCTGCGCCGTGGACAGAACCCTTATAACCACGGTTGTCGCTCTCTCCAACGGTGAACATATATACATAGGTGTCGGCCTTGCGTTTACCACCGATGGCATCGGCAGTGATGATGGTCTTGGGGCGGAACAGCCAGTCGATGCTCAACAGGTCTTGCGGCAATCGTTCTAAGGTTTTATCCGGGTAGGTTTCCATAAACGCGCTGATGTAGTCATCCGTCTCGTCACCAAAGGTGCGTTCAAGCTCCTTGCGAGCGTCTGAAAAAGAGATTTTCTGACCATAGCGACTTCGCTGCAACTCGTTGAACGTGGTACCAATCATAATGGGGATATTGTCGCTGAAATCACAGAAGTCGGGCTGGAACGGTTGTTTGATCAACACCTCACCATCAGGTGTCGGTCCGAAGCCCCACATCATGGGCGTACCTGGTCTGCGAGTACCAATGCTGGCAGCCATTGCTTTTTGTCCTGCGGCATACAACTCTTTGTAGGGTACATTCTTGATCTTATCTACATGCTTCTTGTCGATACCTAACTCCTTCAATACAGCCTCGCCTAATTCCTCTGTCATCTTCTTGGTGTTGACATTGAGGATGGTGCCACTCATGATGATGGCTTTGTGAAAAAGACCTTTAGCCTTGGGCATACACAACAGCGTACCTACCTTGCCACCACCGCCCGACTCGCCGAAGATGGTCACGTTATTGGGGTCACCGCCGAAGTTGGCAATATTTTCGCGCACCCACTCCAATGCCTGTACGGCATCGAGCATACCCACATTGCCCGAATACTTATACTTTTTAGACACCGTAGAGAGGTCGAGAAAACCGAGGATGTTCAGTCGGTGGTTGATGCTCACCACCACCACATCCTTCTTGGCCAGACACATACCAGGATCCCATTCCGAGGTTCCTGAGTCGAAGCCGCCGCCGTGAAGCCAGAACATCACGGGCTTTAACTTTGTACTTTGATCTTCGATCTTCGATCTTCGACCTTTGTCCTTTGACCTATTTGGGAGAGAGGTGGTCCACACATTCAGCACACAGCAGTTCTCCGACATCTGCTCTTCTGTCATAGGATGGTTGGTCTGCTGCATAGTCATGGGACCCCAGTGGTCGCACTTGCGTACACCCTTCCATTTCTTGACGGGCTGTGGCGGCATGAACCGTTCAACTGTCGCATAGGGTATGCCTAAGAAAGCCATCGACCCTTCCTGGTCGATACCTTTTACCAGTCCTGAGCGCGTTTTAACCACCATCGGATCGTTTGTCTGGGCGGTACAGAACATGTTTACTGACAGACACATCATCATCAGGAAGATGCATCGTTTTACCTGTTGGGTATTTTTTCTTTTCATAATCGCTTGATTGTTAGTAGTGCATTGTCGGGCAACAAAGTTACGAAAAATCTGAGTAAGAAAGAAGAAAACAAAAGGATTTGTTAGTCATATCGTAAAGATTTTGCTTTTCCCACATATACAATAAAAAGCCTATTCTCACGTTATGTTGTTGTGTTTAGACGTTTATTCATGATTTCCGTCGTGCTTTTGCTGACCGTTTCGGAGGCTAAGGCACAGTATGACGTCAGCTTCAGTCATTACTTTGATATGGAGCCGTCGTTTAATCCTGCATCGGTGGGAAAGGAGTCGAAGTTAAACGTTGTGGGTGCATATGCCATGGATCTGGCTGGGTTCAAGCATAATCCGCGTACCATGTATATAGCAGGCGACATGCCTTTCTATATGATGAATGCTTATCATGGCGTGGGTGCGCAGCTGTTGAATGATCAGATCGGACTCTTCCAGCACCAGCGCATCACCGTTCAGTATGCTTATAAGAAAAAGCTGTTCGGAGGAACGATTAGTGCTGGTGTGCAGGCGGGATTGCTCACAGAGAACTTCGACGGCTCAGGTCTTGATTTGGAGGATACGACAGATCCCGCCTTCATCACCTCAGAAGTGAATGGAAACGCCCTTGATCTGGGTTTCGGTCTTTATTATCAGCATAAAAGATGGTACGCCGGAGCATCCGTACAACACCTCAATGCACCACTGGTGGAATTGGGTGAAACCAATGAGTTACAGATAGACAGAACGTATTATTTGACGGGTGGATACAATATTAAGCTCAGAAATCCGTTTGTTACAATACCGACCTCTGTGCTCATGCGCTCCGACGGGGTGGCTTATCGGGCAGATGTGACAGCCCGACTGCTATATACCAACGATGAGAAGGTGATGTATGCAGGTGCTTCCTATAGTCCGACAAACTCTGTTACCCTGCTGATCGGCGGACGGGTTCACGGTTTTAATGTCGGTTACAGCTACGAGTTCTACACCTCGGCTATCAATCCCGGCAACGGCAGTCATGAGTTGTTCGTGGGCTATCAAACCAATTTGAACCTATATAAAAAAGGAAGGAACAAGCACAAGAGCGTACGACTGCTATAAAAGGAAAGAGAAATTGAATTAAACAAGATATGGAAAAGAAAGTAAATCATAAGGTAAGCGGACAGATGAAGTGGATGATTCCTCTTTGTCTATTCACCCTTTTACTCGTATTCTCCGGCTGTGCAGGCAGTAAGATTGCCAATTCGGCCAGTCGCGGCGGTGAGGTGACCGGTGTCGGTGGCGGCAAAGGGTTTACCGAGCCAACGCCATTTGGTATGACGCTGATCAAACGCGGTTACCTGAAGATGGGTATCGAGCAGGAAGACAGTCTGTGGGGTAAGCAGACACCTGTGAAGGATATCTCCGTTGACGGCTTCTGGATTGATGAGACAGAGGTGACCAACTCGGAGTATAAGCAGTTTGTCTATTGGGTGCGCGATTCTATTCTTCGTACTCGTTTGGCAGACCCATCGTATGGCGGTGACGAGTCGTATATGATCACTGAGGATAAGAACGGTGATCCTGTTCCTCCCCATGTAAACTGGAAGAAGGCCTTACCGCGTAAACCCAACGAAGATGAGCAGCGTGCTATCGAGAGTCTGTACGAGACAAACCCCGTAACTGGCGAGAAGATGCTCGACTGGCGACAGATGAACTATCGTTATGAAGTATATGACTATACCGCTGCTGCCCTGCGCCGTAACCGTCTGAATCCCGAGGAGCGTAATCTCAATACCGATATTGTTGTTGATCCGAACGAGGTGGTGATGATCTCGAAGGATACTGCCTATATCGATGACGAGGGCCGCATCGTGCGTGAGACCATCGACCGTCCGTTGAGCGGGCCATGGGACTTCCTGAATACGTATATTGTGAATATCTATCCTGACACCACTTGTTGGGTGAACGATTTCCAGAATTCAGATAACGAGACCTATCTGCGCTACTATTTCAGTAATCCTACCTATAACGACTATCCCGTGGTGGGTGTTACCTGGGAGCAGGCTAACGCTTTCTGTGCTTGGCGTACCGATTATCTGTTGAAGGGTTTGGGTGCCGAGGCTAGGTATGTGCAGCGCTACCGTCTGCCGACAGAGGCTGAATGGGAGTATGCTGCCCGTGGCAAGGATGGTAATGAGTTCCCGTGGGAGAATGAGGATATGATGAATGACCGTGGTTGTTTCTATGCTAACTTCAAGCCCGATCGCGGTAACTATACCAAGGATGGAAACCTGATTACCAGTAAGGTGGGTATCTATGGCGCCAACTCCAACGGCTTGTACGACATGGCCGGTAATGTGGCAGAGTGGACCAGTACCATCTATACAGAGGCAGGTGTGGATGCTATGAACGATCTGAATCCTACCCTGCAATACAATGCAGCCAAGGAAGACCCGTACCGTTTGAAGAAGAAGAGTGTGCGCGGTGGTTCCTGGAAGGATCCTGAGAGCTATATCCGTTCTGCATGGCGTACATGGGAGTACCAGAACCAACCGCGATCCTATATCGGCTTCCGTTGTGTGCGCTCCGTGGCCAGTTCACAGAGTGTGAAGATGAAAGGAAAGAAGAAGTAAAATGATAAATATCAGATAAGATGACACAGTATAGCAAACTCAATATTATCTACCGTCTGCAGAAGTGGATGGATAGTGTGCCAGGACAGACGTTCCTGAACTATGCGTATAGCTGGGGTGCAGCCATCGTGATCTTGGGTACGCTGTTTAAGCTGACCCATATCCCTGGTGCTAACTTCTGGCTCTTCCTCGGTATGGGTACTGAGGTATTCGTGTTCTTCCTCTCCGCCTTTGACCGTCCATTTGACAAGACGGCTGACGGAATGGATCTGCCTACTCACCTGAATCTCAATAAAGAAGGTGTCGAGGAGGGTGATGAGGAACTTGAGCAGGTGGCTGCCGCTGCACAGCCTGTAGTCAATGGTGGTGGCACCATCATCATTGGCGGTACAGGACAACCGGGTGCTGGTGCTCCTGTGGTTGATACAGAGGCCATCGCTGCTGTATCTTCTTCCGTATCTCAGATGTCTGGAGTAGCTGGAGAGACTGTCGTATTACCATCGATGAATCCTGAGCTCGAGGAAGCCACCACGAATTATGTGGAAGAGCTGAAACGACTGACTGAGATGCTCTCGAAGGTATCCCGCCAGAGTGAACGCTTGGCTACCGACTCGGAAGAGATGGAGAACCTGAACCGCACGTTGACAGGTATCTGCAAGGTATATGAGATGCAGCTCAAGAGTGCCAGCTCACAAATCGGCACCATTGATGAGATCAACGACCAGACCAAGAAGATGGCAAATCAGATTGCTGAACTGAACCAGATCTATCAGCGAATGATTGAGGCCATGACGGTGAACATGAAGAATATGTAATAAGAAATGGCAATTAAGAAAAGACCGGTATCTCCACGCCAGAAGATGATCAACCTGATGTATGTCGTCTTGATGGCAATGCTTGCGCTGAACGTTTCATCGGAAGTGCTCGATGGCTTCTCCTTGGTAGAGGAGAGTCTGAACCGCACCACGGCGAACTCAGCGAAGGAGAACCTTTCTATATACGGCGACTTCGAGTCGCAGATGAAAGCGAATCCCGAGAAGGTGCGCCAGTGGTTCGACAAGGCCACACAGGTGAAGCACATGAGTGATTCGCTCTACAACCTCGCACAGGAACTGAAGGAGGCCATCGTCAAGGAGGCTGACGGCAGTAACGGTGATGTGTTGAATATCCGTAACAAGGAAGACCTGGAGGCTGCCACACAGGTGATGCTGGCCCCGGGTAAGGGTCGTGGCAAGGAACTCTACAATGCCATCAACTCCTTCCGTGAGCGGATCCTGAAGATGGTGGGCGATGAGCGTCAGCGAAGCATGATCAGCAGTAACATGACCACCGAACTGCCGGCCAATGCCCATGCCATGGGAAAGAACTGGCAGGAGTATATGTTCGAGGACATGCCCGTGGCCGCTGCTATCACCCTGCTTTCCAAACTTCAGAGTGATGTGCGCTATGCAGAAGGTGAGGTGCTCCATACCCTCGTGTCGAATATCGACGTGAAGGATATCCGTGTGAACAAGCTCGATGCTTTCGTCATCCCAGAGAAGACCACCCTTTATCCGGGTGAGACATTCGCAGCGAATATCGTGATGGCTGCCGTGGATACAACGATGCAGCCGGAGATCTATATCAACGGTTCCAAGGTGAACCTGCGAAACAACAAGTATTCCTTCTCGGCAGGAGGTGTGGGAGAGCATTCCTTCAGCGGTTATCTGCTCACCCGTAATGCGGCTGGCGAAACACTGCGTCGCGACTTCCTCCAGAAGTACAGCGTGATCCCTGCACCCAGTGGTGCCACGGTGGCTGCCGACCTGATGAATGTGCTCTATGCGGGTTATCCCAACCCGATGAGCGTCAGTGTACCGGGTGTGCCTCAGAATGCAGTCTCTGTAACCATGAGCGGCGGTTCGCTTACAGCCAAGGGCGACGGTCATTATGTGGCCACGCCAGCAGCTGTGGGTAAGGATGTTACCTTTACCGTTACTGCTCATGACAAGGGTCAGACCCGTCAGATGGCGCAGGTAACCTTCAAGGTGCGTAAGTTGCCCGATCCTACACCGTACATGGTGGTGGGTGACAACCGTTTCCGTGGCGGCGGACTTGCCAAGGCTTCGCTGATGGGTACAGGTGGCATCAAGGCGGCCATCGACGATGGCTTGCTCGACATCGAGTTCAAGGTAACCGGTTTCGAGACCGTGTTCTTCGACAATATGGGTAATGCCGTGCCTATCGTCGGCAACGGTTCATCCTTCTCTGAAAGACAGCGCGATGAGTTCCGCAAACTCTCCCGCAACCGTCGATTCTATATCACGCATGTAACGGCTGTTGGTCCTGATGGAATCACCCGAACCTTGCCAGGAGCCATGGAAGTGATTGTGAAGTAAATGCAAATGATAAATGACAAATCATAAAGGAATATAAGAATGATGCGAATAGATATGATTCTAACGAAATGCAGATGGATAGTCCTCATGATACTGTTCATGATGATATCATTCGTGAACGAAGCGCTGGCTCAGCCTGCAGCACGACGTCAGCAGGCCCAGCAGCAGAAGTCGAACGCCCAGACGCTCACCACGCGTGCCCAGATATCGTTCCCTACGGCTCAGGCTATGTCGGAGGATGTGGTGTGGCGACGTGACATTTATCGTGAGATCGATCTCACCCAAGATGCCAATGCCGGTCTGTATTATCCCGTGGAGCCTGTTGGTACACAGATGAACCTCTTCACCTATCTGTTCAAGTTGATGCTTACAGGACAGGTTCGTGCCTATGAGTATCGTACAGATGGCAACGAAGTGTTCACCGATTCTGCCCGTATCAAACCGAAGTCGTTCATCGATAACTACCATATCTATTATGAGCGTACTGATAATGGACGTATTCGCATTGACGACAGTGATATCCCTTCTCGTGAGGTGAAAGGTTACTATCTCAAGGAGAGTGCCTACTATGATCAGGCTTCTGCCACGTTCCATACCAAGGTGATTGCCCTTTGTCCGATCATGAGTCGTGAGGATGATTTCGGTGATGGTACTATCAGGTATCCGCTGTTCTGGATGAAGTATGACGATGTAGCTCCATTCCTGGCAAAACAGACCATCATGACCAGTAACATGAACAATGCGGCAACGATGAGTATTGATGATTACTTCACGAAGAACATGTATCGTGGATCGATCTACAAGACGACGAATATGCTGGGACAGACACTTGCTCAATACTGTCCTGACTCCCTCTCAATGAGTAAGGAGCAGAAGCGTATCGAACAAGAACTGTTAGCTTTCGAGAAGCATATCTGGGGTGATCAGGCCCGTAAGGATAGTTTGGACAGTATCGCAAAGCTGGAACCGAAGGTGAAGGCCAAGGCTGCTAAGAAGGCTGCTGCCAGCACGAACCGACGTGCCTCAACGGGTAAGTCGGAGAAGGTAAAGACCAAGCGTGCTTCTTCTTCATCTTCGTCCTCTTCCGCTCCTTCATCTGCAAGGGTAACAGTAAGGAGACAGAGACACTAATCAATGGAATATTGAACATTGAACATTGAACATTTTTCAATAAGTAAAACTATTCATTTAAATACGACGAGAATGAAAAAGGTTAAGATTGTTTTGGTGATGGCCATCGCCATGTTGGGAGTGACATCGGCAAAGGCCCAAGTAAGCTTTGGTGTAAAAGGAGGTTTGAATATCTCTGAAATGTCACTTGATGAGGATGTGTTTAACACCTCCAACCGTATGGGCTTCTTCGCAGGTCCTATCCTTCGTGTATCACTGCCTATTCCCACACTGGGATTTGATGTCGCTGCATTGTACGATCAGCGTGAAACGAAGATTAACGATGAGACAGTGAAGCAGCAGAGCATCGTCATCCCGGCTAACCTTCGCCTGAACCTTGGCTTGAGTGATGTTGCAGGCATCTATGTTGCAGCGGGTCCGCAGATTGGTTTTAATATCGGTGATGATGAATACTCACTGAAAGACCTCAAAGGCAGCCGTGAAAATGCTCAGAACAACTTCCAACTTAAGAAGTCTGTATTCAGCGTGAACGTTGGAGGCGGTGTGAACTTCGGTCATTTTGAAGTCGGTGTTACCTATAACATTGGTATCAGCAACACAGCTGAGGTAAAGGACTTCAATAGCGTGGCTGATAAGGTATATGACAACCGCAAGGCCAAATCCAACTCTTGGCAGTTGTCAGGCGTGATCTACTTCTAAGAAGCAAGAGGCAAGAAACAAGAGGCAAGAAACAAGAACCTATTCGATGAGGCTGTACCAAAAGGTGCAGCCTCATTTGTTTCTCTGCTTCATGATGACATAGATGATGACCGGGGCACCCATGATAGGTGTTACGGCATTCAGAGGGATGATGCCCAATGAACCGGGAAGCACACAGATCACATTACAAAGCAGGGCGATGGCGGCACCTGTAAGAATTGTGGCCGGCATCAGATACTGGTGGTTGTCAGTGGTCAGCAACATACGTGCCACATGGGGTACTGCCAGACCGATGAAAGCGATAGGGCCGCAGAACGCTGTGGTGATAGCTGTGAGCACTCCTGTAACCAAAAGCAGGTGATTACGTACCCGTAGGGTGTTGATGCCCAGGTTCTCGGCATATTGCTCTCCCAACAGCAGCGCGTTCAGTGGTTTGATAAGCATCAGTGCGGCAAGTAGTCCTATGAGGGTAATGATGGCGAAGGCCGGCATCTGTTCCATTGACACACCGCCGAAGTTACCCAATCCCCATACCATATACGACTGCACCCCTTGCTCCGTAGCAAAGAAGTTCAGCAAGGAGATGGCTGACGAGGAGATATAGCCTATCATGATACCGATGATGAGTAGCATGACGTTGTTCCTCACCATGGTAGAGAATAGCAGGATCAGTGCCATCACAGCCATGGCTCCTACGAAGGCAGCAAAGAGCACAGCCACGAAGCCTGTCAGTGAGAAGCTTCCTGCTGAGATGCTCCCGCCCATGAGCAGCATCACCAGTGCCACACCTAATGAGGCTCCACTGTTGATACCGAAGATGCTCGGACCTGCCAAGGGGTTCCTGAAGGCCGTCTGCAGCATGAGTCCGCATACTGCCAGCGAGGCTCCGCACAACATGGCAGTGATGGCCTGTGGCAAGCGGTTCTGCAGGACGATGAAGATCCAAGATGACTTGATCGAAGGATCGGCTTGTAACTCCTCATTGGGAAGGAAGAGGATACGCACCACCTGTCCTATGGGGATATGCACCGCACCCACGATGAGGCACAGTGCAAACAATAGGAAGATGATGATCGCCATTCCAATGGCAAAACGCGAAAACTTACTCATGTAGCTTGATAAAGAATGTGGGCTCACCCAATTGCAGATCCGGGTGGGCTATACAGATGAAATCACGCAGGAGCAGATGAGGATGGAACGGCGTGTCCTCATAGAAGGTGCTGGAAGCGGTATTGCAGCCATACACCTCGCGGTCGTTGAACGCCTTGAACTGTTTGTAGCCGACATTGTCAGACAGCAGTTCCTGGAAGGTGATGTCGTGCGGTGCATTATAGCGGAAGAGCCAGATGTCAGCATGCTCCGCCTTCTCTAATACACTCTCGAAGGGGAGTGCCAGACTGCCGCTGTGGTCATCATCCTGCCAAGGGTAGTCGATACCCGCATCGGCAATCAATCCACCGATGGTGCTCTGTCCGCCAGGCACGTACCATACGGAACCTGTCTGCTTGTCCATCATCAGTGATTTCCTCACGGTTGAAGTCTTGGCCAGCTCCTTCAGCTCCTGATAACCTTTCTCCACTTCCGCAAACATACTGTCAGCCTTCTCCTCACAGCCGAACAGCATTCCGTAGAAACGCATCCATTCCGCCCGTCCTAAGGCAGACGTCTCCATATAGTCGGCCGTTTCGATGATGGGAATCTTCAGTTCTTCCACTTTCCCATAGCCACCGCTGTTCTGGAAGGGTGACAGGAAGATGGCATCTGGCTGCAGGTCGATGATCTTCTCCACGGTAGGCGCCATACCGCTACCGCAGTCGGCCACCACTCCCTTCTTCAGCTGTTCCAGGATATAAGGGATGTGGATATACTGCGGTTCGCAGACGCCGCCGATGCTTGTTCCTTTTCCCATGTCAATCACCAGACTGCAATGTACGCTCGTGGCCACCACTGCCTTTTTGAGTGGTGTTCGTACCACGGCTCCGTTAGGCAGATGTGCTGGCAGCTTCTTGTCGGCAGGCACCAGTACATAGGTATGCAAGGTCTTCCCTGTATTCCATGGGTCGGCCAGCTTTACCACGGTATAGTCGTGATGCTTCACGATGGAGATGTGCGTGGCATATTTCAGTGCCACCGTATCGCAGTCATTGCTCGCCACCCCCTGCTTGTGGTGTGACTTACACGAGCAGAGGATGGTGAGTATGACAAGGAAAAGGATCTTCTTCATAAATGTCGATTAGTCGAGGAACACGATCTTGCGCGGGTTCACACCGGTTGTACCGAACTTGTTTACGAATGAACCGTTGCTGTCGAAATGATATACCTGACCGTTGCTGACGAAGTCGGTGGTCATCACATAGATGTCACCCGTCTTATCGTTCACGCTTACGCCATACACAGAGCTGGAGCCAAGTTCAGCAGGTGCACCCTTGAAGAATGAGTTGTTCATAGCACCTGTCTTCACGTTATAGGCGCTCAGTGTTGTGTTGGTCTCGTAAGTACTCCAATCGGTAGCCGAGTAAGCCAGATAGAGTGTTCCCTTATAGGCAGCCCAAGAAGAGCAGTTGCCCAGTTCATTGAACTTACCTGTGCTCACGTTGAGCTCACCCCAAGGATAGGTGTAGTAGGCACCATAGCCCTGAACGAAGATATGACCGTCAACCTCGATGATTCTGTCTGGATTGTCCATCACATCGAAATAGGAAGCCTTGTCGAAGCTCTTCAGGTCGATCACTGCCACACGCTTGTCAGCACCCCAGCCAGAGCAGGTGCAGTACAGCTTACCGTTGTACTTAACGATGTACTCAGGAAGCTTGCCAATCTCGACCTTTCCTTCCACGCTCATGGTCTTCTTGTTGATCTTTGCCACATAGCCAGCGTAGCAGGTTACATAGAGGTAGTTACCGTCGATCACGCCATAGCGGGGATCGCTCAGGTCGTTAGGAATGCTCATACGACTCTCGCTCACACCTACGGTATTCATCTTGTAGATGCACTTGGAACCTGACATGATTACGTACATGTCCTTTCCGTCAACGATGATATCCTGAGCCACATCACCCATCATCGTTCCGTTCTGAGTGATGAACAGATCCTGGTTGTACACCTGATTGGTCTGCCAGTCGAAGTAGGTCATGGTTGCATTGTTCTTGTTCATGCTTCCTTCGTTGATGATGAACGCACGACTCTCGCTCATCTCTACCTTGGAACCTTCCTTACTCCAGTCCCAGTCGTCATCGTCACTACAAGAGGTAAAGCCAGCTGTGATGGCCAAACCGCTCAATACTGCTAAAAATAAACTTCTCAATTTCATGTCCTTTAGTTTTAAAAAGTTGTACAATATATAATTTTCAATTTTCAATTATCAATTTTCAATTATAATGTTATCTTCCCCGTCACCGTAAACGATCTTCCCGGCATGGGGTAGTACTTGATGATCTCATACTGTTCATCCGTGAAGTTGTTAATCGATCCAGAGAGCATCACTTTGCAGGAGCGCAACTGGAACTCACGGGATAGCGTCAGTGTATGTTCACAGTAGGCTTTCAGCGCGTAGAGTTGTGTGGTCTGCATACTGCTCCATCGCTTTCCTTGTGCTAAAACACTGTATCCGATGTTCACCCAGGGCATGCGGATCATCACCGATCCGTTACCGCTGTGCTTCGGTGTGTAAGGCAGCTGCATATTGTAGGACGCTGACCGTTCCTCTTTGTCAACGGCCTCCTGATAGGTATATGCACCCATCATCACCACACTGATAGGATGTGCTACGGGAATCTCTGTGCCTAAGGTGACATCCAGTCCTGTAATCCTCACCTTACCGAAGTTCGCCATTTTCCAAACATAGGTGGATGGGAACGCCACGATCTTATCGGTCACGTTGTTCAGATAGCCGTCAACAGTCATGGTCAGGTATTTCATCCAACTCACCGGCTGACCGTTCCAGGTTATGCCTACGTTCAGTTCCTTGGCAATCTCAGGACGCAGTCCGGTATTTCCCATGCGCAGGTAATAGAGATCATTGAAGGTCGGCATCCTATAGGTGTCCTTATACATGGCCCGCAGGAACAACGATTCATGCGGCAGCAGACGGTATGATATAGATATCGAGGGCGACAGTCGTTTGCGGTCATCCAGTTTATGTCCTGCCTTCACCTCCTCCGTTGCGAAGGTACCCACCATATTGGCATTCACTTGCAGTCGTTTCCACAGATAGCGTGCCGTTAGGGCTGTAAGTGAGGTGAACCGCGTAGGATAGGGAGGATCGGTCAGGTTATCTGATATAGTGATGTTACTGCGCAGGTTATTGTACGAAAGATCCTCTGTTACTGACAGCCATAAGCTCTCTATAGGTTGCCATCCTAATGCCAGCGAACCATAGTATTCGTTCTGTCGTGCTACATCAATCAGTTTGTTGTTCACGTATTTCGCATCCGTGTCCTCGTAGCGGTTCCAACTATGGGCATACTTCAAGCGTGTCTTGATGCTCCAGTTTCTTCCTAACGATCTCGAATAGACCGCCTGAGTGAAGAAATCCTCATCCCATAACCGCTCATCACTCTTGTTGTTGTAGAGCACCACCGCGCCTGGCAGTCCTCGCTCCGAGTAGTACCAGCAGGTTTTTATATCCAGTTGACTGCTGTCTGCCCATGTGTGGAACAGGTTTGCTTCGCCCTGCCACGACTGTATATCTGAGTTATAGCGTTTCTCGTTCGAACGTTCTCTACCATTCTTCAGCACGAAGGGATAGACACCGTCAGCCCGCATATACGAACCATTCAGGTTCAGCATGGTACGTTTACCAAGTGGTTGCCACCATCTAAGGGAAGGCGAAACCATTCCAAATGAGCCTCCCTTCACTTTTGCTTCGAAGTGCTTCGAGCCGTCAGTACCACGGTCAGTAAGTATCGAGAGAACACCTGCTGAGGCATAGTGACGGGCTGAGAGCAGCCACTCTTCCTCATCACCAATGGCCAACGAGAGCGTCTCCACATTATCAAGCGTGAATCGTCCGATATCAATTTGTCCTGCCTGCGTATTACTGATCGTTACCCCATCGTAGCTCACTGCGGTATGATGGGCTCCGAGGTTCCTCACGCTTACCGTCTTCATACCACCGATACCGCCATAGTCCTTTACGCTCGTTCCTGCGAACTTCTTCACGGCATCCGCCAGGTTCTGCAGTCCCAGCATCTCCAGTTCTGTGCGTTGCATCTGCTGAATGGGCTTGGTGGTAAGTACGTTCCGGTCCAGACGGTGACTACTCACGATCACTTCATCCAAGTCGTGTGTCTTCCCCGAAATCGTATCATTCTGGGCAAATACATCTGTGCATACAACAATAGCGCATGCTACGACGAAGATTCGTAAAGCAACAGACAGTCGTCTGAGGGGGAACACATCCATAGGAAACCATTTAATACCTCTTTCCTCGAGAGGTGTGATAAACATCGCCACGGCAGGTCTTCTGACTCGCTGCTTCAGCATTCGAACGCCTTCCCGGAACAAATCCAGTGGCATATTGTTCGTCTGCATAACGGCAGCATACAGCTGCGGGACAGTGCAGGATTCTCACCTGCTTCCCTTTTCATCATCTGCGGATGAACCGAAGATGACACCGTTGCGTTTACAAAAGTACAACAAAGTTTTTGATTATCAAAGAAAACAAGAGAATTATTGATTCTGTTGTGAAAAGACTAACCGAAGAATTGTTGGAATTCTTTTTCAAAGTTCGGTGTGAGTATTCCCTTGCCCATCGCCTCATGAATCTCTTGGATGCTCCAGAACCTGCCTCCGTCAAGTTCATCGGCAGAAGGCTTGATAGGACCATTGTATGTGGTGCGGTTCACATATACCAACTCGCGTTCGCGCTGACTGTCAAACACATATTTCCCCATAAACACTGGTGTGAAGTCTTGGATTCCCAGTTCCTCGCGCACCTCACGGCGAAGAGCATCCTCGGGTGATTCGCCATAATCCATATGACCCCCTACCGCTGTATCCCATTTGCCTGGCTGGATATCCTTCCATTCAGGTCGTTTCTGCAGATACAGCTCTCCTTTAGTATTGAACACATGTAGATGTACCACTGGGTGCAGCAGTCGCGAACCATTGTGACATTCGCCGCGGGTAGCTGCACCCACCACCGTTCCCTCCTCGTCAACGATTGGGAACCGTTCTTCCATATTATCCATCATTACTTTCTCTGTTCCCAGTCGATATCGAACTCACTGCCAGTGTCATCCACGGTTACATCGAAGATGGCATCCTCGCCGTTGAGCTTGCCCGTGAGCACACCCTTGTAACCCTTCCCGTCAGCCTTCTCCAGCTTCAGGTCAGTTACCTCCAGCGCGTTTCCTTGCTGCTGCTCATACTCCACGATACTCTGCGTAACCTTTTCGGTCAGCTTACTGTCAGACACGATGCATCCGTTCAGCATCACCAATGCTGCGAATGCCACAACCATTGAAACCAATACTTTTTTCATCTTCTTGTCTTTTTGTCTTTCTTCATTTTATACTTATGCAGTTTCAGCATCTGTTCGGCATAGCGGTAACCCAAGGTGCGCATTCCCTCGGTACTGAAATGGAACTGGTCACCAGTGCTCTCGCAGTCCTTTGATGAGATGATATAGGAGTTAGGCAACGTCTTGGGCAAGTTGGGCAGGATGTCCACGTTGAACCGCCAGCAGATACCGCCCTGTTCCTGATGCTTCAGTTCACCGGCAAGTAAGGGCACGTCTTTGGGGTTGAGACCGAGGTCAGCGCAGAGGTCATCATAGATCTTCTTTACACGCTCCGGCCATTTGGGGTCGTCTGAGTTTGACTCCCCCTGATGGATAAGGATACCCTTGATGACACCGTCCTTCATGGCTATGCGTGCCATATCGACGAGTCGCTGGTAGGGATTGCCGTCGTACTGTTTGACGATGGCTTTCATCCAGTCGCGCTCATTATCGATATACTCTTTGTAGTCATCTTTGTCCCAAAGTTCAATCTTGGCACCTGCAACAGATACGTTGATGACGCCGATTCGGTAGCGATTGTCAATGCGCTCAATCATCTTACGACCAAAGAAATCGACTGGTCCCATGTTGTTGCCTTCACGACAAATAGGTGGAATAGCAGTGTACCAATGTCCCATCTCGCGCTCCTTGCGTGGCATGTCAACCGCAGCAAGGAACTGGAACCGCGGGTCGTTGAAATCCTTGTCCTGTTCTGCTGGACGAGCACCAGCTTCCATGTTCGACTGTCCGAAGCAGAGGAAGATGTGGAAGTTCTTGTCGGGCTTACCCGGCTTACCTGCCTGCGCCATCAGTGGCAGACAGAGCAAAAGCAATAACGTTAATACCTTTCTTGTTTTCATTTCGGATGCATAAAGATTAAATCACACTTTTGCTTGCAAAGATACAAATAAGCGAGTACAGAACAAAAGAAAAGAGTATTTTTTTTGTTCTGTCGAACCGATGGAGCAGCGAATGCCATCAAACGAGTTTGGATGGCTGAGTCGCGAGAGAGGAAAACGTAGTTAACGAGAGTATCTTCGACGAAGTCAATGTACGATTAAGTGAGCGAAGTACAAAATAAATCTTGTTTTTTTTTACTTCCGAACCGATGGAGCAGCGAGAGCAGAGCGATGCCGAGACATGATGAACTACCAAGCTACAGCATCGAACCGTAAACAGGTACGAAATAGCTGTTCTCTCATCCAATATATAGTAAATTATGCATACAGCGTAGAATAATTACGAAATTTGTGGAATTTTGTTTGCAAAAACGAAAAATAATGTGTATTTTTGTAGCAAGATTACGATTACAGATAAAATATTGTGGTATGATAAGAGATTTTTGGGTAAAGAATTACCTTTCCATCCGAGACAAGCAAGAATTAAGCTTCGTAGCAAAAGGACCTGCATCTGAACTCGTCACTGAGGTTGCCGAAGGGGTATTCTTGTATAAATTAGGTATCCTGTATGGTCCAAATGCTTCTGGCAAGTCTAATATGCTGTTAGCCCTAAATGAGGTGTTTCGTTTACTGGTATTGCCCCAATCAGATGCTAACGAAAGAATTGATCGCAGTATTCCCTTCATTCTCACAAAGGATGATCCCATTGAAATGCACGTCTCATTCTATGCTAATGGCATCAGATATGATTACGATGTGTCGTTTAATGAGGAATACATTTTGAGTGAATCCTTATACTATTATCCCAACAAATCAAAGGCCTTGTTTTATGAGCGTCATTTTGTTGACGACAATGTTCAGGCAGAAATAAAGTTTGGTCCAAGTTTACAATTATTTGTCAAGACCCAAGACAGTATCCGCGAGAACACGCTGAATAATCATAGTGTCCTGTCTGTTTGCAGAAAAGCAGCCTTAAAAGAAGACATAGCCCCGTTCAACGTCCTTCACAGTTGGATTATGGATAACTATCATGAAGTGGATGGTGATGGGCAAAAAGGTTTTGTTGAGATACTAAAGGATGCTTATAATAATCCAAGGAAGCGTAAGTTCTATAACACCATGCTGCAAAAGGCCGATTTGAACATTGTAGAGTATCGGCCTATTGTAGAAGATCGTTTTGTGCCTGCGGATTATCGTGAGCGCATCTTAAAGGAGAATATTCCCGAAGAAGTGAAGGAAGCCTTGCTGAAACCGACGGCCGATTCTGTGGCATTTGTCAATCATTCCATCAATGGAGATTTTGATGTCCCTCTCAAATGGCAGTCAAAAGGTACCTTAAAATACATACGCATCTTGGATGCCCTATACGATATGATTACAGATTCTCATGTGTACTATCTGGATGAATTAGGAGAGGATTTGCATAATGATCTATTGTACTACTATCTTAACGTCTTCATTTTCAACTCCGATAAATCGCAGTTGATAATAACGAGTCAGGAGACGACACTCCTTTCTCAGGATTTGATCAACGAGAACAGGGGTGTGGTGTGGTTTGTTGAGAAAAACAAAGAGACAGCCTCATCCGAGTATTCTCGTGGAGATTCATTTGGCTTACACAAAAATCTGTCGCTATATAATTCTTATCGTATTGGCCGACTGGGGGCAAAGCCGGAACTGGGTAGTATCTTTATAAATCTGGAGGATTGATATGGGCAAGTTACGACAAACGGCACTTATCTTGGGTGAAGGCCCTACAGAGTTCTTCTACTTCAAGTCCTTATGCGATGTATTCAAACGTCTTACCATAAGACCAGACTATCCCAAGCACACAAACCTCAAGGAACTTGAAGCGAAGATAGAAGAGGGTATTGCGATGGGCTACAACCATATCTTCTGCATCATTGATATGGACACGAAGGACAAGGAGCCCGAACGTTCCCAATATCAAAAGTTAAAAGCGAGGTATGCCAACCCCATCAACAGGCCCAGGAAAGGTCTTTATTGCGAAGTCGAGTTCTTTGAAACCCACCGCTGCACCGAGCTGTTCTTCCTCTATTATTTCCGCTACACCTCACGTCCATACGATGACCAAGAATCTTTGCTAACTGATCTGAACCAGTGTGTGGAATATCAGAAAACAATAGACTTTTTTATGAAGAGCAAAGGGCTACATAGCTATTTTGAACGGAATGGAGGAAGCTTCGATACTGCGACAGCAAATGCAATTCATTCTATGGAAGAGAAGCAATCGAGTGGTAGGGAGTACACATACTCAGAGATGGGAAGGTTGATGAGGAAACTGAAAGAGTTGGAATGATAATATATTAGAAGGTATATTACAAAAATATGATAAATAAAATTAGAATTAAAAATGTAAAAGGCTATAGCTCTCAGGGTAAAGATCTAAATGTAAACCTTGATCCAACTAAGATTAATTTATGTGTTGCACCGAACGGCTTTGGTAAGTCTTCGTTGGCAACAGCCTTTGAATCGCTAAAAAGAACACGTTTGGAGATTAGTGAGGACAATAAACATATTGGGGAGAAAAATCAACCCAGCAGTTTGACGCTTACTATAGATGGCAGTGTATATACTGCAGATGGCACAAAGAATGAAATTGCAGGCTATCAAGCTTATGTAATACATAACAGAAGCAGGGTAGATTACCAAAAACAGCGTATTAGAAACTACGTAAACGTGGAAGCATATCTTGAGATTGAAGATATTGATGTCTGTCCTGTTGAAAGTCCCGCTGCTATAACATACCAGATAAACTCTATAAAGAGTACGTTCGGTGCAAATAAGAAGGTTCTAACTACCATTGATCCATTATTGCGTAATTCCCAGTTCCTTTATTTGCTGTCTAATTGTTATGACGATTTTATCAGGTTCGCTGCAAAAAAGAGACAGGATAAGTTGAATGCAATTCTGAACAAGATAAACGCTCTCCATGGTACAGAGGAACAACTTCGCGCCCAGATAACAGACGATTTCTTTACAGAGATTGAGGAAGAAGAGAACTATGTTCACTTTAAGGGTTTTTTGTTGAAGGTAGTCCCAACAGCCACATGCTTTGATGTGTTCAATACATTCTTCCAATTGCTGTATATATGGGACCATCAAAAGGATACTGTAAAAAGGGCATGCAATAGGGCTCATTATGAAAGATACAAACAGCGTATTGATGACAATTTGAAGTTGTTGGATACTACTGGTCGTTCTATTTGTTCTAAAGAGCTTAATGGGAGACTTGTGGTTACATACCCTCATGCAAATGATATCTCGAATGGACAAAGAGATGTGTTAACCTTTGCTACAGAACTGATGGTATTTAAAGCGGGACTTAGGCTTGACAAGAAGTACATTCTGATTATAGATGAGGTTTTTGATTACTTGGACGATGCAAATACTATGGCAGCTCAATACTACCTGTCGCAGATTGTGAAAAAGAACCAAGGCAATATATACGTAGTATTGTTGACTCATCTGAACCCTTACTATTTCCGCAACTATATCTTCAACGAGAAGGTTATTAATCAAGTGTATCTAGAAGACACGATGCCTGTAGCTACTCAGGAGATGATGAAGTTTATTGCTTTTAGGCAGGGGCTTGATAAGAAAAATGCAAATGATAAGGCATTGGAGGAGGATATGTCTTGTTACATCTTCCATTATAATCCGCAAGTGATAGATCTGTCGTCTCGAATAGCAGCTTATGCAAAACCAGGTGTTAAGTCGACCTGGGGCAGGCCTGCTGTATTTAAGGTAGTGCTTATAAATGAACTCAATAAATATTTTGAGGATGCACCTGTATATGACCCATATGCTGTTGCTTTAGCGTTGAGACTTAGGGTTGAGAAGGTGATGTATGACAAACTAGGCTCAGAACAGTTGAAGAATGATTTTGTGGAGACTCATAAGACTAACGAGAAATTAAAGTTCTGCGAGGATAATAACATACCAGTGCCAGATGCTTATTTTATCGTGAATGCTATACACAACTCATCAGACCATCTGAGAGAGAATCCCGTAACAGGGAAGTTTGAAGAGAAGGCAATGGTGTATAAGTTGCAGAATGGTGTAATAAAGAATGTACTTAAGAAGTTATTCAATTATCAAGAGCAGGCACTGGATGTGAGTACTATATCATAAAAGTAAGTATTCGTATAGAAAAATGCCACCTGTATCGGACAGATATATATCTTTATAATGTAGTATTGGTTGCTTAGGCCTTCACCCTCGGTGCCCGATTTACGGGCTTGCCGAGGGTTTTTCTTTATAAGAAATGTAATTTTGGCAGATCATATAATGTTTTGTTCACATGCTGACCAAAACGTCATCAATGAATCGACTCGTACCCAACTCGATGCCATCAGCACTGCTTTGGCGGAGTTGCAATCGAATCGACCTGAGAATAAGCCCCGCCGCCCCATAGGCTTCATACAACCAGATGAGGATGATTCCTGAACCTGTATAAAAACTCAACAACAGTTACATGTTTCTCTGTCACCCCATAGTTTTATTCTGTAAAATTTCATACCTTTGTACCCACAAATCTATAGGACGATGGAACAGAAGTTCAGTAATAACAGTTTAGACCTCGAGACGCTACGGGAGTTCTGCAAGCGGGAGGGCGAGGCGGTCACCTACCGTAAGGGTGAGCAGTTGGAGCGCGAGGGCGACCCAGCACGTTGGCTGGCCTTCGTGGAGAACGGTTGCTTTAAGTACGTGACACATGGCATCAGCGACGACCGTCCACACATCACATGGTTCTCTTTCGAGGGCGAGTTTGTGGTTGATTATCCCGCGTACCTCTACGCCCGTCCGGCACGGACCTCCATCGTGGCGATGATGCCCAGCCGCGTGCTTAGGGTTACGGGTGAGCAAATGAAGGAGTTTTTCCGTCAGGACATGGAGCACATGGAACTGCGTGCCATCATTGCCGAGCATGTCCTCAGCCAGTTCCATTCGAGCTATCTCAATCTCCATCGTACCACAGCCCGCGAGCGCTACGACCTGCTGATGCAGCGTTGCCCGGGCATTGTGGAGCACCTCGACTTGCAGGACATTGCCTCGTTCCTCAACGTCCATCCCAACACCATCAGCAAGATTCGTCGTGACATCACGTTTGAAGGCCAAAAATAGTTAAAAGCGACAAAAACTCTCAACCTAAGTTGAGACTTTCACCCTCGACACCTGTTTTTCAGGCTTGTCGAGGGTTTCTTTCTATGCCTTTTTGTAATTTTGTAGCCTCTATCTCGTTATTATGATAACGACAAAATAATAAGATAATGAACAAGCAAACAATTATCACCGCATTGCTCGCCCTCGTTGCTATGACGGGATGGGCACAAGAAAGAATAGATACGGTTATCCCTAAGTATTTAATCAACGGATATTTTTTCCGTGAAATGCCGAAACTTCCTGATGCTACGCCAAGCATGACACCGTTGAAGGACAAAGAAGGAAATCGTATCATAGCCATCGGGCTGAATGTCGATTTGCCCAAGTCGGTCATCCGTCAGGCCATCCCGCGTGAACAGGTTCACAACGCCGACCAGTTCCTGAATGGTGTCAACATGATGGCAACGATGCAGGAACTGACACAGGCGAAGGTCAAGGCCGACGGCACATTCTATTCGCCCAAAGCCGGTGAGCCGTTCCCTCAGTTCAGCGAGAAGGATATTGACGGGCGCACATGGACGAACGACAGCATCCGAGGCCACGTGATGGTGCTCAATCTGTGGTACTCCGGCTGCGGTCCCTGCCGTGCCGAAATGCCCGAACTCTCTACGTGGAAGGAGCAGTTGCCCGACGTGATGTTCTTCTCTGCCACCTACCACGATGCCGAATTAGTCCAGAGGATAACCGACAAGCACCACTTCACATGGACGCACCTCGTCGAGGCCAAGGACATGATGTCGTGGATTGGCACCGAGGGTTTCCCCTTCACCGTCGTGGTCGATAAGCAGGGTATCGTCCGCCACGCCGTCCATGGTACGAGCGAGGAGAAACGTGCGGAGTTGCTGGCAAAGATCAAGGAGGCTGACGCTGAATAGTCAAAACAACCAATATATGAAGAATTTATTTATTACTATGGCATTAATGGTGGTGTCATTAACCACTTTTGCCAAAGACAATTTCAAAATGACAGGCAGAATTGATGGTGCAGGCAACGACACGCTTTGCATTGAATATATCATTCTGCAACCGAAAAAACAAGTCATCACACATAAGGTGGCAGTCAAGAATGGCGAGTTTTCGTTCTCTACGAAACTTCGCGAGGCCTATTACGGAACGATGTATCTCAAATCAAATCCCCAAGAGATTCTTTCTACATATTTCGTACCCGACGAGGAGGCTGTTTTCAGTGGCAAATTGAATGAGGAGGAAGAGCATTGGAGTGGCACGGTTTTCTATCAGCAATACGGAAGAATTATTGATATCCGACGTCCTTTTACCATTGAATTTGCCGCTGTAAGAAATGAGCCAGACAGCATCAGGGGACTCAAAAACCTCAATATCAATAATCGTAAGGAGCCTATATATATGAAATATATCGAGGAACATCCCGACGAGGACGCTACGGCAACTTTGGTAGTCTATGTAGGTTACGACAATGTGCTCACGGCAATAAGTAAGCTGACCCCTGAGGTTAGAAACGGCAGAATGAAAACAGAATTAGACAGAACTGAAAAATCGTTTACGCAGGTAATGAAAGGTGTAGCAGCACGTAAAGCTGTTAAAAACGATACCGTAACAATAGGTGGTCAAGTGCTTGAGCTCGGACTGAAAGACCTTCAAGGTAATGTGCTGGAGTTGAAATCTCTGCGTGGGAAATATGTAGTGCTTGACTTCTGGGGCTCGTGGTGTACTTGGTGCATCAAAGGATTCCCCAAACTGAAAGAATACTATGCCAAGTACAAAGACCGACTGGAGATAGTTGGTATTGATTGTAACGACACTGCTGAGAAGTGGGCCGCTGCCGTCAAAAAACATAATGTGCCCTGGTTGCACGTTAGGAGTGAGGATGGCATCGCTGAACAGAAATTCAGAGTGCAGGGCTATCCTTATAAAGTCCTGATTTCCCCTGAGGGCATAGTTCTGAAAGCATACCTCGGAGAAACAGAAGAATTCTATCAACACTTAGATTCAACTCTTGGACGATGAACAAAAAAACCATCATCACGGCACTGCTCGCCCTCATCGCAATTGGGCTGGTATCTTGCAATAGCGACAACAACTACGAAGACAAAGTTGAACAAGTTACGGTTTACGTATCTGCTGAAACAGGGTTGTTTTACAATGTTTCTAATACCACGCCCGAGGAAGGGATGAGGATTCTGATCGAAGGCGAGGATCATTACATTTGCGTTGCCTTCAATACAATTGCGAATTTCACTTACGAGAAAGGTAATGAGTACGAACTGTTAGTGAAGAAAACTACCCTCGTCAATCCTCCAAAGGATTCTGGAAGCACCAGATACGAACTCATCCGCATTGTCTCACAGAGAAAGATAGAATAAACAAAGAATTCGTAAAAATTCATTATAATGAAGATAGAATTAAGGCGATGGACTATGAGTGACAGCAAAGAACTTACTGTCTTGTGTAATGCAGTTGACAGGAGTTTTCTTTCAGACCGTCTACCCTATCCTTATACAGAAGAGGATGCAAAATCATGGCTGAATATGGTTGCCCAGAATGATTCTGTCACAGGAATCTATAGGGCAATCGTAATGGACGGACAACCTATTGGCAGCATTTCTGTCGAACAGAAGGAAGATGTTTATCGGATTGATAGCGAAATCGGCTTTATGATTCACGGCGATTATTGCAACAAGGGTATCATGACAGAGGCAGTTAGGCAAATGTGTACAATCGCATTCCGCGACTTGCCGATTGAACGGATAACTGCGAACATTTTCCAGCCAAACACCGCTTCGATGCAGGTCCTTAGAAAGAATGGTTTTGCCCACGAAGGCACCATGATGCAATCCATCCTTAAAAATGGCGTAATATACAACCTCTGTATTTTCGGTTTGACAAAGAACTATAATAATATATTGAAATGAACAAGCAAACTATCATCACCGCAGTGCTTGCCCTCGTTACAATGGTGGGATGGGCGCAGGTTCCACTTGAAAGCGTGAAGGAACTCTCAATGAAGTCCGAGTATTTCAACCACGAGCGGCAAGTGCTCATCTATACGCCAGGAGGCTATCAGCAGTATGACCAGACTTACTACGATGTCATCTACGTGTTCGATGCGCAAGACCGCACAATGTTCGACCTCGTTCACTGCCTGCTCAATATTGCCTGCAAGCCCGATCCGGACGGTGGCAGAGGCATGAGCTTTATCATTGTCGGCATCTGCTCACCAACTCTCTGGGACATCAACTACTTCCGAAACAACGACTATCTGCCTATGCCCCTACACGGCAATAAGGGTCTATTCCAAGAAGGGTATTACTACGGCAACTCTCCCGACCTGAAGAAATTTGTTAAGAACGAACTGATGCCATACATAAAAAAGAATTACCGCACGTCGGGCCGCACGCTTGGCATCGGCCATTCGCTGAGTGCATCGTTTGTGCTGGATGCATTGATTACCGATGACCTGTTCGATGACTATATCGCCATCTCACCCAATTGTTGCTACGACGAATACCGACTGGCCACGGACATGGAGAACCACCAGTTCAAGAACCGCAAGGCTCCCCGTTTCATCTATGCGTCAATGTCTGGTGAGATAGACAATGGTCCTGAGTACTGGGGCGATGATTGGAAGGCGGGTTGGGAGCGTGTCAGCACGTTCCTAAAGGACAAGTCGCACTTCAACGATAACACCGTCACCTCCGTACACACTTTCCCCGGCTACGGACATTACAATGGCTTCATGCCAAGTGTGACAGCAGCCCTGAACGACTACATCGTGTTTGGTGCCAAGAACTTAGTTGGATATACCGGAGAGACCGTTAGCCCCGTTCACATTGAACTTCGTGGCAAGAACCTGTCCAACGACATCTACATCACAGGCAACCAAGACGCGCTGGGCAACTGGGAGGCGAAAGGCATCAAGATGAACCTCATCAACGACAGCATTGCCGCCATCGACCTCCGTCTGCATCTGCCAGCCCAGTTCAAGTTCACCCGTGGCAGTTGGGAGCGTGAGGCCATTATTAAAAATGCCGATGCTGGCAACCATATCATTCACGACAACGAGCATACCACTCGCATATATCGCCTGTGGGAGAGAAATCCTTGGATGGGAGAGGAACAAAAGTAGCATATATATTGACGCAAATGAAAACAATGCAGATTTGGAGACTACGTTTCACCATAGCGACCAGCCTTTGTGTATAAACCGACTGCATTGGTCTTTTGTACCCACTCCTTGGGTGTAAGACTGAAAGAATGTAGTCCAGCCTGATTCCTAAACCCATCGAATTCGATGGGATTAAAAATTGGATTGTGCAACTGCTCCGAGAGGAGAGGTGAGTGAGACAAATTGGATTCGTTTCTGATATCTATGGTTTTAAGGTGCAATAACATAGGTATTGGAGCCTAAAAGCATAGATATTGGAGTCTGAAAGCATAGGTATTGGAGTCTGAAAGCATAGATATCGCGATGCAAAACCTGACAATCCGAATTTTAAATTCACAAAACTCGCGCAACATACACGGATTTCGCGGGAAACGCCTTTATTTACGAGGGAAATGGGTGTTTTCAACATACACGCAACATACACAAACGTTCACTATAGCCCCTATAACATACACGCAACATACACTGCCAAGTAGGCTACTTGCGCATAGAAACTATGCCACTTTCTCATAGTAACTAGGCTGATTACCACCTCAAACTTGGCCACTTACTTATAGCAACGAGGCTTCTTACTCGACATTCCCACGTTGGGAACAATTTATTCCCACGTTGGGAACAAAACTCGTTTGTGAATCTCGCGTGTATGATGCATGTATGTTGGTGCCCGTATAGTGTATGTTCGTGTACCCTTAGTGTATGTTAAAACTGATAGATTTCCCTTTATTTATTTGGATTTCCGCGATTTTTTGTGTACCTTTGCGTGAATTTTTAAAAATCGAATATTATGAAGGTAACAATTCTAAA
>JAFZBK010000026.1 GCA_017561825.1 Prevotella sp.
ATTATTAATTATTAATTATTAATTTTCAATTCAATAGCCTTCTGCAATCGCCGACCACGTGATCGTATATTCTCCACATGCTCCGCCATGGCCACTAACGGATCTTGATCAAAAGAGAATTCAGCTTCTGTTGTAGGTTCTGCTGCAGCCATATCCCTACCCTCTCCTTCCGCTGTGGGAATCAGTTCAACCAACTTCGTAACGGTCTTCTGGTGCTTCTTGGCCGACTTCCGAACAGGTTGTGCCGTTACTTTTGCCACTGCCTGCTTCGGCTCCTCCACAACAGGTTCCGGTGCTTCAACGGGTGCACTAATATCAGCGTTTGATTCTGCCTGCTGGGGAGTCTGCTCCTCCATCTGCTGCGCCACAACAGGTTGCTGTGATGATGGCTCTTGTGTGAAGTGGAAGACCAACAGCAGGGCGATGCAGGCAGCTGCAGCCACGGCAGCATAGAGCCACGGTCGATGATGCTTGGGGGATGCCTGCTCTTCCTCCAGACGCTGCAGCAGACGCCCGTTCAGGTCGTCAGACATAGGCTGCAACTTCTGCTCCCGTCTGTTGACAGCTTCGCGTAGGATTTTATCGTTCTCGAGTTCGTTCATCATTCAAAGTGTTTTGATCATTCTATAGAGTTTTTTGCGGATACGACTCAACTGGGAGCCGACGGTAGAGGTAATGGAGCCCGTGACAAAGGCGATGTCGGCCAGACTCATATTGTCGTAGTAGAACATGCTCACAACGGCTTGCTCATGTGGCGGCAGCTTTTCCAGGGCCTGTTCCAGCTGTTGAATTGTCTGTTCATCCTGCGGCTCTTCGTCGGGCGCTTCCAGCAGGTTGGTGCCCAGCTCGTGGTCATCCATCGATACGATAACAGGACTCTTCCCTCTGATGAAGTTCAGCGACTCATGGTAAGCAATGCTGTTGAGCCACGTGGCTAATGATGCCTGTTTGGGATTGTAACCCTCTATGCCGCGCAGGGCCTTGACAAACACATCCTGATACACCTCTTCGGCATCCTCTCGCAGCGGTACGATACGCTGCACCATGCGGAACACCATCGGGCCATACGTTGCGAGCAACTGTTGGCACGCTGCCGACTTTCGCTGTCGCAGTTCACTGATCAGGATGGTTGTATCTATTTCCATGTGAATGCCTTCTACCTATATATACACACAAGATAGAAAATTATTGCAAGAATTCTTAATTTTTTTATGGTCAAAGGGATTCGGTCAAAGGTCAAAGGTTAATGATCAACTTTGGGAGCAGCGCATTGAAGTCAATCACGTTGTCAGGCTTTGGAGAGAAACCCAAGACCACCACCACCAACTGCTGCGATGGGAAGATGAAGATATCCTGTCCGTCATGCCCGTCGCAATAGAACATATCCTTCGGCACATCCGGGAACTTGCCATTACCGTTCAGCCAGAAAAGAGAGCCATAGTGGTCACCACTGTCAGCAGCCGGGGTGCGCGTATAGTCAACCCATCCCTCAGGCAAGATCCTCTCGTTACCAACGCAGCCGTCATCGAGGTACATCTGTCCGAAGCGTGCGAAATCCATGGCTGTTGCGTAGAGGTACGACGAGCCTATAGGGATGCCGCTCATATCCTGCTCAAACACTGGATTGATGATGCCTAACGGAGCGAAAAGTCGTGTGTGCATATAACTCAGGAAGGCCTCGTCGGAAGGAAAGCGACTCCGCAGATAGCGCACGATGATGTTTGTACTGCCACTGGAGTATTTCCATTGAGTGCCCGGTTCGTACTCAAGAGATTTCGAGAGCGCAAAAAGACCCATGTCGCGTTCACAGTGCAACATGATGTTGATGTCCGACCGTGCGCCATAGTCCTCGTTCCATGCCAGTCCGCTCTGCATCTGCATCAGGTCGTGTAAGGTAATAGCCTTGCGCCCGTCGCCCTGCCACTCAGGAATGTCCATTGGGGCATGAATGTCAAGCAGACTATCTTTCACCATGATGCCGATGAGCGCATTCACAAAGCTCTTCGCCATGCTCCAACTCAGCAGTTTCGTGTCACGACCAATACCCTTGTCATAACACTCTGCCACCACCCCACCTTTGTGCAGCACCACGAACGCAAAGGGATGACCGTGATAGGCACGTTCGCTGACGAAAGCCTTCGCGATAGGAGCAAGACGTGCTGCAACGACCGAGTCGCCCACCATCAGCTGAGTCTTCGGCATGGAATCCTGTTCCGCCAGCGCCTTGCTAAGCACATCGAATGGGAAACGCTGTTTCCTCAACTCATCTATGGAGGCACCACGAAGCAATGTCACGCCGTAGCCATCGCGGTATACAGCAATGGATTTGTTCCAAAGGAAACGACTGGTAACCGTCTTGTTCTCATAGTCAACCGTGTTACTTGCATAGCGAATGAGTGAAAAGTTCAGATCAAGTGCTTCCACATCCTTCGCTTCACGCCCCGACACGAACACCGCCGAAGCCAAATTCTTCGCCGCATACCCCGTAATGATAGGCAACAGTCTGTTAAGATATATACATCCGCCAACGATGGCAAGCAGCAATGCAATGGCTAAATAGCGTAACAGTCTTTTCATGGATCATTCAGTTCGATTAATATTGTGCACCGCAAAGATATACTTTTCTGAATTCTTCTGCAAATATTTGGAGAGAAAAGTTCAAAAGTACAAATTGGATCCGTTTCAAAACCTATGGTTTCGAGGTGCAATATCATAGATATTGGCGCCTAAAAGCATAGATATTGGCGCCTGAAAGCATAGATATTGGCGCCTGAAAGCATAGGTATTAGCACCTAAAAGCATAGATATCGCAATGCAAAACCTGACAATCCAAATTTTGAATTCACAAAAATGGCGCAACATACACGGATTTCGTTGGAAACGCCTTTATATACAAGAAAAAAGGTTGTTTTCAACATACACGCAACATACACAAACGTTCACTATAGGCCCAATAACATACACGCAAGATACACTTGAGATTCACAAACGAGTTATTGTTGAATAAAATGTTGGATTTCATCCCACCTTTTCTCGCCATGGCAAAGCCGAAACGAGTTTCGCTTTGCTCATCTGGCTTAACGAAAACGTTCCCAACATGGGAATAATTAGTTCCCAACGTGGGAATAAGAAGAAACTAGGCAACTTTTGTATGGCAACTAGGCTGATTACCACCTCAAACTAGGCTACTTGCTCATAGTAACTAGGCCACTTACTCATCGTTGTCTTCAAAACAACTCGTCGGCGTGTATGTTGCGTGTATGTTGATTCCCGTATAGTGTATGTTAGTGTACCTTTAGTGTATGTTGAAACAGATAGATTTCCCTTTGTTTATAGGGGTTTCCGAGATTTTTCGTGTACCTTGGAGCGAATTTTATAAACAGGAACAAATAGACCCCACCCTTGCCCCTACCCTGTGATGGGAGGGGAATAAAGGGAGAGATTACCGTATGGTGACCTGCGTGGCACCATAGCCGTACTCCTGGAAGGAGGCGTCTTGGTAGGTGTAGGACTTGTATTTGTAGTTGAGTTCGTGGATGATGGCACGGCGTAGCACACCCTCACCCTTTCCATGGATGAACACGATCTTCTTTCCTTTATGGTCCTTATGCTCAGCCAATGTGCAGTGAACGATGTCGAGTTGGTAGCTGAGGATGTCGGAGGCACTCATGCCCGAGGTAGTTTCAAGGATCTCGTGGGCATGCAGATCGACAACAATTGGCTCATCGCCTTTGCCGTGCTTGGCTGGAAGGGATATTGGCGCGCGACTTGGTTTTTACTGTGCCGTTGCTTGTAGTGACAACAGCAGTAATAACATACTGATAGATCTTAAGTACTTCATAAATGTAAAAAATAGTTGTCTTTGTAGTTCAGAGCGCAAAGGTACGAAAAAGAAATGAATTTGGCACGCTCTGCATGGGCATTTTTCACAGAATTATCAAATTGAGAATTGAGAATAAAAAATCTGTGGGATCTGTGAGATCTGTGTGAGATAAAAAAGTAAAAAGATTATTTCTGGGATAATTATGGTAATTATGATAATTTCTTTCAGAACTAAAAATAGAGGATGAGCATCTCATCCTCTATTCTTTGTAATAAGTTGTTTATTTGATGATTCGTTTCTGACCGTTTTGAATATAGATGCCACCCTTCACTGGACGTGTTATTCGCTGACCTTGCAGGTTATACAAATACTGATTCTTTGAATCATATTGTTTCTGTACAAGGTCGATAGATGTAGCGATATGCGATATGGGAGATTTCTTTAGTTTCAGCGAGCCTAGTCCGCTACAAGTAGTCATGAAGGCGATCCCAAGGGTATGTAGCCCTGTTTCCTTGAAACGGATACGGAATGTCTTTCCTGTATTGTATGTTGAAGATGGTGTTGTCCATCCCCAGTCATTATAACCGCTATATTCCTGTCCGCTTCCGCTTGTCTGCAGTTTCAAGGCAAGGTAAACCTCATTACCATCCTGATCAACCAATGCATTTCTACCATCAACAGCAAAGGCCACCATGTTATCATCAATATGATCGTTGGTGTAAGTCTCAAACTCGTAATCACCCGCCTTCTTTACATCGATGGTGTATTTCACCCATTCACCTTCTGCTATATAGCCAATTCTGCGGTAGCAGTTCTCAGTATTTGTGTTGTCGGTATAAAGGATGTCAACACCATCGTCGCGGCGGAAGTTTGGACCATCACCCGAATAAGCACCCACATTAAATGGTAATGTTGATGGATTATAACTATAAATTAGCCACTCTTCATCAAAGTCGTAATAGGCATCGTTATTTCCGCCTTCGTCATATTTCTCTAGGGGAAGATAGAAATCTTCCGTGCCACTGAGCACAGCGGGTTTACGCTGATAGGGAGTTGATTCGCAAAAAGCAAAACGGGTATCACCCTGAGCCAACTGTTGTTTGATGTATTGGCCAGTAGAAGAGAATTGTTGATTGTTGTAGCCATTATAAGTAAAAGCACTAGATGACGTTCCATTGTCGTACCAAGCCCAGTTGCACCAGCTGATGATTTGTCCGCCCAGATTCTTTCCATTGCAAACGGTCATCAGTTTGTCGGAAGATGTGAGGTTACTGCCATCATCACCAGAATGGGATGTAACGCCCCATTCGGATACGAAGACGGGAATGAAGGCTGCAGCTGAACTGAGAATTCCGAGGAAGCGCTCTTGATCACCAGCATAAAAGTGAAAACTATACATCACATTTAATCCTTTCACGTCGAGAGGATCCTCTATGGGAAACACCATCGCCCTATCCCACTGCGGCGTTCCAACGATGACGATTGCATTGGGATCGTTTTTCTTGATGATTGGCAGAACAGATGCCGCGTAACTCTTTACCCATTGCCATACATTGGGGCGATAGATACTACCCTCTGTGTCTTCGTTCGGCTCGTTACAGATTTCGTAGAGTACATGATGATAACCATTCTGCTTGACGTATGAAGTGATGTTGGTGAAGAAGTTTTTATAACCACTGTATCTGCTGTCATTAGGATTACCAGGATTCATCACATGCCAATCCACAATGCAGTATAGTCCTACCTGCGCACAAAAGTCGATACAATTCTTTACCCATGTCTCATCTACTCCCTCTCCCTCTGTAACATACTGGGCGATGCGGACCACATTAGCACCTGCATTTTTCATGTATTGGAAGTCATTCTTGTCGTCATAACAATGCTTATACCATGAGCCGTGTGTGCTCCAACCGCGCAACTGGATGGGATTTCCGTTACTGGTGCACAATTGGTTGTTGACGAGTTTGAGGGAGGCAAGGGAGCCGTCTTTATCCCATCCGGTATCAGTGGAGCCAACCTCGGCAGCATTAGCGCCAACGGCGCTCATCAGGGTTACCAATAGGATAACCAGTCGTTGAATAATAGATGTTGGTTTCATAAGCGGATAGTTTTGAGATTGGAGCCACCCTTACCCCCTCCATAGGAGGGAAACTAGGGAATCTGGTGCAAAGATAGTTTTTTTCTTTGAACTTTGAGCATTGAACATTGAACTTTAAGATTAGTTTTATGTAATTTTAAGAACCAAAGAGCCAAGGGATTAGAGACCAAAGAACCAAAGGGCCAAGGATTTAATATTTAATGTTTA
>JAFZBK010000027.1 GCA_017561825.1 Prevotella sp.
AATGACGCGGCACTCTTCTTTATCTAAGATGTATTCTAATGAACTTAGAAAACATCATAATTTAATCGTCCCAGCCATCCTGCTTGAGGTTCGGGTTCATATCCTTCACATTCTGCGGATATGGGAAGAGGCGGTGCTTCTCCTTCCAACCAACTTCGAAGCCCTTCTTTTCTGCCTCGTGGGTATGGATCAGGTAGAAACGATCCTCAGGATCTGAACCGTCAGCGCTATGCTGCCATACTGGCTTGTCACCATCAACCTGGTCTTCAATAGGCTCATTGGGGTTCTTACGGAAGACCTTGTCCATCAGGTGAGGAATATTCTTTCCCTGATTCCTCAAGTGATCGAAGGCTTCTTTGATGTACTGCTCATTGCCGTCAGTCTTGCTCCAACGGAGCAGGTCCTGATAGCGGCAGCCCTCGAACCAAAGCTCGAATGACTTCTCCTTCATCAGATCCACGATAGTAGGACTGCCAGAAGTAACGGTCTGTGAACCAGCACGCTCCTGGATCAACTTCAAGTATGTTCCTGCAGTTGCGGCATCACCTGTACGGATGCAGCACTCAGCATAGTTAAGGAGCACCTCAGCATAACGCATAACAATAATGTTGTTAAGACGCCAGTTTGTTCCGTAGTCACCCTTTGTGTTTCCACTCTCTGAAATATCGTCAACACGAATCACGTGTTTCATAGGAATCCAGAATGACTGACCATAGTGACCTGATACCTGCTCGATACCGATCTTATCCCATGCAACCAGTTTCGCACGTGTGGTAGGAATATTCTTCAGTCTTGAATAATAGGTATCAATACGCTCATCACCTGTAGTACCATAGATAATGTCCTCGATGTTCATCATCGTAGCCTTCAGACGCTTAGAGTCACGGCCATCATTGGCAAGGAATGCATCAGCATACCACTCGGGAAGACCGATAGAACCCCAACCTTCTGTACCGCCTGTATAAGCGCCCAATGGAGGCTTCTTGAAGTAACCGGTACGGATCTGGAAGCACTGAGACTCCATCCAAATACCGTGCTGGCCCCAACCACTACCGCTACCAGAAGACCACTGGTCGGAAGAAGGATTGTATCTTACGTTCACCTCAAATACCTTCTCAGGACAACCGTCACCAGGAATATGGAAGAGGTCAGCCCACTCGTCACCGGAAACAAGGGCATACTTGCCAGAGTCGATCACTCTCTTCAGGCAGTCCTTAGCCTTGGCGAAATCACCGGCGAACATATAAGCCTTACCAGCCATAGCCAAAGCGAAGCCCTTAGTAACGCGGTATGTACCTTCCTTGTCAGCAGTAGAAGCACGCTCAGAGAGGTCATCGACAGCCATCATACACTCGTCACCAACCCATTTGAAGTACTCCTGCTGTGACTTCGGAGCATTCTCTGGTGCTTCCGGATCATCACTTCTCACAGGAATCACGTCAGCTGACAGGAGATGATCAACGAAGGGAGGTGTACCCCAGTAACAAGCGAGCAGGAAGTAGTTGTAAGCACGGAGCACACGAGCCTCGGCTACAGCCTGCTTCTGGAACGGAGTAGCATCTTCCTTGTTACCGAAATACTCGATAACGAGGTTATCAGGATAGATGGAGAGATAGCAACCACTATACTGATACTTAATAGCTGTAGGTGTATGGAGGTAACGGAACTCATCGATAGAGCCACCGAACTCATGGTCACCATAGAAAGCACCACCATAGTTTACATCATCACCCGGGTGGTTAGCCATCACCTTTGCAGGTGTGAAGATATCAGGAGCATCAGCGTCAACGGTTGTACGTCCCAGCGTGTTAATCTGGAAAGCCTCATATGCAGAAGCCAAGGCTTTCTCTGCGTCAGCATCCGTCTGATAGAAGGTCTCTGTGGTCAGACTGGCCTTCTGCGGGATGTCAAGCTTGTCCTCACATGCTGTTAAACCGAAAGCGGTACCCAGCAAAGCGATTATATATAACTTTTTCATAATTTATTATTCTTATTATTTCAATTATTCAATTCTTCAATTTTCCAATCTTAGAACGTAACATTCAAGCCAAAGACAACCTTCTTGGAAGTCGGGTAGCTACCGTTATCCCAACCACGAGAAGCACCGCTGTCAACAGAAGCAGTCTCAGGATCAGCACCAGGATAGCTGGTGATGGTGAAGAAGTCATCAAGAGATACAGAGAAGCGCAGTGCGCTAACCATAAACTTCTTCGTTAACTTAGCAGGAACAGTGTAACCTAACTGGATCTGCTTGAACTTGAAGAAAGCACCACTGAAGACGTTAGCTGAAGAGCTGAAGAATGTCCAGTCAGAAGCCACAGCCTTCATGTCAGGATACTTGCCATAGGTGTAGTTGCCATTCTCATCCTTCTTGGAAGAATCCTTCCACCATACATCCAGACCATTACCACGTGGACGGTCGGCAGATGTGATGACGGTATAGATCTTGTTGCCAGCTGCACCTGTACCGAATACGGTGAAGTCGAAGCCCTTATACTCAAGGTTCAAGGTAATACCATAAGTGAACTTAGGAATACCGCAACCGAGGTCCATCATGTCATTTGTCTCATCCGGAGCCAATGTGAGGTTACCATCCTTGTCATAATACAGAGCCTGACCATCATTAGACTTATCGTAAGTGTCACCAGCATAAAGGTTCTCGTTGTAAACACCAGCATACTTGAAGCCACGGAAGAACCAGATGGTATGACCAGTCTCGAATGTTGACTTCAGTTTGTTGTTGAAACCGCTGACACCACCCTGCGTATAGCGTGGCAACATAGAGTTCACGGCCTTAACCTCATTCTTCAAGGGGTTGAAGTTAGCTGCGATGCTGTAATGGAGGTCGCCAATCTGGTCGCGCCAACCGAGGTCGATATCGAAACCAGTGTTGAGGATCTCACCAGAGTTAACGGTCTGAGATGAGAAACCGAGCTCAGGATAAGGATGGATATCAATCAGAAGGTCCTTGGTCATCTTACGATACCAGTCGATACCTAATGACAGACGGTTATTCAGGAAGCGGGCATCAAGACCGAGGTCGACCTGCTCTGAAGTCTCCCAAGTCAAGCTTGGATTAGAAACACCATTCGGCTGACCACCTTCAGCTGCATAGTCGCCGGCATTATACTGGTCGGTGAAGTAGTAGTAACCACCGAGAGCGATGCTGGCATTGTATTTATATCCGTTCAGAACGTTCACGTTACCGTTACGACCCCAAGATGCACGGAGCTTCAAGAAGGAAACGGCATCTGAGTTGACGGCGTTCTTGAAGAACGGCTCGTTGCTGATGGTCCAAGCTGCAGAGAATGATGGGAAGTAACCCCAACGCTGATCCTTTGACAACTTCGAAGAGTCGAAAGCATCGGCACGGAAGTTAGCCTGCAGGAAGTAACGGTCTGCGAAAGAATAAGACAGACGTCCGAAGTAAGCGAGCTCAGTAGCGTCACCAGGAGTGTTACCAACGGTCAGGTGAGCCTTACCATTGTCATTCAGACTGCTGATATAACGGAAGTTAGGAGCATGATCACCACGAAGAATCATCTGAGTATCTGAAGAAGATACGCTGGTGTTGTCAGAGTGGCTCTTGGTAAATGACATACCAACCATGGCACCTACGTTGTGCAAGCCAAACTGTTTGTTCCAGTTGGCGAAGTTCTCCCACTGATAGTAGAGACTTGCATTGGTATTAGCTGAGATAGAATAGTTATCACTCTTAGCCATTGAAGACAGGTAGAAGGGCTCGCCATAGCTGTGGCCATTGCCCTGTGCGATACGATAACCCAGACGTGAAGTGATTGTCAGACTCTTAATCGGCATGAAGTTAGCAGCCAAAGAACCACGAACGTTAACACCCTCATTGTAAGAATCAGTCAGGTCGCGACGTGCCAATGGGTTACCGGTAGCCTCTACATTATACTTTGATGTACCATACCAGATAGGATTATCTGCTGTGTAACCAGCAGGCAGGGGAACGAAACCGGTATTCAGACCGTTGTTCCATTGCTCAGCCACACCATCACCGAAGTCCTCTGTATCATAAATGTAGGCAGGAGTCAGCGGGTCGATAGAAACCACAGCGTTCAGGAATGAACCGTAACCACGACCCAGAGCCTTTGTCTTATACTTCTCGATAGAGGTGTTGCTCTGAATGGTCAACCAGTCAAAGAACTTATAGTCGGCATTGATCTGACCTGTAAAGCGCTTGTAAACATCCTTGTCGCCCTTTACCATACCATCGTTGTTTACGATGCCGAGACCTGCGAGGAAGTGACCCTTGTCGTTACCACCCTCAACAGTGATATTGTGCTGGAGGCTCCAGCTGCTCTCAAATACTTCATCATACCAGTTGGTATCGAATCTTTCTGTTCCAGCAACACCGACTGTCTTACCGTCGATTTCTGTTGTCTGTCCATAGTAACCTTTCTGAACAAGCTCAGCTTCAGTCAGGTCGCCCAGATACTTATGATACTCTACCCAGTCAGGTCCATTGAAGAGCTGTGCCTTCTTGCTCAGGCTTTGGCTAGCGGCCTTAAGGCTATAGGTTACGTGAGCTGTACCTTTCTTACCATTCTTGGTAGTGATCAATACAACACCATTACCTGCCTGTGCACCGTAGATAGCTGCAGAAGCACCGTCCTTCAAAACCTCCATAGACTCGATGAGGGTAGGATCCAGATACTGGATACCATCAACCTTCAGACCATCAACGATGATCAGCGGACCAAGGTTACCAGAGTTTGAAGAATAACCACGAACACGGATGCTAGCTCCGGCGGTAGGATCACCAGAGGTATTGATGATCTGCACACCTGAAACCTTACCCTGCATGGCTGCAGCTGCATCGGTCGTGCTCAAATTCTTGATCTCCTCACCCTTAACAGATGCAACGGCACCAGAGAGGTCGCTCTTCTTCTGAACACCATAACCGATCACAACCACGTCGCTCAGTGACTGAGCGTCTTCCTTCATGGTGATGACGAGGTTACTTTTACCTGCTACGTTCACCCTCTGGGTAACATAGCCTACATAAGAAACTGATAACTGTGCGTTGGAAGCAGCATTAACGGAGAACTGACCATCCATGTCGGTGATAGCACCCGTGTTTGTTCCAACCACTTTCACTGTTGCACCGATAATCGGTTCACCAGCTTCATCATTTACTATTCCCTTAACTACGCCCTGAGCCCATGCTCCCATTGGAAGCAAACAGAGCAAGAATAGTAATACTAACGGCTTTTGTAACGATTTAAAGTTCATCATGTGAAATTTAAAGATTAATTAGTATTATTATTATTTGCTAAGTGTTCATGATTCGAGTGCAAATTTACACTATTAATTATTAATATCTGTTTCAGTTTGTAACGAAAACTTTATCAAATATTTCATTTACGATACAAATGTGTTAAACCCAGCGTAAAATGGCACTATTTAAGGTATTCTTTTTAGCGATTTCATCGCATTTAAAGGTAAAAAATGCTTTCGTTCCCCATGTTGAAAAGTAGGTCGAGAATACTCAAATTGGGTTGAAATCCCCACTTATTTTGATACACCTGATAATATTTTCGGGGGGTGAAATCGGGATCGGGCAGTGGATTTTTGGGCCTGATTACCTCACGGAAATCAAATGGAGAGTGGAGAGTGGAGAGTGAAGAGTATTCTCCCTCCTCTCTCCTCCCTCCTCCCTCCTCGAAGGAACATATTCCTCTGTAAACCTGATGGTGGGATGGATATCCAGGAGTTCGCAGAGTTTGTGGGTGATGGCCATGTTGAAATCGAACAGGTTCTCCCATCGTTGCTCAAAGAAGGGGCGGATATCATCTACATAATAATCAAAGAAAGGACTGTCGCCATAGGCGCTCATCAGGGCATTCCAGTGCAGGTGGCGCCAGTTGCCGTGGTTACTGATGCGGATATCGGTGATGGGTTGAGAGTTATTATGCTCTACAGGAACGGAAAGGGTTTGTAAGCCGTTGGTGGTGGCAATCACGCAACGGTTCCTATAGGTCTGCTTGATGAAGCTCTCACACCTTTCTATATATATATAAGGATACCGGTTCAGCTTTTGATACCACTGAACCGGTCCGAAATACGTTGTTGAGAGAAGTGCTTCATTCCACATTCCTCATTTTATTTTATCTACCCATCGGAATAGGCGATTCCATCGAACTCCACCGAACCCGCTGCGGTCAGGATCACTGCTCCACCACACGAAGATGGGCTTACCCACGATATGATCCTCAGGCACGAATCCCCAATAACGGGAGTCGGCTGAGTTATGACGGTTGTCACCCATCATCCAGTAGTAGTCGAGCTTGAAGGTGTATTCATCCGTTTCCTTACCGTTGATGAAGATCTTTCCGTTCTCCACCTTCAGCTCATTACCTTCGTATGCACGGATGGGGCGCTCATAGATGGCGATGTTCTGCATGTTCAACTTGATACTCTTGCCCTTGGCGGGAATCCATACCGGACCGTAGTTATCACGTGTCCAGCCAGTGTTTCCATTCCTTGGATATACCTCACCAACAGGTGCATCCGTATTCAGACGGATACTCTCTACAATATCGGTTCTGCTTTCCAGACCTTTCTTGGCAGTCTGTGTGAGCGGCATGGTGCCAAACTGGTTCAGGTCGCGCAGCTGCTCTGTACTGATGCCGTATTCCTGCATCACCTCTTCAGGAATCGACTGCTTCAGCTTCACATAATAAGAATACTGCACATTATCCGGTTCCTTATTAGCCTTTCCATCGAGATATACGATATGATCCTTGATCTGAAGTGTTTGGCCGGGCAGACCCACGCAGCGTTTCACGTAGTTCTCGCGGCGATCCGTAGGACGGGTGGATATTGTTCCCATCTTCAGGCCCTGACCGTTTTCGCGCAGATAGGCGCTTCCCATGGCATACACCTTTTGATATAGGTCGTATATCAGCGTATCCGACATAGTAGAGAAATCAGGATTACCATATTTCTCCGTGTAGAGCATCTGACCGTAGTCGTATGCCAAGCGGTAATACTCGGTCTGATAAGGCAGTTCCGTGCAGATGGTATCACCTGCGGGGTAGTTGAACACCACAATATCGTTCAGCTTCACGTTACCCAAACCCTTCACTCTGCGATAATCCCAGTGAGGCCAGTCGATATAGCTCTTGCACTCGATAACGGGCAGGGTATGCTGGGTAAGGGGCATGGTAAGCGGCGTCTGTGGGATGCGCGGACCGTATGAAACCTTCGACACGAAGAGGTAATCGCCCGTAAGCAGTGATTTCTCCAATGAAGAAGAAGGGATCACGTAGTTCTGGAAGAAGAACTGGTTGATGAAATACACGGCCACAAGGGCAAACACCAACGCATCCACCCACGACATGACGAACTTCACCGGTCCTTCACTCTCTTTCCACCACTGCCACTTGATCTTCTTGGTGATGTATATATCGAAGATGAACGGAACGACCAGCAGTCCCCACCACGACTTCACCCAGTAGAGGAACAGCAGGTATAACACCAACACGGCAATGAACTTTGCCCATTGCACCTTCGGATTCAGCTTCTTCTTTGTCTTGTCAATCATAATTTTCAATTTTCAATTTTCAATTAAAAATCAAACATATCTGATATGGTAAGCAGTCCCTGATGGTTCTGCGTATATTCTGCTGCCAGCACTGCACCGAGGGCAAAGCCACGGCGGGAGTGTGCATCATGAGTGATGGTGATCAGATCCTCCTCGCTGTCATAGCGGATGGAATGGATTCCTGGCACCTCATCGCGGCGGATGCTGTCGATGGAGAGCATCGAGGAACTATTGTTAGCCTCATCACAACAGCTAACTGAACCGTCTGGGTTCACCACCTTACCAACGCACCAATCGTCCTTGCGGTCGAGAATATCGATAATCTGCTCTGCCAAGGTAATAGCAGTACCGCTGGGATGATCCAGCTTATGCACATGATGTACCTCTTCCATCGTTACATCATACTGCGGGAACTGGTTCATGATCTTGGCCAGATAGCGGTTTACGGCCGAGAAGATAGCTACGCCTACCGAGAAGTTCGAGGCCCAGAAGAGCGTTTTGCCCTCATCAGCACACATCCGCTTCACGTCATCTCCATGTTCCTTCATCCAGCCCGTGCTACCAGACACCACCTTCACGCCCTTGGCAAAAGCTTTCAGGTAGTTGCCATAGGCAGCCTGCGGTGCTGTGAACTCGATGGCCACATCAGCAGAAGCGAAGGCTTCACTCTCAAAGTCTTCCTGGTTGTCAATATCTATGATACTTACAATCTCATGACCACGGCTTTTGGCGATCTCTTCGATCATCTTGCCCATCTTTCCGTAGCCGATTAATGCTATTTTCATTACCTTATTATTTTACGTCATGCAAAAGTAGTGTAAATCAATCATATATCAAAATAATACATAGTTTTTTAACTTTTTTCCTCTTTCTTTGAAAAGAAACATACTTTTTTTACCCTCTTTTTCTCTGGCGCAGAGAAAAGAGGCAAAAGAGACATCCACCCTAACCCATCCTTCCCCTATATGGGAAGGCTCAACCGCTCCTACTCGTCGCTCATTCATTAAGGTAAGCTCGCCCCATCAAAGGGGCGGCTTGTCTTTCTTTTCGGCTTGCGCCAGTGCCTTTGTGCCAATCACCACTGCGCCAGCTAATTTTCAATTATCAATTTTCAATTTAGCGAAGCGAGGGGTGGGGTCTTATTTGTAGCAAAAGTGGTTTACATTTGTAGAAAGGGGTAAAATACTGTTTCTTCCCTCTTGCAGGAAAGAAAATAGTTCATATCTTTGCATCAAGAAATTCAAAAAATGTAGAAAAGAATACGCCCGAGAGGGAAGAAAGATATTATAGTTAACCAAGTTTAGTCGGGATATTTGTTAGTAATTACAAATGTGTGTTATGCAATATTTGGTTAATAAACAACTATTCAATGTGTAAATAATGGTATATTAAATAAGGGACCTGTCGTGAGACAAGTCCCTTATTGCTTTATAGTATTTGAGATAACTCTTCTAGCGCTGTGATAATTTTCAATTTTCAATTATCAATTTTCAATTGACTTACTCGTCACCCCAGAGATTGTTGGAGTCTTCGCCCCAAGTGTCTCCGAAAAGATCATCGTCGAATATCACGTTATTCTCCTTGGCATCGAACTCTGATTCCTCACCAATAGAGTCTGTTATGAAATCCCTCTCCATGATGTCCCCCATTTTCAATTGAACAATCTCGGCCTGAGGTACTATATATATTCTTTTCATCTGTTTATTCTCCCAATTTATCCTGAAACATTATTTTACCAACACTTTCTTTCCATTGTGTATATACACACCCTTGGTGATAGGCTTATTAACCTTTACACCCTGCAAGGTATAGAACTCTCCGTCTTCCATATCAGCATCCTCAATGGCCTTTCGGATAATTGTAGCGATACCGCCACCGAATTCTTCCTCTTCATACAAAAAATATATGAAGGAAATTTTTGAGTTGCCAATTACCTCCTCATAGATTTGAGCATCATAGTTACTAACACCACCCTGCTCGTTCTTCCAATGATAGAAATCTTTATACAACTTCAAGAAGGAATGATTAGGAGTGATTTTAGTATTATTCTTTGCTCGCAAGAACTTACCCGTCTTTGTTGAATTGGTTGTCTCTGAACGAGTTTCCAAATCATATACCTTAAAGCCAAAATTACGATAAATGATCTCATTGCCAGATTTATCTGTAGGACCAATTATTACCGTCTCATCGTTTGAAGGAACAAGCAAGTTACTGCTCTCAGCATCCCCTTGAACATCTTCTGTAAACGGATATTGCACAACATTTCCTGTATATTTTTGGAAATAGTATAATACACTACTCTCGGTAATACCCACCATGATTAATCCTGTATGATCAGGAATATATCCTTTTACTTCCCTTGCATATGCTTTCGTTTGGGGAGTAGTCGTAAGTAAATCAGCTCCTTGAGTATATCCATCATCAAACTTCCAGATACGGTAGATTTTCACGATAGGCTGGCCTGAAGTACCATAAGTAGGCATTTTATACGGTGTAGCCGTACTGTACGATCTTAAGAAATCGCCAGTTACAGGAATCTCATTACCTGTTTTGGCAAACTGCTGCCAACCATTGGCGGGTTTATTTGTCAGATAGCCTATAGGATAACCATTATACTGATTTCCTTCATGTTCTTTAGGTTTATTCTGATTGTCAACCAAATCTGCATTATTGCCAATACCAATGGGGATGTTTTCTATTACTTCGCTAGTATGATTACTTTCTCCACGAATCGCCAGCAATTCTGTCTGTGTAAATCCAAATCCTTCTTTCCATGCACCTTTGTAGAATTCTTTTTCTTTATCTGTATTATTGAAATGCAAAGTGGCCATATTGTCGTAATTAGCAGGGTTAGTTTGGCCATCCATTGTATTAAAGTTGAATGCATTATATTCACATACTAATGCTTTCAAATCTGGATCCACAAATACATAAACATCTCTAATAGAAGTACTCTCCTCAAATGCCTGAGACTTAATTACTAAAGGAGCAGCAGGCTCTGTAGCTGGTTCAAAAGTCACTTTTGTAAGACCAGTTCTTCCAAAAGCCATTGTCTCAATTAAGGTGGTTCTTACAGGAATCTCCACTTCTGTTAAATTTGAACATCCAATGAAGCAGCTTGATGTAATAACCAATGCATCTGTTCCGCCTTTTTCAAACTTCACTGTCTTAATTGTAGTGTAATTAGCGAATCCACCATCTGCGTTGTGGTTACCAATTTGTGCAACCTTATTGCCAATAGTGACATTCTCCAATGGTGGCTTATTGTTCCCATTAGCAATCTTATGAATTGTACCAGAACTGATTGTTAGGTCTGTAAGGTTCGTGCAATCATTACATAACTTATCATCCAAGGCGGTTGAAGGATCAACATACTTAGAGGTAATTGCAGTCGTTACATTAGCCCCCCAGTTCATAAATGACATTTGTTTATAGTCATACTCCTCTGGTACAGTGAAGTTGGTTGTCCATTCATCATTTACATACCTATATTCTTCGCCACCGACATATGCGAACTCATCCTTTTTTGCCGCAGGAGTCATATTATCTTCTGAAGAGAATTGATAATCAACCTTTTTATTATCGCCATCATTATATTGGATTTGATTCCAAATAATATTACCCGTTTTTACCTTCTTATAAATAGCCCAAGAAGTGACAAAGCGAATGTATTGGGGAGGATTACCAAAATCATTATAATGATTATTCCTGTCTCCTTCTTGCCAATCAGGAGTATGAACAGTAGCATAAGATGGCACATCATCTTCTGTTATAGATGTCCACTTTTTACCTTCTTGCCATCTAAAATATGAATACGTTGATGGGAATGCTACATAATCACCGATATTGTACTTATCAATAATATTTCCATTATTTTGGTAGTTTACATCTTCGGTTTCATACACGAATTCATTCTCCCCTTGCTCAACTTCAATCCAAGTTTTAGACCCGTTGTTGTCTCTAAGTTGGAAATACTTATAGGTCAGAGGAACTTTAACACGCTCATTACCGCTGCCATTACCATTCATGTAATCAGCTGCCACCGTATGAGCCTCATTATTGGCATCATCAGCTACCCATTTGTTGTCGTAATCCAATCTGTAATAGTTTGCAGCTGTGGCTATTCTCACATAAGCATTCACATTATGATCACCTGCATGTTCTGTATTGATGTTGTCAACCGTCCAACCATCAGAATTCTCATAATGATTATTATGAGGTCCTTCTTGCTGCTCAACCCACATCACTTCCTCTTGGCTCTGCCATAAGGTTCCACCAACTAAACACTTATCATTATGATTATCGTTTGTAAATGGAGTGCTATGATACAGTTTATAATTTTTCTCGGCACCTCCTACCTTCTTGACAAACTTTGCCTCAGACATGTCCACAGTTGACTGAGTGCAACAGTCAGCATCTTTCAAAGCTTTGAGGTCTTCATCATTGAATTTACCATCAAAAACAATGGTTGAAGCGTTTCTAATGGCTGCTTTCTGAGCATCACTAGCACCTTGCAGATAAGTCTTTAAGTCACCGGCTTTTGTCGTAGTAATGGTTACAACGCCATCAACCACAGAGACTTCGGCAGCAGCAAAAACATCCTGCGGCACCATCATTCCCACAAAACACATGACTACTAGAAGTAATAACTTTTTCATGTCAATACTATTTTATTAGAATTTATTATAAGTTTATTATTAATTCCTAAAACTCTTGAGTAACGAATACTTGAAGTCCGTGAGCGCACACAAATGAATAACTTTGGTGCGAAAATCGGCGCAAAAGTACTACAACTTTTTGAAACAGCCAAATATAATAAGGTAAAAATCAACGAAATGGGTGTATTTTATACAAATGCTATACGTTTTTGCTACATTTCGCAAAATAATAGCCATCCCTGGCTCGGCTCTGCCGCTTCGACTCGCGAAGAACTATCCATGAGTCCATGCTATGGTTTTGGGTTGTAAAAGCATAGATATTGGCGTTCAAAAGCATAGATAATGGTCAGAATTTCTCATTATCCTGATTATCTCCTACTAAAACAGGCATAAACCGTTGGATGCCAAACTCTTGAACCAAAATCATCCCCTACTGGATCCCCTACTAACTCCCTACTTATTCCCTACTAATCTCCTACTGAAAAAGTATACATTAAACATTATACATTAAACATTAAAGATGAAAGATGAACTTTTGGAGCAGCGAGAGGAGAGCTAAACTTGCTTATATTATCCCGAGTCGTGACAAAAGTCATGGAACGGAGTTACATAAAGATGAGAGGAAAGATGGGGCACTTTCTCATAATAGATATGACACTAACTGAAAAATTCTCACGAGAATTTATAAGTTAGCATGCATCTTTCCACCTGTAACTGCGTCACATTCTCACAAATTCTCGAGAAAATTTCAAAGCAACTGCGGCAACAACGAATTGAGATTAGTAGTAGATTAGTAGGGAATAAGTAGGGAGTTAGTAGGGAATAAGTAGGAAATAAAAATGAACCAATTCGCTAATAATCAATCGTTTACTTCGTTTTTAGTAGGAGATAAGCAAAGAATAGGAAAAAAACGGAGCTTGTCATCCCGACAAACTCCGACTCACAATTAACTCAAGTATTGAAAAGCTATTTACTTCTATTAATTTTCAGTCTATTACATAAAACATAACTAACAAAAACATATTAATTTAATAATTACCCTATACGCAATATATAAATTTGAGTTATTTCTTACCAGTCACCCCAGAGGTCATACTCTTTTGCTGTTGAGGGAGGACCTGCATTTGGATCATCGATGTAACCGTTGAAATTTGGATCACCATTGCCTCCATTAGGATACTCGGTTCCAAAAGGTCCATCAGAGCCTACAACACCATTGGGGTCATTTTTGCTCGCGCAAATCATCTCGCCCATCTCAGCTGAATAGATTTCTGAAACAGGACTTACATATATCTTTTTCATTTCTGTTTTTTCCTTTTTTATCTAATAACAATCTTCTTACCATTCACAACATACACGCCTTTCGACAATCCATCGATGGATCCGCTGTTCTCACGAACAGCTTGTCCATTCAGGTTGTAAACCGCTGTGCTATTACTGCTTTTCTGAACTATAGCATTCTCAACTGCGGTAGTAATGCCGAAATCTTCTTCTATGATATTTGTGAAGCCCAAATCCATGTTCTTTGCATAAGAACTTGAATTAGACTCAGTTTTCCGAACAATGGAGGTAAAAGCTGTCCACTTTCCTTTCAGCTCTACTCTTGTTACATAGAATCCCAATGTTTCTGGTCTGTCGGGCCACATACCCAGATAGAAGGTGTTGGCAGGGATGTCGGCATCCTTATAGGTACCATTGAAAGTATAGCTGACACCCTGGATATACTGCAAGCCTCTTAGATTACCATTCACCAAGCCACCAGTAACCGTTTCCAGATGCTTTCCGCTTTCAACTTCTTCATTAGCTGCTTCTACATCCACGCCTGCTATGGTACGATGTACAGGAGCCTTAGCACCTGCTGCAGCAGCTCTTTGCGGTTCAATAGGAACGCTGCGTACTCCAGGGTGAATCATGTAAGGTCTTCCCTTAACTACATATACATCCTTGTTCTTGTCTTTCAACTCGGGTTTCTTGAGGAAAGTCACAGTACGGATTTCCTGTCCTTCGTCGTTGGTATGCTGATTTACATATGAGAACTCACGTACATCTGTACCTACTCCGTAAGCAGTCAGCAACTGGTTATATGTCATGTCGAAGGGGAAGACAGCAGAATACCAACGGCTTTCCACCAAACGACCGTCATGCCAGGTCTTCTTCTCCACGTCACCTACAACGAGCATGAAGTTTCTCCAACCACCGTAAACACTATTGTCTACTTCAGGGCATTCTCCAAACATTGAACCTGCTTCCTTGAAGAATTTCTTTATCTTCCCATCAGCATCTGTCATGGTGACCCAATTATCTCTCTTGAATACATTATAATTCATACCATTATCGTAAGAACCCCACGATGGTGGTTGGATTCCATGCTTTTTGAACAATGCAGTAAACTTATCTCTTACTGTTTGATTACTATAAGCAGCATCAGCCTGATCATATAGTTCTTCCATATCAGGGTCATTCAACATTCTAAGATACGGATTTACATAATGCTCATAAGCAGTATCATTATCAGGAATATGCAGAATCAAGGGCTGGGCTGTTCCGGCACCATTATTATTTGTTGGCTTCCAATCCGAGAAATCAACATCGCCATTCTGCTGATATTTGAAATTGTAAGTCTCTTCCTGGTTGAATGCACCATCTTCAATTTCCACATAGTTACCCAAGACATACACATCAGTCATGCTTGTGTTCTTTTGGAAGGCACTATTACCGATCTTCTTTACTGAGTGAGGAATTGTAATGGACTTCAGATTCCTACATGATTCAAAAGCATTCGGTCCGATTTCCTCCAAACTATTGGGGAAAGAAATGTTATCAAAGGCACATTTTTGAAAAGCGCCACTACCAATCTTTGTGATTCCATCGGGGATTCGTGCTTCAACAAGGCTAGTACAACCCTTAAAGGCATCTATAGGGATCTCTGTCAAGTGAGGATCATTCTCATTATCGGGTTCCAACATAACAACTTCCTCGATGGTTGTGTTTTCTTCAAACATCTTTGTTGGAATAGTTGTGGTAGTCTTTGGAAATATAAAATACGTAAGCTTTGTTAAGCCACCTGCATTGCCTTTTGCGCAAGACATGAATACCAAATCATCATTGTTATCAAGATTTGCATCTCCCATGTCCAACGACTTCAACTGAGAAAAAACCGTACTACGGTTAGGATAAACAGGATCGTCTTTGGCTCCCATGATATGAGCCACATCATCCTTACTCAGTTTGTAATCACTTTCCGTAATCAGTTTCAATGAGGTAGCTGCCTTAACTTCGCTAGGCAGAGAGTTCCAATCATAGGTTGTGCCATCTGTCGTGTTGGTAAAGGTCAAGATGTATGATCCTGATCCAGCAGACTCAACCTTGATTCCAGCTTGCATCTCAATCGTCCCGACGAGACACAACAATAGTAGTAAATACTTTTGCATTATAGTTGATAATAAATTTTTATGGCTCAAAAATGAGCGATAGTTGATAATAAGTTCCTTTTATATATAGATACTCAGTAAATGAGTAAATAGTTGATAATATGTTAGCGCACACACCCAAAAGGGCGTAATCTGTTAGAAAAATCGGGTGCAAAAGTAGAATTTGTTTTTGAAACGTGCAAATAAAGTGCTAGAAAAAAGTCTACAAAAACCTTACATTCTACAAATGAATACCCAATTTTCTTCAAATGAAACCCATAATGCGTTAAAAATCCACGTATAAAATGTTATAATCCACCTTTCTTTCGGCTTGCGCCGTCCTTTGACCAAGTCCCTTTGACCTCCTTACTCCTTCCTCCTTACTCCTTCCTCAAGATCGCTCGGATAACAGCCATACTCCTCCTTGAAATACTTTGAGAAGAGTTTCGGGTTATTGAAACCAACCTCGTATGCCACCTGTGAAACAAGGATCGAAGGATCAGCCGTCAGGATCTGATGGGCACGGCGCAGACGAAGGGTGCGGATGAATACCAATGGTGTCTGTCCTGTGATGGCTTGCAACTTACGGTTCAATCCCGTTCGGTGCATTCCCAGTTCATTGGCCAACTGGTCCACGTTGAATTCTGGGTTCTGCATATTGTTGCTCACAACCTCGAGCGCCTGCTGCAACAACTGTTCGTCAACAGTGGTAATGGTGATCTCAGATGGTTCGATATCCGGATTCATGCGGAACTTCTGATGCTTCTCAGCTCCCTGCTCCAGCTGCTGACGGATACGCAGTCGCAACACATCAAAGTTAAACGGCTTCGTGATATAGTCGTTGGCACCAATCTGCAAACCTGTCAGCTCATCCTCAGCCAGTGCCTTGGCAGAAAGCAGGATGACGGGTATATGACTGATGTTTACATCTTCCTTTATGGTGCGTGTGAGATCCAATCCGCCCATTCCATCCATCATCACATCACTGATAACCAAGTCGATTTCCACACTCCGTAGTATTTCGAGCGCCTGACGACCATCTGTTGCCTGGTAGATGGTATAGTCGGCTGACAGCACACCACTCATATAAGAGAGCATATCAGCATTGTCCTCCACGAGCAACAGTTTCTTCCGCTCGTCAGTCTGCTCTTGCTCTGTTGTTGCAGGTATCGCAACAGCCGACTTCTGCGCCTCAGGAAGAACAATCGTAAAGACAGCACCCTTTGGCTGGTTATCCGTTGCCGTTACTGTTCCTCCATGCAACTCCACATAATGCTTCACGATATTCAGTCCTAAGCCACTGCTACCACTGTTCGTAGCCCCGTCTTTCGCCACATAGTAGCGCTCGAAAAGCTTGTCGCGGTTGGCCTTGGGAATGCCACGACCCGTATCGCTCACCTTGATCTGCACCATGCCATCGACACCTTGGTTAACATCAACGCCAATGGAACCGCCATCAGGTGTGTACTTGAACGAGTTTGAGAGCAGGTTATTGATCACCTTTCGGATCTTGTCGACATCGATCACCATCGGCAGTTCCTTTACTGCAGCATTGAATGTAAACTTCATTTTGCGCTGCTGGGCCATCAGTTCATACGACTCACATTCGCTGCCGATCAGCTTCACCAGATCCGTTGTATCTAACGACAGCACATCATTCGTGCTTCCCAAGCGTTGGAAGTCGAGAATCTGGTTCACCAGCGAGAAGAGATGATGGGCGTTTCTGTTCACCACTTCCAGCACCTTACGTGTAGGCTCAGGCTGCTCGTTATTCAGCAGTTCCTCCACAGGTGTCATAATCAGTGTAAGCGGTGTACGGAGGTCGTGACTCACATTGGTGAAGAAGCGCACCTTCATGTCGTTCATCTCCTTATCCCGTTCAGCCTGCATCTCCATCTCGCGTACCTTTTTATTATACTCCATTCGGCGACGGTAGAAATTCAGCAAGGTAAAGAGTGCCGCAGCGATGATGGCCAGATAGCCCAGCCATGCCTGCCAGGTGTTCCAGAACGGCTGACGGATCTTGATGGAGAGCAGATCAAACTCTTCCCATTGATCCTGCTGATACACCTGTCGTCTGATTTTCAGCTTGTACTTACCAGGCGAGAGGTTCGACAGTCGTATGAAGTAGTTATCCATCGGTATCCATTGATCTGACTCCCCCTCCAGCTGATAATAGTACAGACTGCTTACCTGCTGATGGAAACCGCGGGGACGGCATTCGATCATGAGATTATTCTCGTTATAGTTAAGAACGAGGTTTTTCAAGTAGATGATATCACTGCGGAGAGAAGGATACCTGATGGTATCGACTGGTGACACCTCCTGATCGTTGATTCGCAGAGAGGTAATCAGCGGACTCTCATGGATGATGGTCTGCTTCAGCATGTCAGGATACCGTTTGGTATTGATCAGGAAATAGCCCTCACTGGCACCAGATAGCAACCGTCCGTCTTTCAGGCAAATCAAAGCCTTTGTATTATAATAAGGTGATCTGCCGTAACTGCCACCACGATAGCAGTGCAACTGGAAGGTCGGAGCGGTAGTGTCTTCCACTACCACACGCACCATACCCAGATCCGTGGTACACCACACATCGCCGTTACTGCCTTCGGTAATGCCTTCAATCACATATCGGGCAAGCTGATCCACACGGTAGGCCTTGTTCTTGGGAATATCATAGATGTGTACCTCCGAATGGTTCCTATGGCTCACCATCCACAACCAGCCACGGTGATCGATTGTCAGCGTCTTGGCACCTGCTGCAATACTTGGATCCACGCCAAAGAGCTCCATGGGTATCTGCTCTATCTTCAGCGTACGAGTATCCACAACCATCAGATGCTCACCAGAGAGTCCATACACCTTACCCTCGTAATAGGCAAGCTGCATCATCCAAAGCGCCCCCTCATATACAACAGCGGTCTTACCCGTTTCAGGCTCAACCATCCACAGACCTTGTCCGAGTAGGGATACGAACAAACGCCCCTGGCTATCCTCCACCATGGAGAAAGGCGACAAGCCCTTGAAGAACACGCGTCCATCGTTAGCATACAAACCTTTGCCATACAAGCCAGCCCATAGTCTTCCCTTGGAATCCTGAAACACCATGGTGGCGGCACTGCCCGCATAGCGGTTTTCGAGAATCCGATGCGTTGCGTCGGCACTGACATGATAAACACCATTGTCTTCCGTTCCCACCCAGAAGGTGTTATCGCCTGCATCAGCCAGAGAGATGATATCCTCCTTCATGTAATAGGTGGCGGGCACGGCCACATGATGTATCTGGTAACTGTTCTCCTGATGACTGTATAACGACATGCCGCGTTTATGATAAGTAGTGATCACCAAGTCCTTGGTCTTGTCGTAATAGATGTGCTGGACATGACTGTTATGCAAACTGTTCACATCGGCTACCGACGATTCCAAATGGTTCGTCAGTTCACCACTCGCAGCATATTCATAGATGCCATCGTTCGATGTTCCTATCAACACTTGTCCGTTGGGAATCGGGGTGATATCAACAACCATCGGCTGCACCACATCAAGAGGCGACCACTGCTCCTTGCGCTTGTCGTAACGACAGCAGCTCAGACCATTGGAGAAGAACACATTCTGATTACCGTCGCGACATATAAACGTGGTGTTGTAATAAGAAGGAAGAGGGGTGGTAGCAACCCGGTTCAACTTACCATGATCAAAGGAGATGGAATAGATATCCTTATTAGTAACCACCAGCGCCTCATGCTCATTCACGTCGATCTCAATAACCCTTTCTACCGACTTAGGAAGCATATACAGCTGGGTGCGACCCGCTTTGAAGTCACGCACATACACCTTATTCTTATTACCTATCCACACTCGTCCTTGCTCATCCGTCTTATGGGCGAAATAGCCGTCAACATAGATGCCGAACCTCTTCAGGTAGTCGTTTGTGGAAGGAACCAGTTCGTTTGTCTGGGGCGAATAGATCATGACATCCATCGACTGCGTCTCCAGCCAGAGTCGTCCGAGGTTATCCTGATCAATCTTACGGATGATATCATTCAGTCGCGGATGACGTTCATAGCTGAACGGGATGCGTCCCTCCAGCTGTGCATAGGTAATCAGTCCGTTGGAGGTGCCTAACCATGCAATATTGTCGGCATCGCGGAACACGCAAAACACCGCATATCCCTTGGTATCGATATAGTCAAAGTGCAGCGTTTCCTCAGCAGCATGGATTGGTAACGCCATGCCCCATAAGAGAAAAAGCAGTATAAAAAATGGTATTTTTCTCATCTGTTAATAGTTATCAAGTATCGTTATGCAATGTCAAAGGTAGTGTTTTTTCATGAATCCAACAAATTTTCCCGTATTTTTTTGTCTATTTCATCCGTTTTTCGTAGCTTTGCACGGTTGTTAACGAACACCGTAGTATTATGGAAATCCTACTTCACTATTGTTGGAAACATAAAATCTTCCCACTGAGGGAATTAAAGACCACCGATGGCTATGCGGTGGAAGTGATTGATCCTGGTCTGCATAACCATCATGCAGGACCAGACTTCTTCAATGCCAAGGTGCGCATCAATGGTACGCTATGGGTGGGCAACGTGGAGATTCATGAGAAGTCGAGCGAATGGTATGCACATGGTCATCATCACGACAATGCTTATAACAATGTGATCCTGCATGTGGCAGAGCTGATAGACACGGATGTGCAAACATCAGACGGACAGTTTATTCCGCAGATACAGTTTGAAGTGCCTTCAGAAGTAAAAGAGCATTATAGAGAGCTGTTGTCGGAAGACCAGTATCCGCCTTGTTATCGGATTATTCCTGGATTAACACGACTGTTGGTGCACTCCTGGATGAGTGCCCTACAGACTGAACGACTGGAGCAGAAAACAGAGGCTATCCGTCAACGGGTGCAGCAATGCGAAGGCTCTTGGGAGAACGGCTACTTTATGACATTGGCCAGGAACTTCGGGTTTGGCGTGAATGGCGATGCCTTCGAACTATGGTCGAAGAGTATTCCCTTGATGGCCGTGGCTCATCATCGTGACGACTTGTTTCAGATTGAGGCGATCTTTATGGGACAGGGTGGATTTCTGGAACTGGATATGATTCCCCTACGTTACCAGCAGGATGCACTCCAAGAAGGGTATTTCACAAAACTTCGCAATGAGTATCTCTATCTGCAACATAAGTTCAATCTTACACCCATGAATGGATCGATATGGAAATTCCTGCGACTCAGACCGCAGAACTTCCCGCATATACGTATCGCACAACTGGCCACATTGTATTATGAACAACGGGCAGGACTCAGTCAGCTGATTGCCTGCGAGAGCATCGAACAGCTACGGGATTGTCTGACCACCTATGTCACACCCTATTGGGAAACGCATTACACCTTCGGCAGTACCAGTTGTAAGATGGAGAAACACCTGTCACCATCATCTCTGAACCTGCTGATGATCAATACCGCCATACCCATGCTGTTCGCCTACGGAAGATATCATTTGAAGGAAACGCTATGCGACCGCGCTTTCGACTTTCTGGAACAGCTCAAGGCGGAGAATAACCACATTACAAGGATGTGGCAGTCGTGTGGACTGGATGTGATGAACGCTGGCGACAGTCAGGCACTGATCCAACTCAAGAAAGAGTACTGCGATAAAAAGGATTGCCTACGGTGCAGATTCGGGTATGAATATTTGAAATGATTAAAAAAATGTATTAACTTTGCACACACATTATTATATATGGAGTATATTTTTGAAACTAAGATGATGGTTCGCGACTATGAGTGCGACATCGAAGGCATTGTGAACAATGCCAACTACCTGCATTATATTGAACACACAAGACACCTCTTCCTGAAGGAACGCGGACTGAGTTTCGCAGAGATGCACAACAAAGGAATAGATGCCGTGGTGGCTAGAATCAATATGCAGTTCAAGGTGCCACTGCGTTGCGATGATGAATTCTACTCACGACTCTCCCTGAAGAAAGAGGGCATCAAATATATCTTCTACCAGCAAATCAATAGGGCATCCGACAATAAACTCTGCTTCCGCGCAAACGTGGAACTGGTGTGCCTGGTGAATGGAAAACTGGGGACGAGTGAGGAGTATGATAAGGCGCTATTATCTGTTGACCGTTGATAGTTGACAGTTCATGAACGAGCAGGAGATTATCTATACGATGGCGCTGACGCGCATCAACTACTTCAACTTGGCAGGACTGCTACAGCTCTACAGGGAATTGGGGAGTGCCACGGCGATTATAGAGAATAGACAGCATATTCGCGAGATGGTGCCCGAGGCGTCACCGCGACTGATAGCAGGATTAAACAATATCGGGGAGGCACTGAAAAGAGCGGAAACGGAATGGGAGTATGATCTAGCACATCAGATCCAACCCATCACCATGAACGACAGTCGTTACCCGCAACGACTGAAAGAGTGCGACGATGCTCCGCTGATGTTGTTCTACAAAGGCTCTGCCGACCTGAACCAGCAACGGGTGATCAACATCGTGGGAACACGGCATTGCACCACCTACGGGCAGGATGTTATCCATCGTTTCGTGCAGGATCTGCGGAAACATTGTCCACGGGTGCTCATCGTGAGCGGCATGGCCTACGGCGTAGATATCCATGCACATCGGGAGGCACTGCAGAACGGGTATGAGACGGTGGGAGTGCTAGCGCATGGTCTTGACTACCTCTACCCGCATCAGCATAAGCCTACCGCCAACGCCATGCTGACACAGGGGGGATTGCTGACGGAGCACTTCACCCAGACCAATGCCGACAAGATGAACTTCGTGAGAAGGAATCGTATCGTGGCAGGGATGAGCGATGCCTGCATCCTCGTAGAGAGCGCAGCCAAGGGTGGAGGACTAATTACCTGTCGTCTGTCGCGTGAGTATAACCGCGATGTGTTCGCCTTCCCTGGGCGTATCGGCGATGAGTACTCAGAGGGGTGTAACAACCTGATACGCGACAATGGTGCGGCACTGATCAATAGCGCGGAGGATTTCGTCAACGCTATGGGATGGGAGGAGGATGCCGCACTGATGAATGCGCAACAGCAAGGGATAGAACGTGACTTCTTTCCAATGCTGTCACCCGATGAAACCGAGGTTTTTGATGCACTGAGGAAAGAAAACGACCAGAACGTAAACCGATTGGCGGTCAACACGAACCTCTCCGTGGGTCGCCTCACCTCCCTCCTCTTCGAGATGGAGATGAAGGGGGTGGTGAGGACGATGGCAGGGGGAGTGTATCATGTATTAATATGAAGATAGGAAATATAGATTTTGGAGAAAAGCCTTTGTTCCTGGCACCAATGGAAGATGTGACAGATATCGGATTCCGTCACCTCTGCAAACGATTCGGTGCAGCAATGGTCTATACGGAGTTTGTCAGTGCCGAAGCACTGGTTCGTTCCGTAAAGAGCACCGTGAGCAAGCTGACCATCGATGATGCGGAACGCCCTGTAGGCATACAGATCTACGGTCGTGACGTGCCACAGATGGTGGAGGCTGCACAAATCGTGGAACAAGAGGCGCATCCGGATGTCATCGACCTGAACTTCGGCTGTCCTGTAAAAAAGGTGGCCGGCAAAGGGGCTGGTGCGGGCATGCTGCAGAATATCCCGCTACTGCTGGACATCACCCGCGAGGTGGTAAAGGCGGTAAAGACGCCGGTAACGGTGAAAACACGTTTGGGATGGAACAAAGAACAGTTGGTGATTACCACCTTGGCAGAGCAGTTACAGGACTGCGGTATCCAAGCACTCACCATCCACGGGCGCACCCGTTCACAGATGTACACAGGGGAAGCTGACTGGTCGTTAATCGGTGAGGTCAAGGCGAACCCGCGCATCCATATCCCCATCATCGGCAACGGTGACATCACTACTCCTGAACAGGCCCGACTGGCGTTTGAACGCTATGGGGTGGATGCCGTGATGATCGGTCGTGCCACCTTTGGAAGACCGTGGATATTTCAGGAGATTGGAGATTATTTGAACTCGAGGAAGGACGAAGGAGGAAGGAGTAAGGAGAATAGTACTAATCTCTCACCACTTACGAACTCTGAGAAGTTGGATGTGCTGATTGAGCAACTGCATATCAACATCGAGCGCATTCATGCCATCAAGGGCAAGGATCCCAGTGAGGATGAGTACCGCGGTATCCTGCATACCCGTCGGCACCTGGCTGCCACCCCGATCTTCAAGGGCATTCCTGATTTCCGTCAGACCCGCATTGCTATGTTGCGGGCGAATACGTTGGAGGAATTGCTGCCGTTTCTTGAATCGTGCAGGCAATTAATTAATAATTAAAGATTAAAAATTTAGAATTGAAAAATCTTTTAATGATAAGTGCGATGCACACTGACGTGATTCCGCTGTGGGGATGGATCGTGTTCTATATACTCGTGATCCTCATGCTGCTGGCCGACCTGAAGATGTTCGGGAGGAAGGGTCAGCATGAGGTGAACATCAGTGAGGCACTGAAGATGACGGCCGTATGGATTATCGTATCACTGATCTTCTGTGCGGGCATCTATCTGTTCTACCCCATCGAGAGTCATGAGAAAGCCATGGAGTTCCTATCGGCTTACCTCATCGAGAAATCGTTGTCGATGGACAACCTCTTCGTGTTCCTGATGCTGTTCTCGTTCTTCGGCATAGAACGCAAATACCAGCATGAGGTGCTCTTTTGGGGCATCTTCGGGGCGCTGGTACTAAGAAGTGTCTTTATCTTTGCAGGCGTGGCCGTGGTGCAACGCTTTGAATGGGTGTTGGGAATCTTCGGACTCTTCCTGCTCTATACGGGCGCAAAGATGTTCGGTCATCAGGATGAGCAGAACCCCGATCTGTCGAAGAACGTGGTTGTGAGATGGTGCAACCGCCTCTTCCCTGTTACCATGCAACTGCATGGCGACCGCTTTACGGTGAGGGAGAACGGGAAGCTGATGGTGACACCACTGCTGATCGCCCTGATCACCATCGAGACCTCGGATGTGGCCTTTGCCGTGGATTCCATCCCTGCCGTGTTCAGTGTTTCGCGCGATTCGTTTATCTTGATTACCAGTAATATCTTCGCCATTCTCGGCTTGCGGGCACTCTATTTCGCCTTAGCGGCCATCGCCAAGTATTTCCAGTACCTGAAGTATGGTTTGGGGATTATCCTGATGTTCGTGGGTGTGAAGATGCTGCTGACTATGGACGAGTATGTGAATGCATTACTCTCATGGCTCGGTGTCCCCGTTACCATGCCGCATATCGAGATCTCTACGGGGCTCTCCCTTGGCATTATCTTTGGGACGTTGCTGTTATCGATGATTGGTTCCATGTTGGTGACGAGGAGGTTGGACATTGAACATTGAACATTGAACATTAAACATTAAAAAATAGATGTTTCGTATCGTTAAGAGTTTGCTGGGCATCCACCTGCTGGGGTTGTTGGTGCTCTCCATTTACCGCTGCATCGAGTTCTTCGTGTTGCGGGGAATGATTACGGATCAGTCAGCAGATATAGCACCTGCGTTTATCCGAGGACTGTGGTTCGATAATGTGATGGGGTGCTATGTGATGATCATTCCGTTGGCACTGGTGCTGATTGCTGCCAGTTTAGGCTACTCCAAGAGATGGATGATGCGGATAATAGCGGTTTGGTTCTGCGTCTTTTACGCACTGATGATGATGGCCTCGGCAGCAAACATCCCCTACTTCGCCTATTTCTTCAAGAACATCAACTCATCCATCTTCGAATGGTTCGGTTATACGGGAACAACAGCAGGGATGGTGTTTCAGGAGAAGACATGGTGGATCTATATCGCGCTCTATTTCGTGCTGACCATCGTGTTCTGCTGGTTGGTGTGGCGGATTACAGAGAGTACAGTCCCACAAAAAACTAACAGGAAACACTGGCTCCCCTCATTGCTAATCACGGCAGCATTGGTGGCTCTCTGCCTATTCGGCATCCGTGGCAGAACGGGCTATAACCCCATCAAGATCAGTCAGGCGTACTACTGTAACGACCCGTTCCTCAATCAGTTAGGAATCAACCCGGGCTTTAACCTGATGACCAGTGCCCTGGATGACATGCGGAAGGAGAATGCAGAACTGATGCTGATGCCGTATAACGAAGCCATCAGCTATGTGCGCGAATCGTTGGGTATTACTGGCGTTGCCGACTCCACCCGCATCCTGTTCCGACAGATGAGGAATACGGGAGATATAGGGCTGACCACCACGAAGCCGAACATCGTCATCATCCTCATGGAATCAATGTCGTCGGCACTTATGGGAAAAGGATATACGCCCGTGCTCGACAGTCTGAAGACACAATCGCTCTACTTCAGTAACTTCTTCTCTGCCGGCATTCATACCAACCATGGCATGACCGCCACACTCTATTCGTTCCCTGCCCTGATGAAAAGGAACCTGATGAAGGGAACGGTTACACCCAAGCGCGACGGATTGCCTACGGTGCTGAAACAGAATGGCTGGCATAACCTGTTCTTCATGACACATGAGGCGCAGTATGATAATATGAATGCGTTCTTCCGCACCAACGGCTATGACGAGATCTATGCACAGGAGGACTATCCGAGTGAGGAGATCGTGAACAGTTTCGGGGTGTCTGACCATTTCCTCTTTGACTTCGCGTTAGGGAAACTGAACAAACTACAGGAATCACCGTTCATGGCCACTCTACTCACCATCAGTAACCACCCGCCGTATATCATTCCTGAGTGGTTCAAACCTACTTCCAAAGATCCAGAGACACAAATTGTGGAGTATGCCGACTGGTGTATCGGGGATTTCCTTCACAAGGCGCAAAAGGAGAGGTGGTACGACCATACCGTATTTGTGATCTTGGCCGACCATGGAAAGCTGGTGGGAACGGCCGACTCCGAGCTGCCACAGTCGTATAACCACATCCCGCTGATGATCTTCGGCGCAGGCATCCAACCTCAGGAATATACCCAATTGGGTATGCAGGTAGATGTGATGCCCACTTTATTAAATATGTTAGGTATCAACTACGACTATAACGGTTTCGGTACGGATCTGCTGCATCAACCGCGACAGATGGTGTTCTATTCGGCCGATAACCAGATTGTGGCAAGGGATTCCGCACGCTGCTTCCTCTATCATCCGCAGATGAAGAAGAGTTTCTGCTATGATATAGGGAATGACGGACGGTTGATACAGACAAATGAAGAGCAACCCTTTAGTGCATTACGACGTTATGTGTTTGCCATGGAGCAAACGGCGGAATACTTATATAGGAGCCACCCCTAGCCCCTCCAAAGGGAGGGGAAACAAAAGAAGCCAGCACGATGGCTCTCGCTGCTCCAAAAGTTCAATGTTAACTACGTTGACTTTTGTCACGACTCGGCCAAACGTGCCAGCACGATGGCTCTCGCTGCTCCAAAAGTTCAATGTTCAATGTTCAATGTTTGCAGTATTCTGCTTACGGCCTCTTTGAGATATTCACCTTTCGCCATGCGGGAACAGACGATGCTTACTCGCTGTCGCATCTCTGATAGCTGCTGGGGTGTGATAGAGGGGAGTAAGTGGTTCAGCTCCTCAATCGAATCAATGCATAAACCTATTCCTTCCTGCTCGACGATGGGGGCCACGGCCGACTGTCGCCAAACGATCATGGGGAGTCCGGCACGGATATAAAAAGAAACCTTATGTGGGGTGTTCCAACGGAGGTATTCGCCGAAATGACCGCTACAGGTGTTGAGGGAATCACCATCCCATACCAAACCGAAGTCACCTTCTACCTCACGGATAAACGTATCAGCAGAAAGGAAAGGATTCACCTTGATACGTCCGTTACCTTTCAGGCGCGGTAATCCCTTGTGCTTACCGTAGATCACCAGTTCGTAGTTGCTTACCTGTGCGGCCATGTCCATCAAGAACGCATTCTTTCGCACCGCAAGCGTTCCTGCATAGACAACCTTCAAAGGGGTATGCTGCTTAGGCGTTCTGGGCTCGGAATCCGAGAGGTAGTCGTGTAGTCCTAAGTAATCCAACGGCTTGGTATAGCCTTTCTCCTCCAACCACTGCATCATGACCGCATTGGAGGCGATGACGGCATCTGCATGCATCAGACGACGGATCTCCTGCTGTTCCGTGAGCTTCTTCCTACGCATGCAACCTAAATCGTGTATCAATGCCACAGTTTTCGCACCGCGTTTATGGGCAATGCGGCATATCAGACTGAAGTATTTCTTGACAGGGTATTGCAGCAGGATGACATCACCCGACTGCACCTTGTGCGACATCCGTATGATGCCCATGAGGTTGCGCACAAAGGAAACGACCTGACTAGTGGAAAACGTGGTCTCTAATCCGAGATTCGTTGCCCCCATGTCACGCAGGATGCGTTCATAATCGGTTTTCGCCTTGTTACCTGCACTATTAACGCCACGGTAGTTGCGTGAAATATAACACAGTCGGTTCATCATCGTTACATTCTAATTCATCGTTACAACTCCAAATCAAACATCACCTCGTGCTTCTTCTGATAACGCGTCCAGAAACGTGTACGAGCCGCTAAGGCAATGCTCAGAGCCTCATCCTCGTTGAAATGGCGGTTTTTTGCGTATGCACGGATCAACTGACAGAAGAATTCCTTCGGGCCCCACAAACGTGCGAAGTTCTCACATCCCTGCTTCATGCCCACCTCACCGAAATACATGCGGTTGATATCCACCACAGAGAACTGATAGGTACCGTCAACCACATCCCACAGCACATTACCTGGTGAGAAATCACGGTGCATGAGCTGTTGTTCATGGACCTTGGCAGCGAAGGCGGCCAACGGTTCCACCATCGGTTGCCACTGCTCCTGGGGTGCATTGCCGAACTCATACAAGGTGTGTTGCAGCTTGCTCTGCACGGTAAGCAGGTAGGAATAGGTGATGAGACCTCTTTTCCTGTCCTCGATATAGGCTATTGGCTCTGGTGTCTCCACCCCCTTTTCCAACAAGAGGCGCGGATACTGATAACCCCGCAGACCTTTAGGCTTGCGGATTCCCAAGGAATAGACGAGGCGATTGATACCTGCAGGTACCCGATAACGTTTCACGTTGATCTGCATGTCGTGAGGCGCATCAAACACCTTGATGAGGTTACGACCCTGATAGATGGTCTTTCCCTCATCTTCAAACCTTCTGGGAATCTGTGCCACATACTCCCTCAGGTTCTTGTATTTCTCCCTAAGAATCAGTTTTCTGCTCATTCAACTTTTCTCCTTCGTACTTTCTCCTTCCCGAAGGGAATCCATCGTCCTTCCTCCTTCGTCCTTACTCCTTCTTTGAAACTCCTCATGCGTCCTCTTCCATCTGTTATGCGTCCAGAGGTAGTATTGCGGGGCACGTTGTATCGTTTCTTCGAGCATCTGGAAGAACTGATGCGTGAGCGCATATTCCTCCAATTTACCAGGTTCACGCGTCATCAGTCGGAAAGTACATACATACTTTCCTCGCTGAGGTCGTTCCATCTCTACATAGAACACCGCATTGTTCATCTTTCGTATGATGCGTTCCGCACCAGTAAACACAGGAGTGTCGTGATTCAAGAATGGTAGCCACAAGTGGATATTCTCCCATTTCGGGTTCTGGTCAGCGATATAGCCGAACAACGACATCCGTTGCTCCTTTCGGTATTTGGCCAAGTAGCGGAGGATGTCTTTCTTGGGGATGCAGGTGCCTTGTTTACGCTGACGGAGCTGGATGAACAACTGGTCGAATACCTTGTTTCGGAGCGGATGGTAGATGAGTCCCATCACGGCCGACTTATGTTCGTTATTGCTCTCCTTCCATCGTGTTAAGGAAAGGGCGGTGGCTGACAGTAGTTCCCAGTTGCCGTAGTGTCCGAGCATGGCGGCACAAGCCTGACCGTCATCGAAGCACTGTTCCAACGCTTCCACATTCCTGAACTCGATATGTTTCAGCAGCGTTGCATCCGATACGCTGAGCAGTTTCAGCGTCTCCACGAAGTAGTCGCACAGCCAGTGGTAGAACTTCTTCTCTATCTTCCTCAGCTCCTGCTTTTCTTTCTCAGGGAACGAGGTGGATAGGTTCTTTCTGACCACCTTCTTTCGGTAGCCCACCACATAATATACTAATAGGTAGAAGACGTCCGAGAGCACATATAAGAGACTATACGGCAGTAACGATACCGCATAGGTACAACCATATAGCAACTTATATCCGATTCCCCCTTTCATTCCTTATGATTGCATCTCATGGAGTTTCTTGTAATAGCCGTCGCTGTTGAGCAACTGCTCATGCGAGCCTCGTTCCACGATGCGTCCCTCATGGAGCACACAGATCTCATCCGAGTTCTTGATGGTACTCAACCGGTGCGCAATGGCCACCGTGGTACGTGTCTTCATCAGTCGTTCGAGCGCATCCTGCACCAGTCGTTCACTCTCTGTATCCAATGCAGAGGTAGCCTCATCGAGAATCAGTATCGGCGGGTTCTTCAGGATGGCACGAGCGATGCTCACACGTTGCCGCTGACCGCCACTGAGGCGGTCGCCACGATCGCCGATATTCGTATCATACCCCTGCTCAGCAGCCATGATGAACTGATGGGCGTTGGCAATCTTTGCCGCCTGCTCCACCTCTTCGCGTGTGGCATTCTCCACGCCGAAGGAGATATTGTTGAAGAAGGTGTCGTTGAAGAGGATAGCCTCCTGGTTCACGTTACCGATCAGCTTACGCAGGTCGTGAATACCCAGATCCTTCACGTTGATGCCATCAATCAGCACCTCTCCTTCCTGAACATCATAATAGCGAGGAATCAGATCCACCAACGTGGATTTACCGCCACCGCTCTGTCCTACCAAGGCAATGGTCTTACCCTTCTCGATCACTAAGTTGATGTCGCGCAGCACCCATTGGTCGGCATACTTAAACGACACATGACGGAACTCTATCTGGTGTTCAAAGCTATCAATATGCTTGGGGTTCTCAGGCTCCTTGATGTTGTTCTCAGCCAGCAGGATCTTATCCACACGCTCCATCGAAGCCAATCCCTTGGGGATGTTATAGCTGGCCTTGGAGAACTCTTTCAGGGGATTGATGATACTGTAGAGGATGACGAGGTAGTAGATAAACGTTGGTCCGCTGATGGAGGCGTTGTTCAGCACCTGGATACCACCGAACCAAAGCACGATGACGATCATCACCGTTCCTAAGAACTCACTCATGGGGTGCGCCATCTGCTGACGGATATTCACTCTCATGATATCATTCCTATACGAGGAATTGACATGGTCGAAACGGCGGTTCATCTTCTCCTCAGCGTTGAAAGCCTTGATGATACGCAGTCCGCCAAGTGTTTCTTCCACCTGACTCATCGTATCGCTCCACAACGACTGTGCCTTGATACTCTTCGCCTTCAGTTTCCTTCCCACGAAACCCATGAACCAACCGAAAAGCGGGGCGAAGATGATGGTGAAGAGGGTGAGTCGCCACGAAACAATCAGCAACGTGGTGAAATAGGCAATGATGAGGATGGGGTTCTTGAACAACATGTCAAGACTCGCCATGATGGAGGTCTCTATTTCCTGCACATCACCACTCATGCGTGCAATGATGTCGCCTTTGCGTTCCTCACTGAAGAAGCCCAACGGCAGGGAGGTGATCTTCTGGTAGAGCTGGTTGCGGATATCACGTACCACACCCGTTCTGATGGGGATGATGGTGGCAGATGACAAGAAGTAAGCACCCGTCTTCAGGAAGGTCATGAACGCCAGAAAGAGTCCGATAACCAGCAACGAGGTGGTAGCACCCCAATTCAGCACCATATCCTGAACCAAACAGTTTGCGTTGTTGCTCACCACCTCAGTGCAGTTCTTCAGGTTCATCTCACCCCACTCTATCCATTCCGTTTCGCGCATCCCTGATTCCGTCTGGAAAAGGATGTTGAGCAACGGGATGATGGTCATGAACGAGAAAATATTCAATATCGCACTGAGGATATTGAAGAGCACCGTCAGGAACAGGTATTTCCGATACGGCGGTATGAATCGTCTTAATACTTTGATAAATTCTCTCATCTTATAATCTCCTTTCTCCTTCCTCGATGCACCCTTTCAAGGTGGCGCTCGAGCTATCTGTTATCCTTACTTGAACTGTCTCTCCTATATGATGACCGTTTTTGTCGAACACCACGGCCTTGTTCTGTCCGTTACGTCCCATCAACTGTTCACGGGAGCGTTTACTGAATCCTTCCACCAACACATCGAACACCTTACCCACATCCTGTGCGTTACGTTCAGCCGAGATCTGTGTCTGCAGGGCTATCAGCTCGTTCAACCTTCGGATCTTCTCCTCTTCAGGCACATTATCATTTAAATGCTTAGCGGCATAAGTACCAGGACGTTCCGAATATTTGAACATAAAGGCTGAATCAAACTGCACCTCGCGCACCAATGAGAGTGTCTGCTGGAAATCCTCTTCCGTTTCATCGCAGTAGCCCACAAAGATATCGGTTGAAAGACCGCAATCAGGAATAATTCTTCGGATGGCCTCCACCTTGTTCAGGTAATCCTCCCTTGTATATTTGCGGTTCATCAGTTTCAAGATGTGGTTACTGCCGCTCTGGGCAGGAAAATGGATATGATGACACAGATTAGGTTCCTCAGCAATGGCATGGAGGATATCCTCGCTCATGTCCTCGGGATTGGAGGTGGTAAAGCGGACCCGCATCTCGGGAACTGCTTGTGCCACAATACGCAACAGTTGTGCGAAGCTGGTTCCATCGGGAAGAGGCTTTCCACTGGGTGACAGACCGTAGCTGTTCACGTTCTGCCCCAACAGTGTCACCTCCTTGAAGCCCCGCTGCTGGAGGTCGTGTACCTCCATGAGAATACTCTCCACATCCCTTGAGCGCTCCCTGCCTCGGGTATAGGGCACGATGCAGTAATGACAAAAGTTATTACAGCCACGCATGATGCTCACGAAGCCGCCCACCTTGGCCGTATGTAAACGTTGCGGAATGATATCACGGTAGGTCTCGGTGGTGGAAAGTTCGATGTTCATAGCCTTCTGACCCAACTCGCACTGCGCAATCAGATCGGGCAAGGAGAGATAGGCGTCAGGGCCAGCCACCAGATCCACATGATGGTTGGTAATCAAGTCATCCTTCACACGTTCCGCCATACAGCCGAGAACGCCGATGATTAATTGAGGAGTGTGGAGGGTGGAGGGTGGAGTGAAGCCACCCCTGGCCCCTCCATAAGGAGGGGTATTGTGCAGTGCGGAATGAGATTGGGATTTGTTTTTGCGCAACGCGTTCAGCTCTTCCAGTCGATGGTAGATCTTTTGTTCCGCATTGTCGCGAACGGAGCAGGTGTTGAGGAACACGGCATCCGCTTCCTGAATGTCCTGGCAGACCTCATAGCCCGCCATCTGCATCACAGAAGCCACGACTTCTGAGTCGGCCACATTCATCTGACACCCGTATGTCTCTATATAGAGTTTCTTCACAATCTTACTATTTGATGACAAAGGTACGGATAAGTGAGCGAAAAACCAAACAAAAGTTCATTTTTGTTTGTTTTTCCGAGCGGGAGTACTTTCGGCGAAGCCAGAGGTACGGATAAGTGAGCACAAAACCAAAGGAATACCTATTTTTCTTTGGTTTTGTCGAGCGGGAGTACTTTCAACGAAGTCAAAGATACACATTATTTTGCGCTTGTGCAAATAATTCCACGGAGAGAAGATAATTATTTCGCACTTATCTACTATATCTTTTCAACAAATTTGAAAAAAATTGTAGTTTCTGGGATTTACCTACATGTTTTACCTTATTTTGCTATTCCTCAATTTGTTACGTGAATTTCAAACTACATGGAAACTACATATAACTACATGCAAACTACATGTTTTGCCACAAATTGCCGTATAAAACCATAGAAACTGTGGCACTAAAAGGCAGAATGTACGTCACTTTCTGACAGTCAGAACGTCACTCTTACATAAATTCTCTAGAGAATTTGTGCGCATGTAGCATGTTTACTACTAGTAAGTGACGCAGTTATTCATAAATTCTCTAGAGAATTTCATGGTAAACAACATAGATACTTATCGAGAACGCCATGGTTTTGGTCGTTTATACCCATCATACCATGTAGTTTGCATGTAGTTATATGTAGTTTCCATGTAGTTTGCATGTAGGTTAACTTATCTGCAATTCGCTGTGTTATAGTTGGTTAAAGCAAAACCATGTAGTTATGTAGGTAATTACCATAAATCAAGCCATTCGTCATCACCTGTACTCGGATCTTCCTCGATATCGATGATATTATTATCGTCCGCTTCTTCATTATCAACTGCATAGCCTGGTTTTGAACGCGCAAGGATGTGGGTAACCTCTAGCGGGGTTATCCACATCTCCGGTGCTATGTACTTCTTCTTCATCCTCTTTAAACCGCTATGCTATAAATCACTTCACAAAGAATTTCTTCCCCCTCACAATATACATGCCTTTGGGCAAAGAAGTTCCAAGTGTACCCACCTTACGACCTGTTAGATCATAGACTGGTTCGTTATCATTGAACAACAGTATGCGTGGTAGGTCAATATCTGTGGTTATAGATACTACTGGTTCTTTGTCAAACATTCCATATACTTCCATAGAAAAATCCTTGGCCTGCTGACCAACTGGCTGATCCAGATTAATCCATCCTCGGAAACCCTTGATACGGGTATCTCTATTTAAATGGAAGATGGTAGCTTTGTTGGTAGTGGAGCTGTAACTCACAGCGTAAGAACCCTTGGGGGCATAGATATCGGTTTCTGTTTGTCCGTTATAGATTCCGTTTTTCACACTGAAGTTTTCGAAGTCAGGTGTCTGTACATAGACTACTGATGCTACACCATTATGATTCCCATCAAGCGACTCAATGGTCTCACTGCTTTCCATTACTGTTGTTCTCGAGAGTTTGAAATGCTGATAATCTTGTCCTTCATCATTCACAGAGAAAAATTTACGTCCCAGTTCGTAATATTCTCTCTCACTGCCCTTTGGATCATCGCCTTTGATGGGAAACAATGTTGGCTTCAGCAAATAGAAATGTCCTGGAATCACAACAGGATCAGAGGTACGCAAAGATATCGACTTGAAGTCGATGACATTCGCATCAAGTGACATCTTTCCGACACTATGGATTCCAGCCAGCATTGCATCTTCACCAAAAGCATTTCGTATCTGCTCGCCAGTAAGCGGCATCGGAAAACTGAACGTGTTCCACTGGTTGGGCTTCAAAGAACGCTCTATACATATTGCACCTCCATATTGTCCTGTGGGCGAAGCTGCCCAATACTGTTTGCTGTTATTTTCGCTGGGAGTCAAATAGTCGAGACTTTCCTCGTCTTCATAGAAGAACGCCGGGCGAAGTCCAAGATACGACATGCGGAAATCATCAACGCACACCCAGTCAGTGTCGTAATAGTAGTCTTTTCCATTATTCCTTTTAACACTGCTCTGTGTTGCTTCATCCTTACCTACACCTATCTGCAATGTTTTATGGCCTGAATTAAACTGCTCATCCGTCACACATATCCAAACTGCGTACTTATATTTCTCTCCGTTCTTTGTAAGTTCCTTGCCTACAGCAAGACAATTTTCTCTTGCGTTCTTACCAGTATATGTTCCTGCATCTACCTTCTTGAGGTTTATTTTCGACTCACCTCCCGTTGATGATGTTTCGTTGCTTCCCTTTACCCTGGCAAATAAGTAAGCATCATGCCCCTGGTCGCTTTGCACGAATCCATAACATTGAACAAGATACCATCCTGCTCTTGGCACTTCCACCTCAGTGTATGTGCGTCCTACGCCTTCAAAAGAAAGGAAACCATATTTAGCATTCTTCCATCCATAATCCACTGTCACATTAGAGCCATCTTCATAAGGTACCACGTCATTATTATTTTTCTTTTCAAAGACATGTTTCAATCTTATTGGTTTGTTCCATGCCTCATTATTGTACGTTTCTTGTTTTGCTGAAGTATTCCCTAATGAACCATAAGTATATCCTAAACGGTAATCGGTATAGCCTGCGCCTGCTTTTTCCTCCACCAACCATGAATCGCTGAAGACTAGTGAATTACGTGTGAAGTCACGGTCGTTAATGAAAATGGAAACGCTAGGATTCAGTCCAATATCTTCATTATCAAGCATACCTATGAATTGTTCTTCTGAAACTAAACGCCACTGATAGAGTTCATCTAAAGTTATCATGTCACCGTTTACTTTATACTTTTCCTGTACACGTCGCGGGTCAATGCTTGTCCAAGTAGCACGGTCATCATCCAAAAGTACTAGTGTTCCGTTTTCTTTCCATCCATCAGCATGACATTCCCCGTATGCCGCACCGAGAAAATACTTTTTATTGTTTTTTTCCTCATACATATAGTAAGTATAAGTGTCACCGGTTTCACCCTGAATTCGATCGAACTTCCACCCATTATACACACCGTTAACTTTGCGCTTGTCTTTTCTGGCATCCATCATAATAGTGAAACTATATTTGTTCCACTCAGTCCATTTTCCGTCATGAAATACGCCCGGAATGTTGCAACCAAACAAAACCTTATTACCACCACTAGTACTCTCTTCTACCCCACTCAATATAAGTCCATTCGACAACAGAGATAACGGACGTCCGAATGTCTCATGAAAAAGTCTGCCCTCCATTCCAAAGTTACCACCCTCAATAATGAAACGGCCTGTTCCCACATTATACAAGAAGATTGTCTTTCCTGTTGTTGCGTATTCACTGTGGTCAATGACATCGTCCTTGTTAATGCCTTTCCATTTAAAGCTTGAGGCATGGGCATGCGTATCCTCTGTTTCCTGTGCAACCATGTGGCACAAGGATAAATTGCTCAGGAATAGGATGATGAAGAATATAGAAAAACGTTTCTTCCTGTACATAGGTGTTTCTTTGTCTTGAATTAATAGCGTTGATAAATCATGCAAATATACGCTTTATTTGCATACGTTATACCTATTTATTCAAGAAATTAAGATTTATTAACCCTGAAATCGCCTCTTTTAAGATGATTGTTGGTCAGAAGTTTATGATGGTAATCTCTTGCCTCTTGCTTCTTACATCTTGCTTCTTTTTATTCCTTGAACTAACCCCCAATAAAGCAACGCTCCCGTAATCAGTCCTGCTATGGCATCAATAGCATAGTGTGCCTGGATATATACCGTAGCGAAGAACATCAGGATAAAGAAGGGAAGGAGGATGAAGAAGAGTCGTTTACTCTTGCTGTGCCAAGCGAGGAACATCAATACAGTAGTGATACCCACATGACTGCTGGGAAAGGCTGCTGTAGGACGCTCTCCTGCATTATGCGCATCTTCCACCATCTGGTAGAAAATGCCGTTGGCGTATCCAGGACTGGTCATCCGTTCCATCGAATGGTTGAAATAATCGTGTACATTGGGAAATACACCCTGTGCCACCTGATCTATTCCAATGGCTCCGTAGTAGTATTGCGGACCCGTTACAGGCAGGAAGATAAATATCACATAGTATATGAAGAAGGCACCGAGAATGATGAACACAGTACGATGAAACTCTTCATAACGGAAGAAGAAATAGAAGATCACCACCGTAACAATCATGGGGAAATACGATACATAACCCAGATCCATCAGTTCGCTGAACCACGACCACGGCATCTCTTGAGAGAATAGCAGGGCAGGATGACAGCCGAAGATTTGCTGTTCCCATTGTGCAAAGAGATGATCAAGATTAGGGAAGATACGATTGATCTCGTAGGTATCAGGATACCACAAAGAGAGGAATGCCAGCTGCAGGGCTGCCCTTGCCAAACGCGTAAAACGACACGGTATCAACCTATAGACAAGAATCATGGCGGCTGTGGTGACAATTAACCGCAGTCGACCCCAAATCATTGCCTGCGCGTTGGGCAGTTTGGTATAACAGAAGAATATGACGATGAAGGTGAGCAACAGATATGCTGCCACCACCCACTCATACGCAAACAGTCCTTTACAGGGCTTCTTCTCTATCTTAAACAAATTAATTTTCAATTGTCAATTGTCAATTATCAATTATCAATTGGATTAAATCCAACCTTTCTCTTTATACCACGCAATGGTTTCTTTCACTCCCCGCTCCAACTGATACTGTGGCTGATAGCCCAATTCATCGATGGCGGGCTGGATATCACACTGCCAGTTGCGTTGTTTCAGGATATGATACTTATCGTTGTTCAAAGCGGAAATCTTTCCAGTTATCTTTCCTACTTGCTCACCGAAGAAGGTCACGAGGCGCAACACCCAAATGGGGGCCTTGATACGCAGGCACCAAGGGTTGCCTAATTCGCGGATGATCAGATCACTGAAGGTAGATGACTGATATACCTGACCGTCACTTAGGAAATAGCACCTGCCGCTCTTACCGCGCTCCATAGCCAGGAAGACTGCCTGCACCACATCCTTTACATAGACGAAGGTGATATCCTGACGCTTGAAGCCCACGGAGAAATCAGTATGCGACTGGATACTCTTGACCATCAGGAAATAGTCCTTTTCTCGAGGACCATAAACGCCTGTAGGACGAAGAATGACGTAAGGGAAAGCCACCCCTTCCTTGAAGATTGCTTCTGCAGCTAACTTGCTCTTGCCGTATTCCGTGTTCGGCTGAGGCACATCGGTTTCGCGGATGGGTTGATAGGGCTGCTCTTCGCGGATGGCACCGAAGATGCTGAGACTGCTCAGATAGACGAAACGCTTCAGGGGCATCTGTAAGGCAAGCAACGCTTGAACCAGATGACGGGTGCCTTCTGTGTTCACCTTGTAGAACTGCTCCTTTCTGAGACATTTGGTCACACCTGCCGCATGTACCACATAGTCGAAGACATGATCCTTCAGCTGGTTTTTCAGGTAGTCTTCAGAAGAGAGGTTCAGCTCAATGAAATGAATACGTTCATCCTGCAGCCACTCACGCGAACTGCTTTTCCGTACGGCTGCCCACACCTCCATGCCTCGTTGCAGGGCCTCTTCCACGATAAAACTCCCGATGAATCCGGAAGCTCCAGTAATCAATACTCTTTCCATTCAGTGCGCGAAATTACATAAAAACGGGCGAAATGCAAAATAAACGTAACAAAAAACACATCTTTCGCGGAAATTATATATATTTGCAACATATTCTATTAAACCGCAATAACTATGGCAAAAGGAAAGAACAAAGGCAAGCGCCTCACCAAGAAACAGCTGAGTGAGATGCTGCAGACCCTATTCCATCAAAATCCCAACGAAACGTTTACCATCAAGCAGATATTCCGTATTCTGCACCTGGATACCCATCCCACGAAGATGCTCGCCATGGATATCCTCGAGGATATGAGCTGGGATGATTTCCTCAGTAAGCCCGCAGAGCACAGCTACCGTCTGAACCTGCAGGGACAGGTGGCCGAAGGTATCTTCATCCGTAAGGCCAACGGAAAGAACTCGTTCCTCGCCGATGGTAGTGATAAGCCCGTATTCGTGGCAGAACGTAACTCGATGTTCGCCCTTAATGGCGACCGTGTGAAGGTTACGATGATGGCGCGGCGCGAGAAACATATCAAGGAGGCCATGGTTACGGAGATTATCCGAAGGGCACATGATCAGGTGGTAGGACGACTGCAGGTGGAGCGCGACTTCGCTTTCCTCATCCCTGACGGAAACCTGTTCGTACATGATATCTTCATCCCCAAGAAGAAACTCAAGGGGGGTAAGACGGATGACAAGGCTGTGGTGAAGATCACCCAGTGGCCGTCAAAAGAATCGAAGAACATCGTAGGTGAGGTGCTCGATGTATTAGGAAAGATTGGCGAGAACAATGCCGAGATGCATGCCATCCTTGCCCAATACGGACTGCCTTACAAATATCCCAAAAACGTGGAGGAGGCAGCTAACAAAATCGATCCGGGTATCACTCCGCAGGAGATTGCCCGCAGAGAGGATTTCCGTGATGTCACTACCTTCACCATCGACCCGAAGGATGCCAAGGATTATGATGATGCCTTGTCCATCCGTCGTCTCTCACCCAAGCTATACGAGGTTGGCGTTCATATCGCGGATGTCTCTCATTACGTCAAGGAAGGAAGCATCATCGACAAAGAAGCACAGAAGCGGGCTACCAGCGTTTATCTCGTTGACCGCACCATACCTATGCTGCCCGAACGACTCTGTAACTTTATCTGCTCCCTTCGTCCTGATGAGGAGAAGTTGTGCTATAGCGTGATCTTCGTGCTTGACGGCGAGGCGAACATCAAAGATTGGCACTTGGCACATACGGTCATCAAGAGTAACCGTCGTTTTGCCTATGAGGAAGTGCAGGAGATTCTGGAGAAGAACGGTGTGAAGGAGGGAACAGGCGAGCCTGCTCCTGCCAAGAAGAGCTACGATGGGGAATATGCGTGGGAACTGGTCACCTTAGATGCGTTGGCCAAGGAGCTGCGGAAGAAACGCTTCAAGAACGGATCTGTGAAGTTCGACCGTGAGGAGCTACATTTCGATGTCGACGAGAAGGGTAAACCCACACGTGCTTATTTCAAGAAATCAAAGGATGCCAACAAGCTCATTGAGGAGTTCATGTTGCTGGCTAACCGACAAGTGGCTGAGTCGATAGGTAAGGTGAAGCGAGGCGAAAAAGCTAAGACCCTGCCCTACCGTATTCACGACCAACCCGATCCTACCAAACTTGAACGACTACGTGAGTTCATCACTCATTTCGGCTATAAGGTGAAGACCACGGGCTCCAAGGAAGAAATCTCAAAGAGCCTTAACAAATTGATGGATGATGTGAACGGTAAACGCGAGCAGAACGTGATTGAGAGTGTGGCGCTGCGGGCCATGATGAAGGCAAAGTATAGCGTGTTCAATATCGGACACTACGGACTGGCCTTTGATTACTATACGCATTTCACCTCTCCCATCCGTCGTTATCCCGACACGATGGTTCACCGTCTGCTTACCCGCTATCAGGAAGGAGGACGCTCTGCCAACCGTGATCACTACGAGGAACTTTGCGAGCACAGCAGTGATATGGAGCAGATTGCACAGAATGCAGAACGCGACAGCATCAAATATAAGATGGTGGAGTTTATGGCCGATTTCATCGGTGATGAGTTCGATGCGCATATCAGTGGTATTACGGCCTTCGGCATCTATGCCGAGATCGACGAGAACCACTGCGAGGGAATGATTCCTTTGCACGACCTCGATGATGACTACTACGACTTCGATGAGCGTAACTACCAGTTAGTAGGTCGCCGCCGTCATAACAAATATATGTTAGGTGATCCTATCCGCATCAAGGTGGCAAAGGCGAACATCGAAAAACGTCAGTTGGATTTCACCATTGCGGATTAGATAGCATCTATTCCAATGTTATACTCTCCACCTCTTCCACTTCTTCATGGAGGAAGAGTTGGGCGTGCTTGCGGAAAGCATCGGGATTCTCAGTGGTGAGGTAGCGACAGGTGGCATTCTTGGAACAACGTCCTTCTATATCGGGGTGGCGCAACAGATAGTCCTTTAAGCTGTTGGCCACATACTCACCTTGTGGGATGATTCGGATGCCTGGATCGGTGTATTTGATGATCTTGGGCATGAGCAACGGATAATGGGTGCAGCCCAAGATGATGGCATCGATCTGCGGATCGAGACGCATCAACTGATCAATGCGCTTCTTGACGAAATAGTCGGCCCCAGGACTGTCGGCCTCGTTGGCTTCAACGATGGCTGCCCAAAGGGGACAGGCCACGCCTGAAACCTGAATGTCGGGGAATAGCTTGTGGATCTCAAGGTTATAGCTCTCGCTGCGGATGGTGCCCTCAGTGGCAAGGATGCCTACATGACGGGAACGGGTGAGATCGCCTATCACCTCGGCCGTAGGACGGATGATACCCAACACACGACGATCAGATCCTACAAGTGGCAGATCCTTCTGCTGAATGGTACGCAACGCCTTGGCAGAAGCGGTGTTACAACCTAAGATGACCAGTTGACAGCCTTGCTCGAAGAGCTTCATCACAGCCTGACGGGTGAACTCATAAACCACATCAAACGACCGTGACCCATAGGGCGCACGCGCATTATCGCCCAAGTACAGATAGTCGTACTGGGGCAATAGCTGACGAACCTGATGCAGAATGGTTAGGCCGCCATAACCGCTGTCGAAAATACCAATGGGAGACAAACCAGTTTATAGATTATAGATAATAGTATATAGTTATTTCAACTGGTCTTTCAAGAGGGGGGTGATGTCCTCGCTGACGGAGGGATCGAGATACGGACAAGCATCGTTGTCGGTATTAAGAATCAGGGCGTAGCCACGCTCCTCGCCTATCTTCCTGATGGCTGTCTTGAGTTTCTCTTTTATCGGCAGGTAGGCATCGCGGCGTGCCGCTTCGAGCAGCCGCTGTGCCTCCTGCTTGAATGAGAGGTTCTTCTCCATGAGCTCCTGCAGCTCTGCCTGGCGCTTCTGACGAATAGGCATGGCAAACTCCTGCATTCCCTCAAGGAACTCTTCGTATTTCTTGTTGAATTCTTCCTCTGCACGCTTCATCTCTGCCTCAAACTGACTTTGCAGCTGGGTAAGGTTTCTTTCGGCAATGGAATACTCAGGCATGGCGCGGAATACCTCACCATAGCTGAAATAGCCGTACTTTGCCTGTGCACTCGCTAACAAGGGTGCGGCAACGAGAAGAAGGGAAAGAAAGAGTTTCTTCATATACGAGTGGATTACTTCATTTTGTTCAGCTCAGCCTTCACGTCAGAGGTGACATCCTTGCTGAGGGTCTCGCTGATATAGATGGGCTGACCCACACCTCTTTCCATGATATAGACATAGCCACCAGCCTTAGCCACGTTCTCGATGGCCTTCATGATCTTCTCCTGGATGGGCTGCATCTTCTCGGCCTGAGCCTTCTGGAAAGCCTGCTGGTTGTCCTGAAGAGCCTGCTGGTACTTCTGGAACAGCTGATTGATAGCGGCCTCTGTTTCCTGCTGCTTGGTAGCATTCATCGTGCTCTTGGTCTTCTGATACTCCTCATCCTTGCGGTTGATCTCATCCTGCATGGCCTGCAGCTCGTTCTGATACTGCTTGCCAAGGGCTTCCAACTCACCGTTCACCTTGCTTACCTCGGGCAGCGACTGGATGATGGCCTGTGTATCAACATGTCCAAACTTCTGTGCGAATACTGCTACAGGTGCGAGCAGCATCAACATAACAATAATCTTTTTCATCTTTTCTTTCAATTATTAATTTTCAATTCTCAATTTTCAATTTTCAATTCGTTAACGGGCGTAGCCCAACTTTTTAAGTACTTCGTTACTGATATCAATCTTCGGACTGCCGTAGATGATGCCGGAATCAGTAGAGCGGTCGAGCACCATGCTGTAGCCATGGAGCTCACTGAGATCCTTCACGGCATTGTATATCTCGTCCTGAATCGGTGTCATCAGCGCCTCGCGTTTCTTGAAGAGCTCGCCCTCAGGACCGAAATACTTCTTCTTCAGCTCGCTGGCATCCTTCTCCTTCATCATGATCTCCTCCTGCTTGGCTTTCTTCTGCTCTTGCGAGAGGAACACCACCTCGTTCTGGTAGTTCTTATACATGGTTTGTGCCTCTGTATTGAGTGCTTCTACCTCAGCCTGCCATTTCTTTGACACCTGGTTGAGCTGTTCGTTGGCACGTTCGTAAGCGGGAACATTCTTAAGAATGTACTCCATGTCGATCAGCGCGAACTTCTGCGCATTGGCCGTCATCGCTACTATAGCGAAGAGGGCGATCATCATTATCTTCTTCATAGGCATTAAAACTATTAGTTCAACGTTTATATAGACGATCATGAAAACAAAAAGTTAATGCATCGCCTTGTAATTTAACACTTTTCAGTTCTTTCTACTTAACTTAATTGCGAATTATTAATTATTAATCTTTAATCCTTAATTTGGCGCTTGCGCCATTAGAACTCCTGTCCCAGCACGAAGTGGAACTGACTGCCACCTCTGCGGTAGGCACCATTCTCATATACCTTATCGAAACCATAGGCCCAGTCGATACCCATCAGACCAACCATCGGCAGATAGAGGCGCACGCCCACACCTGCAGAACGTTTCATGTTGAACGGGTTGAAGTTCTTCGGGTTATACCACGCATTACCAGCCTCAGCAAAGGCCACGCCGTAGATGGTGGTGTTACCCAGCAGGAACGGATAGCGGATCTCGAGCGCCAGACGGTCGTAAGCATAAGCATTGGAACCGCTACTGCCACCCTCTCGCGCCGCTGTATAGGAGAGAGATCCGTTTTCGTAACCACGGAGTCCGATGGTCTCCTCAGCATAGCTGGTAGAGTAACCACTCATACCGTCACCACCCACATAGAAGGTCTCGAACGGAGATTTCTTATATTTGTTGTAAGAGCCAAGGATACCGAATTCCACACGTGTAACCAGCACGAAGCACTTGGTGGCGTTGGTGAGTGCGGTATAGGTCTTGCTCTTGAACTTCCACTTGTGGTATTCAACCCAGCGGTACTTATCCTGCATCTGCTGGGTATAGTCGGCAGCCTGGTAGTCGGTAGCCAGGTGCTCATAGTCTTTCTTGTCCCAAGCCGACCATGGCGGAGTAAATGTGACGGATGCCATGAACTCTGAACCGGAACGGGGGAACAGCGGGTTGTCGGTAGAGGCACGTGAGATGGTGATACCGAAGTTCAGGTTGTTACAGTTACCATTCTGAATCAGGAAGTAACGCCAGTTCTTCAACATATAGCGGGTATAGGCCAGCTCCAGGCTCAGATGGAAGTAGTCATCCGGCCAACGCAAGCGCTTGCCCCATCCCAGACTGGCACCGAAGAGTTTCACGTACGTGTCGGGGTCCATAAAACTCTCCATGCTGTAGCCGTAGTTACCGTAGCCGCCATAGCCATAGTTACCGTAGCCGTACATGTAGTTATACATATTGTACTGATAGGCGGTATTGTAGTAGTTGCTCGACACGTCACTCTGCTTAGAGTAGAAGGCACCCACCGTGAACTGGATGGGACGCTTGCCACCGAACCATCCTGTGGAGTAAGAGGTGTTGTACGACTGATAGTAGCGGGCGTTGGTCTGCGCGCCAATCGAGAGCACCTCACCGTCACCAATAGGCATAATGCCACGGTGTTCCTTGTTCTTGTTGAACAGGTTAGCCATGGAGAAGTTATTCAGTTTCAGTCCTACACGAGCAATGACACCCGTCTGACCCCAACCTAAGGAGAGCTCTACCTGATCGTTTGACTTCTGTACGAGATTCCAGTTGATATCCACAGTACCATCCTCACCGTTCGGCTGCACGTCAGGACTCACCTGCTCAGGGTCGAAATGACCGATAGAGGCAAGCTCACGGGCAGTACGCATCAAGGCCTCCTTCGAGAAAAGGTCACCAGGCTTGGTACGCAGCTCACGACGGATCACGTTCTCGTAAAGACGGTCGTTACCATTGATGCGCACATGACTTAGACGTGCCTGCGGTCCTTCTTGCACACGCATCTCGAGATCGATGGAGTCGCCCACGATGTTCACCTCGGTAGGATCGATGTTGGAGAACACATAACCGTTGTTCCAATACAGGTTACCCACAGCATCATCATCGCCGCGCAGACGCTTTTCCAGCAGAGTCTGGTTATACACATCACCACCCTTCATGGTGAGCACCTCGTTCAGACGGTCGGTGGTATAAACGGTGTTACCCACCCACTTGATGTCGCGGATATAGTATTTCTGTCCTTCATCCACCTTCACATACACATTCACGTGCTTGTCGTCGTAGTTCCAGACACTGTCCTCAAGGATGGTAGCATCGCGGTAGCCGTTCTCGTTGTATTTGGCAATCAGCTTCTGCTTATCCTCCTTCCACCGTTCAGGCGTATATTTCTTCTTCTTCAGGAACGTTGACAGCTTGCCAGCCTCGTGGGTAGATGCCAAGGCACCTTTCTTGAACAGTCCGCCCTTGATCTTCTTGTCGGAAATCTGCTCATTACCCTCGATGGTGATCTCGTGCACCCTCATCTTCATCTTCTTATCCACGGAGATGTCGAGGTACACCTGGTTCTTGTTGGCCACATCATCACGCTGCATGATGTTGATCTCAGCATTCTTGTAACCCTTGTCGTCGAAGTATTTCTTGGCAAGGATCTTGGCACGGTCGATCATGTTCGGCGTAATCTGACTGCCCTTCAGCAAGCCCAGCTTCTGCTCCATGTCCTCGCGTTCGCTTTTCTTCAGACCGATATAGTTGATGTCTGTAACACGTGGACGCACTGACAAATGGATGTGCAGGTAGATCTTATCGCCAATCAGGGAGTCGGCAGAGATAATCACCTGTGAGAACAGTCCATTGCGCCAATAGCGCTTCACGGCTTCGGTAATCTCGTTACCAGGTACGGATATCTCCTGTCCTACCGACAAGCCGGAAACACCTGTGAGGACATAATCCTCATACCCTTCCACACCAGATACAGCAATGCCTGCAATGGTACATTCCCTGGGCATGCCAGCATAGGTGATATCGGGATTGATGATCTTCTCCTGAGCAAAGAGAGAGTTTAAGGATAATGGAGAGATGATGAATGACAAACCGATCACCCATCTTTTCCACACCTTATTATATATATACTTTCTTATCATTGCATTATTTATCGTTCTGAGACATGATCTCACGTTCTATCTGGGCTTCTGTCTTACCAAAACGGCGCTGACGTTTCTGGTAGCTGATGATGGCCTGGTGAAGGCACTCCTCGTCGAAGTCGGGCCAGTAGGTATCACAGAAGTAGAGTTCACTGTATGCTATCTGCCACAACAGGTAGTTGGAGAGACGCAGTTCTCCGCCTGTACGGATCAGCAGATCGGGATCGGGCATGAAACTGGTCTGCAAATGCTGATTGATAAAATCCTCTGTGATATCCTCGGCACGGATACCACCCGTCTTCCAGTTCTTGAGGATTTTCTGGGGCAGCTCCTCCATGTCGTGCACCTCGGTCACGATCTTGCGTACAGCCTGTACAATCTCCCAACGAGAAGAATAACTCAAAGCAATTACCATGGTCATGGTCTTGTTATTTGCTGTATGCTCCTTTACCTCCGTGAGCTTCTTCTGAACATCATCGGGCAAACGGTCGAAGTCACCAATCACTTCAAAGCGCACGTCATTCTTCATGAACAGCTCTTCCTCCAGAGCAGTGATAACCAATCCCATCAGGGCTGTCACCTCATCGGTCGGTCGGTTCCAGTTCTCCGTAGAGAAAGTGTAAAGTGTAAGGTACTTCACGCCTAAATGGCTACATTCTTCCGTGATACGATAGATAGCATCCACACCAGCTTGATGTCCGAAGCTGCGCTCCTTACCGCGCTGCTTTGCCCAGCGTCCATTGCCGTCCATGATAATGGCGATGTGCTGCGGTATGCGGGTCATATCCAACTGATCAGTCATCTTTGTCATTATTACAAGTTTTACATTTTGCCATAAAGCTATAAGTCAGCGTCAGCTGTAACGCAGAGAAACAGTCGCGGTTCTTAAAAAGACCCGTGCTCTTGATACCATAGGGGTCAACCACGCCGTCAAGCTTGTCGGAAGCGGAGAAATGCATCGCCCACTCCACGCCTAAGTTCAGACGGGGCCCCATCTTATATTTGATACCTGCACCGATGGGCAGGTTACCTGCAAACACGCTTCCATCCTTGGTGTCGGCATACGAAACACCCAATCCGATGAACACGAAGGGGGTGAGACGTTTGGCACCGCGGTAGTCGAGACCTGTGCCATAAGGCCAGAAGTTATACTCGTAGCGGACACCCAGATCGACCAACTGATGACTGAAGGATACTGGGAGTTCCTGATTGGCTGGATAGTAGGTCTCCACATCACGGAGACTGCCTTTCAGCTTACCGTACGATACTGTTGCCGCCAATGCCATATAGGGATTGAAAACCCTTCTGAGCAGCACCGAGGCCATAGGCTCCATGTTTGAGGTGATGCTACCGTTATAGTCACCTTGGTAGCTCATCATGCCCACGCCACCACCAAACTCCATGCGATACTCATCATCCCACTGGGCAAACATGGCCACAGCAGTGATCAGGAGGATCAGGGTGCAAAGGGATCGGCGCAATGTCATCATCGGCTATTCTCTGTTTTCCTCGACACGAGGAGTTATTGATAATACTTCTTCTGTATGCTTGTCCAGCCCAGACGGTTCAGTCGTCCGCGCCATACCTGTCCGCTACCGGAGATGATCCACAGACAGTTGTTGGCGTCCACCGCTGAGGTGAACGACTGACTCATGCCTGCCAATTCTTCGGGTACGGTATAGGTGCTGGTGCCTTTCCAGGTGATACCACCGTCAAGACTAACATAGATCTTCGAGAAAGCACTCTCTGTGCAGGCTCCGATTCCGTTGCCGCCAAAGGCAAGGAGGACATCCCCATACATGCAGATCATGACATCTGAAAGACGGGGCAGACAATAGTAGCTGTCTGAAGTCTGGGTGTAGAACATCCAACTGTTGTCTTCTGCATCACCCGACAAATCCTCTGTCTTACTCCATACCACTGCATAGCGGTCGTTGGGATAGGCTTCCACGTTGCGGTTACCCGCAATGAGCACGCGTTCGATATCCTCATTCGTGCGCAAAGGCATACAGGCATAGCTGATATTTCCTTCGGGCAGCCATTCAGACGAGGTGTCCATCTTCTCATCTGTCCATGTTGTACCATTGTCGGCAGAGGCCATCATTGTTCCTGAGGTACTGATTCCATACAGCTTCTTGGTTCCTGCGGCCACCAAACGACTCAAGTTCGTGGTGCTGACAGTTTCCCAATTAGAACCATCAGCGGAATGCAGCAGCTGCTGGTCCTGCAGGATATAGAGCACACCATCTTTGGACAGGATGTTCTGGTAGGCGTTGAACGACTGTGAAAGACTCTCGGGAAGGGAGAGCTCATTCCAGGTTCTACCATCATTGTTGTCGGTAGCATAAGCCACCAGCTGACCGTCTTTCTGTCCGAAGGTGTATAGCTTACTGCCACAAGCAACGGTCTTCATGCCGTTCATGGCAGCGAAGGGTTCCTGTCGGCCCATATCCGACCAGTTGAAGACATCGCCTTCCTCCTGATGCACATTCACGCGCACGGTATAGAAACGGTAAGCCTTGGCACTGTTTGCGTAGGCCACCATCTGACGCGGAGTGGTGAAATCAATGGAATCGGTACTGGAATAAGAGAATATGGAATCGCTGGTAAGACTCTTAATACCTACCAGACCACCGTTCTTGGCTGCAACCGTGCATACCACATGCTTTACATCTGTTCCACAGGGAAGGGAGTCGGGATTGTATATCTCGCGCTTTTCCTGATCGATATAGAACGTATAGTCAGAACCACTTATCGTTGCCTGATAAGTACTGTCAACACCCTGCGATGACAGGGTGTGCATGGTTCTGTTCAGGTCGCCTAAAACAAACGACGTGATTCCTGAATCATCATAATAGGTTACCTCCTTATCGTCTGAGTTCAGACAAGAAGAGAAGACCATCACGGTTGAAAGTAATATCGTGAAAGGTATGAAAATCCTTTTCATTATCGGTTCTTTTTGAATTTTGAGTGCAAATTTACTGAGAATTCCGCAAAAAGGAATCCTTTTAAGTGCTTTATTATGCAAAATATTGATTAAATGTGCATTTTTTAAGTTATGTTTAGAGTTTGGAGAGAAAAGGGCAAAAAAAAGAGGACGATATGAATCACTCACGTCGGCCTCCTGAAAACAATTCTAATGGATGTTGGTGTTAACCAAAGTGACAATACTAAGTACCGTCATAACAAATGTTACCGCCAGCATCATAGTTGTTTCAAAATCTAATAACATAATCTTTACCTTAAATCTATCAAACTACTAACCTATGAAAACTTTAACGGAATGCATTCTCACGAATGCGAGTGCAAAGGTAATGCATTTTTCTCAAATAAACAAACAAAAACAGATGATTCTTTTTCGGAAGCGCCTATTTTTTGATTTATGTCAAATCAGATGTCTATTTTATGTAAGCTTGCTTAAGAAAATATTGTGATAAAAATTTGTTTGTTTCAAAAATAATCTCTATCTTTGCCGCGGATAATTAAAATAAGAGAAGAGTAAGGGATTCCGACACTGACGAAGATTGTCGGAATTCTTTCTATTTTGCATCTTTGTGAAAACAATTAAAAAACAATAGATTATGGCATATATGTCACAAGAAGGCTACGATAAGCTGGTAGCTGAACTAAGAAGATTGGAAAGCATTGAGCGCCCGAAGGCTTCTGCAGCCATTGCTGAGGCCCGCGATAAAGGCGACTTGAGTGAAAATAGCGAGTACGATGCAGCCAAGGAGGCACAGGCAAACCTCGAGGATAAGATCAACCGACTGAAGGTTCAGATCTCAGAGGCAAAGGTGGTGGATGTGTCGCGCTTGAGTACTGATGCTGTGCAGATCCTCTCAAAGGTGGAGATGACCAATCTGGCCAACAAGGCTAAGATGACCTATACCATCGTGAGCGAGAGCGAGGCAAACCTGCGTGAAGGAAAAATCTCCATCACCACCCCTATCGCCCAAGGTCTGCTGAACCACAAGGTGGGTGACGAAGTGGAAATCACCATCCCCCGCGGCACCATCAAACTGCGTATTGACAAGATTACAGTAGGCTAATGCTTTTTGAACTTTGAACTTTGAACTTTTGGAGCAGCGAGAGCCAACTTGCTTGCATGATTGGCCGAGTCGTGACAAAAGTCAACGAAGTTAACTTTAAACTTTAAATTATGGATATATTTAGTATGATTGCTGCTGGTGAGATTCCCAGCTACAAATGTGCAGAGAACGAGGAGTTCTATGCCTTCCTTGATATCAACCCGATGGTGAAGGGTCATACTCTTGTAATCCCTCGTCGGGAAGTAGATTACATCTTCGATATGGATGATGATGAGATTGCCCGCTTCCAGGTATTTGCCAAGCAGGTGGCAAAGGCCATCAAGGCCGCCTTCCCTTGCAAGAAGGTAGCCCAGGTGGTATTGGGATTGGAAGTGCCTCATGCACACATCCATCTCATTCCTATGCAATCGGAGAAAGATGTTGATTTCCGTCGTGAAAAACTCCAGCTCACGGAAGAGGAGTTTAAGGAAATCGCAGGAAAAATCCAACAGAATTTTTAGTCAGAAACAGAACTGCCGCACAAGTCAATATCATCAATCACTTGTGCGGCAGTAATTTTTTAATGTTTAATCTTTAATGTTTAAACGAACTCATCCCCATACTTAATCTGCACCTCACTGATATATTTTCGCACCAGTGCCGAGGAGTCTTCCTTCTTGCAGATAAGGAGTACGTTGCCCTGTTCGGCCACGATGAAACCCTCAAGACCGTGGATGATGCCTAAGTGATCCTTGGGGAGTTTCACGATGTTGTCACGACTGTTCTCGATAATGATCTGATCCGTGATCACCACATTATCGTCATCACTCTTCTTCATGCTCTCGTAGATGGAGTGCCACATACCTAAGTCGGCCCAGCCGAAATCGCAGTTCATCACATACACCTCATCATTGCTATCGAGCAATCCTGAATCGATAGACACATTGGGGTACGAAGGGAACTTCTCCTCGATATACAACAGCTCTTCTTCAAGCGTTACCTGACGGTTGTCCTCTATCTGACGGAGCACCTTGGGGAAGATATGGTGGAGACATTCACGCAGATGCTTCACGTTCGACAGATAGATACCGGTGTTCCACAGGAACTCTCCACTCTCCATGAACATCTGGGCAAACTGACGGTCGGGCTTCTCCGTAACCGACTTCACCTCGAACACTTGTTCATTCTCCGTCGGCTCTCCTTTCTGAATATAGCCGTAACCGGGTTCCGGTCGTGTGGGCTTCACACCCATGGTCAGCACAATATCCTTTTCAGCCACTAAATCAAGACCTTCACGGATATTCTCCAAGAACATCTCCTCCTTGAACACGGCCTGATCCGAGGGAACGATGGTCATGCGGGCATTCTCGTTCCTTCGCCAGATACGATAGGTAGCCCATGCCACACTGGGAGCCGTATTACGGTGAATGGGTTCGCTCAGCACATTCTCTGGTGGCAAGTCAGGTAACTGTTCCAGCACGAAATGCGCATACTCGTGGTTCGTACTCACATAAATGTTCTCTATGGGAATCAATTTGGAGATCCTGCTGAAGGTGCTCTGTAATAATGTCTGACCCGTTGAGAAGAAATCAACAAACTGTTTGGGCTTTCTCGAGCGACTGCAGGGCCACAATCGGCGTCCTTTTCCGCCAGCAAGGATTACACAATAATTGTCTTTGTTATATGTTGTCATGATAACGATAGGTTAATGTAGGTATTATTACGCTACTAAGATACATAATAATAACGGAGCATGCAAGCATTTCGTATGTTTTTTAGAAAAATTGTGCTTTTTATTTTGTATTTCGCTCACTTATTTGTACCTTTGCACCCGCATTGAAGCCCAGATGGCGGAATCGGTAGACGCGCTGGTCTCAAACACCAGTGGGGCAACCCGTGCCGGTTCGACCCCGGCTCTGGGTACGAAAGTACCACATGTGAGGCTAAAAAGACGCACTGGCTCAAAGAAAGCAAGGTGCTGTAAGACAACAACTTACAGCACTTTTTCTTTTTATAGAACCAAAGTTTTTCTCTCGAAATTTTCCCCACATTTTCCCCACCGATGCAAATTTGATGTAATTGAATGGTAGATTTTGGTGCGGGAAATCCTTGTTTTCATGAATTCGTATAGATTGGTAGATATCTATTATATGATTCTGTAATTCGAGATTTGCGTTTGTCGATCTGTTGGGTCTAATTCGACAAGTACACTTGCTGTATTAAATTCATCGATTGTGACCGATGAATTTGGATCAAGCATTTGCCAATTCTCGTAGAACTTCCATATATTCGATCTCACAGACATGCTATGAGTTAATAATTCTCAGCTCCTGCATTAGTATTCTCTTAATGATTATAAATTCTTTAATTGACAGATTGAGCATACTATTTATCAACTACCAATTAGCAACAATCTTCGTTAATCTATTTGTAGCATCTCCTTTATATGAAGACGGGTGTATTAAAACTAGAAACCTTCCATGAGGAACTTCGTCAGGTATTATCTTTCGTTTCAGATAATATATATCGTTATTTTCTGTATAGCCCGAAAAGATTTCTTTGTTTCTTGCTGTATAAACAACATTTTTAACCTTGTCTGTAGGACTAATATATATTCCTTCATAAGGAAAATCATCCAAAGTTGACCAATTTCCTAAGAATGGCCAATAACACACCTTCACATCCTCCCAAGAATAGATTTCCACTTCACCAGGCACGTCATCAACAAAACACGTTGTGTTTTTAAAGAAATCAGGATAACTGAAACCTGTATAATGTTTTATCCATGATGCAGAATTGAGTTTATTATTAAAAGTATCTTTATTGCGAGCGAATGATTCCACATCTGAGACATCTGCCTCTAATGCATTTATAGTTTCCTCGATTGTTGAAGGGGCTTTCTTGCTCATATTTAAGAAAACAAAACCTATGATGGCAAAAATGATCAAACCAAGTCCATAAAAGATTAACTTTTTATTCTTTTGGAAGAAAGAATCATTTCTCAAAGCATTCTCTGACGACATTTGACTACAATCATTCCCATGTGATTCTTCACTAACATTAGAATTACTATTACCAAGTATTTTCTTCTTTTCTACCTCAATTTCTTCCTTGGTTAGTATACCTTTCTCATAGAGTTGTTTCAACTCTAGCAATTTGTCAATGATTGATTTTGTCATATTAGAATCATATATCTTCTTTTTACCTCATTCCATCTATAATATTTTTTGCCTCTTCTGTCATATAAGGCATTATTTTCTCATAAGGTATCGTTATGCTTACTTGTCTAAGAGCCCCTGGTCCAATTTCGTAATGCTGATAGTCAAATTGTACTCCATTTTTCACTAAGTGAATTATACCAGCCATAGGAGATGACTCGAATTCTTCATTGACACTTTCATAATCGTCTCCTAATTTATTCTTTACAGCGGTAATAATCAATTTATGCAGTCCTTTATCATTGATAGATCTAATAATATTTATGTGCTTCCCATCTACCTTTCTAAAAGTAGAGGCGTCGCAAAATTCGTTACTAACTCCACCGTGAAAGTAGTATGAGTGAGCACATAAAGAAACACAATACTCATTTTCGAAATCTTTTGTAAACTCGATAGTCTCTATATAAGCAGAAGCCCCCTCATAAGCATTTTCTTTCCATTCACTATCTAAGCCATCATATTTCCTCTTTCCATAACTATTAATAACGGTATTACCATCATTCAAGCTCCCTCCATATTCATTTATGCTGAACATAGCAGCAATAACCCCACTTACATATTTCCTTGTGTTTTGCAATAAAACATGGGATCCTTTAATGGGATAATCGACAGATAATTCAACAATTGCGCTAGACGTATTTTTTTTGTAAACGATCTTTTTAGTCTCGAATTGCTTCTCTTCTTCCTCAATTCTTGCCAAATCCGCTTCACTTAAAACTCTTGCAGTAAAAGACATGTTTTTACCTTTCGAGTTAGTGAAAGTACCCGAATAAACATTATCCTCTATTATACCTTCGAAAACACCTGCTTTTGTGTTCCCGTCGTACTCGTATAATACCATTTTCCCATCATCACTATTAATTCCTTTTATCACTATGTTAACATCTTTCTTTTGATTATCATAGTGCTCTGTCCCCTCAATATCTGTACCTTCGGCAGTAAGGCGCATTGTAAAACCTATCTTGTCATTAATGGATCCTTTTAATGCAAGGGTATTGATTTCTGGAATAGAATCATCGTCAGATACAGGAACGGAAGGACGTGTTATTATCTTAGGCACAAATATAATACCAGCCATCACAATTAACAAAGCAATTCCGCCAAAGATATAGCTCTTGTATTTCTGAAAGAATGGTTTAACGGGTTCTTCTATTTCAATTTGTTGCTGTGATTCGGATGAGATTGTCTTTTCTTGCCTCAATATCTCTTTGGTTGTCTCGATATCCATACCAAGAATTTTTCGTTTTTCAATCTCCATTTCCTCCTTGGTTAGTATACCTTTCTCATAGAGTTGTTTCAACTCCATCAGCTTTTCAATCTGCGTTTTTTGTGAATTATCCATTATTCTTTTTATTGATCCTTTTTGTTATCAAATAATATGCAAGTAATATAATCGCCAGAACTCCAATGGCACAAGCAATAATAATTTCCTCCTCTATCCAATAATCTGTGTAAACATAGTTCTCATGAAATATAATTATACCTATAACGAAGATAACGATAAATGAAACAGGAAACAAGTACTTTTTCATCCTAGCATTTTTTATTTTTGCCTTTCTTTTCTTATTGCTTATTGATTTTACAAGTTTAGTTCCATTTTTAGTATAGGGTTTTAGAAAATTCATCTTGTCACGATACGAATTTGCAATCTGATTCTGAGTACTATAATAATTGCCTGATACCTTCCAAAACAAAAAAGAAGAACAACGAATATTGCAGTTTATCCCATGCGACCAGGCTTTAACAACTAATTCGTCAAACCGATTCTTTCCAAATAGATTGACAATTGTATCACCGAGAGTATAGCCAATTTGCCCAGCAGCAATAACATCATCAGCTCTCTTGTTTGCAGCATTTTTCGTTTTTGAATGAAGATTGTAATTTTCAACAGCTACATCAAAGAACAGTTCTCCGATTTTTATAAGTCTGTTTGTTATTTCAGTAAGGCATGAATTCAGCACTTCTTCATCGGTAGTACTATCCTTAAGCAACTTTAGTACAGACTGCGTATTATCATTAATCTTTGATGCCTCATACGCAAAATCAATTATATCCTTATCCATTGTTGCAAAATATAGCGAATAAAAGCATGCTTCCCAACTATTAGGATCTTCTTGATGTATCATTCGATAATATTTTGCAGCTTCCTCATAATTATCCGAATCCTTTGCTCTATGGGCGACTTGATATAGTCTATTCAACTCGTTAGTAGAAGAATGTATGGTTTGTCTTTCATAATTTTGATGATATGAATTATTGGTATCAAGAATTTTTTGTTTCTCGATCTCCATTTCTTCCTTAGTCAGTATGCCTTGCTCATAGAGTTGCTTAAGCTCTAATAATTGTCCAATTTGAGATGTAATTGCCATTTTTAATTGTTGTCGGATAATAATGCCTTCTTATGGAAATCAAATTCTTCTTGAGATAAGATGTGTGCATCAAGTAGAGATTTCATTTCTTCAAGGATTTCATATTTTGTCTTGTTCTTGTCCCAAGGTATCCATTTATTACTAAGTGTTGATTGTTTTTCTTTTCTATACACTTCTGGAGTAATAACCCCTGCATCCAATAAAAGTTTCAAATTGTTAAGAGTAACTATCTTTTCATCCTCACCTTTTGCTAATGGAATAGCGGCTTTTGCCAACTTGTTTTTTAGTTCCATGAATTCTTCTTCTGATAAAACACCAAATCTGATTAACAATTCAAGATTTGATATAGTATCTTTTATTGATTCTGACCAAACTTTTGTTTGTTCATTTGATAATACTGTCTTTTTGTGAAAGTTAAATTCTTCTTTTGTCAAAATGCCTGCATCAAGTAGATAATTCATTTCTATAAGTATTTCTATTGGTGTCATATTCTTACCCCAAGGGATAGAGACCAAACTAAGAGTTGACAGTTTTTGTTTCCGAAATTCTTTGGGTGTTAACACTTCTGAGTCAAGCAATAACTTTAAATTATGTAGAATAGAAATCTTATTGTTCTCGACTTTTGCATCCACTGTTCTTTGTGGAGGTGTTTGAATGGCAGATTGAACGGTAGAAGGTGTTATTTTGTTTTTCTGCTCAGCATACTCTTCCTCTGTCAGAATACCTGCTGTCAATAACTCATCAAGTTTTACAAGATTATCTTTATCAGAATCTGATGACTCGGAATTATTCTGTTTTTCTAATTCATGTGTTTGGTGGGCAATCTCTTTATTTTGCTCGAATTGTGGGATTTTTCTTTGATAGTTTTCTTTCAATTTATCCATCTTGTCAAGAGGTTTGTCGACTCCGACAAACGGATTTCCTGCCCTATAACTTGAATGACGGAATGTTGATATTGACATATTCTCAAGATCGTCTGCTTCTTGGCTTTTATTGTGAGACTTTACCCCACTATTGACTGTGATAAATAAGGCTGGTAAGCCTATTATAAAAAGAAGCCACCAAAGCAAGTATTCAGATTGGCCAGATAGATGGGTAAGGCAATAGAATGCACAAGGAGCGCAGATGATGCCAGCAATAATGGCAGTGACACGAGATGAACTAGCTTCACCACGTATATCTTCTATCAAGCAGGTTTTTTGCCATTTTAGGACAAAATCAGTGGTAAAATCTACTCCTTTTTCATATGTTCTTTTCCAGAGATTTCCACAATAGGGACACTTAAATTCAAAAGGAGTTGAATCAAAGGTGGTTTGAACAAAAGAGTCACTAACTTGATCTGCTTTCTTTTCTATATAAGCAGCAATAAAAAACGCAACAATTAATCCAAGAATTGTACCGACAACGGGAAAAATGACATTTCCCATAACAATTGTTGCAATATACAATAGAACTTTCTTGGTTGCAAAGCGTGTCCCGGTTCTTACCCCTTGTTGTTTCAATTCATAGACAGGAATTCCTTCTGTGATTTTTCCACATTTAGGACATTGTTCGAATATATCCATTTAATCAAAAAATTATTTTTTAAAGCCCTTAAATTTTGTGATTACTGAGTTGACGTCCACATTTTTGGGGATTTTGGGGAGGCCCCAACCGCTTTCACCTTTCTCTTCTTCTTTTTTTGCTGCTAGTTCTGCCTTCTTTGCTGCTTCAATTTCTTCTGGAAATTCAAACTTGATGGGATTTGTACGCAGCCAATTGCATGTTTCTGTCTGTTCCCATTTCATTGCCTCATAAACCCGAACTGGAGTATAAGGATGATCTGCATCGTAATCTGCCATCCAATGAACAATTTTGTTCCAAGCCGTTCCGTCTCTTAATGCCTCGAAATCCTCACCCTGTTTTGCCCATGCATTAAAGTCCATCGTTTCCACAATGTTTTTGGGTATCATGTCTAATCTAGCCAACACCCTTGACAATGTGCTTACAGGAGAAATGATACAGGCGACACGATCTGCAGTCAGTTCAGATGCTCTACTCCAGAGCATCAATGCTTGTCTGATAGGTTTCATTGCAATATTACCTATCATGCCTACAAAAGAATCAGCTATAGCATCTCCAAATGTGAAGATAGCATTTGCCAATGTCTGGTATAACACATGTTGACACAAAATATGGCCGCATTCATGTGCAAGAACAGCATCTAGTTCCTCTCCCTTAACTCTTCTGATTAATCCAAGAGTAACAACAATGTACACCTTCTTGTGTCCAGAAGTCCATGCATTTGGGATTGAACTCATTTGCAAATATAGTTCTGGTACAGGTATCCCTAATCGTTCACAAATTGGAGGTAAACGGTTATAGATCTCTGGCATTTGTGTTTCGGAAAGGCGCAAATTGGTAGTGACATTGTCGCTCCATGCAAGTTCGTCATAGCCATACTCAAAAACTTTCTCCATTAGTTTTGGCAAACCTGGAACATTTTTCAACGCTTTTAATGCTTTCGCATCTGCAGGATGTATAAGTTCTTCAATATTCATAATTAAAAGATTTTTGTTACCTTCAAATAGATACCATTGAGAGCTCCCCCCTTTCTGATATCAATGCCATAGATACGTTTGAACGCATCCACTACACACTGGCCACCATTAGTATGAACAGGATCACTATACGAATTGGTGACCACCTCAACACTCATGCCTGGTTCCAAACGAACACCATTGGTGTTAACCCTCCTTATGACAGTTATTCTAAATAATGGCATATTATAAATTCCCTTGTTGAACTATTATTGCTTTATCATTCACAAATAACGATTATTATTTTCATTTATACAATGATGCCATTTTAGTTAAATGCTTCGACAATCCTTCTCCCAATTTTTCTGTAATCATTCTTTCAGGTGAAACATCTTTGAAGAAAGAATTTGATTTTGTCGAATAGATTGCGTTTCCATCGTCTCCATAAAAAAAGAAGATATTATTACTATAAGAAACATTATTTATGGAACTCCATTCCAATTTGATTGTTTTTGCAGATTTGTCATCTATTTCCCTGACGTAAATTGCCTTCTCTGTAATTACAAGTCCATAGGAACGAGTATCCCAAAATGACGTATCCCGTGCAAATAGCACTTCTTCCCCTAAGCCAATTTTGAAGTTATTATAATACTGTTCCAAAGTTTCTGGAGAATCAAATCCCCTTCTCCTTTGAAAACTTAAATACGTGCTACAATCATGATCATTGTGCTCGTTGAACCAATAGGAAAGATGCCTTTTAAAATACGAACTGATGGCATTATTTGATTGTTCAGAAAACAATTCTATCGCTCTTCTAGCCCAAAAAGATGATTGCTCTTTATTTTCTTCCAAAAGCATAGTACCGTTGCGATAACGTAGTGATAATTCTAAACAAGCTTGGGGATTACCAGACGTTGCCCATTCTTTTATCTTTTTTGATTCAATGTCGTCATATGGTCGTTTATCAAAATACTTATCATACAACTTGTTTTTTTGTTCCTCCTCTGCTGAAGAATTGGCATCTGCCCCACTCATTTCCTCAACAACATGGGCCAATAAATGCAGAAAATAGCTCATATATCAGTAACATTTAGAATTAATAAAGTTTTTGCTTAATATACAAAAAGTGCAGGCTTACGCCATCCTCTGTCCGACGCCCAGGTCTCGCATTACCTCAATAGTCGGGACAGCAATGCGAAACCTGCACCGATATGAAGATAAAGCGACATCTAAAGAATAAGATGGCACTAATAAAATCATACCAGAGAGGTATTCCACATTTGCGTCATTGACTATTGATTCTTCCAAATTGCGAGTTTGGGGCGTCAAATCAGCGTTTGTAAAACACCAATCATATATATACAGACCTCTCCTCCCTACAACAGAGGATTTAGTTTGCGGGCATAAAATTACGAATAATTATTTGAATGACCAAAACATCTTTTTAAAAAAAACGTTGTTAAGGCACACAATTTGAACAAATAAGAAAGAACTATGCCATTTCACAGATGTTTTCCTCTTAAAGATGGTTAAGCTATGCAATATTATTTGTCTTTTCTGTTTGATGACTATTTGTTTCTTACCTTTTATGAAAACGAGCCACAAATGTGATATTTGCTAATCCACTCATATGATATTTAATCATTTCATTCTTTGTTTTATTCACGATACATAGATATTAAAGAAGTGTGCCTCTATCATCACACCTTATAAGAATTATATCTATTATGGCAAGAAACATAAAGGTGCAAAGACCGCAAAGTTTAGGTATGTATAAAACAGGTTCGTACTCAACAATAATCATTTTCTAATTATCGGTGTATTATCTTCTTTACAATCTGCTGCTGTTCGTCTTTGATCTCGCAAATCAGTTCCTGGATTTCCATTATCCGTGGGTATAGGAGATTGGCATAATAGAATTGATCCAGTTTTCCAATTATTGCAAGCTCGTTGGCTCGTTTAACAGCCTGGTTCAGGTTGCCTCCAATCCAGCTGAGTTCTTGCTGATATTTTTTGTATAAGGCTGTCATTTCATTCAGAGCATCAATTCTCCGTAGGGTACCGATGTCGTTAAACTGCTTCACGGCATCACGAATGAATGGCCCCCAATTCTTATAAAGTATTGCTTTCTTTTCAAAAAGGGCAGCATCTTTTGGACTCAGATAAATCTCTATCCTCTTATAGTTGTACTTTGCTTTGTCTTCTCTTCTCATTTTTTCCATGAACATTTTTCCGAGTTGCGAGGACTATTACCCCAGCTTCTCCGAAGTTGGCAAGTCGACTTTTTGACGGGATTACCGGTAAAAAGTACAACTTGCTATTCTGTTTTCAAAAACCTCTATTATAAAATTACCATAATATGATAATATACTAAGATGATAATTGCGTATTTGTATAATTACAGTTATCCAAGTGGCTGGAGCTTGCTCTTCTCACAGCCACCACTCCCTCCCAAAATTGGACTTTTGGGGAATTAGGCTTCCCCATGGAAAAAAGTCCATAGGCGGGCAAGCCCTTTTAAGGGGAATTGTCCATGATTTCGGGGCTGGTTTCCTGTGGGACATAAGCAAGGTTTAAGATACGGATTTCGATGTTACAAGAGGCTCTTTTGACTTCAAGAACACCCATATTATGAAGGGCCTTTAGGAATGACATGACAGTCTTTCTATCCCATCCCCAACGCTCGGCCAGTTGGTTGTATGTGGCACCAAAAGGAATGTTGACGCCATACTTCAGAAGGGCATCGAAGTGGTCTGTCTGGCACTCATACAAGTATAGGAATGCATCAAATCTTGATGTCCTATTGGGCAGAGATTTGGCCAAGAATTGGAATAACTCTGCGTTCAAATTAGTGAAAATAACGTTTGGCCTCATCTTCTAATTGTTTGATTTCAGTATCCTATTCAATGTCTCAGTAGGGGCATATTTCCTGTTGTATTCTTCGAGTGAGATGCCAGGAACTCTTTCTTTCTCGCCTTCCTTTTCTTTCAATTTCTGCTCGTATGCCTCAATGATTTGCTGCCGTTCACGGAGGAAACTTGGTATACTTCTGATGATTGTTTGTGGGTCAAAGTAGCTATAGAAGCGTTCATAGAAGCCTGCCTTGAAATTGAAAAAGAATAGCATCTGTTCACTTGCTTTCAACCATTTGTATCTACCAGACATGGCAGTGGCAGTGAATAGTAATTGGTCTTCAGAAGCATCTTCTTTCAAACCACAATTCAGACTTACATCCGCAATAAAAGGAATAAGCCATTTGACAGAAGTGAAGTCACCATACATGATATCCAACTGGGTTAAAGTTGGGGATAGGCCGAGGACGCATGATGCGGGATTCTGACAAATATAGACTTGTTGCCTGACATTGAAAACTCGGAAAAACGCATCAGGTGTTGGGTATTTCTGACGCAGATATTCCATTTGTGGGGTCAATAAAAGCTGGGCCGACGTTGGCAATGGCTTTGACAGCTGAATTATAAACGTTCCGTTGTCTTTGATCCTTTTCATCAATTCTTGGTTTAATGTTGTTTCCATCTTGTTCTGTGTTTAAAGGGTGAATCTCCCAGTATCTTTCTGAGAGGAAATTATTGAAATACTTACGATACCTTATTTCAGGCGTTTTGGCGACATAACCGGGTATGTATGCGAGGATGGCGACATGTTCTTGTTTAGAGAGTCCGTCCCATATCTCTTTTGCTGATTTTATATCCCCTACAGTCTTACCATACATCTCCAAAACATCATCAAAAGAGACATCAGATCCACTATTGATGAATAACGCGTTAGCGGTATCATTATCATTGTCTTTATAACTATCATTGTTATTCTTATTATCATTATCATTTAGGCATCCATCCGTTTGCGGTGGCTTGCCATCGATAGCGATTGGTTGCGATTGCTCGTTTTGGCCTTGATTCGTATGACGTTTGCGTGCGTTAGCACTGTTTCGCTTGCAACGCTCTTCATACTTCTTGTGGTCACGGTCTATCTGTGCACACAGGATAGAAAACAAGGCAATCAGAGCCGTATCTGAGGTTTCGAGCTGCTGGCCATCCTTCGCATAGCGGAGTACCGCTTTGATCAGGATGCCAGCCTGCTCGTCTGTCAGATGCTCAATGGCAACAAGGCTATCAAGATAAAGAATAATACTCTTGATTTCTTTCATAGCCTACGCTTATTTCCCATTCACCAGTCGCTTGATATCGGATGAACGATACATCACACGTCGCCCAATCTTTATTGGTACCAGATAGTTTTTCTTCCCCCACAGCCATAGGGTCGTGTCACTGACGCTAAACTTGTCCTTCACATCTTGCTTGGAAAGAAGGACGTCTTCATCAGACGGAGTATCTTCAGGCAGATCTACAAACCCCATGTAGTCATGGATGGCTTTGGCAATAGCAGAAATCCCCTTACCTGTTAACATGATAGTGATATGATCACCACACTTCTCGATGTTAGAAAGCAGCTGAC
>JAFZBK010000028.1 GCA_017561825.1 Prevotella sp.
CTGCCTGAAGGAGCTGATGCTCGACTCGAAGAAGGTGAAGTTCGGCGAGTTCGGCACGTTCTACGCCTCCATCCGCTCCAAGGGAGCCGAGGAGCTTGACAAGTTCAACGTCACCGAGCACATCAAGGGCGTGAACATGCGATTCCTGCCCAACCGTAGCGAGGGCAACGACTCCGTCTCGCTCCGCAGATCAGCCCAGTTCAAGTCAACCGCCGAGATGGCCAACGCCGAACAGCTGAATGCCGCGAACACCCCGCAAGGCGGAGGCGAGTAGTCGACAGCAAAGCAGCAAACCGAGCGAATTGACCGTCTAAATGATTGGATGCTAATCATATCATAACCTTTACCCCGCACTGGCTCGTGAGAGTCGGTGCGGTTTTTCTATTCACCCCTTTGGAGGGGCTGTATTTCGAGTTGGATCAATTGCCGAAGCTTCCATTTAATGTTTTTTAAGAATGTTCTAATAAATGTAAAAGAATATTTTTGTACCTTTGTAGCATATAACATAACAGTGTTTAACTCAATTGTATATTATTTTACCCTATGAATATGAAGAAGAAAGAATATCTCAAACCAAAGATGAAGATTCTTTTTGCGCATAGTGACCAACAACTGCTTGCCGCCAGCGATAGAAGGACGATGCGTTTCGATCCTCACGACGGTACGAGTGATGCATTTTAAAAGAGTAATACCATGAAGAGATTCATACTTAACAGTATGCTTTTTGTGCTAGGCATCGTGGCTGCCTGGGCACAAAAACCCGACTTCGACCTATACTTTGCCAATAACGTAACAGAAGTAGCGAACTTCGACGAGATCAAGTCGCCGAACTCCGGACTGCGTTGGACGCAGGTACAGACGGCCGAGGGTGATATGTCGGGTAACTATGTCGAGGTGGACAACATCATCGACATGCTGGGCTCCCCCCGTAAGAAATGGCTGGGCGACCAGCAGCTGTTCTGGACCATGCGCGACCACTCGCTGCTGTGCTTCCGCATCGATGGTCATGGAGACACATCGAGTGCCTATGAGGTATCACTTGACAACGGCAGCGGAAAGAAGCTCACGCAGACCATCAGCGACTATTTCTTTGTCAACCTGCCCTTGCAGGAAGAGCCCTACGAGATTACAGTGCATCGCGTAGGCGAGCCCGAAAAGCGCTACCGCTTCCGTTACTTCATCAAGGGATGGAACAACGAAAACCTATATATCTTCCAGCTTGACCAGAAACGACAGGCTGAGAACCAGCCCTACTCACTGGAGTGCGTGACAGGAAGCATGAACGAGGATGGTGTCATTGAACGCGACACCACACGACTGGAACTGCAGGCAACATCGTTCCAGAGTTTCTATGTGCCCGAGGGTAAGGATCTGCTCGATGTGATCTTTGTGAACAAAGGGAACAAGCTACGCATCAACAAGAAGAAGCTACATCCGGGTATCGACCTGAACGACCGGTTCAAATACATGGAGCTGTCGGACTATTTCTATCTCGACAAGCACGAGAACCGCGAATTCATGAACTTCAACTGGTTGGGCTCTGGTCTGTTTGAGAAATACGATACGCTTTACCTCACACTATGGAACGACCGCAGTCGTCAGATTACGAGCGGACAATTCCATGTGGAGAGCGTAGATGAGCGGGGACTACCTACTGGAAACACTGCCGTGCGCTATATCGGTTACGATAAGGGTGTAGGTGCGCACAAGATCCTCACCATGGGTGATCCTGCCTATATTGAGATCATCGCGAACGGCTACCTGCCCGTTGTATATAAATATGCCGGACCCGCTGATCCCGAGACTGGTATCGTAAGTGAGGAACGCTGTGCTGTTGATCTCACGCTGACATCAGGAACGGTGAACAAGAAAGGACTGACATTCAGTAGTCAGCATTTCCTGAACCTGACCGATGAGAAAACCATCATCGTCAGGGGGGGTAAGGACCATGTGCTGTGCTCCATCGATGATGTCGATCTCTCCGCATGGATACCAGCCGATACCGTGCATTATGCAGAGGATTGCGGACAGAACTATCCCAAGCTGCTGAACAATTCCCCCATAGAACGGTATGCCAAGATCCAGCTGGCCTTCTCTAAGCCAAAGGGTGATGATGCATACGACTGTAAGTTGACAGCCACCGACATTGACTCTCATTACGTCTATGAGGCTACGAACAAGGAAATGACCACGCTCAGCGCAAATGTTTATAGGTCGTTTACCTACGATTATGTCTATGCCGACTTCGACTTGGTGGATGTCGTACCGCTGAAATCCATCTGTGAACTGAAGCTGACCGCCGGTGACTACTCGTATGCAAACTTCCCCCGTCTGCATAACTTTGTGTTCGACCGCGATAAAGGTCGTGAAGACACCGAGAAGGAGATTGACGAGAAATACGTAACGGATGACGAGGAGAACATCAACGGTGCCGGTGGCGACAGTGGATTCGATGTAAAGATTGCACCCGACTTCAAGTTCTCGTTCAAGCCTGTTACAGTGAAGACATCCTTCGGTTATGACATCCGTAAGAGTCTTTGGGACCTGAAGGTGAACATCACCTACAACGGAGGCGAACGGGAGCTGACCGACAAGGATAAAGCTGCTCGCGATGAGCTGAAGGCCGCAGAGAATTATGAATATACTGACCTGAAAGAGAAGAAGGTGAGTATGCGACCTGTGGGCAGCGACAAGGGTCTTGACGGTTGGATTTACGAGGATATCGATGATCTCTTCGACATGTCCAGCAAGCGCATCGGTGCGGGATGGTTCGGTGGAGCTACCTTCAACTTCAAGATGCCTACCACCGATTTCTCCCGTTTCCAGATTGCCAAAGCGGCAGGTCAGATTGGCTACGGCGTCGGCATCTTCTGGGATAATGTGGCACGCGATGCGGAATTCTCCAAGCTTTCCAGTATTCTTGAAGACTTCAAGAATTACGTGTCGTTTACAGCCTTCGCCCAGGCTTCGCTGCAGATGGACTTTGGTATCAAATCGTATATCAGCGGAGTGAAAGAGTCGATGTCGGGCACCAACATGGGGTATTTCGCTCATTTCAGCGGAAAGGTGTCCGCAGGAGCGTCGCTCGACCTCTTCACACCCAAGACCATCAAGGTGTTTGGTCATAACTTCAACCTCTCTTCATGGGTTAACTTCCATGCCGGTTTGCGTTTCGGTGCCAAGTTCGGTGTGCAGTTTGGTGTCGAAGGACCGTTTGCCGAATATTGGCCAGGGGTTGGCTTCCGCTCCATTCTGCTCGTGGTGGGTCAGGCACATGCCCATCTGAAGACACCGTTCTTCCGTTGGTCTGGTAGTGGACAGGTACACTTCGGCTTTGAGTATCTGAAGCCCGACGATTCCACGAATCCCTTCCATAAAGATTTCCCCTACTGGCTTGAGAAATCCAATGCCAAGCAGATGGCCAGAGCATACCAGCCGTTGCATGCTCCCGAGAGCAGCGAGGAGGTGGGCGAGGCGTTAGTCACCAATGTGGCGCTGGATGCCAATCCTCACTATCTTGATGGCGATCATGTGGTATATAACGACTTGCGTAACGCTGCTGATTATAACGACGACCGTGTTGCCCTGCTGAATACCAGCAATAACACTGTTGAGACTCTCTCTACCGAAGGTTTGACAGCCAGTAACCACATGCGTTCAAAGCGCGGCGAATATGAAGTGGTGGTGTTTGAACAGATTGCCAAGAAGGTGAACAACGAAGACGTTGACGATGATCACCTGCTTACGAGTAGTAATGAATTGCAACTGCACTCTGTCATCAAGGCTGCTGTACGCGATGGTATAGGGACTTGGAAGCTGACAGATGTGACCACCGATGACGGTCTGGCCGATTTGAAGCCTGTTGTCACCATCCAAGAGGATGGCAAGGCTGCCTGCACCTACCTGCATGGTCGTTTCATCCCTGTTGACGAAACAGTGTCGATGGACTCCATCACGAACGTCGCCTTCGAAGGTCAGCTCATGCTGCGTACCTTCAGCAACGGGAAATGGAGTGCTGCCACTCCACTCTATTTCAATCTCGACCGCGATCATACCATCATGCACTACGACCTGCTCATGCGTAACGACTCGGTGCTCGTGGCAGCGAACCTGCTGGCTAACGATCAGGATTATTCCGTTACTCGCTACGCCTCGAAGTACATTGGTTCGAATGAGGTGAACTATGTGGATGACAATATCTTGGCCAAGCATTTCATGATGCATCGCGTAGGCAACAATGCCGTTATCGCCATGCTCTATGAGAAAACCGACTCAATCAGTGAGATCTACGTGAAGACTCTTGCCATGAGCGGACATGGAGACGGACGACAAGGGGCCGACCTGGGCGTTGGTACCCGTATGCCGAATAAGGTGAAGATTGTATGTGACCGCAACGCTATGGATCTCAGCGACTTTGCCCTGTTGTGGACAGAGAACGGTAGTGTCTATCGTAATGAGGACGGCAGCAAACGTAGCTTCTCTGATATCCGCACGTTGCTGAATGCCTCTCGCATCCATCTCAGCAATACGCTTCAGCTCTCTGAACCTATCACGCTGGGCTGCGAGCGCGACAGTCTGACAATGATCGACTTTGACGGTTTCCTCGATGACAGTCATATCAGCGTGGTCTATACGCTGGCCGACATCGAAACTGCCTCGGGTGTGATCATGACCAACAGCAAGGATTTCAGCAACAACTTCGAGGCGGAGGTATCATACGCCAAGACGGCTCTCAAGGGTAGCAACACCTTACCCATCAACGTGAGAATACGCAACACGGGAACTTCAGCCATTCAGGCAGTGAATGTGACCATCAATGGTAAGAACTTCGACATTCCTGATGCCTACGTGGCACCACTGAAAGAATGCAACTTCCCGGTACTGTATCCCATCGATGAGAACTTCGACGGCTACATCACCAGCTCCGTTGGTGTTGAGTACAACAATATCTTCAAGGCTAAGCAGCACCCGCGTGTCAGAGGACTGAGCAATCAACGGAGAATGCTCCAGATGTCACGAGCACGTGTACTGCTGGCTGACGTAACATGTAATGTGGTGAACCGCAGTATCGAGAATGGCGTGAACACCTTCGTGGTGGAACTTGTTGACCATGGAAAGGTGCTCGATGATATGGGCGTGCTCGTGGGTATCTATGCCCATCCAAGCATTGCCGTACCGCTGACTGATGGTGCAGAGGTAGTTGTCAAGGGTAGTGAATTCGTACAGATGGGTAATGTGCGTAAGGCCTACGCCACAGTATCAATTGATGGTATCACAGAACCGTTGAAGGCCTATGTCAACATCCATGTGTTCGATACGAATCTTGAAGAAAGTGGTCTGGATCGTTCAAAGATTGACAACCTTCATGCTGAATCCAATCCCGTCTATGTCAGTCTCTTCCCGACTGGCGATCCTACGAAGATTGAACGACCGACCGTTGACGATTCCATGAAGAATCATCGGGTGAAGGTGACGGTGCTTGACGAAGGCGTTAGTCTGAGTGGATTGAAGACGGGTGAGCATGTTCGCATATTCAATCCCGATGGCATCCCTGTCTGCTCAAAGCAGGTTACGGATTCCACACTCTTTGTGCCACTGCAGTACCATTCGGTCTATCTGCTCAGCACTGGAGATGAGATGTTTAAGTTCAGATATTAATAATAATCAGATAAAGATGAAACAGTCGTTATTTCAATCAATGATAGGCTTGCTCCTGGCACTGATGCTTCCCACCTGTGCCTGGGCGGCCGATGAGAAAACGCCAGAGGTATTCGCTGACTATCCCACCTGGTACGACTATCGTGATAAATCGTTCAGCATTGACGGGAAGGGGACGCTCGATAATCCCATTGTCATCAATACTGCTGAAGAACTGGCGCAGTTGGCCTATCTCTACAACACCGCTGACCCTGTGGATAACATTAACAACTTGGAATGGAAGAAGAAGGTCATCGTCATAGGAAGTGACATCAATCTCGAAAAAACAGTCAATGGGCAGCGTGTGCAGTGGATTCCCATCGGATATGGTAACGCGGGATTTCAAGGTGCGGTTTTAGGCATCAATTCGAAGGAAAGTCTCACGGCAAATAGCAAGAGACATCAGATTAGAGGAATGTACATTCATCTAACTGCCAATGACCTTGCTAAAGCAAAGTTTTACCAATTTGGTCTGTTCAGTATCCTCTCAGGTTATGTTGGCTTCCTTGATATTACCGATGCCAGCATCTCGCTAAACTTTTCTTCCATGACCAAATCGAGCCAAGTAGGCATCCTTAGCGGAAATTCAACAGGATCTGGGAATTATAGGACACAGCCCATACAAGTTAATGCGTCAACTTCGAAAGATGTCAAGGTTGCCATTGAATCGGTTGGTGTAAAAGGCGACATCGATGTAGAAACCCAAAATTCGACTTATTCGATATATATTGGAGGTATCTCAGGTGTTATCGATCATCACGGAGTATTCCACTCAACAGCCTCTGTTAACATCAACTCAACCGATTGTAAATATGTTGGTGGAATCTGCGGATATGTTAATACAAACAACAATGCGGAATACATCACTTCCATCGTCGATTGTCTTGTGCAGGCAACCATAAATAGTAGTTACAATCCAAGTAACAACAATGAAGATATTGCTAATATCGGTGGTATCTGCGGTATCATGAATTACTCCCCTTGTACAGGATTGGGGTTCAACAAAATTGAAGCCTCGTCGTCGATGGGCTCGATATCTGTTTCCGGCAATGCCTACCTGGGCGGTATTTGTGGTTACCTCAACCAGGCTTGTCAAATAGGCGGTTGCACCAGTTCTGCTTTACTTAGCGGCGGAAAATATCTGGGAGGTATTTGTGGATATATATATGACAATACAGCTTTTCAGCCCGATGATACTCACGAAATGATCGTTCCATTGGAAGACTGTGCTTTCAGCGGACACATTGACGCCAACCAGACAGAATACGCAGGGGGTCTCTGTGGCTATAGCATGGAGGAAAAAGACCTGCACATCAATTCTTCACTCTTTGCTGGTACGATGACCATCGGAAATGCGCAGCATGCGGCTGCCATCGTAGGCTATACACCGAAACCTGATGAAAACGTAGGAGGCTGCTATTATGATGCATCGCTGTTCACAGGCAATGTGGTGTGCGATAATAATACACATTCCAGCGTTAAGGGACTTATCACCGATGTCCTCACTTCGGGAGAATTAAACAGTGTTAGCATGCTTAATCAGGATGAGAGCACAAAGCATTACTTTACCCTGCGCAAAGGCTATTATCCCAGAATGGTGAGCAATAGGGCATATACACCATATTATGAACAGAGAAATGGTGCTGTCACCTTCAGTGCCATCCTAAACTCGGATGCGGCAAGCGAGTCGGAGTCTCCCTCCTGCCTGTTCAATTCCGGTTCATGGCTGTGTTCGGTACCCGTAAACATTCCAAAGGGCGATACTGCATACGACTTAGTCACACAAGTTATTGCTCCGAGCAAGAACGCTGCTTGGACAGAGTTGAACCGCACCATTACAGTGAACAGTAAGGTGGAATATCAGAATCAGTCTTGTATCAAGATCAGCAACGACACTGCTTATGCTGTGGCTAACGGTACGTTTATTACTAAAATCACTGTGAATCCCGACCGCCCCACAGCCATCTGGAATCGTCCACTCCCCATCAGTGGAACCAAACAACTGCTGTTCACATCCACCGTTGATCAAGTGTGGGATGGTAGCATTGCTGACGAGTTCGCCGCTGGTAGTGGTAAAAAGGAAGATCCCTACATCATCAAGAACGGTGCACAGCTGGCATACGCCGTGATGAACAATAAGGAGGGAGAGTGGTATCAGCAGATCTGCGATATTACACTTCATAAAGATATGGTAAATAACGGTATCTCATCGTCTTCTCACAAATGGTTTACAGACATTACATGGAAGGCATGTTATAATGGTGACAACCATTATGTCAGAGGAGTCGAAATACCGCACAAGTCAGGATTGTTCGGTAATATTGAAGCCTATGCAGAGGTGATGAATCTGGGTGTGGTTGATTGCTATCTCATAAAGGAGTCAGGCGCATTTGCTTACCAAATGAATGGTAAGATTACCAATTGTATAGCGGAAGGTCTGGCTACACCTAACAACGGAGCAGATAAAACCTACTACTATCTGGGATATTGTGGAGGTTTCTGCGCTCTGATCGGTAACACGAATCCTAATGCCGTTATCGAAGACTGTGTGTCAGCAGTAGGATGCGATTATTTCATGATGGACTATACACCATTTGTGAGTTTGAGTGATAACAATCATGGCACTGTACGCCATTGCCTCTTTGTCGTTCCCGTTGGTTCTGACGATGCCACCTTTAGTGGAACCCGCTCAAGTGCATCAGGACACGAATACATAAAAGACTGCTATTGGCTGAAAGGTTATGAACCGTTGAATACAGGTTATACGCTTGAAGAGATTTGCAACAATTTGGCTCCCCGTAGTCGTTGGGTAATAAACAACGGTTATTTCCCCATGCTAAAAAGTTTTGCAAATAGTGATATGGGTAAACTATTGAGTGTGCCCTTTAGAACCGATGTCGATTATGTCTTTGACGCTGAGAATAAAACCTCCTCAAACTACCTTTTGGGCTTTAGCAACCAGTTGTTGTTTGAACCTGGTTCTGCCCAATGGACTACTAAAACCGCTCATATAGAGGCAGATGGAGATATGGGCATTATCGCTCCTGTCAGTGCCAGTTATACCCCACAAGCAGTAAATCCAAATCGGTATAACATCAGGACCATTATCGGTTTGTGCTATCTGAAAGGAGTTTTAGGCAAATACCAGCATTATATTCCGATGCGATCAAGCGACCAAAACGTCACGCCAGGTATTTCTTTCGTTGATGATAACGCTCGCCTTGCATGTCTTGCTGCATTCGATAGTAATGGGAATGGCTATTTGTCACTCGCAGAGTTGAAGGCCGTCACCAACGACCAGACACTCACTGCATTCCAGACTGCAACGGCAAAGAAGATCGTGGAGTTCCCTGAGTTCCGCTTCTTCAAGGCCGTGACAGAACTGACCACACAGCTCAACGGACTGTCCAAGCTTGAAGAGGTGAAGTTGCCTTATGCCTTGGAAACTCTTGGCAGCGATGCTTTCGATGGATGCACGAGTCTCAAGGAGGTTACCATTCCCGCTAAGGTTGATGTTGTGGAGCCTCATCCGTTCTATGGCTCTGTCATCGAGAACGTCAGTGTGGATCCTTTCAATGAGAATTTCGTATCACGCGACGGCATTCTTTTCGACACGAACAATGTACTTGTGGCCTATCCCAATGGACGTACTGGCGAGGAAGCTGTGATCACTGGTACCATCAATGAGATTGCCGAAGGAGCCATCTTTAAGGTAAATGGAGTGGAGCGCCTCTATTTCGAAACAGATGATTATGAGACCGTACCATATCTTTGGGGAAACGGTATCGTCTCTGACAATGATGAACTCATTGATGTCTATGTCAGCGATGCCACCTATGAGAGTGTACTCATGCAGGGCTACTACGATGATAGATCGTGGGATGAATACATCAATGCTGGTAAACTACATTGCTATTATCCGCTGAAGGTTGGTTCTGCCAAGGCAGCCACCATGTATATTGGCTTCGATACTGAACTACCCACCACGCTGACTCCCTATATCGTGACCAAGACCAACGGTGAAGGTATATGTACCGACGTGGAGGACAATGAATCGAACACTGCCTATCTGCTCAGCATGAGCCGTAAGGTACCCAGTCGCTCGCCAGTGGTAATCTTCGCAGAGGAAGCTGGTACATACCGACTGGAGCCTCTTGACGAATCACTGAAACCGTGGGCGATGTATAAGAACGAACTCAACGGTGTCAGCCGCGACGGCATGCCCGTCAATCAAGGCGATTCCGACCGGGGCTACATTCTCACCCTCGGTTATAACAAAGACGGTGAACTGGGCTTCTTCTACTATACAGGAGCACGCATAGCACCTTATCATGCCTACCTGACACACAACGAGACCAGCAGTGGACCCAGCAGTGGAGCCAAGTATCACATCGTCTTCCTGGATAATGAGACCACAGGCATTAGCGAGGCTCTTCCTCAAAATATAGTTCAAAGTGATGAGTGGTTCGACCTGAGCGGTCGAAAACTCAACGGCAAGCCCACGCAACGTGGCATCTATGTAAAGAACGGCAAAAAAATAGTGATCAAATAATCACTAACCATGAAAATAAAAATATTACTGATCGCAGTCGCCTTAATGACTGCCATAAGCGCACAGGCGCAGAGCTTTGCGGGGCGCGTATATCAGAATCCTAACATCTACTCTGGAGAGATAGAGGCGAAGGTGAAGCAGGACATCGCCAAAACGGAGAAGAAGAAGGGTCGCAAACTGACCGACGAGGAACGTGCCAGGTTGAAGGAGAAGGTGACGCTGGTGCGAGGTTCGATCAAAACGCAAGCCACCGCCCAGTTTGTCAGTGACACGCAGATGACACTAAAAATCTCGACCACTTTCGACGAGGAATCGTTGAAGAAGGCCGATGTGGGCTGGGCAAAGCGCAAGGTTCTAAAAGCTGCTGCCTCTGCCTCGCCGAGTCTGAACATAAAATATAACTACACGGTGAAGGGCAACCTCGTTATCGTCCGCGACGGTTCGGACACCGACACGCTGCGGCTTTCTGCCGATGGGCGACAACTCTCGGCATCCTATGATAAGGACACCAAGTTCACCATGAGCAGGACAAAGTAAGGAAAAAAGAAATAGATATGGACAGGAGATTACACATAGAAGAAGAGGCTGCACATTGTCTGCTCTGTGCTGATGCACCATGTAGTCAGGCATGTATGAAAGGCGACCCTGCACGAGCTATCCGTGCCATCCGCTTTGGCAATGAGAAGTTGGCTGGCAGGTGGATTGCCGAGTGTTCAGACGAAGATTTGGAGGCAGCCGAAAGAGCCTGCATCCATTATGACAGGCCTATACGCATCAAGGAGATGTTGAGACCCACCCCCCTGCCCCTCCCTGTGAGGGAGGGGTTGGAGGAGGGTCTTCCTTCCCTCGCCATTGACTTCTGTGGCATCCGCTGCGAGAATCCTTTCTTCTTGGCCTCATCGGCTGTGTGCACCAACTACGAGATGGTGGCGCGTGCATTCGAGGCTGGCTGGGCAGGCGTCTTCTACAAGACCATCTGCATGCAGGAGATACGTGAGGTGTCGCCCCGCTTCGATGCCTGTCAGCAGGAGGGTTCAGCCGATTTCTACGCCTTCCGTAACATGGAACAACTGAGCGAGAATCCTGTGGAAATGGACTTCGACATCCTGCACCGACTGAAACAGGACTATCCGTCGAAAGTCGTCGTGGCCAGCATCATGGGACAGACCGAGGAAGAGTGGATCAAACTGGCGAAGATGGCCGAGGCGGCTGGTGTAGATGCCGTGGAACTGAACTTCTCGTGTCCGCAGATGCGAATGGCAGGTATGGGCAGTGATGTAGGACAGAACCCGGAGCTGGTGCTCTTCTATACAGCTTTTGTCAAACGTAGTGTCTCTATACCCGTCATTCCGAAGATGACACCCAATATCACCCACATCACCGAACCAACCATGTCGGCATTCTTTGCCGGTGCCGATGCCATATCGGCTATTAACACCATCAAAAGTGTAACGATGGGCGACCGAGCCAGGGTCTCAGGACATAAAACCATTTCAGGTCTATCAGGAAGAGCAGTGCGCCCCATTGCCCTCAGACATATTCTGGAGATAGCACAGACCCCGATGACACGTTCTGCTTCGATGCTTGACGAGTCAAAGAATTGCATGTATGGGAAAGGACTGGAGATAAGTGGTATAGGCGGCATTGAGACATGGCGCGACGCATTGGAATTCATTCAGCTGGGATGTCGAAACGTACAGGTGTGTACCGCGGTGATGCAGTACGGCTATCGTATCATCGACGACCTGATTCTCGGCATGCAGCATTACCTTGCTGAGCGAGGCATAGCATCGCTCGATAGCATTGTGGGCGAGGAACTGCCCAACTTCGTGACTCCTACTGATCTGGACCGCGATACTATCGTCTTTCCAAAGATTGACCGTGACAAGTGTATCGGCTGTGGACGCTGCTATACTTCATGCACGGACGGTGGACACCAGGCTATTGCCTTCGATAACGAGACTCGCCAGCCTCGCATCGTCGGTACCAAGTGCGTAGGCTGCCATCTCTGCCGTCTGGTTTGTCCTACGGGGGCTATCGGTATTACCAAGCGAATCAACAAGAAATCATAAAGAACACTTTGATAACATAATCATTTAAAATCATCATAACAATGAAAAAAAGCATTATCTGTTTGTTTCTGGTCATGTCAACGTTGGTATATGCACAAGACTATGACACCATGAATATCAACGAGTCGCAAAGCACCGGCTGGGAGAACAACCTCCCCAAAATTACGATCAGCGAGGATGAGTTCGAAATGGAGGCAACAGCACACCTTGGGTTGGGATTTGTCTCACCCACGAATGTATCTGCTGGAATGGATTTCCCATTTGGCAAATCTTGGGAAATATTCTTCACTCCATTGGTGTTTGAATTGTATATGAACAAGGCCAAGGGCGATCTGGTTTCGCTGGGAGTGGGGTTCGACTGGCGCAACTATCGAATGACCGACAACGTGAGGTTTGTGGCTCCAGGCGACGGGACGGTGTCGCTGGGCGCATATCCCGAAGGGGCGAAGCCCAAGTTCTCGCGTGTGAAGGTGTTCAGCCTGAATTTCCCGTTGCTCTATGAGCACAAGTTCAGTCGCAATTGGGGATTGGGCATAGGACCGGTGTTCAATTGGAATACGTATGGCAGCGTCAAGACGCGTTACAAGAAAGATGGTGAAAAACATAAGATCATGGAGAAAAACATTGGGCAAAGGAAATTCACCATCGATGCGATGTTCATACTTGAGAACCCCATTGTAGATCTCTATCTTAAATACAGTCCGATGGATGTTCTCAAAGACAATGACGTGAATTTCCAGTCGCTGTCGATAGGTTTCTACTTGTAGCATTGTCGCCCTCGGGTAATGATAATAGCCAATATGATGAAAAAGGTTCTTTTAATCGTCTCTGTTGCCCTAATAACAGCAACAAACGTTCTTGCACAGAATCAGGATGATGACGACCTCGGCATCCTGAACCATGGAAGTGTGGCATTAGGTATCGGAACAACAGGTATCAGTGCCGATCTGATTCTGCCCTTCTCACCTTATGTCGCAGTGCGTGGCGGTGCTGACATCCTGCCGTTCAAATATAGTTCAGACTATGACATCCATTATCGCAACGGTGTGGCACAGGCTGTTCTGCCAAACGAAATCAAACTGGAGGGTAAGCTATCAATATGCACCGGACACCTGCTGTTCGATGTGTTCCCTTCTAAGCAGGGTAGTTTTCACCTGACGGCTGGAGCTTATCTGGGAGGCGGGAAGGTGGCAGAAGCCTACAACAAAGAAGATGGTGCTCTTGCTGCCGTCACGGCCTACAACAAGATGGTGCCAAACAGTCAGAAGGCTGGTTACACCCTTGGCGACTACTTCCTCACTCCTGATGAGAATGGTAATGTCAATGCCAATGTCAAAGTGTCAACAATCCGCCCATACGTCGGTATCGGTTTTGGGCGACCTTTCCCAACGAAAAGTCGCGTCGCCTACAACCTTGACCTCGGTGTGCAGTATTGGGGAAAGCCAAAGGTGACATGTCAGGGTCAGGAACTGACAGATGAAAATCTCAACGGTGATGACGGTGGAATTGTCAGGTACATTTCGATGGCATCAATATGGCCCGTATTGAACTTCCACGTGGTTGTCCGTTTGTTCTAATCCCTTTTTATTTGTAGGTGGATGAAAAAGTTCAAAGTACTGTTATTTTGCGTTGCTGTCCTGCTCTCATCATGTGGCGATGTGTTCGAGACTCATCCTTACGATGTCAACGTGAAGGGTGAGACGGGCATCAATGCGAAGCAGATGGCCGTCATTGAGAAACAGTTTGCCAACAAGGACACCCTTCGCGTGGCATTTATCAGCGACACCCATCTGTGGCTCTCTGATGCTCGCGACCAAGTGGCCGACGTAAACAGCAGAAACGTTGATTTCGTTGTGCACTGCGGGGATCTGACAGATACGGCCACTGCCAAAGAGTTTGAGTGGAGCCGCAAGATTCTGATGGGGCTGCATTCTCCTTTTGTGGCACTTATCGGCAACCACGACTTCCTCGGAACGGGTAACCAGACCTACGAGGTGATGTATGGCAATATGAACTTCTCGTTCATCGCCGGTCGTGTGAAGTTCCTTTGTCTCAACACCAATGCTACGGAGTACACCTACTTGGCTGCCATACCCGACTTTGACTACATGGAGGAAGAGATGGTGAAGGATACGGAGAAGTTCGACCGTACCATCATCGTGATGCATGCCCCACCCTATAGCGACCAGTTCAACAACAACGTATGCAAGGCCTTCCGCCGCTACCTGGATTACTTCCCAGGTCTGATGTGCTGTGTCTATGGACATAACCATGAGGACGTGGTCTCTGATTTTTACAATGACGGCCTGATATTCTACGGTATCGACTGCGCAGTACACCGTAACTACAGAATTATCACCATTACACCCGACGGCTATGAAGTGGAAAAGATTGATTTCTAATGCCGTCATGCTGATGTGCGCCATGCACGTGGCGGCAGGTGACAACACGGCAAACGACAGCATCGATATTCAGCAGAGCAGATACGAACGACGTATTCAGCGGATGCAAAATACTTGGTCGGCACTCATACCATCGCATTACGTTATTCAGAATGCTGGTAACATGGGCGTCGTATCCATTGGTACGGGCTGGAGTTATGGCAAGCGCAGACAATGGGAAACCGACTTACTCTTTGGCTACATCCCCCAACATGAATCCACTCGTGGTAAGCTGACAATGACCGTGAAGGAAAACTATATCCCTTGGGGCATCAATCTATCGCCCAAGGTGCCTGAAGGAGGGTGGAAGTTTGAGCCGCTGACCGCCAGTCTGTATATCAACACCGTCTATGGTCATGAATTCTGGAAGAGTCAGCCTGGTCGTTATCCTGACAAATACTACGAACTTATGTCAACCAAGTTCCGACTGAACTTCGCACTCGGTCAGCGCATCATGTTCAAGATCCCGGAGAACAAACGCATAAGACACAGTAGAATGGCGCTCTTCTACGAGGTGAGCACCTGCGACCTCTATATCCGCTCCATGTTTCAGAGTAGCGATGTCAAGTTGAAAGATATCCTCGGACTCTCCATCGGACTTAAGTTTTATGCATTGTAGGTCATTAATAATAACTCTAAAACGTATTGCGTATGAAAGAAAATCGTTTGATGTCAGCTGCCCTGATTGCAGTGGGCATCCTTTGCTTGGGCTGGTTCATTAAGGCAGGTATAGACGACTTTGCCAACAAGGACCGCAAGGTGACAGTGAAAGGTCTGGCTGAGCGCGAAGTGCCGGCCGACAAGGTGACATGGAGTATTGGTACGAAGGTGACGGGTAATGACCTGCCCTTGCTCTACGAGAACATCAATCTTCGGACTACCAAGATCAAGGATTTCCTGAAACAGAATGGTATCGAGGAGAAGGAGATCACCGTGAATCCTCCTTCGATCAGCGACCTGGAAGCACGTGAGTGGGGCGATAACAACAAGAACTTCCGCTATATCGTATCAACAACCATCACTGTGGCTACGAATAAGGTGGAACAGGTGAACAAGGCGATATTCAAACAGGCTGAACTGCTGAAGCAGGGCGTGGCTATTGACAACAGCGATGCTCAGTATGAATATGCTTCGTTCCAGCAGATGAAACCGGAGATGATGGCCGAGGCGATTAAGAATGCGCAGAAGACCGCCGAGCAGTTCGCCGAGGCGAGCAAGTCGAAGCTGGGTAAGATCCAGACGGCCGGACAGGGTCAGTTCGAAATAGATGATCGCGACCAGAACACACCGTATATCAAGAAACTGCGTGTGGTGACCACCATCACCTATTCGCTCAAGAAATAATTGAAACTATATAAGAATAGGGAGTTAAGACGATTGTCATAACTCCCTATTTTCGTATATTCTTCACTCCTTCTATTGGAAGTTAAAATCTTCCAGTGTACAAAGTGATTTCTCTTTCGTAGCCGACTTGAACACGAAGTAGATGGCGTGCAAGCCTACCAACTGACCAGGATTGTCGATCTTGGCCGTCACCTCCGTGGAGGTCTTGGGCATGTCTGCCTTCAGATCGATCTTGCCTATCAGCTTACCTCCCTGGGAGGTCCAAGGACGGTCTGACATGATCTCGATGGTTCCGTCAACACCCTCGGGGATAAGGCTCAGTGACAATTGCAGGGAGCCTGTCAACTTCGAAGCATCGAACAGGAAGTACTTATAGCCCACGATGGAGCCATCGGTATTGTTCACCACGAGGTTGGTGTTGTTACGCAGGTCGTAGGGTGCCTCGAAATTATCATCAGTACCGTAACTAGCGGCTACATACGAACCAAAGAAGGTGTTGTTGGGCCATTCGTGGATAGCGGGCTTCGGTCCTGTTAACCAGCAGGCGATACCTGCGGAATGACGTTCGAAGGGATCAAGTCCTTGGAGAGCGAAGCCATTGCTGTTGTACTCTCCCTCGGAGATCTCCACCTTGCCACCCTCGCCTTCTTCTACCTTGACGCTGATGGGAGCCACCATGGCCTGACGGGCATACTCGTCAGTACCTGTCTGACGGTGATAGAAGACGTACCACTGACCGTTGATCTCGCAGATGGAACCGTGGGTGTTGCCATCGGGTACTGCCGAGGCTATCACATTGCCCTGCTCATCTTTCTCACGTGCCCTGCCATCGATAATGGTTCCTCCGTATGTCCAAGGACCTAAAGGATGGTCACTGTAGGCATAGGCTAAGGTGTAGTTGGAAGTGGGCAGACCGAATTCTCCATCTTCAGTAAAACGACTGTAGATGAACACGTACTTATCCTTGATCTTACGGATTGACGAGGCCTCGAAGAAACGGAACTGACCTTTCTGATATCTGCCAGAGATCATGTCTTCCACGACCTTCGTACCAGGTTTCACTGTTGCCATCGTGGTGGGGTCGAACTCGGCGGCAAACGACCGCTCGAAACCCCAATAGCCATATACGCGTCCGTCGTCATCTACAAACACGGCGGGATCAAACTGCAGAACACCTTTCACCATATTGGGATTGTTCTCACTCCAGTTGCATACCTCGAAAGGACCATCGGGTCTGTCGCTCTTGGCAATCAATCCGTTACGGAAACCAGTCTGGTCATTGGGGAACAGATAATAGGTCTTCTTACCCGTGCTATCAGTTACCAACGTCACATCTGGTGCATACAGCACATCAGCTGTTCCTGCCGAATCGAAAGGCTCGCCCTTGGCATTCTTATCCACCACGAGAATCACCCCGTCATAACGCCAGTTGTTCAGACTGTCAACAGAGGCCGACCACACCACCTGATCCCTTCCGCAGTACATCGTCTTCAGGTTGTCGTGCGAACCATAGATATACACGCGTTGCTTACCAGGCTGATCAGGATCCTCAAACACATAGGGTTCTCCATCGGGGATATGCTCCCAAAGGGGAAGGTACGGATTACCAACGGTGGTCAATCCCGCTTTCGCTGAATCTGTCTGCTGACTGCACGAAAGCATCATCGCTGCACAGCATGCAGTTGTAAAGATTATGCTTAGTATTTTCATTTCCTTTCAGTTTAGCGATTAGTTTGGGTAAAAAAAAGAGGGGTATGAACTACATGTTCATACCACCATCTACTTGGATTACCTGACCGCTGACATAGCTGGAAAGGTCGCTTGCCAGATAAACAGCTGTATTGGCAATATCATCCACAGTACCACCACGACGAAGTGGAATCTTGTTGATCCATTCCTTGCGGATATCATCTGGCAGCGCCTGTGTCATGGCTGTATCAATGAAACCGGGAGCAATGGCGTTCGCACGGATACCCTTAGGACCCATCTCCTGTCCGATACTCTTGGCCAGAGCAATCAGACCGGCCTTGGAGGCGGCATAGTTGGCCTGACCAGCGTTACCATGGACACCTACTACTGATGACATATTGATGATAGAACCGCCACGCTGGCGCATCATGACTGGCACACAGGCATGAATGAAGTTGAAAGCGCTCTTCAGGTTCACGGCAATCACTGCATCCCACTGCTGCTCGGTCATACGCAGCATCAAACCGTCTTTGGTGATACCGGCATTGTTCACCAGAATGTCAATACTGCCGAACTCCTCCTTCACCAACTTCACCACCTCTTCGGTCTGGGCAAAGTCAGCTGCATTTGAAGCGTAACTCTTGGCCTTTACACCAAGGGCAGCAATCTCACTCTCAGTCTCCTGGTTCACCTCCAGATCGGTGAATGCAATGTTGGCACCTTCTGCAGCAAATCTCAACGCGATGGCCTTGCCGATACCGCGTGCAGCACCTGTGATCAGGGCTGTCTTACCTTCTAATAATCCCATTGTTTTTTCTATTTGATTAATTGAATATTATATTCTTCCATTGGCCTTTCCCAAAGCGCCATAGACGAACTTGGCCACCAGGGGCTTACTGGTCTCTGGAGTCATGCCATGACCCAAACGACCGCAGATGTAGGGAACTTCAAGACCCTTGATACAATAGTGCGTGATATCCGCCACCAGTTCCACGTTGTCAATCTCGAACTCACCAGCTGCCTTACCCTCCGTATAGACCTTACGGAAGATTTCCAACTCGTCTTCATCGAAGTTCTTGCGTACCTTCTCCACCATCCAGATATTACGGAAAAAAGCGGCACGGAGATTACCGTTACGCATCACCGTCTCCTTGATCATGTTGAGATGGGTGTAGATCAACTCGATAATCTTGTCCTGAGGACGGATCTTCTTTGCCGCCACCTCGTCCATCTTATCGGATAAACGCTCCAACTCACTCTCGATAACGGCATAATAGACATCCTCCTTGCTCTTGAAATACGTGTAAAGCGTACGACGACCCTTGCCAGATGCCACAGCGATATCGTTCATGGTCGTGTTCTCAAGACCATTCTTGGCAAACAACTGACGGGCCACATCTACTAACTTCTGTCTGGTTTTAGATATTGACATAGGTTCCCTCCTTTTGCACATAATGTATATTGTGTGCAAAATTAAGACAATTATCTGACATCACCAAATAATATCGCAATAAAAACACTGCGTATCACATATTTTAATAGCAAAACTGAACAAAAAAGGTAATAAATCAATCAATTCTACCTCCATTATCTCACGCTTTTAGAAGAAAAGCACATAAAAGTTTGGTAGTTCGCAAAAAAAGCAGTACCTTTGCACTCGCTAATGAGGAAACCTCCTCATTTTAGTGGGAAATATCGCGGAGTGGAGCAGTTGGTAGCTCGCCAGGCTCATAACCTGGAGGTCGCATGTTCGAGTCCTGCCTCCGCAACTACAAGAGTCCGATTCGTCGGACTCTTTTTTGTTTTTATAGATGAAAATACGATCGTGACTGCTGTACTTCTATTACCCAATATACAAAAATCGGTTGCCAGAATTCTGGCAACCGATATACTCTTACAGTTAGTACCTCTTAGAGATAACTCATCACCTTCTCGAAGTAACGCTGTGTCCTCTTTACACTGTACTGTTGACCTCCATTCCAGGATCTGATAGCTTTTTCAATATCATTCTTGGGATTGTGATAAGACTGGATCAACAGAAACATTTCCTTCGACTTATTCACATTAAAGCGATCAGATAACGTGAAACGTTTCTTGCTCTTACGCTCCTTCAGAATATTGTTACATTCCTGTACCAAAATAGGCGTAATTTGCATAGCTCCGCATTGGTTACCGTTCTTTGCTTTACTGCGACCGCCACTCTCAACCTGAATAATGGCATTCATCACTGGTTCCCAGTTTACTCCAGAAGATTTCTTGTCTCCCTTATCTCCAGCAAACGCTGTTGCAGGGATCGTCATGCATGTAATTAAACATAATACCTTAATAAGTCTATCCATACAACATGATTTATGGAACCTGAACATGGCATAATCACTATGCTTTATATGCTCTCAACGATACCTATCATCGCAACAGGTTACGTCTCAGTTCCCGTTAATACTTGCGATAGAACGCATTACAAAATGCGATTCTTCACCTTTCCAATTGCAAAGTTACAAAAAATCAGATACTTACAAAACAAATCGACAAGAAAAATGTTTGTTTTAATGTTTTTTATTGATTTAGAACAATTCTGCCTTAGTAGAAAAAGAGAAGAAAGAATAGGAAAAAGTGACGAGAGAACAGGGTGTCAGAAACACAATAAGATGAGAGATTAAAAGATTAAAGAATAAACATTAAACATTAAAGATGAGAGATTTTGCTTTGGAAAGGACATAAAAAAAGGAGAGACTTCCCTGTTGGGAAACCTCTCCACTTGAAAGAAGGCGGCTACCTACTCTCCCGCATTGCATTGCAGTACCATCGGCGATGACGGGCTTAACTTCTCTGTTCGGAATGGGAAGAGGTGGGACCCCGC
>JAFZBK010000029.1 GCA_017561825.1 Prevotella sp.
CTGTGACGTTGAGCGTTCCTGGACCTTCGAACTCAGGATGTCCCGAGAAATATAGCGCTGCCTTGTGCGAGCCGCCGCTGCAGTCGGAGAGCGTGTTCAAGGTTCCTTCTTCGAGTACCACCGCCACACGTTTTCCCGTCTCGATGTCGATGGCTGCCCCACGAGTGCTGTGGATACTCACTCCTGCCAGTTGCAGGGTCAGTTTGTAGGCACCAGTGATGGTGAGCGAGCCGTCGTAGGTGTTTCCAGTCACGTGGTAGATGTATTCTTCCGTTGTCGTCGTGGACTGCAGCACCACGTGTGCACCGTTGACGTTCGGCATGACGATGCCAGTCAGGCTTTCGGGGATGTCGACAGTAGCACTCTCGTTGGCGTATGTGATGGTGATGACGTCGCCTTCGGCAGCTGACGTAGTCATGATAAATAAGTGACAAAGCAGCAGAGTGACAAACGTCTTTTTTATTAGTTCAATGTTCATAATCTTATTGTTCATAGTTTATTTAATGATGAATTTCTTGCATTGACCGTTACTATAACGGACGATGTAGATGCCTGGTCGCAATGAAGATGCATCCTTTGATGCGAACAATCCACTAAGGTTGTAGAATCCTATGGGTTTGACAGGTGTATCTGAGTCTGCAACGGTGGGCACTGTTGTTGTATTGGTCGATAAAGTGAATATAAATGGTTCTTTGCGAGAACCCAGAATGTCGGCATTAAAGTCAAGCTGCTCAGTGATGTCATAAATCTCGTTCGATGCACCGAAAGCCTTGAAAGAAAGTGTTTCGTTGCTTTTTCCATAGATAGTGAGGAAATACATCCCATCAATGTATTCACCTTGTCCACGGCATTCATCATCAGCATAGGCGGCAATAGTTAATGGTTCATCACTGATCACTTCATCATCAAGTTGTATTTTTGCGATGACAGCCATAACATTAGGATAGGCATGACGGTCGCAACTTCTCGAGATCTCCTGTACATTCGAATGGGAACTAGAGGATTCTGGTGCGGACCGACGCATTTGTTTCAAGGGTTTACGCAGTTTAACGCTCGTTGCAGGACGCTGGAAACGTAGTGCTTTAGCACTCATAGACTTATACATATAGCCACTGCCTGAAGTGAGAGAACTGAGTGATCCCACCCATCCGTCATCGGTGCTATATACCGAGAATCCGCTTTGTCCAATGATTACATCACCATCTTCGATATGTGACGATTCAAGTGCAGCAGAAAGAGTCTGTGTTCCAGCATGTGGATATCCTATCCAGTTCCATCCTGGTTGTAATGGTGTAGGCGGTATTGAATGAGGAACTTTTCCTTCAAATGTCCAACTGTGGTCCTCTGTAATATCCATCTTGTACATCTTACCAGAGACCAGTTGTTTTAGCGGGCCTTCTAACTTGTTGGACCTGTCGCTATAATAAGCCTCAAGAGTCTGGCTTAAGATGCGATTGGCATAGTCTTTAAACTCATTAACGGGAATAGATTCATTTAGTGGGTGTGAGACCCAGTTCCATCCTTGAGCCAAGTTGAGTTCAAAAGAAGTATCTCCCATGATGCCTTCGTCGATACCAGTTTGTATGTCATATGAGAGCAGTGAATTGGGTTTCTCAATCGTTACCCTTGACATTAAGTAAATATTATTGTTTCCGTCTGGATATCGCCCGACAGACTGGTCTCCTTTATGCATATTATAAGGGAGTCCGTCGGCAAAATCACTGAGTGTTGGATGGGCGTCGAAGAAGTCTGCATTAGCATTCACGAAATCGCTCGATGACACCAGCAGAGCCATTTGTCCGTTGGAGTTATCGAGTTTGAAATTGGTATGAAGCTGTGTCACAGGCTCTAATTTGTCGGCCCAAACGATGAGATGCCCATGAGCAGGAATAATCGTATTCATGATTGTTCCTGAGGGTATTTGATATTTCAGAGGGTCATCGAGGTCATCGCTTAAGTATAACCCAGCCACGTCAAGGTCGGTGTCGGTAGTATTGTAGAGCTCTATCCAGTCGTTCTTCTTGAAATATTCGTTGATGAAGATTTCGTTTCCCGCACTCACCTCATTTACTTTAATGGGTGTGGCAATAGACTTTAATAGTTGTTCGTCGGGCAGTTTCTCATAGATAGCCGTAAGTGTTGCATCAGTTGTGGGGAGTTCTGTCAGGTCAAAACTTTCATCTGTAGATACCCATGTGTTTTCAGCACGAGTTCCATGAATAAGCTGAGCAGTCCAATAAATATCTGGAGATGAATACCAACCCGACGATGACGCATTATGCACTTCAACGGCAATGACGTTATTGCCAGCATGCAAAAGGCTGTTATCGATGTTGATGGTTCCTGTAGCAGCGGTAGAACCAACAGTAGAGTTGGCTTTCTGGCTGTAGCTGGTAGAACCGCTTGGCATGTTATAACGGCCAATTTCAGTCCCATTGACATACGCTACAAATCCATCGTTGACGTAATAGGTAAGTTGGTAGGCTTCGTTCTCGCTGGGAGCCTCGCTAAGATTGATGGTTTTTCGGAAGTAGTAGGTGGTACAATTTGAGGGGTTGGTAACTCTAGTTTGGTAATCGCTGCTACCGTTCATACCCACAGAACCATAACCAAAGGGAGCCTGCCCACTTTTCCATGATGACTGTGAGTATGATTCAGCCTTCCAATTTGCGTTGTCAAGAGACCCACTCTGATAATAATTCCAAGTAACTGAAGTGCCGAAAACAGTTTCAGCATTATTGATGTAGCTAGAACCATCAAGTTCCCATCCATTGAA
>JAFZBK010000005.1 GCA_017561825.1 Prevotella sp.
CTCCACTAATGTGCTCTGCCCACATTTCCTTGTTGGCAATCAGACTATGTTTCAGCATTTCGGCATAGCCGGAAAGGAGGTTCTCACGGTCGAGCGTCTGGAGGAAGCAGGTGTCAAGAATGACAAACCTAGACTCATTGAACACACCGATCTCGTTTTTCAAACCGTTGAAGTTAATACCTGTCTTGCCGCCCACACTGGCATCAACCATAGCCAATAGGGTAGTGGGGATATTGATGAAGTTAATGCCTCGTTTGAAGGTAGAGGCGGCGAAGCCACCTAAGTCGGTAACCATTCCGCCACCTAAATTAATCATGAGAGAGTGACGAGTGGCTCCTCCTTGTCCTAAGGCTGTCCACACCTGTGCCAGACTGTCGATATCCTTATGGGTATCTGAGGCAGGAATGGTAATGAGCTTGGCTCCCTTCAGACAAAGGAACGGTTGGATTACAGGCCAGCAGCATCTTGCCGTGTTCTCGTCGGTCAGCACAAAGATCTTGTCGTGCTCACATTCGGCAATGGCCATGGCCAACTCTTCCTCGATATTCTGCGATATAATCACTCTCTGTTTCATATACGAATTGTTAATAAAATGATTATTTTGGTTGCAAAGGTACGATTAAGCGAGCGAAAATGCAAGGTTTTTGTTTTTTTTATTGAAACTCTATTAAACCTCCTTGCTCCTTATTCGTCAAACAAAGCAAAAAATCAATTATACTATTCATGAAAAAAGCGTTTTTATTCTTCATGCTGATGGCGATATCAGCATTTTCTTACGCCCAAGACAGAAAGATATCGGGCGCAATCATCGATCGTGATACGAAAGAGGCCGTCATGCAGGTTACGGTACAGTTGTTGAAAACTGACAGTACCTTCGTGGCCGGTACTCTTACCGCAGAAGATGGTTCATTCAGTATGTCGGCTCCAGAAGACGGCAAGTATATCGTGAAGATCAGTAGCGTGGGCTATAAGACCTACACGAACAACATTGAGATCAAGGAAGGAAAGGATGTTCCCCTTGGTCAAATTATCTTCAATGCAGATGCTATCATGCTGAAGGGAACGACCGTAACTGGACAGGCTGCCAAGGTGACCGTAAAGAAAGACACCTTTATCTATAATGCAGCCGCTTACCGTACCCCAGAGGGTAGTGTTGCTGAGGAACTGGTGAAGAAGTTACCAGGTGCACAGGTGGATGATGACGGTAAGATTACCATCAATGGTAAGCAGGTTAGAAAGATTCTCGTTGATGGTAGAGAGTTCATGACCGGTGATACCGAGACAGCATTGAAGAACCTTCCTACGTACATTATCAATAATATCCGTGCCTATGATCAGCAGAGTGACTTGGCACGTATAACTGGTATTCAGGACGGTAATGAAGAGACCGTGCTCGACTTCGGTATCAAACCAGGTATGAACAGAGGTTTCTTTGGAAATGCTGACGTAGGTTTGGGTACCAAGAGTCGTTATTCAAGTCGTATCATGGGTTCTTATCAGAACAACAATATGCGACTCACAGGAATGTTCAATGCCAACAACACCAATAACATGGGCTTCCCCGGTGGTGGCGGTGGTGGTCGTTTCGGTGGTATGAGTGGTCTTACTGCCAACAAGATGACCGGTTTGAACTACAACTATGCCAGCACCGACGAGAAGTTGGAAATGGATGCCAGCGTACGTTGGAATCACAGCGATGGTGACACTTGGTCAAGGAGTTCTTCTGAAAGCTTCGGAACATCCTTGTTCTCAAATGAACTCAGCCAGAGATTCAGTCGCTCAGATAACTATAATTTCCAGATGCGTTTTGAGTGGAGACCTGATGATGTATGGAACATCTTGCTCCGTCCGACCTTACGTCTGACAAAGAGCGACAATACCAGTACTGGTAGCTCACTGAAGTTCAACAAAGATCCTTATCTCTATGTAGCTGATCCGTTTGCAACAGCTTCTATAGCACAGCTCGCAGCAGATAACCTCGTAGTGAACCATCAGGAAAGCAGCTCTCTGAGCAATAATGATAATACCAACGCCAGTGCGATGCTCCAAGTGAACCGTCGTCTGAGCGATAACGGTAGGAATATTACAGTGGTGGGTAATGTTAGCTATGGCGACCAGGACAGCAAGAGCTTGTCACTCTCAGAGGTGATCCTCCATCAGTATAAGGTAGCATCAGGCGACTCTACCTATTACACCAACCGCTATAACCTTACTCCTACCAAGAACTGGAACTATTCAGGTCAGGTAACATACAGTGAGCCTATTGCAGACCGTACCTACCTGCAGTTCAGCTATCAGTTCAGATACAGTTACAACAAGAGCGACCGTTCCACCTATGATTATAGCAAGGTTCCCGATTTCTATACCAGCGCTATAAAGCCTGTGTATGGTGGATTTGACAACTATTTCTCTCACGTGTCGAACCCCTTCGCACCTGAGTATTATGAGGAAGGTCTGAGCCGCTTCTCAGAGTATAAGAACTATATCCATGAGTTCAACGTGATGTATCGCAAGATCCGCGACAACTACCAGTTTAATGCTGGTCTGATGTTCCAGCCGCAGCGCTCTAAGTTCATCCAGAACTACCAGCATGTTTATACGGATACTGCACGCAACGTGTTTAACGTAACTCCGACCATTGACTTCCGTTATCGTCCGAATTACACCACACAGTTGCAGCTGACCTACCGTGGAACAACCCAGCAACCGCAGATGAGTGACCTGCTCGATATTACCGATGACAGCAACCCAATGAACATTACCAAGGGTAATCCCGGCTTGAAGCCGTCGTTCACCAACAACCTGAGCGTGAACTACAATACGTTCATGCAGAGTCACATGCGCACCGTGATGCTGTTCGGTAACTTTAGCAATACCCGAAACTCCATCTCAAACATGGTGACATACGATACAACGACAGGTGCACAGACCACACGTCCGGAGAATATCAACGGTAACTGGAATGGTAGCTTAGGCTTCATGTTCAATACAGCTATCGACAGTGCCGGTGTTTGGAACGTGAATACCTTCACTATGGTGAACCACAGCAACAACGTGGGTTACCTGTTCCAGAGAGATGTAATGCAGTCTGTGAAGAATACCACTAAGAATTCAATGATCATGGAGCGCCTGCAGGCCAGCTATCGTAAGGACTGGTTCGAGGTTGCACTCGATGGTTCTGTTAACTATACCCATGCAAGAAACAAGTTGCAGAGTGCAAGCGACCTTGATACATGGCAGTTCTCTTATGGTGGTAGCATCAATATCTTCACTCCTTGGGGAACCAGTCTGTCAACCGACTTGCATAACCAGAGTCGTAGAGGTTATAACGACAACTCTATGAACACCAACGAGCTGGTTTGGAACGCACAGATCTCTCAGGGCTTCCTGAAGGGTAATGCCCTTACAGTTTCTCTGCAGTTCTATGATATCCTGCACGAGATGAGCACATACAGTCGTTCAATCACTGCTATGCAGCGCACCGATACCGAGTACAACAGCATCAACAGCTATGCAATGGTACATGTAATCTACCGTATCAACGCCTTCGGCGGTCGTCAGGCTCGTCAGATGATGCGCGGTATGGGTGGTATGATGCCCGGTATGATGCCTGGTGGTATGCCTCCTGGAGGTATGGGTGGCGGAATGCCAGCCGGTGGTGGTCGTCCGATGGGCGGCGGTGGCTTCGGAGGCGGACGTCCGATGGGCGGTGGCTTCGGTGGCTTCGGCGGCGGAAGATAAACAGAATAACAGCTTATTTATCAACTATACAACAAGAATCTATAACAAAGAAGAGCAGGGCGGTGGCATCACCGCCCTGTTTCCTTTTTCTGATATGCAGATTACACACTATTTGTTAATTAATTATAAATATTTCACCCTTATGCATTGTTATATATATAATAATGTGTATCTTTGCCGCTGACAATTAACGGACGTATTTTAGAAAGCTCGAAAAGATATAGAAGATATAGGGAGCGAGTACAATTAACGATCAGATTACAAATACATAATTAATTTAAGTATTTCATGATGAGAACTTTGTATGGAAACGTTGACTTGTCTGCTATCACTATGTGCATGCGACAAGAGTCTGTTGGACGCCATGCGCCCAGATTGCAGGTCTGCCCCACCCCCTCAGTCACCTAACCCTATCAAACCCCAATCAAATAACGCTGTAATCAAATAACAAAAACAATTAAATAATTAACTCGATCATGAAGAGAACTTTACTTTTAATGTGGGTGCTTTTGCTGGGCATCAGTATTCATGCGGAAACAGTGACAATTGATGTTACCAGTGACAACACCCTGGCTAGCCAGATTGCAAACCTGAGTAATTGCGATCACTTGATTATTACTGGTGTACTAACAGCTGAAGATCTCGCTGAACTCAACTCTACCACGTACACTCAACTAGCAGACGTAACCACTCTAGATCTAAGCGGCGCCACGATAGAAGGTTTCGACGCTATGGCAGATATGAACCTGAGTGGAATGGAGTACCTTCGCTTGCCGAGCAGTTTCAATAATGCTCCTGACATGAAAGCCCTTCAAAATACCTCGAAGAATACTGCTTTGAAGATGGTGATGTCAACAGACGAAACCAATGCTAACCTCAAGAAGGTACGCATGTACTCGTTCGTTAAGAACAACGTGGTTGCTGCCAGCACTGCCTTAAACGTAAACCTGAAGCAGATGAAGAGTGTTGACATGGCAGGTTATTATGGAGAGAACGACTTGTACAACAATGGCACCTCCGCCAATTTTGGCGAAGGTGATAAAGCTCCAGCTGCATGGGACTTTACGGGTGCCAACTTCGCTGCTTGTACAATTCAAGGAGCCAATGGACAAAATGCTGTAGGGTTTGAAACACCTTATTATAATTTTGATGACCCTTACCAAACGGGAGCAACAAAATCTGGTTATGAAACATACGAGACGAACGCATTCTACTATTTTAGCACTAATAGTAACTATACAAATGCGGTTGTCAGCATCAAACTGCCAGATTTGAATATGACGACATTACCATCGCATTGTTTGATCAGATTAGGTGCTACCAACAAGCAGAACTATCTGTTACTTCATCCAGAAATGACGGAAGCACAGTTTAATGAACAGTTCCCTGGTGTAAACGGACAGGCTTCTGCTTTTGCACCTATCGAACAGTTAGTGATTCCTAACTGCTACACAGACATTGATTATGAGTGCGCGATGCGTTCTCATATCCAGAACGTCGTAATAGGTAGTGGTGTGAAACAAGTTCATGGTGGTGCTTTCATAAATAGTCTCCAGCTTGAAAATTTGGACTTCGCACCAGGTCTAAGCGACTGCTATTTGGGTGATCAGGCATTTAACGAGTGTACGAGCATGAAGCATATTGCTTTGGCTGAGGGTGTTTATTCTATTGGTGCAAGTTGTTTCTGGAACAGTCAGCAGTTGGAGTCTATTCGTCTTCCTGAAACACTGCATTTCATTGGTAACGATGCATTCCGTAACTGTTTGGCATTAGGTAATATCACCATTCCAGCCAATGTGGAAAAGATAGGTATGCGTGCCTTTAAACTGACCGCTTTGAGGAATGTATATTTGACCACAACAGATCCCGACAAGGTGCCTGTTATCTTCACAGGCGGAACGAGTTGGGATGATGACCGTTCTACGTTTAGTATCAACGAAATGGAAGGCTACAATACTATTCCTTGGAATGATACGAATCCTTATACAGCCGGTCTTCACACTATGACATGGGATGAAGCCATTGAATGGTATTACGTACATGTTAATTGCATGACTATCCTTCACTATCCTACAGAATTAGCCGACAAGGTTAAAGCGATCATCTCCTCTCATTATGGAACCAGATCCTCTGATGGCTATGGATTGCCCATCAAGGACGGTAATGGCGATGATCAGGCAAATGATGCCTATGATGACCGTATTCGTCGTGCAACTGGTGAAGGATTAGTATATCTTGGAACTTCTGGAAATCAGGGAGGTGATTGGACAAATGATGGTTGGGTGCAATTCCTGTTGATGAAAGAGTTCAATCCTGGTGAAGAAAGCAAAGTATATACTAAGAACTATAAGGATGTATGGTACACCATGTGCTTCCCCTTCGAACTGACGGACGAGCAGTTAGCTTCTGCATTTAACGAGGGATTTAACATAGCTGATTTTAGTGGCATTCAGATCAAGGATCCAAACAATCCCGATGATGAAGTAGAGAAAATGACTCTCGTTCTACATTTCAATAAGGTAGCTGAAACCTTATACAAGGATTCCGATAAGAATCTGTATGAGCGTAAAAGAGATAACAACGGCAAGGTTATCCGTGAAAAAGATGGTAGTTTTGAGTATAATATTTACCTTCGCAATGGTACAGAGTACCATCATGTAATACTTGCTGAAGGTGATGCTGCTTCAACGAAGACCAAGATTTTTGCACCTGGTAGTTCACTTGCAGATGCATTGAATCACGCAGACCAAGCTCTTGTCATTGATGGTTACCTGGCCTCTGCTGGTCATCCTTATATGATCCACCCGAATACGGGTACTGTTCCTGAGGCTGATCCTGTACCATGTCATTTCTCTGGTATTACATGGGAAGTTAGTCCTGATGAGGAAGCACAATCCACCGATGATTATCGTGATGAACTCTATACTAATCAAGCTCGTACCATCGATTTGGGTGTAGCCCAAACCACCAATAACTTCGATCAGGTGGCATACACAAACTTTGGTGAAAATCATAAGAATTATACTGGTCAAACCTATACCTTTATCGGAAATCCAAGAGAGTATAATGAGGGGGCTGACGTGTCAGGAAAGCCTCAAGAGCCGACACCGCCGGCTGTTCCAAAAGAACCTGCGGTAGTAACTGAACCTACGGAAGTGGAGGATCCGGGTATTACACTTACAGATAATGATGTTACTCTGTATTCTTTATTAACAAACGGAAAGAATCAATATGAACCTGGTCCATGGATAAATGAAACAACGATAACCGCTACATTTAATGATGGGTCAACACAGTATAACAACTTCCGTGATAAGTACCATTTTATTGTAAGCATCATGCAGGAAATGAATCTTGATCAATACAGTAATCCAACAGAAGCAGGATTCAACTACTGTAAGAACCTCTTCAACAACTATGCCCAAGTGGCCGCTTACCAGCAGTACCTGATAGATAAAGCTGCTTACGATAAGTACCTGAGAGATAAAGCTAAATATGACCAGGATGTGGCTGCATATCCAGCTGCTCTAACTGCATATCAGACTGCTTTGGAGAACTACCCAGATGAACTAGCAGCATGGAAGGCTACATTGGCAACACAAGGTGCTTTTGTTGTTATACCTCAATATGCTTATTTCCTCGGGACTAAGAAGGGTGAGACTTATCCAAAGTACTTCCGTGAGAAGTCTAATAACCCCAACCGTTCTACTGGTCTTTGGACACAATACTCAGCTATCATTATCCCTAACGAAGCTGCAATCAATGGAATCGAGAAAGATCTCGATGCTACGACGCAGAATTCGGTAGGCTCCAAGATTGCATTTAATGAGCCGTTCTTCTTCATCAACGACACGCCGCAGGGTATCACCACCCTCATCGAGAAGATCGAGAAGGAAGAGGGTAAGGTTCCTGAAGTGGAATACATGGATATCGTAGTGAGCATTGATGGTAAGATAATCAGCCGCGACAAGACCGCAATCGAAGGCCTGCCCAAGGGTGTATATATCATCAATGGTAAGAAGTATTACGTAAAGTAAGGAGGACTACACCATGAAGAAATATGTAATACCCGTTACAGAACTTATCCATACAGATTTGGATAACTTCGTATGCGCAAGTCCAACAGGTGGACGTGAAGGACAATGGGGTGCTGGTGGTGACGGAACTAATCCATACGCCAACCCCGACTGGGACAATGAGGGTGGTGCTGGCAATGGCGGTACCGATCCCATTGAAGATGATGATGGTTTGATCGACTCTCAGGGTAAAGCCTGGGGTGATCTCTGGTTCTAATGCATGTACATGCAATTATGAATAATGGAATATAAGTACAACCTTATATATCTCGACAAACTTGAGTTAATTATGTAATTGAAAAGGGGCGCACCGTGAGGTCCGCCCCTTTTTTCAAAACGATTGTGTCCCTATACCCAATAACTGTTATACGAATGCCTCCTCTGCTACCATGCTTGGATATGCCTCCTGCTCGTCGAGTATGAGGCTGATGCCAAGGGCATCCTCCAGTCTGGTAAGCGTGTCAAGTGACATGTTTTCCTTGCCCTTTAGAATCTTCGAGACGTATTGCTGGGTACAGTTCATACGCTCAGCAAGAGTCTTTTGTGTAAGATTCTCCTGCTTCATTAGCAGTAATACCTTAACGGCAATCTTCTGTGAATGTCTTAGCCACAAAGCATTTGTTCTCCTCCATTCTGCTTCCTCGCGCCATTTGGATGGTGTTTCGCTTTGATGAGCTTCGAGGAATTCAATAGTTTTCTTTTTCATAGGCCGTTCCTCCTTATTGTAATTCTGACAGGAAATCCACAAAACCATCTGCATCAATGGCCTGATTGCTGATGAGATAATTGCGGACCTGTTCCATCTTGCTCAATTCTTTTAGCGTATGTTCGCGCTCTTGCATTGTATGTGTCAACTTGATGGCACCACCTGTGATGATGTAGCACCCTGGCTCCAACTTGATGGCATAGATACGAAGCCATGAAGCATGTTGCGGACGATCCTTGATCTTGGCCTTCTCCTTACCTAACAACATTTCACTTGTGCGGCTATTCTCCAACGGACGGAAAACTGCATCAAGGTTTGCCTCTGGAGAGAGGTCAAGTATCAAACACTGAATGCGCATGTTGTCATCAATAGTATCGTAGATAGCCTGATTGATATCCGTTACCTTGAAATAAGTTTTTAGGTCTGCTATGTTAGACAGGAAGAAATCTACCAACCATTCTGGATCACTCCACTGTTCAAAGAGTATCTGCAAGGCATTATCTGCTGCTCCTTCATAGCGAACAGCCCACAGGGTGTTATTGTCAAGAATCTTATCGAATGTCATTATAACTATGTTTTCTATGATGCAAAGATAAACAGTCTTATCGACAAAAACAACTGCCAGTTGTAAAAAACAACCTGCTTTTAAGCTTTTTTAATCAATACAGCATGCCCAGTCGCGGTAAAGCCTGGGGTGATCTCTGGTTCTAATGCATGATACATGCAATTATGAATAATGGAATATAAGTATAAACCTTATATATCTCGACAAACTTGAGTTAATTATGTAATTGAAAGGGGCGCACCGTGAGGTACGTCCCCTTTTTTAGTGTTATGTATAGCACAGAGTGTATAATACAGAAAAATTTACACAAGAAGAACATTTTATTACGAAACTGTTGCGTGTTTTGGAAACTTTATGTATCTTTGCACCACAAATCTGCAAGACATGGAAAAGATAGTTTTCAAACTAATATTATCAGAAGAAGCTCATGACTTTATTAATTCTCAGACCAAGGAGGTCAAAGGGAAAATAGGGCAAAATATACGTAGGATTCAGAAAGGAGAACGCAACGTTGAATTATTCAAGAAGTTAGATGGCTCTGATATATGGGAGTTTCGAACTCTATACAGAAAAACATCGTACAGGCTGTTTTCCTTTTGGGATACAGAAGGAGAAACTCTTGTAGTTGCCACTCATGGAATTGTCAAAAAGACACAGAAAACACCTGCTAAGGACATAGCCAAGGCAGAAGATTTCAGAAAAAAGTATTTTGAGAACAAAAAGAAACAGGTATGAAACAGATTGGAGATATGAAGTTTTATGACTTCGAAGAATACTTGGACGAGGAGTACGGGAAGGTTGGCACTCAGGTGCGTGACGAGTTTGAGCGCAGCGTGGACGAGTCGGTTCATGCCTACAAATTAGGTGAGGCTATCAAGCAAGCACGTCTTTCCCAGAATCTCACTCAGGAGCAATTAGGTGAAAAGGTTGGGGTGCAGAAGTCTCAGATATCACGCTTGGAGCGAGGTAGAAGCATCTCACTTGCTAGTATGGTCCGTATCTTCAAGGCAATGGGAATCCCTTTAACTTTAGAAATGGGAAACATCGGTCGTGTATCCCTTTGTTAAGTCAATACTTCTCGTTCGAAGTAAAGATTTGCTGAAGCTATAGATGTATCATAATTGAAAGGGGCGCACCGCGAGGTCCGCCCCTTTTTTGATTCATATTAATTCGTATTATTCGTGTGGATTTTTTTGCAAAAGAGTGAATTTTACCTACATAACTACATGGTTTTGCTTTAAGCAACTATAACACAGCGAATTGCGAACCATTCTACCTACAAGCAAACTACATGGAAACTACATATAACTACATGCAAACTACATGGTATGATGGGTATAAACGACCAAAACCATGGTGTTCTCGATAAGTAACTTAGTCGTTTGCTATGAAATTCTCTAGAGAATTTATGAGTTTGCCTGCATCTTTCTACCAGTAAACAGCCTGTTTGCGCACAAATTCTCTAGAGAATTTATGTAAGAGTGACCTTGTGACTGTCAGAAAGTGACGTACTTTCTGCCTATTAGTGCCACAGTTTCTATGGTTTTATACGGCAATTTGTGGCAAAACATGTAGTTTGCATGTAGTTATATGTAGTTTGCATGTAGTTTGAAATTCACGTAACATATTGAGTAAAAGTAAGATAAGGCAAAACATGTAGGTAAATCCAACTATGCTTATAAATTTCGGATCACTTCCTCGATAACTTTGGGGAAGTATGTCATCTCCAGTTCATGTTCCTTGGCCGCGATATCGTCAGCTGTATCATCAGGAGATAATGGTGTGCTGAACTTTGCGATAACTTCACCGCCATCGCACACATTACTCACATAATGAACGGTCATACCCGTTTCCGTCTCACCTGCCTCCTTGATAGCCTCATGCACATGATGGCCCCACATGCCTTTACCGCCATACTTGGGTAGCAGGGCAGGGTGGAGGTTGATCATACGACGGTCGTATGTCTGAATCAGATAATCGGGAATCATGAGCAGGAAGCCAGCCAATACGATGAACTGGATGTCATACTGTTGGAGCAGTGGCATCATGATGTCTTCTTGTTGCAGCTCCTTCTTGGATATCACAACACTGGGTACGTTCAGATTCTTGGCGCGTACCAAAGCATAGGCATCAGCCTTGTTGCTGATGACCAGTGACACATGGATGTCCTTGGAGTTGGCGAAGTACCGGATAATGTTCTCGCAGTTACTACCGCTGCCTGATACGAATATGGCGATGTTCATGATTTGTGGAATGTGGAATGAGGAATGTGGAATGTTAAAGGTCATCATCTTCGTCGAACATATCGTCGTCGTCGAAACCGAAGAGGGCAGGTTCAACAAACGACTCCATAGCACGACGGTCCTTTTTGGTGGGACGACCCGTGCCGCGGGCACGATCGATGAATCCGCTGATGCGACTCATCTCGAGGATCTCGTATTGCTTGGGATCGGTGACGTTCTCGTAGATCTCAGGTATGAGTTTAGCTCCTACTCGCTGTTCGATGCATTTCAGCACTTTGAAGGAATAGGTGATAGGTGGCTTCTTGACATCAACCACCTCGCCTGCCTTCAGCGGTCGTGAGGGTTTGACGTTCACTCCTTTGATGGTGACACGACCGTTCTTGCACGCATCAGCAGCGATGCTGCGCGTCTTGAAGATACGGGCGGCCCAGAGCCACTTGTCAATTCTCGCTTCCATCCCCTCTCTCTGTTTGTGTTTCGCTTGCCTCTTGCTTCTTACTTCTTGCTTCTTGCTTCTTTCTCAACACACCATTATATTGGTTCATGGTGATGTCGATACCTGCCAGTACGAAGCTTTTGATGATGTCGATGGCCGTATCAATAACGGGCTGGAGGGTTTTCTTATCCTCCTCGTCGTACTTCCCCAGCACCCAGTCAACCTGATGACCGTGAACAAACTCGTTACCGATGCCGATTCGGAGTCGTGGATACTGCTGTCCGATGAGTTGCTGGATATGTCCCAGTCCGTTATGACCGCCATTGCTGCCAGCCGCTTTCAACCGACCGGTACCTAAGGGAAGAGCGATCTCATCTGCAATGACAAGCATGTGCTGTTGGTCGATATTCTCTTTCTGCAACCAGTAGCGCACTGCATTGCCGCTGAGGTTCATGTAGGTGGTGGGTTTGAGGAGGATGATCTTCCTCCCTTTCAGCATCGTTTCCGCCACGTAGCCATATCGTTTGTCATCAAAAACAATATTGGACGCCTTCGCAAAAGCGTCCAATACCATATAGCCCGTATTGTGGCGGGTCTCCGCATAGTCATCACCAGGGTTACCTAAGCCAACAATCAGATACTTGTCCATCGCTTCTGATGTTAATCAGTAAGGAAGATTAAGCCTCTGCAGCCTCTTCTGCCTGAGCAGCAGCGTTAGACTTACGTGTAGCCTTGATGGTGCAAACCACAACTTCCTTGCTTGTTGCCATCTCAAGACCCTCGAAGCTCAGATCACCAACCTTGATGCTCTTGCCGATAGTGAGGTCTGTAACGTCGATGTCGAGTGTCTCAGGAATATCCTGATACTTGGCTGTTACATTTACCTTGCGTACGATCAATGCCAGACGACCACCGTCGCGCACACCCTGTGCCAAACCATTCAGCTTCACGGGGATACCGATGGTGATAGGCTTCTGCTCGTTGATCTCATAGAAATCGATGTGAAGAAGGGTGTCCTTTACAGGATGGAACTGCAGTTCCTTGATGATAGCCTTGTGCTCTGCACCGTCGATGTTCAGATTAACGACATAGATGTGCGGGGTGTAGATCACCTTGCGCAGATCTGCCATGGGAACAGCAAACGACAAAGCCTCGGGAAGACCGTTCTCACCTTTTTTCTCACCATAGAGATTACAGGGTACCAGACCCTCTTTTCTCATCAACTTTGAAGCCTTTTTTCCGGTCTCGCTTCTTTTCTGACCACTTACACTAATTTCTTTCATAATGTGTTACTCTAAATTAAGTGATTAATTAATTTGCTTAATTCACCATCACACTTGTACATGCTTCGTGAAAAGCGGTGCAAAGGTATCAATTTTTCCCCAATCTCGCAATTTTTCTCTTAAAAAAAGTAAGAAAATAGGCGTTTTTCTTGCAGGTGATGCAGATTTTGTATAATTTTGCATCGATAAATCGACGTATATAACGTAACACATTTATAAGATGATTAATAGAGAATTAATCCGAATAAAGATAGTTCAGTTAACCTACGCATACTATCAAAACGGAAACAAAAACATGGACAGTGCTGAAAAGGAATTGCTGTTCAGCCTTTCCAAGGCCTATCATTTGTACAACTATTTGCTGTTGCTGATCGTAGCAGTGACCAAAGAAGCGCGCCATCAGGTGGAAGTGTTGACAACTCGTGCTAAACGCGAAGGAACAGAGTTGCCGTCTGATAAGTTTGCCTACAACAAGTTTGCCATGCAGCTGGAAGAGAACAAGATGCTGCAGGAGTTCGTGGGAACCCAGAAGCAGACATGGGATGATGACATCGAGTTCGTCAGGAAGCTGTATGGACAGATCACCCAGAGCGATATCTACCGCGACTACATGGAGAGTGGTGACGATTCTTATGAGGCTGACCGCGAAGTGTGGCGCCAGCTGTACAAGGCGTTGGTGGAAGATAACGACGATCTGGGCAGTCTGCTCGAAGATAAGAGTCTGTATTGGAACGACGACAAGGAGGTGGTTGACACCTTCGTGCTGAAGACCATCAAGCGCTTCGATCCGAAAAACAAGAAGAACCAGGAGTTGCTACCGGAGTATAAGGATGAGGAGGACAAGGACTTTGCCCGCCGTCTGTTCCGTGCCACGATCATGAATGCCGACCAATATCAGCGGTATATGAGCGATGCTTCACGCAACTGGGACTTCTCCCGTCTGGCCTATATGGATGTGGTGATCATGCAGATTGCCATCGCTGAGATGCTCACCTTCCCCGCCATCCCCATCAGTGTAACCATCAATGAGTTCGTTGATCTGGCCAAGATCTACAGTACACCGAAGAGCGGAAGCTATATCAATGGCATGCTCGATTCGATTGCCCGCTATCTCATCAAGGAAGGAACACTGCTCAAACCGATGGGCGAGAATCCCCGTAAGGTGAAGATGGAGCAGAAGAGGGCAGCTAAAAGGGAGAGAATCCGTCAGACCTCTGCCCCCGCTGAGAATACGAAAGCAGAGAAACCTGAAACAGAGAAACCAGAATAATTAAAATCCTAACGATATGACAACAATATTATTAGCAGGCCAGGCAGCCCAGGGTGGCAGCATGAGCTTCTTAATCATGATGGTGGCCATCTTTGCCATCATGTGGTTCACCATGATTCGTCCCCAGCAGAAAAAGCAGAAGGAGATCCGCAACTTCCAGAATTCTCTGGTGGAAGGGGCTCATGTGATTACCGGAGGCGGTATTCATGGTGTGGTGCGCCGTATCGATCTCGCCACGAATGTCGTGGAGGTGGAGATTGCCAAAGGTGTGACAATCCGTGTTGACCGTGGCTATGTGTTTGCCGATGCTGTTTCTTCGGCTGCGCAACCTCAGGCAAAGTAAATGGAAGAGCGTCAGACATCCAGTTTATTAAGCTTCTTCAGGAATCTCCTTTTTAGTATGTTTAATAAGGAATTCCTGATCTTTTTGTTCTTTCTCTTCTTGAGTGGAGCATTCTGGCTCGTCATGACGTTAAGTGAGACGTATGAGCGGGAGATCAAGATTCCTATTCATCTGGAGAATATTCCGCAAAAGGTAATCGTGACATCCAATGTGGATGATACGCTGAGGGTGACGATACGCGACCGCGGTTATCTTCTCTTTACTTATATGTACGGAAGGAACCGGAAGTCGTTACACATCAACTTCAATACCTATAATAAAGGAAAAGGATACGGAAGCGTGCAGGCTGCCGATCTTCAAAAGATGCTCTACCAGCAGCTGTTCAAGTCGTCGCGCATCGTGAGCATCAAACCCGATAAGTTCGAGTACCAATATAATTATGGTAATAGCAAACGGTTATCCGTACGACTGAAAGGTAGCATCACACCAGGAAAGAGCTACTATCTGGCCAATGTTGCCTTCTCACCGGAAGTCGTTACCGTCTATGCCAGTCAGCAGAAACTCGACAGTCTGACGGCCATCTTCACCGAACAGGTTCGTTTGAACAATGTTACCGATACGGTGATTCAGGAGGTTCAGCTCAGTAAGATAGCGGGTGTGAAATGTATTCCATCGAAGGTTACTATGTCGGTCTATCCCGATGTGCTGACCGAAGAGAGCGTGGAAGTACCGGTCACCACAGTGAATATGCCGGAAGGAAAGGTACTCAGGACTTTCCCCTCAAGGGTGAAAGTGGTGTTCATCACAGGTGCCAGTCAGATCAGGACCATCCATCCTGACCAGTTCCGCGTGGAGGTTGACTATTGGGAGATCCAGGCACATCCCTCCGACAAATGTCCTGTCTCTTTGGTGGTAGCGCCCTATGGCGTTCGTAACGCCCATCTGGAACCCGATCGTGTGGATTATCTTGTTGAGACGCAATGAAAATCGCGATAACAGGAGGTATAGGAAGCGGGAAGAGTTTTGTCTGCAAATGTCTGGAGACTCGCGGCATTCAGGTATATGACTGTGACCGCGAGGCCAAACGACTCATGCGGGAGTCGGAAGAGATTCGCCAAGGATTGCAGGCGCTGGTGGGCGAGGATGTCTATCAAGGCACCGAACTGAACAAAGCATTGTTGGCGAAGTATCTGCTGCAGTCGGAAGAAAACAAACAGGCAGTGAATGCCGTTGTGCATCCTGCCGTAGCCCGTGACTTTGAGCAGTCGGGCATGGACTGGCTGGAGAGTGCTATCCTTTTCGACAGCGGTTTCTACCGCAGGACACACTTCGACTGGATCATCTGTGTGACCGCTCCATTGGAAACGCGCATCAACAGGGTAATGAGTCGTGACGGCATCTCCCGTGAGCTCACCTTGGAATGGATCAACAAGCAGATGCCGCAGGAAGAGGTGGTGCGACGGAGTGATGCGGAGATCATCAATGATGGTCATGCCGACATCGATCAACAGTTAGATCAAATCATTCAACTAATAAAGAATAATAAGCAATCAAGAAAAATGGAACAGACAATCCTATCAATTGCCGGTAAGCCGGGACTTTACAAACTCGTGTCAAGAGGCAAGATGAACCTTATAGTAGAGGCACTCGATGAGACGCACAGACGTATGCCTGCCTTTGCTACCGACAGAATCACTTCTTTGGCTGATATCGCCATGTTCACCGATGCGGAGGACGTGCCGCTGATGAAGATCCTGGCATCCATCCGAGATAAGGAAGATAAAAAAGAGGTGTCCTTCCCGTTCAAGAAGGCATCAGGCAAGGAACTGCGTGCGTATTTCGCAGAGATCCTACCCGATTTCGACCGTGACCGCGTGCATGACAGTGACATCCGCAAGCTCCTCACATGGTACAATATCCTTGTCAAGAACGGCATCACCGACTTCGAGGAGGAGATGAAGCCAACGGAAGGCGATAACATCGATGACCGTCAGAGCGAATAATAAACACTACATAAAAATATCAACGGCCGGCACCTTCACAGGAGCCGGCCGTTTCTTTCTCTCAAAATATATATTGCGTGTTGGGTGGTCATGCAGACATGCTGCACAAATCACGGGTGCAAAGGTACGCATTTACTCCAAAACAAAATGGACTATACGACCAAATATTGGACTATATGGTTCGAAATGATAGGATAAAATAGGAGAAAACGCGCACAATTATCTTGTAAGTTGTTGATAATCAATTGGACATTTTGTCCATTTCCTATTTAGAGCGTTTTCTTGCTTGTGACGGGGTAATATCGTATGTCTTCTTGAACATTCGTGTGAAATACGAGGGATCGTTGAACCCGCACTTCATAGCCACCTCGGTGATAGGCGTTGTCGTGTCTTCCAGTAACCGTCTGGCCTTACCCATACGAACCTGCATCACGAAATCGGAGGTGCTCATACCCGTAAGGTTCAGCACTTTCCTTGATAGTTGCGAACGACTGATGAACATGGTCTTTGCCAGTTTCTCCACAGAGATGTCGCCCGATTGCATGTCCTCATAGATCTTATTGACCAGTTCATTGATGAAATCATTCTCTTCCTCACTGAAGCGTGTCTCATGTTTCTTTCCTTCCTGCATCGACTTGGAGAACTCCTCACGCAGCATCTTCAGTCGTTTTGACCTTACACGCCACGAATGGTACAGGATGCCAATAACGGTCATGGCCAGTGCCAAGGCTAAGATAATGGCGATGATGGTGAGACGCAGAGCACCTTGCTCAGCCTCATGGGTGCGCTTGATGGCATCCATCTCGTTCTGATGCCGTTCGTTCACATAGCGCACACGGTAGTTCTGTGTGTGAAGCAGGTCCTCCGGACATGCCACACTGTCGTTCAACTTATTCCTAAGCTTGAAATAGTAGAGTGCCTGGGAGTAGTTGCCCTTCGCTTCCTCGATCTTGTAATGAAGCTCGGCCACTTGTGCCTGATGCTCCAAGGAATGGATAGTGGTGGCGATGTCCTGTGCTTGGTGCAGGTAACGCTGCGCCTCGTTCATGTCGCCTTTGGAGATATTCACATTGGCCAACGCAATGACTGCCTCTAACCAGTGCCATTGGTCGCCCGACTTCTCCATCATCTCGTAGGCATGATTATATTCAGAGATGGCTTTATCCCATTGGTGGTTCTTCTCGTGGAGCTGTCCGAAGTGGATGTAGCACAGACTAACGCCCAGGTCTGACTTACCTTTCCGGTTGTATTCCATCGACTTCTGGTAATACACCCATGCCGAGTCGTTCTTGCCCTGCTGCTCAAAGATAGCCCCGATGTTGGCGTAGTTGATGGCCTGTCCTACATCACTGTCCAAGATCTTCTCATCTACCAAAGCAAGACGGAACAAGCTGTCAGCCGTTACCAGGTCTTTCATCGTGAGATACACGTTACCTAATCCGTTCAATGAGGTAACCCGGTTTTTCTTGGCTTCGAAAGATGTCTTGTCGGAGATTTGCTCGCAAAGCGTCAGGGCTGCATAGTGGTAGGAGGCCGCATCATCGAGGATGCCCATACGACGGAAGTCGGTGGCGATATTGTTGTTGGCACGGATCATTTCAACGGTGTCCTTGAGCATGGTTGCATAGAGCAATCCTTCCTTGTGATGATCCAACGCCTCAATGAAACAACTATTGTTGCGCAACTGTTTTCCTAACTGTTTCTCTAAGAAGATGAGCGATCCATGATCGCCTTCTTTCTCCAGACTGTCCTCTAAATGCCTAAGCACGTCAAGATCCTTAATCTCGCTATATACGCTGTCGGCATACTGACGGTGCTGTTCCAACAAACCGGTAGAGTGCTGACGACATGCGCAGAAGAAAGTGACGCACAGGATAGTAGAGATGATATGTAGAATGCGATAGGGTCTCATACGCTAAATTTCCATGCAAAGGTATAAAATAATGTGGAAAACTGCAAGAATTAACTAAAAAATCGTAACTTTGGCTTCGCCGAAGATACTCCGTCTCGGCAAAAAAAGAAAAATTTCTTTGTTTTGCGCTCAACTTTTCGTATCTTTGCACCATGATTAGTGTAGTATTCATTATTTTAGGTGCCGTATTGGTGCTCTGGGGGGCTGATCGTCTCACCGATGGTGCTACGGCATTGGCTCATCGGATGAATGTGCCCCAGATCGTGATCGGTCTCACCGTTGTGGCCATGGGTACGTCGATGCCGGAGTTCTTCGTGTCGTTGATGTCTGCGATAAAGGGAACCTCCGATATGGCCGTGGGTAACATCATCGGTTCGAATGTGTTCAACACATTGATGATTGTAGGTGTGACCGCTATTGTGGCCCCGATGACCATCAGTAAGAACACCGTAAGGAAAGATATCCCGTTTGCCGTGGGGGCCGCTGTGGCCCTGACCTTGATGTGCTTGGACGGGAGGATCTCGCGACTTGATGCCGCTATACTCTTCATCGGTTTCCTGCTCTTTATGTACTATACACTCCGTATGGCGAAGGCGGGTCGTCTTGAAAATCAAGAGGTAGTGAAGCTTGAGGATATGAATCCGTGGAAAGCCATAGGCTTGGTTGTCCTCGGTTTGGTGTGTTTAGTAGGTGGCAGTCATGTATTTGTTGAAGGCGCCACCACCGTAGCCCGCACCCTTGGCGTGAGCGATGCAGTGATCGGTCTTACCATCGTGGCCTGCGGAACATCCCTGCCTGAGTTGGCTACCAGTGTGGTTGCGGCCAAGAAGGGGCGTTCGGCTATTGCCATCGGTAACGTGATAGGAAGCAATGTCTTCAATATTCTGATGATTCTTGGTGCAACAGGTTTGGTGTTGCCCATGCAGCTACACGGCATTTCCACCGTTGATCTGAGTGTGATGATGGGAGGCATTATCCTGCTGTGGTTGTTCTGTTACACAAAGTTTACGGTAGCCAGGTGGGAGGGAATTGTGCTCACCCTAATCTTTATAGGCTACATGACATGGCTGATTGTCAATAGTTAAATGGAAAAAGAAAGACAAAAGGTCAGTGTGCTCTTTATGCTTTTCGGCACACTGTTCTGTGTCTGCCTGATCACGGCAAATGTATTGGAGACAAAGCAATTATCGTTTGGACCAGTCAACCTGACAGCTGGAATCATCGTGTTCCCCGTGAGCTACATTATCAACGATGTGGTCTGCGAGGTGTGGGGTTATCGCAGAACGCGCATGCTCATTTGGATGGGCTTTGCAATGAACTTCTTTTTTGTCATTATGGGAGCCATCGCCGATTGGATACCAGGTGCTGACTACTGGAATGGTGATGAGGGTTTCCATATAATTTTCGGTCTGGCACCACGTATTGCCGTTGCCTCGTTCATTGCCTTTATAGCAGGCTCGTTCACCAATGCCTATGTGATGTCACGCATGAAACTGAGCTCAGAAGGAAAGAACTTCTCCACACGAGCCGTCCTGAGTACGGTGTTTGGTGAGGGAGTGGATAGTATCATCTTTTTCCCGTTGGCACTGGGTGGCGTTATTCCTTGGGAGGAGATGCCTTCACTGATGATCTCACAGGTAACACTGAAAACGCTCTATGAGATTGCCGTGCTGCCTGTTACTATTCGTGTGGTGAAGTTCACCAAGGCACACGATCACGAGGATGTCTTTGACCATGATATCAATTATAACATCTTTAAAATCTTTAAGATATGAGTAGAGAACAAGATGGCTTGCAAGCTCTCGGCAAGAAGACCGAGTATCGCATGGACTATGCACCCGAAGTGCTGGAGACTTTCCAGAACAAGCACCCGGAAAACGACTATTGGGTGCAGTTCAACTGTCCTGAGTTCACTTCGCTTTGTCCCATTACGGGTCAGCCCGACTTCGCGGAAATCAAGATTCTCTACATTCCAGGAGAGCGGATGGTAGAGAGCAAGAGTCTGAAGCTCTACCTCTTCAGTTTCCGTAACCATGGGGATTTCCATGAGGATTGTGTGAACATCATTATGAAAGATCTTGTCAAACTGATGGATCCAAAGTATATCGAGGTTACCGGACTGTTCACTCCCCGCGGTGGCATCAGCATCTATCCGTATGCCAACTACGGCAAGCCAGGCACTCGTTATGAGCAACTGGCCCAGCAGCGTTTCGCTCAATACCAACCCCGCTGATAATCTTCTGATTAAGGTCTTCTGTAATAACCTTTCTCCCGATCCTTGAAACGTAGGCGGAGGGAGTCGCGGGTCATGAAGATGAAATCGGCTGTATCGTTAACAACTTCTCCTTTCACGGAATCATTCAACGGTCGGCTCTGTGAGGTCAGCACCAGCTGTCCGTTAATCACATGCCATTGGGTGTAGTTCTTAATCTCGGGATAAACTACCGGACTGTCGTCTTCTTTTTGAGTACTTCTGCGCTGGCGGCCCACTGTTTGTGCCTGATAGTGACGTTTCAGAGAGAATCCCATCTCCACAGGCTTCATCATCGCCTGTATCAGGGAGTCCTGGATCTTCTTCATCTCCTCGTCAATGGCTATATCAACAGCACGTTCCTTTACAGTAGGGTAGGCCAGTTCCACCCAGGTGCCCTTCAGCTGATCCAGGTCGATCACCATATCCGCCACTGTTGTATCTTCTCCGTTGAGAATCACTGCGACCCAGTCGCCTACCATCGGATGACCGATGATGTGGCGTTTCTTGGTGGCCTCAAGGATATTATAAGTAATAGGATCACCACCTTTACCTGGTAAGAAGATTAAAACGGTATCGGTACAGCCGTCGCAAGCCAGGCCGTAGAGCGTGGAGTCGCCTTCAATGGAGGTGCTCGTACCTACGTTCACCTGTTCCTCATCCAAAGGGCGACGTGAATGACAAGCAGCGATCAATCCTATAACTGTACTGATTATTACGATGTTCAATAGTTTTCTCATATTAATAGGCTTTTTATCCGCTGCAAATATACAAGTTTTTTCCCGCTACCAAGAAAAAAGACAGGAAAAAATGCGGAGGTTTGGGAAAAAAGATATATATTTGCAAAATCAAAGTATAATTAATAAATCAAACAACATAATAAATCAAACAACAATATGAAAAAAAGAATCCAGTTTAGTCTTGTCTATCGTGACATGTGGCAGAGCTCAGGTAAGTTCCAGCCGCGTAAGGACCAGTTGGAGCGCATTGCGCCAGCCATCATCGACATGGGTGTGTTCGACCGTGTGGAGACCAATGGTGGTGCCTTCGAACAGGTGAACCTGCTGGCAGGTGAGAACCCCAACCATGCTGTTCGTGCTTTCTGTAAGCCGTTCAACGAGGTGGGCATCAAGACCCACATGCTCGATCGTGGTCTGAATGCGCTGCGTATGTATCCAGTGCCTGATGATGTACGTGAGTTGCAATACAAGGTGAAGCATGCGCAGGGTGTTGATATCCCGCGTATCTTCTGCGGCTTGAACGACGTGCGTAACATTATTCCTTCTGTGAAGTGGGCTAAGGCAGCGGGGATGACGCCGCAGGCTACCCTGTGTATCACCACTTCTCCTGTACATACCGTGGAGTACTATTCAGATATTGCTGATCAGGTGATTGCTGCAGGTGCAGAGGAAATCTGTTTGAAGGATATGGCCGGTATCGGTCAGCCCGCCCTTCTTGGCGCCTTGACGAAATCCATCAAGACCAAGCATCCTGATGTAATCGTTCAGTATCATGGACATTCAGGCCCTGGCTTGTCGATGGCTTCTATTCTGGAGGTATGTAACAACGGTGCCGATGTGATTGATACCGCCATCGAGCCTCTGTCATGGGGTAAGGTGCATCCGGATATCATCTCTGTACAGTCGATGCTCAAGCACGAGGGCTTTGAGGTGAAGGAGATCAACATGAATGCTTATATGCAGGCGCGTGCACTCACTCAGGAGTTCATTGACGACTGGCTCGGCTACTTCATCAACCCGGGTAACAAACTTATGTCATCGCTCCTGCTGGGCTGCGGACTGCCAGGCGGTATGATGGGATCCATGATGGCCGACCTCGCTGGTATCCACAGTATCATCAACAAGACACTGAAAGCCAAGGGCGAGCCTGAGCTCTCTACCGATGATATGCTCGTGAAGCTGTTCGACGAGGTGGCTTACGTATGGCCGCGTGTGGGTTATCCACCACTGGTTACCCCGTTCAGTCAGTACGTGAAGAACATCGCCTTGATGAACCTGCTCACCATGGCACAGGGTAAGGGACGTTTCGTGATGATGGATGATGCCATGTGGGGCATGATCCTCGGTAAGAGCGGAAAGATTCCTGGAGCCATCGCACCCGAGATTGTTGAGCTTGCCAAGGAACAGGGTCGTGAGTTCACTGATGCTGATCCGCGTACGCTTATTCCCAATGCCCTTGATGACTTCCGTAAGGAGATGGACGAGAACGGATGGGAATATGGTCCTGATGATGAAGAGCTCTATGAGTTGGCCATGCACCCAGAGCAGTACCGTCCGTTCAAGAGTGGTATGGCCAAGAAGAACCTCCTGGCTGACATCCAGAAGATCAAGGATTCCCGACTGGGTGCCACCCTCTCGCCTGAGAAGATCGCAGAGTTCAAGCATGCCAAGGCTGATGCCCTCGTTGCACCAGTCAAGGGACAGATCTACTATGAGTTCAACGGCGACGGTGAGTGCGCACCTTGTGTGGAGCCGTTCATCGGACAAAAGTATGAGGAGGGTCAGACCTTCTGTTACATCCAGACCCCATGGGGTGAAATCACAGAGATTCCCGCCGCTCTCGGTGGCAAACTCGTAGAGATTGCAGCCAAGCAGGGTGCAAAGGTGAACAAGGGTGACACCATCGCTTGGATTGAACGAGCTGAATGATTAATATCATCAACAAGTATTATCCCGAGGAGAATGCGCTAAAACGCATTCTCCTCGTTCATAGCAGGGCGGTGGCAGATAAAGCCCTGCGGATTTGTGATGCTCATCCCGAACTGATGCTCGACCGTCAGTTTGTGGAGGAGGCGGCCATGGTGCACGATATTGGCATCTTCCGTTGCGACGCACCTGGCATCCAATGCTTCGGCACGGAACCGTATGTCTGTCATGGACAGATCGGTGCAGCCATCATGCGAGCTGAGGGCTACCCCCGTCATGCACGGGTTTGTGAGCGCCATACTGGAGCCGGCTTAACCGTTGAAGAGGTCATCTCGCAGCATCTGCCCATCACAATCCCACCACCGCCAGCAGATCTCTCATCTTCCATCTCTCATCTCTCATCTCTCATCTCTCCTCTCTCCCCTTGGCAGCCTTTCCTGCCAGAAACCCTTGAGGAACAACTCATCTGCTATGCCGACAAGTTCTTCTCCAAAACCCGTTTGGAGATAGAGAAGACTGTTGAACAGGCGGAGCGTAGCCTCGCCAAGTTCGGCGAAGCCGGTGTTCTCCGCTTCCGTCAGTGGCATGCCCTCTTTGGGTAAAGTCGCCTTACGAGTGCGAATAATCAATTAAATAAGTTAATAATCGGTTAACGGTTACTCTATCTCATTTCTTTTTCGTACTTTTGCACCTTGAAACAGACAGATGTAGTCGTTTCTGATGGTTCATGAGGAATAAGACACTGATAATTCTTCTCCTGTTCGTCATCATAGGCATGATGGCGAATAGGGTTTATGGTTTCCACGGTAACCATAGAGCCTATAGTTTCTCTATTCCTCAAGACAGCGATTCCATCAGTAATATCCCTGATACCCTTGCCATGGATTCCTTACAGCTGGCCATCTATCGTCACAACAAGGCGGTGGATGATTCTATCCGTGCTGACAGTCTGAACAAAATGCGGAAGAATGCCATTGAGGCTCCCGTGAAATACACGGCCAAGGACTCTCTGATCTATGATGCCACGACAAAGACAGCTCATCTCTTTGGTGATGCCCATGTGGAGTATCAGATCATGGACCTCCAAAGTGACAAGATCTATATGAGTCTTGACAGTAACCTGGTGTATGCCACCCCTTCCTATGCGGATTCCACGATGACGGAACTGGTTGGCAAGCCGGTATTCAAGATGGGACCAGACACGTACGAGAACGATACAATCTCGTTCAATATCAAGACGAAGAAAGGCTTCATCAAGGATGTATATACGGAGCAGGAAGACGGATACCTGTTCAGTAAGCATGCCAAGCGCGATTCCACTGGCGTGCTCTATCTGGAGAAGGGACGTTATACTACCTGCGATGCCGATCATCCCGATTTCTACATCGCTCTGTCGCGAGCCAAGGTGCGTCCCAACAAGGATGTGGTGTTCGGTCCTGCCTACCTGGTGGTATGCGACGTACCCCTTCCCTTGGCTATTCCCTATGGCTTCTTCCCCTTTACGAAGAGCTACAGCAGTGGTTTCATCATGCCTACCTACGGTGATGAGAGTTCCAGGGGATTCTATCTGCGCGACGGCGGTTATTACCTCGCCCTGAGTGACAAATGGGACCTGAAACTCCTGGGAGAGATCTACACCAAGGGCTCATGGGGTGTGAGTGCTGCCAGTAACTATCGCAAGCGCTATAAGTACTCAGGTAGTTTCTATTTCAGTTATCAGGACACGAAGAATGGTGACAAGGGAATGCCAGACTTCACCGAAGCGGAGAGCTTTAAGATCCAATGGAGTCATCGACAGGATGCCAAGGCGCATCCGTTCCACTCATTGTCGGCCAGCGTGAACTTCGCTACATCGAGCTACGAAAAGAACAACCTGTCGAGTTTGTATAACCCGCAGTCGATGACACAGAGTACGCGAACATCATCCGTTTCAATGAACACCACGTTCTCCAGTATCGGTATGACACTCACAGGAACGATGAACCTGAACCAGAACATGCGCGACTCGACCATCGACCTGACCTTGCCCGACCTGAATATCTCCATCTCGCGATTCTATCCGTTCAAGCGGAAGAAAGCGGTGGGTGACGAGCGGTGGTACGAGAAGATTGCTGTGAGCTATACCGGTCAGATTTCCAACCGCATCTCTTCCAAGGAGAACATGATCATGCACTCGAGTCTGGTAAAGGACTGGCGGAACGGATTCAACCATTCTATTCCCATCCAAGCCAGCTTCACCTTGTTCAATGCCATCAACATAACTCCCTCGTTTAACTTCACCGACCGTATGTACACCAATCGTGTGGAGAAGTCGTGGGACGCAGAAAAACAGGTCGAAGTGCGCGACACCACCTATGGTTTCTATAATGCCTACAACTGGAATATGAGTCTGTCGGCATCCACGAAACTCTACGGCTTCTACCAACCATGGCAGAAACTATTCGGAAGTAAGGTTGGCCAGATCCGTCATGTGCTCACTCCTACCGTATCGTTTAACTACATGCCTGATTTCAGTGCGGCTCGTTATGGGTTCTGGAAGACTTATCAGAAGACGGATGCGAACGGAAATGTGTCGCTGGTGCAGTATTCTCCTTATGAGAACGGAATGTTTGGTCATCCATCGAAAGGGAAGACGGGAAGCATCGGTTTCTCGTTACAGAACAACCTTGAGATGAAGATGAAGTCGGACAATGAGAAGGACTCAATAGGATCAGGATACAAGAAGATCTTCTTGATTGACGACCTCACGTTGAACATGTCGTATAACATGGCAGCCAAGGAACGACCATGGAGTGACTTGGGTATGAACCTGCGCTTGAAGCTCTCCAAGAACTACACCTTCAACGTGAACTCCTCGTTCGCCACCTATGCGTATGAACTCGATGAGAATGGTCATCCCTATGTGGGAACACATACAGAATACGGCTACGGTCGTTTCGGACGATTCCAGGGAATGACGCAGAACCTCTCCTTCACCCTTAACCCCGAGACCTTCAGAAAGTGGATGGACAAACTTCAGGGCATTGGTCATAGCAAAGACAGCGATGATTCACTCGATGATGACGAGGACAATGAGGTGGAGACGAATATCGACAAAGACATGGAGCGAGGCAAACGGGGTGCGAAGAAGACAACGGGTAAGGCTGAGACAGATGCCGACGGCTATATGCTGTTCTCCTTGCCATGGTCAATCTCTGTAGGTTATGGTGTCACCATGCGTGAGAATACGGGTGGTAAATTCAACACCAAGACGATGCGCTATCCGTATAAGTTCACACAGAATCTGAACTTCAGTGGTAATATCCGTATCAGTGACGGGTGGAACATCACGTTCTCCAGTGGTTACGATTTCGATGTGCATAAACTGAGTATGACAACGGCCTCGCTGTCGCGCGACCTCCATTGCTTCAACATGTCATGCTCGGTGGTGATTGCTCCTTATACCTCTTATAACTTCTCCTTCCGTTGTAATGCCGCCACACTTACAGATGCTTTGAAATACGATAAGCGCAGCGGATATACTAATACCATTCAATGGTATTAGAATTGACAATTGACAATTGATAATTGACAGTTAGGAGCGGGTAATGCGTTGAATATCCTCTATCTCTCCTACAATCCATAGGATGTCTCCCTTTTGGAAACGGTAGGTTGACTTCACCTGCGAAAGATTCTCCTTTCCTTCTTCTATACCCACAACCATACAATTGTACTGATCGCGGATACCGCTTTCCTGTAAGGTCTTGCCGATAAACGGACTGCTTCCGCTGATGATGATACTGCGTAGCTTCATCTCGCGCTTCTCCAGTTCATGATCCTCTTCCATCACCTCTTCTTGAATAGCTTGTTGGAAGGTGGTCAACTGGTCGTCGCTACCAATCACCTGGAGTATGTCACCTGGGAAGATGAGCGATTCTCCGTCGGGAATGTTCAGTCGGTGGTTTGCCCTGAGGATACTGCTCACATGAATCCCGTATTTCTTTCCTAAGTTCAGTTGCTTCAAGGTCTTACCCATCCAGAGCGAGCCGGCGGGAATCTCGAAGTCGGCTATATGGATATTACGGTCGAGCAGCTTCCCCTCATACAATGGTCGTTTATGTCCATGCACCTGCGCCTCGATGTCGCGCGAGCGGAGGTTGAGGATGAACAGACGTTCCAGACCGATACTCCTTTTCTTGATCCATCGTGAAAAGACCATGAGCATAACAGCGATGACTCCAATGGTGATCATGATGGCATTGCTGAACCGTGTGAGGTAGTTACAGATATAGAAGATGAAGGCTACGGCGATAATTACGCGCACCAGAACAGTGAAGAGCAGGGGGATGCGGTTCACGTTACTCTCTGCCCATAGTGCCTTGAACTCCTCACTGTGGTTCTTCTTCATCACCATGGCACGTAGGAAAGGAGAGATGAAGAGCACGGTAAGTACTCCCGTGATGGCGTTGGCATACCAATGCAGTTCCCATCCCGGTAACAACTTTCGTGTAAAGGGTAGAACGAAGGTGAACATCAGGGTGATGGTGGCAGCTGATAAGATGCCATAAACCAAGGTAATCCGTCCCAACTGCAGGAGCAGTTTCTTCCATTTGCTTTGCTCGGTGGTGTTCGGATGACTCATAGTGAGATGATTCAACGAGCGCACCCATTTCGGAGGCAGTCGTTTCTCCAACTGATTATAGGCGGGTGTGGCCAACCGGATCATATACGGTGTAAGGAAGGTGGTGATGACACTCACGGCTACGACGACAGGGTAGAGGAACTTGCCGATAACTCCCAATGATAATCCTAAGGATGCGATGATGAATGAGAACTCACCGATCTGTGCCATGGAGAAACCGCATTTCATGGCCGACTTCATCGTCTCGCCGCCCAGCATGAAGGCCAGTGAACCGAAGATGGCCTGACCAATGAGGATGGTCAAGACGAGGGTGATGATCGGCAGTGCATATTCCACTAGGATATGCGGATCAACGAGCATACCTACTGATACGAAGAAGATGGCTCCGAAGAGATTCTTCACCGGCTCCACCAATCGGATGATCTTATCCGCCTCGATGGTCTCTGCCAGAATGCTACCCATCACAAAGGCACCGAAGGCACTACTGAATCCCACCTTCGTGGAGAACACAGCCATGGCGCAACAGAGTCCTAACGACACAATCAGTAGCATCTCGTTGTTCATCTGCCTACGCATCCTGCGCAGGAACAGCGGGATGGCAAAGATACCCACCACGAACCACAGAATCAGGAAGAAGGTGATCTTGATGACCGATTGCAGCATCTGTCCACCGTTCGGACTGTTTCCACTGGCAATGGCACTCAGCATCACCATCATGACGATGGCCAGGATGTCTTCGAGGATGAGCACGCTCATCACCCTTCCGGCGAACTGCTGCTGTCGCAGTCCGAGATCATCAAACGCCTTATAGATAATCGTTGTTGAGCTCATGGCGAGCATACCGCCCAGGAAGATGCAGTCCATCTTCCCCCAACCGAAGAGATGCCCCGTCAGGATACCGAGCATCATCATGCAGAAGATGATGGTGACGGTGGAGATAATCGGCGATGCACCCATCCTCAGGATCTTCTTGAACGAGAAGTCAAGACCTAAGGAAAACAATAGGAACATCACACCGATATCAGCCCAGGTGTGGATATCGGCTGTATCAACGACAGAAGCCACGTAGGGCATATGCGGACTCACCAGAAAACCGGCCACCACATACCCTAATACCAACGGTTGCTTGAGTCGTTTGAATACCAGCGTAACGATGCCGGCCACCATGAGGATGAGGGCCAGGTCTTTGATCAGTGCGGGCAGCTCGTTCATCTCAATTAATCATTGTAGTTTGCCGTGAGCTCGCAGATCTTCACGATCACCTGCATGGCTTTCTCCATCACCTGAACGCTGACAAACTCAAACGGTCCGTGGAAGTTCACGCCACCGGCGAAGATGTTAGGACAGGGGAGTCCTTTGAAAGAGAGCTGTGCACCATCGGTACCTCCACGGATAGGACGGACACGTGGCGGAACGTCGCAAGCCTGCATGGCTTTCAGCACCACATCAATCACGTGCATGTTCGGGTCGATCTTCTCTTTCATGTTATAGTACTGGTCCTTGATATCAGCCGTTACCGTACCTTCCCCGTATTTCTCGTTCATCTTGTCGGTACAGAGCTGCATCATACGCTTACGGTCCTCGAACTTTTCACGGTCGTGATCACGGATGATAAAGCTCAGCTTGGCACTCTCCGTACAACTCTCCATACCCGTGATATGATAGAAGCCCTCATAGCCTTCCGTCTCCTCAGGTGTCTCTCCCTCGGGCAACAAGGCGATGAACTCAGCCGCCAGTCGGCTTGCATTGATCATCTTTCCCTTGGCATAGCCCGGATGCACGCTCACACCCTTGATTTGGATCTTCGCGCTGGCAGCGTTGAAGTTCTCAAACTCCAGTTCGCCCAGGTCACCACCATCGATGGTGTAGGCCCATTCGCAGCCGAACTTCTCCACATCGAAATGATGTGCGCCCATACCAATCTCCTCATCGGGGTTGAAGCCCATGCGGATATCGCCGTGCAGAATCTCCTTATGGTCGCGCAGCCAGCACATGGCCTGCACAATCTCAGCAATACCCGCCTTGTCATCTGCGCCCAACAGGGTAGTACCGTCGGTCACGATCAGGTCTTCTCCCACATGTTGCAGTAGTTCGGGGAACTTCTGGGGTGATGAGATGATGCCCGGCGACAGCTCGATATCACTGCCGTTATAACCACTCACGATACTCGGTTTGATGTCCGCTCCGCTACAATCTGGCGAGGTGTCATAATGAGAGATGAAGCCGATGGTAGGCACCTCTTTCTTGGTGTTCGACTTCAACGTAGCATAGATATAGCCCATCTCATCCATCTCCACATCGGCAAAGCCTTCGTGTTCCAACTCTTCTTTCAGATACTTGGCAAATACCAGCTGTTTGGATGTACTGGGAACGGTTGTACTCTCTTCGCTCGACTGTGTGTCGAACTTCACGTAATTGAGAAATCTTTCAGTAATATTCATAGGATTGTTTTTTATTATTCATGACGGATAGCCTCGATAGGATCCATGTTGGCGGCTTTCTGCGCAGGGATGTAGCCGAAGAGCACACCGATGAATACACATACGAGGAAGGATACATAGATGCTCCATGCGGGAACACTTGACGGCATGCCGAACGACGACATGAACATGCTGACGCCTATACCGACAAGCACGCCTATAAGACCGCCCGTTACGGATATGAGCACCGACTCGATGAGGAACTGCAGTGAGATAACTGGTCCTGTGGCACCTACAGCCATACGCAGACCGATCTCCTTGGTACGTTCCGTAACGCTCACGAGCATGATGTTCATGATGCCGATACCGGCCACGAGCAATGAGAAGGCGGCTGCCACCACGAGGATGATCGTCACAGTGTCCATCGTTGACGACATCGTCTCCATCATCTCTGCCTGGGAACGGATGGTGAAGTCATCTTCCGCATCGTCCTTCAGTTTATGGTTGTCGCGCAGGATCTGCGTGAGTTCCTCGATGGCGGCATCCGACAGTTCCTCAGTAACCGCCGAGCAGACAATACTGGAGAAATAGGTCTGGGCGGCGATACGTTTCATCACTGTGGTATAGGGAGCGATGATCACGTTGTCCTGATCCATACCCCATGAGTTGTAACCCTTCGACTTCAGTACACCCACGATGCGCATGGGTATGCTTTTGAAGCGGATGGTCTTGCCGATGGGATCGGTGTTCTCGCCAAAGAGATCCTTCACAATGGTGGTACCCACCACACACACCTTTCCTGCTTTCTTGATGTCTTCCTCCGTGAAGCACTCGCCCTCATCGATGGTCCATTGACGGATCTCGAGGTAATCGATGGATTCACCATACATCGAGGCATTGGTATTGTTGTTTCCATAGATGGCCTGTCCGCTGGCGGTTACCTCGGGCGACACCTTCGTTACGAACTTCTTCTCTTTCATGATCCGTTCATAATCAGCCATCTTCAGTGTCTGCATGCTCGACGGGTCTTGTCTTACACCACCTCGCATGTCGGCACCCGGACGGATGGTCAGCAGGTTGGTACCCATGGTGGACAGCTCCTTGCGGATGCTCTCTTTCGATCCCTGTCCGATGGCCATCATGATGATGACCGCCGCCACGCCGATGATGATACCCAGCATGGAGAGGAACGACCGCATCTTGTTGTTGCCCACGGCCTTCAGACTCACCTTAAACAAATTCAGTATATTCATTTCTTTGAACTTTAATCATCCTGCGGTGCAGGCAACTGAGCCAGTGCCTCGGCAGCCGACTTGATATTCGTATTGATGGTATCCTCGCGGATCTTACCGTCGCGCAGGTTGATGTTCCTGCTCGAGTACTCGGCAATCTCCGGGTTGTGGGTCACGAAGATGATGGTGTTACCTTGCTTGTAGAGCTCCTGGAACAGCACCAGCATCTCGAACGAGGTGCGGGTATCGAGGTTACCCGTTGCCTCGTCGGCAAGGAGCACGGCAGGATCGTTCACCAGGGCACGGGCGATGGCCACGCGCTGCATCTGTCCACCCGACATCTGGTTCGACTTATGGTACATACGGTCACCTAACCCTACAGCCTCCAGTGCTTTGATGGCCCGTTCCCGTCGCTCCGAAGCAGATATCTCCGAGTTATACATCAGGGGCAGCTCCACATTCTCAAGCGCGGTGGTCTTGGGAAGCAGGTTGTAGGTCTGGAACACAAAGCCGATCTTCCTGTTACGCAGACGGGCCCGCTGGGTCTTCGACATGGAGCGTACGGAGATACCGTCGAGGAAATACTCACCGCTGGTGGGCGTGTCAAGACATCCCAACTGGTTCAGCAGGGTGGACTTGCCAGAACCCGAGGTACCTTGGATGGTGACAAACTCCCCCTCGTAGATCTTGAACGATACGCCACGCAGTGCCTTGACGGTCTCGCTACCCACCTGGAAGTAGCGTTTCACGTTCTGCAGTTCAATGACGACCTTTCTATTCTCTTCCATAATTATTGCGGTCTTCTGTTTTGCTGACTGTTTCTGTTGTTGCTGCTTGGCGGTCTGGGCATGAACGGGTTGTTACTCTGCTCACCACTGGGCAACATCTCACTTTGTCCGCTGATAGAGAAGTCGGTCAACACCTCTGTCCCTTCCTTGATGCCGCTCAAGATCTCGGTGGTCACACCATTGGTGGTTCCGATCTCCACGGCATGTGCGACGAATGTTTCACCTTCTTTTGTCCACAGCTTATGATCAGCATGACAGTCCTTGATCTCTTGTCCTTCCTTCAAGAGGGCTGCATTGGGTGTGAAGCGGAGTGCCTTGGCGGGAGCGGTGAGCACATTGTTCTTCTCCAAGGTGAAGATGGTGACGTTGGCGGTCAAACCCGGTTTCAGCTTGAGGTCGTTGTTCCTTGCGGAGATCACCACCTCGTAGGTCACCACATTACTTTCCGTGGTGGCCTCCTGACGTACCTGCTGTACGGCTCCGTTGAAGGTGTCATCAGGGAAGGCATCCACAGTGAACGACACGCGCTGTCCTTCCTTCACACCACCGATATCAGCCTCGTCGATCTTGGCAATCACGCGCATGTCGGTCAGGTCCTTGGCGATCACGAACAGCTCAGGGGTGTTGAATGATGAGGCCACCGTCTGTCCTTCCTCCACTGATTTGGAGAGCACGACACCATCGATGGGTGAGGTGATGGTGGCATAGCCGAGGTTCGTCTGTGCCCTTCTCACGTTCTCGCGGGCCTGCGATACCTGTTGCTGTGCCTGCTGGTAGTTGAGTCGTGCACTCTCAAACTCATCCGCACTCACCAGTCCTTTGTCATACAGTGTCTTGAACCTGTTGAAGTTAGCGAGCTGGTAGTTGAGTGCGCTCTGTGTAGATGACAGGTTTGCCTTGGCGGTGTTGAGCTCACTCATCAGGTTCGTCTTGTCGAGTTCGGCAATCACCTGCCCCTTCTTCACCACGCTGTTGTAGTCAACATACAGCTTGCTCACGATACCTGACACCTGCGTACCTACTGTTACAGAGGTTACCGGTTCAATGGTTCCTGTGGCGGTAATGCTGGTATGGATATTTGCCACCTCCACTTTTGCGGTCTCGAACGACACCTCCTCTTTCTTCTTGTGGCCACCGAAGAGTAGCCAGGCGATGATGGCAGCCAACACGATGGCTCCCACCACATACCATAATTTCCTGTTCTTCTTCATGCTATATCTTTGAACTTAATTTTTAATTTTTAATCTTTGAACTTTGAACTTTGATCTTTGAACTTTAATTCTTAATCTTTCATCTTTCATCTTTCATCTTTAATTTGTCCGTCCTGATAGAACTTCAGCATCTCGATATTCAGGATCGTCATGTACTTGCTCTGCAGTTCGTTCTGTTGAGCTTGGAGCAGGTTCTGCTTACCGTTCAGCAGTTCGATGATGTTCTTCAGACCGAGACGGAACTGTTCACTCAGCAGCTCATAGCTGGTCTCCTGACTTGCCGTGGCCACCTTCGCGGCCTTGAACTTATTCTGGTTGGTCACCGCCTGCAGCCAGTAGTTCTCGATGGTGGAGTACAGACTGGTCTGCTTATCCTGCAGGTCGAGCAGGTAGTTCATCTTCTGGATGGTGGCCTTGTTTACCGCCGTCTTGGTGGAACGGTTGTCGAGCAGCGGGATGCTGACACTCACACCTGCGCCCAGGTTGAAGTTCGTCTTCAACTGTGTGCCCAGACTGTTGTTACCCATCGAGGTGGTGTTGGTAACAGCACTACCGTTCAAGCCGATGGTAGGCAGCTTCTGTGCCTTGGCCAGCTTGATGTTCAGGTCGCTCGACTCAATACCGAGCTTCGCATTCTGAATCTCCGGTCGTGTAACAAGTGCCGACGCATACACGGTCTGCATCTGCGGGATGTCCTGCAAGGCCATCTCGTCGGTGGTGACGGGAACAACGATGTCGAACTCCTCATCATCGGTAATCTGCAAAAGTTGCTTCAGCTGTCGTTTGTAGTTCCTGAGGTTACTCTCCGCCTCCACGATATTGTACTCATCCTGCGCACGCTGCGAGGTGAGCTGTGAGAGGTCGGCCTTACTCATCTTCCCTACATTCACGAACTCCTGTCCGCGCTGTTCGTTCTTCTTACTGGTTTCCAGACTCGACTTATGTACGTTGATGGCCTCTGTTGAATAGAGGATCTGCACATAGAGCTGCGCAATCTGCTCCTGGATGGAGTTGGCCGTAGTGGCAGAGTCGAGTTCCGCCTGCAGGGCCGACAGCTCGTTCAGCTTCACCGTATTCCTATTGCGGTTACCGTTCCAAACGGTCCAGTTGCCGTTCACGGAGTAGGAACCGTTGAAATACACCTTATCCACGCTCGACACTGCATAACCGTTGGCCACAGTGGCCGCACCTGTTTCCGGCCAAGGACGGAAGGTGGCGTTCTGCGACGTGGATGCGTTGAGCGAGGGCAACAGGGCGGCCTTGCTTTGCAGGATATCCTCTTGTGCACTCAACTTGTTGAGTCTGTTCTTCTGTAGTGAGATGTTGTTCTGCAGGGCATAGTCGATACATTCTCTTAATGTCCACTGCTTGGCTATGCCTGTTTCCGGGATGAGCAGGAACACTACGCCTGCTACTATTGATTTCATTAATCTCCTCATGTGCTATCTTTTGTTTATATATACTTTATAACGTACATTTACCGTTCTTTATTGTTTCCCTAAAGGGAAAAAACGGGTGTTGTCTTTTGTTTTGTCATCAAATCTTATTAACTTTGCAGCCGAAATGGAGAAAAAGCAGATATTACTCATCAACGATTTGGCTGGCTACGGTAAGGTGGCCACAGCAGCGATGCTCCCGATCCTGTCGTATCTGGGACATCCAGTGTATAACCTCCCAACAGCACTTGTGTCGAACACGCTCGACTACGGGAAGTTCAATATCATGGACACCACCGACTATATCCAAGGGGTCTTTCCTGTGTGGAAGGAACTCGGTTTCAGTTTTGATGCCATCGCCACGGGCTTCATTGCCAGTGAGCATCAGGCGCGGATCGTTTCGGCCTATTGTCGTGAGCAGGCCGCCAACGGTACGGTGATCTTCGTGGATCCCATCATGGGCGACGAGGGTAAGCTGTACAACGGCGTTACCGAGGAGGCTGTGCAGAGCATGCGCGAGATGATCAGTGTGGCTCACCTCATCTTCCCCAACTATACCGAGGCATGTTACCTTACCGACACTCCTTATAACCCGTCGGGCATCACCTGGCAGGAGGCCAAGGAGTTGTTGGATAAGCTCCGTCAGCTGGGCACCCGCTCGGCACTGATCACCAGTCTGCTGGTCGATGGTCAGTGTACGGTGGTAGGATATAACCACTTCACCGACGAGTATTTCCTGCTTCCTTATACCGAGATCCCTGTGCACTTCCCAGGTACAGGCGATATGTTCTCTGCCGTGTTGATCGGTCATCTGCTCAAGGATGAACCGCTGAAGCCCAGTACCCGCAAGGCCATGGATGCGCTCTATCGCTTGATAGAAGCCAACAAGGATAATACCGATAAGAACCGGGGTATCCCTGTAGAGAACTGGCTCTCGCTGCTCGACAACCTTTAATTAGAACGGAGCCGACTCTCTGAACGTGAGTAGCTCACCCGTCTTGGGATGAATGAACGAGAGTGTCTCTGCATGCAAGTAGAGACGGTCGGCGCGTTGTCCGTAGAGAGCATCACCCCATATCGGCACACCTAATCCTTGCTGATGGGCGCAGTGGATGCGCAACTGGTGTGTGCGTCCCGTCTTCGGACGAAGCACCACGCGCGGATGCTTGTCTCCTAATCCCTCCAAGATTTCATATTCCGTCACGGCATCTTTGCCGTTGGTGTTGTCCACCATTTGTCGCGGACGGTCGTAGATATCAGGTCGTAAGGGTAGGGTGATGGTACCCTTGAACGGCTTGTCTTCAGGCATGCGCTCCAGCAATGCCACATATGACTTCTGCACCTGATGTGTCAGGAACTCCTTTTGCAGTTCCGTATATGCCCATTTGTTCTTCGCCACCACCATCAGTCCTGAGGTATCCATATCGAGTCGGTGCACGATTAGCGGGTTCACCTCATCGTGCAACCGTTCCCTGATGATGCTCTCCACCGACTCCTCACCACTCTTCCCTGGCACACTCAGCATTCCTGCGGGCTTGTTCAGCACAATGAGATAGTCATCCTCGTAAAGATAATTATCTGGAGTAAGTTGTTTTGTGGACTTCCACATTCCACATTGGCTTTCCCCGTAGGCGCCGACCGTTGGTTCCTCATTCCTCAAAATCATCCACGTCAGAATCGGGAGACACTTCCCCCGACAGGCGGGGTAGTAGTGCAGGTGATGACGGATCTCCATCTTGGGCGACTCGCCCCACCAGAACTCAGCCATGCACAAGGGCTTGAGGTGGTGCTCAAAGGCATATTGCAGCAACTTCGGTGCACAGCAGTCACCAGCCCCTGCTGGGGGTAGCTGACCGTTATAGTCGGCAAAGATATCCAGTATATCCTTCTGCTCCCCTTCCGCATTCCGCATCTTGTACTGCGAGAACAGCCAGCGCTGCAACTCGTCAGACGACTCCTTGCGGAGCTTCTTCAGTTGTACGATATTCTCTCTTAGCGACTGCTCCTTCTCCTTCCACGGACGGGCCATCTCCTCGCAGCGTTTCTTGATGCGGCGCATCTCAGCCTTCATAAACTGACTCTCTCGCACCAGTTCCGCATGTTCCTCGGGCGAGATGTTCCGTTGCAGGCGTTTCATGTCACGCAACGCCTTGGCTGACTTCATCTTCCGCTCATGCTCACTGAGCAGGTTTTCCACGGTTTGCTGCATCTTGAGGTAGTCAGCGCTGTTGAGCAATTTGTTTAACTGCTTCTCCAACGCTTCCACCTCACGGTTCATCTTCGTGAGTCTGCTCTCGTTTCTCTTGAAGTAGCCAAAGCGCTTCTGCGCATTATACACGGGTGGCACGAACCACGACCAACTGTTCTTCCCCGCGAGCAGTCCGCTATACGCTGCCAGGAACCCCAATCTCTCATCTCTCTTCCGATAAGGTGCCTCCACCACCAGTACACCGAACATCTTCCCTTTGTCGGCATCCTCCTTGATTTCAGCATTCTCAGTGATGTATCGCTGCACCTCCTCTGCCGCCAAGATACTCAGCGGATGTGGCTCGTAGCAGAACGGGTTGTTGAACTGCTCCGGCTTACCAATCTCTGTTTGGAGAGGGTGGAACGGTTTCATGAAGTCAAAGGTACGGTTTTTACTTCAAAAAACCAAATCTAATAGCACTTTTTTGCGGAAGTTAATCAAGTATCAAATTACCATAATACGAAATACGTTCTCGCTTACGGGGGTACACACTGATGTATGAATTACCGTTGGCGGCCACATCAATCAAAAATGTATAGGAGTCCTCCTCATTTTCTACCCCTATTTCTATATGCCGTCTGCCTTTCTTTGTCAGTACCTCTTGGTAACTGCCGATGGGCTCAAAGAGTATCAGGCCCCTCTGACCTAATATATTCATGATCATATTATATCCGTTCCTCGGTAGAAATGAGATCAGCGAGTCGTTTCTCACCTCTAACCTATATGGTTGTGGTAAAAGCTGATTTACTTTTTCTTCGGTTTCGCTCGGGTCGATCATCATATTCACTGCAATCTTGTAGTGCCTTTCAGCCAATGCAGCCTCCACTCTATCTGCCTGTTCAGTCTTCCTCGCGGTCTTCTCCTTTGATGTCGCACATCCCATGAGCACGATCAAAGTCAATAGTACACACGCCATTGAAATCAGATTCCTCTTCATAATTGAACGATTATAGTGATTAGCGCCGTAAATTTATACATTTTTTTACTGCGAACATGGGGGAAATCCCTAAATAACGATAGGGGATTCCCTATTATGTTGCGAAAGAACAATAATTACATATATCACAAACTATATTCATGTTTTTTTTGGTGGTTTGTAGTATTTGTTGTATCTTCGCAAACGATTATTCATTAGCTTGATAACCAATAGATATTTTGATATGACACCTAAGGAAATGAGGAATAAACGACTGGCGGAGCGGATGATCAAGAATCTGAAGCGTCGTCATATAGAAGCCTTCTACTGTGAGACAGCAGCAGAGGCTGTGAACAAAGTATCTGAACTGATTGCCGATGGCAGTAGCGTGACATGGGGTGGCACTATGACCATCCGCGACATGGGCATTCCGCAGGCGCTGAAGGAACGTTGCACATTAGAGGTGCTCGACCGCGACTTGGTGGAAGGGAACGAGGAGAAACTGCAGATGTATGTCCGCGCCTTCACTACCGATGTCTATCTATCAAGTGCCAATGCTATCTCGGAGGACGGCGTGATTGTGAATATCGATGGCAATGGCAACCGCGTGGCTGCCATCACCTGGGGACCGAAGAAGGTGATCTTCGTCATCGGTCTGAACAAGGTGGCACAGAATGTTGAGGCTGCTTTAGCCCGTGCCCGTTCTACGGCTTCGCCCATCAATGCCGCCCGTTTTAATATCGACACGCCTTGTCAGCAGGATGGCGTCTGTCATAACTGCAACTCGCCCGAGAGCATCTGCAACTACGTGCATTTCCTCCGTAACTCGCCCAAGGGCAGACATACGGTGGTGCTCGTCGGTGAAGACTTCGGCTATTAACCCCATTAACCCCATTAAGCCCATCAAGCCTATAACAATCAAAACAATACAACAATGAAAAAGAAAAACCTTTGGATGCTGATTGTCATCCTTCTCTTCTGTGGCATGACTGTTCAGGCCCAGAAAGATGTCAAAGATGAGATGAAACCTTATTTGTCAATGAGGAAATTGCCCGACATGCTGAAATGGCTGCCAGCACCTCCTGACACCACGAGCGAAGAGTTTGTCCATGACATCATGCGCTACATGTGGGGCAAGAAACAGCGTCTTAACCCCGAGCGTGCTGCCATTGCCATTCGCGATGCTGTGTGGAACATCGATTCCACCCTTGCAGAGTACTTCGTGCCGTTTGGCTTGGAACTATCCTTCGAGAAAACACCCGAGTTATACACCTTCATGGTAAGAAGTATCAAGACCTGCGATCAGATGGGCACTCGCGCCAAGTGGTTCTACAAAAGAAAGCGACCTTTCATGCGGATGAATGAGCACATGCTCACACGCAATGAGGAGGAAGGACTGATCAACAACGGTTCCTATCCCTCTGGTCATACCATCCGCGGTTGGAGTGCTGCCTTGTTGCTAGCAGAGCTCAATCCCGCCGCTGCCGACACCATCTTGGCCCGTGGCATGATGTACGGCGACAGTCGTGTCATCGTAGGCGCCCACTGGCAGAGCGATGTCGATGCGGGTCGTCTGGCTGGTAGTGCAGCCGTCGTAGCCCTCCACACCTGTCCTGAATTCATGGAACAGTTAGAAAAGGCACGGGCGGAGTTCAAACGACTCACCGAAGCGAGAAAAGAATAAGTATTACTCAACCCTCTGTTGTCAAGTGCTTGTCGGTATCAACCATGGCAAGCACTTTTTTGCGTGCATAGATATGGAGTTTGTAAGTCAGGTACACGGCACCGAAGAAGCAGATGCCGCCAAGTGCCGCATTCACCTCCCCTGTCATGAGCAGTGCATCATACAATCCATGCGCCAACACAGGTGCCACGAGAACCATCGCACCTGTCCTGAGAGAATGATCCACAAAGTGGTATTTGGAGTAATAAAAACCCATTAGAACGGCAAAGGCGTAATGACCGGGAACGGCCATCAACGAGCGAAGGAAGGCCACCGAAAGCCAGTCCTCTGCATTATCAAAGAGATAAAAGATGTTCTCCAGACCAGCAAATCCTAGTCCCACACATACAGCATAGACGATGCCGTCGAAGTGCTCGTCGAAATACGGATTCTTTTTCAGAACCCATCGTAATGCCAGCAGTTTGAAAGTCTCTTCCGGGATGGCAGCCACCATGAAGGCATCAGCCGTTGTTCCTATGATGGTGGAAGGACCTCCGGAATCAAAGAGCACAGAACTGATCATCGATTCCACGAAGGCAACAGGGAAACATATCAGCACGCCATAGAACGTTGCTTTGACGAGCCATTTAGTGGGTTCTTTCTTCTGGTCCTTTTTCCAGATGTACCCCCACAACAATAATGCGGGCAGTATTGCAGCCGCGAGTATAATCAGCATTTCCATATCCTTTTACAGTTTGCAAAGATACAACCTTTTTTGTAAACCACCAATGATCTGCTACAAATTCTCCATAAAGGTGAAGATGAAGGTCACATGATCAAAGTTGTAACCGTGACCATTTTGATTGCCTCTCCATAGCAACTTAGACTGTATTATTTTGTGGTTTTCGAAAAAAAGTTGTATTTTTGCTTAGGAAAATGAAGTGTCGGATTGTATATAGGAAAAAGGCGGCTGAAAAATCCGCCATGAATGACAAGACAGATGACAGACAAACGAGAATTTGAAACGGTTTTCAGACGTTATTACGACGGGATGTTCCGACTGGCATGGAGAATGCTGGGCGACGAGGCCGAGAGCAAGGATGTGGTGAGCGATGTGTTCGCCCATCTGCTGAATAAGGTGCGTCGTGACGAGTTTGAGATCCGTAACAACGACACGCTTCAGGCTTATTTGCAGACCAGCGTCCGCAACCGCTGCATCAATCTGTTAGTGCACAAGCAGAAAGAGCTGCAGATGCAGCAGGCCGTGGTGGTGGAGATGGCCACTCCTGAACAAACGGCGGAACAGGAGCAGCTGCAGATGCTTCATCACTACATCGATGGGCGCATGCCTAAGCTGTCGCAACAGATTCTCCGCCTGCGCTACCAGCAAGGCTTGAAGTATCGCGAGATTGCCGATGTGCTGCAAGTGAGCGAAGTAACTGTTCACAACCATCTGTCACAGTCGCTTAAACAATTAAAGGACCATTTTAAATCATTAGGTTATGGAGTCAAATGACAATCTGGAACAGCTCCTCAAGCAGATGTATGCGCAGGAATCGCATTACAACGAGGATATAGACACTTCGGACATCATCAATGAAGAGTGGACGAAGTTCGAGGCTGAGCACTTCAAGCATGAGAAAAACTTCAGCTTTTTGAAGAAGATCGCTGCCTTTATAGGAATACTAATCCTGTCGGGAATCACCTATGCCGCTATCCACATGATCAGCAGCAACACGCAAAGCGCACATGATCAGCAGACAGTAGCGGTGGAGAATGCTCAACCCTCAACCCTCAACCCTCAACAATCCGAGCCCGCCGATTCAACGGTATTAAAGCCCGTGGTGTTCGAGAATGCCGAACTGGGCACGATACTCCGTGAGGTGGCCACGTACTATCAGTGTGAGGTTGTCTATAAGAAAGAGAAGGCCAAGCGCGTACGTCTTTTCTTTACATGGGACAAGAAGCAGTCGTTGGACGAGGTTATTGAGATGTTCAACAAGTTCGAACGTTTCCACATCCGTCAAGAGAACAATAAACTGATTATTGAATAGTACTGAAAGAAATTGGAATAATTTGAATAATTCATCCCATAATAACATTATTATTTCAACAAGTGACGATTCATTACTCATTAAAGATAATTAGTAGATAATTATTCCTATTATTCTGATTTCTTTCAAATAAATTGATAAGCAATGAAAAGATATTTCTATATCATATTATTCTGTATTTGTGCCGTGAGTGTACAGGCACAGAAGATCAGCAGACATTATCAGAACCAGTCGCTTTCGAAGGTGCTCGAGGACTTGAATACCGCCACCAGCGACAAGACGATTTTCTTTATCTACGACGAGTTGGAGGACTTCACCGTCACCACCAACTTCCAGAACCTCCCGCTTGAAGATGCTATCCGACAGGTGATCAGTTTCTATCCGATGAAGGTGACCTACGATGGTAACAACATCTTCGTGGAGTGTACGCAGAAGGAGAGTGCAAAGGTGATAGGTAGAGTAGTGGACGAGAAAGGTCAGCCCCTGGAGTTTGCCAACGTATCGCTGCTCAAGGACACCGTCTTTATCAACGGTAGCGTGAGTAATGAGAATGGCGACTTCGTGATTCCCTGTCAGGCGAAGAACGTTACGGTGAAGGTGACCTGCATCGGATACAAGACCGTGACGCAGGCGGTTAGCGTAGGTGAGATCGGTACCATAGCCATGCATCCCGAGACCTATACCATCAACGGTGTGGTGGTGAAAGGTCAGATTCCGCAGTACAAGATGACATCAGGTGGTATGACCGTGGAGGTGCAGCACTCGCTGCTCCATGATATAGGCAATGCCGATGATCTGCTGTCGCTGATCCCCATGGTGCAGGGCAAAGACGGAAAGTTCGAGGTGCTGGCCAAGGGCGAGCCCGAGATCTACATCAATAATAAGAAGGTGCGCGACATGGGCGATCTGAAGCGATTGAAGTCGGCTGACGTGAAGAGCGTGGATGTGATCACTGCCCCTGGCGCGAAGTACAATGCCGAGGTGAATGCTGTGATCTGCATCAAGACGTTAAAGCCTCAGGGCGACGGATTCAGTCTGATGGCCACCAGTGATAACTGGCGTAACAACAAGTGGAACACCTACGATGATCTGACGCTGAAGTTCCGCACCGGTGGACTGGAGGTTTTTGGTAACGTGGCACTCGACAACGGTCACTATAGCAATGATCAGGATGTCGATCAGGAGCTGCATATCAGCAAGGACCTGTTTAATGTTCACGCCGCTCTCCCCGTTAGGAGTTCGTGGACGGAGATTCAGTATCAGGCTGGTCTGAGTTACGATTTCAACACAGATCATTCCATAGGTTTGAGTTTCTCTTCGCAAAAGAACCTCTATAACTGTTTCAAGTCGAACATGAACCAGCGCTATCTGAAAAACGGAGCTTTCGATGGTGATGTCTGTCTTACAACGGATATCCGCGAACAAGACAAGCCCGTATGGGAAATGAATACCTACTATGTAGGTAAGGTGGGGAAACTGGACATTGACCTTAACGCCACTTTATTGCAACGTGAATCAGAGAGTGATAACAATCAGCAAGAGATAAGTGATGAATACGGCAACCGCACCATCACTACCCTGACCAATGAGGATCGTAAGATGATGGCAGGTAAACTGGTGCTGACCTATCCCGTCTGGAAAGGTGAGTTGAGCGCAGGATCAGAGGCGACGAGCACGAAGAGCAGCGGCGGTAACGTAAACCAGGAGAATATCATACCTGAAAGTGACAACGAGATGAAAGAAAAGAACATCGCCGGGTTTGCGGAATACGAATTGCAACTGGGTGAGTGGCACTTGAATGCAGGACTGCGTTATGAGCACGTGAAGACGGACTACACCTCGTTTGGCATCACGCAGTCGGAGCCCAGTCGCACCTATAACGACTGGTTCCCCAACCTCTCCGCAGCCTGGCAGAAAGGCAAGTGGGGTGCGCAGTTAAGCTACAGCAAGCGCATTACGCGTCCGCCCTATCAGATGCTGACTTCAATGATCGTTTACGACAGTCGAATCCTTTACGAAGGCGGAAATCCGCTGCTACGCCCCTCGGTAAGGCAGAGCATCGACTTCAACCTGACCTATTCGTGGCTGACCTTCGTGACGGGATTTACCCGCGAGAACGACTTCTTTACTCACGTTGGTAATGTATATGACGAGGAGAATGATATTGCGATCTTTCAACCTGATAACTTCGACCATCAGGATCGTGTCTATGCCACCCTCGTAGCCTCACCGAAACTCGGATGGTGGCAGCCACAAGTAACGCTGCACTACTATCAGCAGATGTTCGATGCAGAGAAATACGGTGCTCCGAAGAAACTGAACAAGCCCGAGTTCAGCTTTAACGTGAACAGTTGGTTTGTCATCAATCCCACCACGAAAGCCTTGGTGCGTGTTAACTATACCGGTAGCAACCATTGGGGATTCATGTATCGCGGCAGTAGTTTTACCACGAGTGCCCGTGTGCAGAAAACTTTCTGGAATGGACGACTGACAGCTGCGCTCTATGCCAACGATATCTTCCGCACAGGCAGTACAAAGACAACCTTTTACTACAAGATAGGCAAGACCTCACAGACCGAATACGGCTATACACAGACTGTAGGTCTTACGCTGAGCTATAACTTCAACGTTACGGGCTCGAAGTATAAAGGTACGGGTGCAGGTAACGAAGAGAAGAACCGATTGTAAAATAACATTAATTATTTGCTGATGATGTAATAAAGGACTACCTTTGCACATCTAAAAGTATAAAAATAAAGAAAAGATTATATAGATATGAAAAAAAGATTCATTACTAGTTTTCGGGGTATCATGCTCCCCCTCCTCGCCCTTGTCGCAATGACAGGGCGAGCTCAGGTTAATCCAACCACCGCTCTGATTGGCTCATGGTCGGGTAAGCTCAATGCAGGTATGGTTTCGCTGACACTGGTGCTCAATCTGGAACAGGCCGACGGCTATGTTGTAGTAACGCTCGACAGTCCTGACCAAGGTGCCAAGGGTATTCCTGCCGTTAAGGAGTATCTGAGCGATGACTCAATAGCCATCAAGATTGATAACCTCAGGATGACCTATCGCGCCCGACTGAAAGACGGGAAGCTCGACGGTACGTTCACCCAGATGGGACAGTCGATACCGCTCGTGCTGACAAGGGGAGAGGTGGCCAAGGCGAAGCGGCCGCAGATGCCGCAACCGCCATTTCCTTACGAGACAGAGGAGGTGACGTTCAGGAATGAGGCTGATGGTGCCACATTGGCAGGCACCATCACCTATCCTGTGGGCTACGACAAGAAAAAGAAGCCGATGGTGGTGTTGCTGGTGACGGGTAGCGGACAGCAGAACCGCGACGAGGAACTGTTTGAGCATAAGCCGTTCCTGGTCATTGCCGACTATCTGGCGCGTCAGGGTATCGCCACGCTGCGCTATGATGATCGTGGTACGGGGATGTCAAGGGGTGGTGACGTGACAAATGCCACCTCGCTCGACTTTATGCGCGATGCTGCAGCAGGACTTGACTACCTGCGCAGCAGGAAGGCTTTCAAGAAGGTAGGACTGCTCGGTCATAGCGAGGGTGGTCTCATCGCGTTCTTGCTGAGCGCACGTAAGAAGACGGATTTCATCGTTTCCCTGGCAGGTCCTGGCGTGAAGGGTGACACCTTGCTCGTTGCACAGAGCAATCGTATCCTGGAACTCTCTGGTCAGCCTGCCGTTATGACCGTTGAGAATTATCGTCAGCAGAAGGAGGTGCAGGAGATGGCGTGGCTGCAGTGGTTCATCGATTATGATCCGTCGGCTGACATCCGCAATACCCGCTGTCCTGTGTTCGCTTTGAATGGTGATCATGACTGTCAGGTAATCGCTTCGCAGAACCTCACGGCCATCCGTCAACTGTTGCCCAAATCAAAGAAGAACCTCACCAAGGTATATCCCGAACTGAACCACCTCTTCCAGCACAGTCCTACCGGTCTTCCCACCGAGTACGGACAGATTGAGGAAACCATCTCGCCCGAGGTGCTGCAGGATATTGCCAGTTGGATCAACGGACTTTGATTCTTATTGCTATGCAGGTAGTTTACGAAGACAACCATATCATCATCGTTAACAAGGAGAGCGGTGAGATTGTGCAAGGTGACAAGACAGGTGATGTACCGCTGTCAGAGTCGGTAAAGGCTTACATCAAGGAGAAATATGCTAAGCCCGGTGCCGTATTTCTGGGTGTGGTACATCGTTTGGATCGTCCCGTTAGCGGTCTGGTAGTCTTTGCCCGCACCTCCAAAGCCTTGGCACGTCTGAACGATATGTTTCGTAACAATGAGGTGCATAAAACCTATTGGGCGATTGTTAAAAGACAAGAAACAAAGGGGGAGCGTTTGGAGGTGAACGCTGAGGAATGGACAACATTGGAGCATTGGCTCACTCGCAATGAGAAACAGAATAAGAGTTATGCTTATGACCATGAGGTTCCCCATTCTAAGAAAGCTGTGTTGAAGTATAGGGTGATAGGTGTTTCCGACCGTTATATGCTCTTGGAGGTGAACCTGCTAACGGGGCGTCATCATCAGATACGTTGTCAGCTGGCCAAGATTGGCTGTCCGATCAAGGGTGACCTGAAATATGGCGCACAGCGAAGCAATTCCGATGGAAGCATTTCTCTCTTGTCTCGTCGTGTGGAGTTCGTCCACCCCGTCAGTAAGATACAGATTACCGTTGAGGCTCCGTTGCCCAATGACAATCTGTGGCAGTCGTTCCAATAAAAATGCTTTTCTAAAGAACTTTTCACCCAATTATTCTAAAGAAAAACACGCTTTTCTTTTGAATTGTGCATACTAATCCGTAACTTTGGCTTCGCCGAACTTACTTCCGTTAACTTTGACTTCGTCGAACTTACTCACGTTCGGAAAAACCCAAATAAATTTGGACCTACGGTCTTATTTTGTAGCATCTTAACAAATGAAATGCAAGCATTTCTTTGTTTTGCTGCCACAAAATTTGTTTTTTCGCTCACTTAATCGTAACTTTGCAGTTAGAATCAGAGAAACGTGATGAAGAAAGCGTTGAAATGGACGGCCATAGCCGTTGCCATACCCATTCTGCTGATCGTATTGTTAGCGGTACTGCTTTATCTGCCCCCAGTACAGAACTGGGCGGTAAGGCAGGTGGCACGCGTAGCCTCAGAGAAGACGGGTATGGAGATCACGGTGGAGCATGTCAACCTGGAGTTTCCGCTGAATCTCGGCGTGGAAGGTCTGCGTGTGTTGCAGCCTAACGATTCCCTTCCTGAGCAGAAAGACACAGTAGCTGATGTTCGTAAACTGGTTGTCAACGTGCAACTGTGGCCCTTGTTCAAGAAACAGGTGGAGATCGATGCTTTGGATTTCACCGACCTCACCTTTAACACTACACATTTCGTTCCCGAGGCCAGGGTGAAAGGTAAGGCGGGCAGTCTGCACCTGGCCAGTCATGGCATCGACCTGAAAGGCTCTCTGTTGCGCGTCAACGAGGCTCAGTTGACGGATGCGAAGATCGATGTGCAACTGAGTGATACCGTTCCGCCTGATACCACGAAGAGTGAGAACTTCTGGAAGATCACTGTTGACCAGTTGAATATCGAACGCAGTGATGTGACGGTCCGCATGCCTGGCGACACCCTGCGGATGGCTGCCCATCTGGGAAAGGTGGCGGCCGAGGAGGGCTTCTTCGATTTATATAAAGGTGAATACAAGGTGAAGAAGCTCGACTGGAACGATGGTGCCCTGACCTATGATGACCGTTCGGCACCCAAGGTGAAAGGTCTTGACTACAACCACCTGAACGTAAGTAACATCCAGTTGGGTGTTGACTCCCTTTCGTACAGTTCCCCCAAACTGAGTCTGAACGTTCGTAACTGTTCTCTGAAGGAGCAGAGCGGACTGGAGGTGACGGAACTGCAAGGTGGGTTCGCCATGGACGACAAGAAATTCTATCTGCCCGACCTGAAGCTGCGCACCCCGGAATCTAGTCTGGATGCGCATGTGGTGATGGATCAGAACGCCTTTGACGATAAAGCGCCGGGAAAGATTCATCTCTCGGCCGACGGTTCCTTGGGGAAGCAGGACATCATGCGCTTCTTAGGCGGTATGCCTACCAAGTTCATCCGTCAGTGGCCGAACCAACCGCTGACCATCAAGACGGTGCTTTCGGGTAACATGAACCGTATAGAGTTTACCGGTCTGAACGCCAAGCTGCCTTCTGCCTTCAATATCAATGCCAGCGGTTATGTGATGAATCCCATGGATCCTGATAAGATGGTGGCTGACCTGAACCTGGAGGGGAAGTCGTATAACATCAATTTCCTCACCTCCCTGATGGATCCGAAGACACTCGAGGGAATCCGCATCCCGCAAGGTATCGGCGTGAAAGGAAACTTCAAGGTCGATGGCAGCAGGTATCGTGCAAACTTCACCGCCACCGAAGGGAAGGGTAGTGTGAAGGGGAAGGCTGATATCGACACGAAGACCATGCGGTATCAGACCACCATGACGGTGAACAATCTTCAGATCGGTCATTTCCTCCCTGGATATGAGATGGGTGCCTTTACGGGCGATATCGACCTCAAGGGTTATGGCACCGATTTCCTCTCACCCAAGACCAACCTGCAGGCCAAGGCACGCATCAAGAAGTTCCAGTATGGACAGTATAACCTTGATGGCATGAATGCCACGGCAACAGTGAACAACGGAAGGATGCGGGCGGATATCGATGCGAACAACCCCTTGCTGAAAGGTCAGTTCACCGTGGATGCCCTGACCAGTAAAAAGAATATCAAAGCTACGATAGCCGCTGATGTGCTGCATGCCGACCTCCATAAGCTGCATCTGACCGAGGAACCCATGACGGTGACGATGTGCGGACATTTCGATGTGGCTACCGACATGAACGACTTCTACCAGGTGCAGGGCATGTCTTCTGATATCACCGTGAAGGACAAGACACAGCAATACCGTCCTGACGATATCGTGCTGGATGTGCTGACGCGTCGTGACACGACACATGCTGTGGTGGATTGCGGTGACTTCCACCTCGACATGGATGCGAGTGGCGGCTACAAACAGTTGATGAAGGTAGGCGACCAACTGATGACCGAGGTGAATAAACAGGCGAAGGAGAAGCATATCGACCAGATGGCTTTGCGCCGCAGATTCCCCACGGCACGCATCCGACTGCATACGGGTAATGACAACTTCTTTGTACGACTGCTGGAGCGCGAGGGCTATACGTTTGCCAATGCCGATATCGACATGGTGACATCTCCTGAGGAAGGACTGAACGGAAAGATGCGCATTCTGTCGCTGATGGCTGATAGTGTGCAGTTGGATACCATACGACTGAACTTTGTATCAGACAGCACGAATATCACCTTCAACGGTCAGGTGCGGAACAACAACAAGAATCCGCAGTTCGTGTTCAACACTTTGTTTGACGGTTATCTCTTAGAGAAAGGTGCTGGCGTGAACCTGCGCTATTATGATGAACAGGATCGGTTGGGTGTGCGCCTCGGTGCTGAGGCTGCCATGGAGGATAACGGCATCCGTCTGCACCTGCTCTCGAAGGATGCGGTCATCGCCTACCGTCCTGCACGTATCAATGATGATAACTATGTGTTCCTGGCGGATAACCGAAGGGTGTCTGCCCAGTTGGAAATCCTCGCAGATGACGGTACCGGTTTGAAGGTCTATTCCAATGATGAGAACGTAGATGCCCTGCAGGATATCACGCTTTCACTGAACAAGCTGAACCTTGAGGAACTGGTGTCGGTGATTCCTTATATGCCTGACATCAAGGGATTCCTCAATGGTGACTTCCACTATGTGCAGGATGGTGATCACTTTACTGTTTCTTCTTCGATGGAAGGCAACGGACTGTACTACGAGGGTAATAAGATGGGTAACCTGGGTACGGAGTTTGTGTATATGCCCATGGAAGACGGGTCGCACTTCGTGGACGGAACCTTGGCCGTGGAAGGCATGGAGGTGGGAACGATTTCGGGAACTTATCAGCCGAAGGGTAAGGAGAACATGGATCTGGTGGTGAACCTGGCCCGTTTGCCGATATCTCTCGTCAACGGCTTTATTCCTGATCAACTGTTCGGCTTCAAGGGTTATGGCGAAGGAGAGCTGACCGTAAAGGGCTCGCTTGATAAGCCCAGGGTGGATGGTGAGGTGTTCCTCGACTCCTGTCATCTGGTAAGCGTACCGTATGGCATGGATCTGCGCTTCAGTAACGACCCGGTACGAATCGTAGGCAGTCATCTGCTCCTGGAGAACTTCGAGATGTACGCCCATAACGAGAACCCGCTGAACCTGGCAGGAAACATCGATTTCTCTGATCTCAACAGGATGACCATGAACGTCAGGATGCGGGCCGACAACTATGAGATTATCAATGCCAAGGAACAGCCGAACAGCGTGGCCTTCGGTAAGGCCTTCGTGAACTTCTTCGGCACACTGAGCGGTCCGCTGGAGAACCTGAGCATGCGCGGAAAGCTGGATGTGCTGGGTACGACGGATCTGAGTTATGTGCTGCGCGACTCCCCATTGACCACCGATAACCAGTTGGATGAACTGGTGAAGTTCACCGATTTTACGGATACTACAGAGACCATCGTGACGCGTCCGCCGCTGAACGGCTTCCGTATGGATCTCACCATGGATGTGGCCAAGGGTGCTCATATCATGGCTTACCTGAATGCTGACCACTCGAACTACATCGACTTGATGGGTGGTGGTAACCTGCGCATGCAGTATAATACGGCAGATAACCTCCGACTGACGGGTCGTTATACGCTCGACAATGGTGAGATGAAGTACTCACTGCCTATCATCCCGTTGAAGACCTTTACCATCCAGGATGGTAGCTATATCGAGTTCACGGGTGATCCGATGAATCCTACCCTGAATATCACGGCCATGGAGACCACCAAGGCCACTGTGTCGAATGCCAATGGCGTGGGACGTGGCGTGAACTTCGAATGTGGCGTGATCATCACCAAGACACTGAACGATATGGGACTCGAGTTCACGCTCGATGCACCTGAGGACATGGCGCTGCACAACGAACTGCAGCAGATGAGTGTGGAGCAGCGGGGTAAGTTGGCGGTTACGATGCTTACCACGGGTATGTACTTGGCTGACGGTAACACGAGCGGCTTCTCGATGAACGGTGCCCTGAGCAGTTTCCTCGAGAACGAGATCAATAATATTACGGGTAATGCCCTGCGCACGCTCGACCTCTCTATCGGTCTGGATAATGCCACGGATGCTTCGGGGACTATGCACACCGACTACTCCTTCCGCTTTGCCAAGCGGTTCTGGAACAACCGTGTGAAGGTATCAGTGGGTGGAAAGGTGTCAACAGGTGCGCAGAACACCTATGGCAACGAGTCGTTCTTCGACAATGTCACCCTCGAATACCGTTTGGATGACACGGCGAACAAATACGTCAAGTTGTTCTTCGATAACAACAGTTACGACTGGCTCGAAGGGTACACCCAGGAATACGGAGGTGGTTTCATCTGGCGTCGCACGCTGCAACACTTCAAGGACATCTTCCGCTTCAAGAGTGATGAGCAGCAGATGATACCGCTGATGGAAACGCAACCTAGGGATACACTGAGGATTGTGGGTACGAAGACCGAGGAAGGAGTAGGGAGTACGGAGGAAGGAGAATAGCTAAAGGCTAATGGCCAAAGTATAGAATAGATGAGGAATGATATATATAATAGGATGAGGAAGGGATGGCGATGGCTGTTCGTATGCTGCTGCACCTTGGTATGGTGCTCCTGTTCTACTACGAAGGGAGTGCCTGAGGGGGATCAACTGTTTATCGGACTGACCAAGATCGACTACCAGGACTACGAGCGCAATGATAACTTCATCGATACGCAGGTGGAGGTGGAGGCAGCGTTGGCCACAGCACCCAACGGCGCCCTGTTCGGCAGTAGTTACTATCGTACTCCGTTCCCTTACGGCTTATGGATATGGAACGCGTTCAACGACAAGGAGAGCGCCTTTGCCAAATGGATGACGAAGTCGTTTGGTAAGCAGCCAGTACTGATGAGTTGGGTGAATCCCGCCCTGCGTGCTTCTGTGGCACAGTCGGTACTGCGCAAATACGGCTATTTCCGTGGCTCCGTCAGCTACGACACCATTCCCCGTCGTAATCCCAAGAAAGCGAAGATCGGCTATACGGTGAAGATGGATCATCTTTTCACTGTTGACAGTATCGACTATGTGAACTTCCCAGGTGATGCTGACAGTCTGATACGCTCCACTATGGATGAGGCCTTGATCCGTACAGGGGATGCCTTTACCGTGCCTGCCCTGGATGCGGAGCGTACACGTATCACCAACCTGTTCCGCAATAACGGCTATTACTATTTCCAGAATAGTTATGCATCGTATCTGGCGGATACGCTTGCTGTTCCGGGTAAGGTGCAACTGCGTTTGCAGGCAGCTGATGATCTCCCGGAAGAGGCAACGCATAAGTGGTATATCGGGAAGGTAACCATCGATCTAAGAAGACAGTTCATGCAGGAGCTGACTGACTCCATGGGTCGTCGCTCCTTCAAGGTGCGCTTCCACGGTCGTCGTCCGCCTGTCCGTCTGAGTGTCATCATGAACAACCTGAAACTGCGTCACGGACAACCCTATAGCTATGATAAGTACTTGGAATCGGTAGCGAAGATGAACAGTACGGGTATCTTTGGTATGGTTGACTTCAACTTCACTCCTCGTGTCTCAACGCCTCATACCGCATCTCTCCTCACTCCTCTCTCCGCGCTCCTCCCTCCACAGGATACCTTGGACCTGAGTCTTGACTGCGTGCTCGACAAGCCGTATGATTGCTATATCGAGACAAACCTGAAGAACAAGACATCTGGCAGGATAGGACCGGAGGTGGTGCTGGGTTTCACCAAGCGTAACGCCTTCAGAGGTGGAGAGCTGCTTGACATCAACCTGCACGGTTCTTACGAGTGGCAAAGGGCGCAAGGTGCTGAGGGTAGTAAACGACTGAACTCGTATGAGTATGGTATCAGTGCTTCGCTGGAGTTCCCCCGTATCGTATTACCTTGGCGTGAATGGTTGGAGCAGAAGGCAAGTAGGAGAAGGGAGGCGGCCCTCAGGGACACCACCATGCACCACCAGCGAACAACCCACCGTCGTCCTGTACAGCGTTACTACAGTACACCGTCAACGCTTGCCCAGATATCACGCAACACCTTGAACCGTCCCAGTTATTTCAAGATGGTGAACTTCAGCGGTGAATGGACCTACCGTTGGCAGAAGACGCAGAACAGACGACATGAACTGAGTCCGCTGACCATCACCTATCAGCATCTGGTACATACTACCCATAGTTTCGACAGCATCGTGAGCAGTAATCCTTACCTCACCGCCACGATGCATGATGTGTTCATCCCCAAGATGCGCTACACCCATTACTATGCGAGTCCTTCATCCATGCACCATCCGATCACATGGGAGACAACGGTGTCTGAGGCAGGTAACCTATCCTCGTTGGCCTACATGGCCTTCGGTAAGAAATGGGATACTGAGGACAAGGAGATGTTCAACAATCCCTATTCGCAGTTCGTGAAGATCGAGACCGATTTTACGAAGTATTGGCGAGTGAGTAGTACGAGTCATCTGGTAGGACATATTAATGCGGGCGTGATCTATGCCTATGGTAACAGCAGTAAGGCTCCGTTCAGTGAGATGTTCTATGTGGGCGGTGCCAACAGCATCCGTGCCTTCACCGTAAGGAGTATCGGTCCGGGTAACTTCAAACCCATGGAGGAGGCGGGCTTCTCGTATCTGTTCCAGAATGGTGATATCAAGCTGTTGGGGAACCTCGAATACCGCACCCGACTGTTCAGTGGCTTATACGGTGCCATCTTCCTCGATGGCGGAAACGTGTGGAGCATGAAGGAGCATTATGGTGATGCCACTACAGATGCTGTAATGGATGGCACAGCATTCAAGTTCGACAGGTTCTATCGTCAGATGGCGTTGGGTACGGGTATCGGACTGCGGTACGATCTTGATTTCCTCGTGCTTCGTCTCGACTGGGGTATCGGTCTGCATGTGCCCTACGACACAGGTAAGAGCGGATTCTATAATATCCGTCGCTTTGGTGATGGACAGGCGTTGCATATCGCCGTGGGCTATCCTTTCTAAGGAATGTTAATTTGTCGTGTCTATGGCAGATTCTGCCCAAAATGTATTACTTTTGCATCAACAATACAAATAGATTAACAATAGAAGAAGATGAAACCAACTCTTTTTTTGCTTGCTGCAGGCATGGGAAGTCGTTATGGCGGACTGAAGCAGCTCGATGGTCTGGGACCTAATGGCGAGACCATCATGGACTATAGTATATACGATGCCATCCAGGCTGGATTCGGTAAGGTGGTATGGGTAATCCGTAAGGACTTCGAAGAGCAGTTCCGTACGCAGATCCTGTCGAAATATGAGGATAAGATTCCTTGTGAGCTGTGCTTCCAAGGTCTTGATGCCCTGCCCGAGGGATTCACCGTTCCTGAAGGTCGTGTGAAGCCGTGGGGTACCAACCATGCCGTACTCATGGGCAAGGATGTGATCAAGGAACCCTTCCTGGTCATTAACTGTGATGATTTCTATAACCGTGATGCCTTTATGGTTATCGGTAAGTTCCTGAGTGAACTGCCCGAGGGTGCTCGTAACCAGTATGCCATGGTGGGCTTCCGCGTAGGAAACACCCTGTCGGAGAACGGTACGGTGGCTCGTGGCATCTGTTCAAAGGATGAGCAGGATCACCTCACCACCGTTGTGGAGCGTACGGAGATTGTGCGTTGCACCGAGGATGGTTCGAATGCAGGTGCTGCCAACGAGCCCATCCGCTACAAGGACGAGGAAGGCAAGTGGGTGTCTGTGGATGATACAACACCCGTGTCCATGAATATGTGGGGATTCACACCCGACTACTTCGAGTACTCTGAGGCTTATTTCAAGGAGTTCCTCAGCGATCCGAAGAATATGACGAACCTCAAGGCTGAGTTCTTCATCCCGCTGATGGTGAACAAACTCATCAACGAGAAGACTGCCACCGTGAAGGTGCTTGATACAACGAGCAAGTGGTTTGGTGTTACCTACGCCGCTGACCGTCAGTCAACCGTTGACCGCATCCAGCAGTTGGTGGATGAGGGTGTGTATCCAGCGAAGCTGTTTTAAGCTTCGCTGAATTGATAATTGATAATTGACAATTGAGAATTGAAAATTGAGATTCTTTCTGCAGCGCAATGTGAACAACTGCGCCTATTGATTGAAGAGGCGCAGCACATCATTGTATGCTGTCATCAGAACCCTGACGGTGACGCCATTGGCTCCTGTCTGGCATGGGCAGAGTATCTTCGGATGCATGACAAGGATCCGATGATTGCCGTGCCAGATAAGTTCCCCGACTTCCTTCAGTGGATGCCGGGAACGGAGCGGATTGTGCGCTACGACAAGCATACGGAACGGGTGGAAGAGGCATTCGCGCAGGCAGATCTGGTGTTCTGTCTCGACTTCAACCGTCCTGAGCGTATGGAGAAGATGGGGGAGGTGATGGTGGCCTCGTCAGCAAAGAAGGTGATGATCGATCATCATCCTGATCCTACCATCGACACGGTTCTTTGTATCTCTCATCCCGAGATGAGTAGCACGAGTGAACTGCTCTTCAGGGTAATCTGGCAACTGGGTGGTTTCGAAGAGATGACGCGTAAGATTGCCGTACCCATCTACTGCGGAATGATGACGGATACGGGTGGCTTTACCTATAACTCCAACCGTCCAGAAATCTATTTCATTATCAGTCAGTTGCTCACCAAGGGGTTCGACAAAGACAAGATCTACAGAAATGTGTATAACAACTATAGCGAATGGCGACTCCGTCTGATTGGCTATGTGCTGTACCAGAAACTGAATGTGATTCCCGAGAAACATGCCTCGTACTTCTGTCTGACACGGCGTGACCTGAAACGCTTCCATTACCTCAAAGGCGATGCGGAAGGCTTGGTGAATATGCCGCTACAGATCAAGGGGATGAAGCTGAGTATCTCCCTCCGCGAGGATACTGAACGTGATAACCTGATATGGGTGAGTCTGCGCAGCGTGGATGATTTCTCGTGTACAAAAGTGGCGGAAACCTATTTCAATGGCGGTGGACATCTCAATGCTTCAGGCGGACGACTGGAATGCTCCATGGAGGAAGCGGAGAAGATTGCACAGCAGGCTATCAGGGAGTTGGAAGAGTAGGAGATTTATTAAGTAATCCTAATTTCTCATCTCTCATCTCTTATTTCTCGTTTTTTCTCTATATCTTTGCACCCGAATAATAAAACTGAAGATGAAAAGAACAATTATAGCAGTATTCTCGATGGTCGCTCTGTTACTCGTGACCAGTTGCAGTCATTACGAAACGTATGCTGAGCAGACCGAGAAAGAGCGTAATGCCATACGGGAGTTCCTCACAGAGCGTAAGATTAACGTGATCAGCGAGGCTACCTTCAAGGCACAGAACTATACCACGGATGTGAGCAAGAACGAGTTCGTGCTCTTCGACAACACGGGTGTCTATCTCCAGATCGTTCGCAAGGGCTGTGGCTCTCCCATTGCCAATGGCGAGACGACCAGTGTGCTCTGCCGCTTCAAGGAGTATAATATCCTCACCGACTCCCTCATCCTCACCAACGAGGTGATGAAGTTATCGTATCTGGTGGATAAGATGAATGTGACGCGTACCAGCGATTCCTTTACAGCCTCATTTGTGGAGGGTGCGATGTTGACACAGTATAATAATGCTTCTGTTCCTGCCGGCTGGTTGGTACCGTTGCTCTATATCAATGTGGGACGTCTGGAGAAGGAAGAGGATGAGATTGCGAAGGTGAACATCATCGTTCCCCATTCACAAGGACATCAGTCGTCTATGACAGGTGTCTATCCGTGCTATTATGAAATAACCTATCAAAAAGGAAGATAATTATGACTTTGATAAAATCCATATCTGGTATCCGCGGAACCATCGGCGGATCAACTGGTGATACCCTGAACCCGTTAGACATTGTGAAGTTCGTAACGGCCTACGCCACGTTTATTAACAAGAATGCAAAAAGCAAGAAGATCGTGGTTGGTCGCGATGCCCGCATCTCTGGCGAGATGGTGAAGAATGTGGTATGCGGCACCCTGATGGGTTACGGCTTTGATGTGATCAATATAGGACTGGCTACAACGCCTACCACAGAGCTGGCTGTACGCATGAGCGGCGCCGATGGTGGTATCATTATCACCGCCAGTCATAACCCCCGTCAGTGGAACGCCTTGAAGCTGCTCAACAGTGAGGGTGAGTTCCTGAACAAGGAGGAGGGTAATGAGGTGCTGGCCATTGCTGAGGCTGAGGCTTTCGAGTATGCCGACGTGGATCATCTGGGTCATTATATCGAGGACAACTCATTTGATAAACGACATATCGACAGCGTGCTTGCTCTCCAATTGGTGGATGTGGATGTCATCAAGAAGGCGCATTTCCGCGTTTGTGCTGATACCATCAACAGCGTGGGTGGCGTGATCCTTCCTGAACTGTTCAAGGCTTTGGGTGTTGACTATGAGATCTTGAACGGTGAGCCCAATGGCGACTTTGCTCATAACCCCGAGCCGCTGGAGAAGAACCTCACGGGTATCATGGATAAGATGCGCGAGGGTGGCTTTGATTTAGGTATTGTGGTGGATCCCGATGTTGACCGTCTGGCTTTTATCTGCGAGGACGGTAAGATGTTCGGTGAGGAATACACCCTTGTCAGTGTTGCCGACTATGTGCTTTCTCATACAAAGGGAAACACTGTTTCCAACCTCAGTTCCACCCGTGCCCTTCGTGATGTCACAGAGAAGCATGGCGGTGCTTATGCTGCCGCAGCAGTAGGTGAGGTGAATGTAACCACCAAGATGAAGGAGGTTGGTGCCGTTATCGGTGGTGAAGGTAATGGCGGCGTGATCTATCCTGAGAGTCATTACGGTCGTGATGCCCTCGTAGGTATCGCCCTGTTCCTCTCATCCCTGGCTCAGAAAGGCTGTAAGGTATCTGAACTGCGAGCCACCTTCCCCAACTATTTCATTGCAAAGAACCGCATCGACCTCACTCCTTCTACCGACGTGGATGCCATTCTGGTGAAGGTGAAGGAGATGTATGCAGGACAGGAAGGTGTTGCCGTGAACGATATCGACGGTGTGAAGATCGACTTCCCCGACCAATGGGTACACCTCCGCAAGAGCAATACTGAGCCCATCATCCGTGTCTATAGCGAGGCAGCCACCATGGAAGCTGCTGATGCATTGGGAAAGAAGATCATGCAGGTTGTTTACGATATGCAGTAGGATTAGCATCTAAGACCTCAACAAACAAATATTAACTACTAATAGAGTGATTATATGGAAACTGAAGAACTGAAAAACCAAACTGAGGAAGTAACTGAGCAGGTTGCTGAGGAAGTGAAAGAGCAGGCTGAAGAGACTGCTGGTAACTTCATCGATTCTGCTGAGGATCTGCTGAAGAACGTGAAGGAAAAGGCAGAGGACGTAATCAACGACATCAGTGAGAACGAGACCGTGAAGGCTATCCGCGAGAAAGTAGAGGACTTCGTAAGCGAGGAGAACCTGAAGAACATGAAAGAGAAGGTGGAAGGTGTGATCAACGATATCAACGAGAACGAGACCGTCAAGGCGGTGCGTGAGAAGATTGAGGATACCGTGGAGCAACTCACCTCAAACGAGACTGTTCAGCAGGCGAAGGAGTTCGTGAGTGAACAGACGGATCGTGCTGGGGAGTTCGTGAAGGAGAGTGCTGAGTGCATCGAGAAGAGCAGCTTCATGCAGAAACTGAAGAGTCTGTTCGGACTGAAGTAATCATCAAGAGAAAAGGGAGAAGATGTATTGTCCTGCCCAGATAACCACCTTTACCATGAGGTAAAGGAGGAAACAGAGACAGACGAAGATGATGATGCTGTAGGTGGCCTTGCGGTTCACGGTGCGGATCGTCTCTTCGTCACCCTCTACGAATCCTCGTATCAGGTTCATGTTCTGCTGGTTGGAACGATGGAACACATCAATGATATCGCCTACATAGAAGGGTATCATACCGAGTAGCACATCCCGCAGGGTGTTGTTGATAACTGCCAAGGTGAGTGGGAACGAACGGATCTTCACGGCTGTGAAGGCGATATACACAACGGAGATAAGGGCAGCAATGGCATCACCGATACCACCAGGTATGGCAAAGCCCAAGGCCGCATCCACATAATAGCGGTCCATGATATCTGATGCCCGTTGAAGCCAACCGTAGGTACGACTGTTCTCCAAACGCTGTCGTGTGATCTGTCTTTTCTCTTCGTTCACGTGTGCAAAATAACAATAAACCCTTGACTATTCAAAATCTTTTTTGTATTTTTGTCACCAAATAACATTTAGAAATGAAAAACTATTGTATGAATTGGTTGACATGGTTGACATGTCTTTTCTTTGCTCTTTCTGTCCAAGCTGCGAATACAGATTGGCCGAAGGCAGACTATCAGGTAGTACCGCTACCCAGTAAGATTACCCTGTTGCAGAAAGACGGGTTCGTGTTGAATGCCCAGACGCTGATTGTTGTCAGTACCGACAATGAGGACATGCAGCGAAACGGTCGTTTCCTTCAGCAGTATATTGAGGAGGAAACAGGACTGAAGGTGTCTTTTTCTGCCAAGGTGGAGAAGGGTAGGAGTATCGTGCTTCGTCTGAACCCGAAGATGGTGGAGAAGGAAGGGTATCGAATGACTGTCGATAAGAAAGGTGTGACGATAGAGGGCTTGACACCGCAGGGGGTGTTCTACGGAATACAGACGCTGAGGAAATCACTGATCCTTTCGGATGAAGTGCGAAAGGCGCAAGTTGACGCTGTAGCGTTACCTGCCGTGGAGATTACAGATGCGCCACGGTTCAGTTATCGAGGTATGCACCTTGATGTGGCACGCCATCTGTTCTCGCTCGACTTCGTCAGGGAGTACATCGATATGATGGTGCTGCACAATATGAATACCTTCCATTGGCACCTGACTGATGATCAGGGGTGGCGCGTGGAGATCAAACGGTATCCCAAGTTGGCCGAAAAGGGTGGATGGCGAAACTATACTACATTGGGAAGAAACTCAGTCATTGACGACCGTACCCGCTATGGTGGTTACTATACGCAGGAGGAGATGAAGGAGATTGTGCAGTATGCGAAGGATCGTTATATCACAGTGATTCCTGAGATCGATATGCCTGGTCATATGTTGGGTGCGCTGACTGCCTATCCTGAACTGGGCTGTACTGGAGGACCATATGAGGTGGAAGGTCACTGGGGAATCTTCGATGATATCCTATGTGCTGGTAAGGAAGAGACATTCCGTTTTGTGGAGGGCGTACTGGAGGAAGTGATGGAGATCTTCCCATCTGACTATATCCATATCGGTGGCGATGAGGCTCCTCGTACCCGTTGGGAAAAATGTCCGTTGTGTCAGGAACGAATCAAGAAAGAACATCTGACGGCCAAGGGTGACCAATCACCAGAGGCTCGTCTGCAGGGCTATTTCACTAAACGAGTGGAAGCGTTCGTGCAGTCGAAAGGCAGAAAGCTGATTGGTTGGGATGAGCTGCTTGACAGTGATGTGAACCCCAGTGCAACCATCATGAGTTGGCGCGGTGTGGAAGGTGGACTGACGGCTTCTGGGAAAGGGCATGATGTGATCATGTCGCCTACCTCTCACTGCTACTTCAACTTCTATATGGTGGAGGATTATGAGTGGGGTGAGCCATACGCCTTTGCTGAGGTGATCACGATTGATAAGACTTACTCGTTTGATCCTGCACCCGATTCCTTGAGCGAGCAGGCCAAGAAGCATATCTTAGGTGCACAAGGTAACCTATGGTCGGAGTATATTCACTATGACTCTGAGGCTGAATACCAGGTACTGCCGCGTATGGGTGCCTTGAGTGAGGTACAGTGGATGCAGCCCTCGCAGAAGGACTTCAAAGCATGGGTAGAACGTGAGCGTCGTCTCACCTTATTATATAATAGGAAGGGCTGGGCGTTTGCGAAACACGCTTTCTCTAATTGATAGTTGACAGTTGATAGTTCTTCGCAAGCCGAGCGGATAATTTTCAATTTTCAATTTTCAATTTGCCTACGGTTTGAATGTTTCGTTTCAGTCCGCTGTACTTAGCACGTTTCACGGCACTGCCCTTGAAGAGGCGTTGGTAGTCCTCTTCAGTGAGTTGTTGCCATTTCTCCTTGGTCATCTCCAGCAGTTCCTCCTTGGGCTGCAGCAAGGGCTCATCGGTAGGCTGAGCGAAACGGTTCCAAGGACAAGCCTGCAGACAACGGTCGCAACCGTAGATGGAATCACCCATCTTCTCGGCAAGTGACGGAGGAATGTCTCCCCTATTCTCAATGGTTTGGTAGGAGAGGCATTTCTCTGCGTTGAATGTAGGCACAGCACGGTCTGATGTGAGGGCGAGGGCGCCTGTAGGACAGGCATCGATGCATTGCCTACAGTTCCCACATCTATTGTCAATGGGTTCATCGTATTCCAACTCAATGTCGAGAAAAAGTTCACCTAAGAAGAACATGTTACCTGCATGAGGAATGATAAGTAGGTGGTTACGACCAATCCAACCTAATCCTGCCTGTACAGCCCAGTAGCGTTCCAGAATGGGGGCACTGTCGGAGAAGGCTCTGTAATGAAGTTCTTCCTTGTTTACTTGTTGGGAGATAAAGGTTGCGAGGGCATGCAACTTCTGTTTCACAATGTCGTGGTAGTCTTGTCCGTAGGCGTATGCCGCTATCTGGTATTCGGAATCGGGAATGCGTTGTTGTGGAGCGTAGTTCAACGCCACGCAGACAATACTCTTCAGGTTATCCATCAGCAAGCGCGGATCCAGTCGTTTATCCAGATGGTTCTCCATGTAATGCATCTCCGCATGATTCCCCTTTGCCAGCCATTCACGGAACGAGCTGGCGGTCGTCTCATCTACAGCATCCGCACGGGCAATGCCGCAGGTGAAAAAGCCGAGACGTTGAGCCTCGGCTTTGATATCATGGGAAAGTCTTGAATGCATAACCTTGTTCTTGTAGCCACCTTAACGACTCAGGTAGTGCTGTTTGTAACTTGTCAATGCTCTTGAGGGAGTCGTGGAAGGTGATGATGGAGCCGTTTCGTGTAAGTGACTTCACATTCTCCACCACATCCTCTGCCGTCATCCATTTGGAATAGTCGCGAGTAAGCACATCCCACATCACCACACGGAAATACTTCTTCAGCCAGTAATACACGCTATGTCGCATCCAGCCATGTGGCGGACGGAACAGATGGGCGTGCACCAGCTCATTGGCCTGAAAGGTGTTGATGATATAAGTGGTTGTCCAGTGCTTGAAACTGCTGATGTGGTTCATGGTGTGGTTGCCTACCTGATGACCTCCATCAATGATCTGCTGGAAGAGTTCAGGGTGTTTCCTCACATTGTCACCTACCACGAAGAAGGTTGCCTTGGCACCAAACGCTTCGAGTGTCTTGAGAATGAACGGCGTAGCCTCGGGGATGGGTCCGTCATCGAAGGTCAGATAGACTGCTTTCTCGTTCGGATCCATCCTCCAAGTGGCGTGTGGGTAAAACCACCTGATATATCTGGCTGGTCGTTCAATAATCATTTACTCTGGCTGTTGCATGAGTTGTCCGCCCTTCGATTGATAGACTCTGGCTACCGTCTCCAGTTTCTTGAACATCTCGTCGGCATACTTCGTATCAATGGCATCTGCCACCTCCACGCAGTGCTGCATGATGTAAATCTGCATCATACAGTCTTGCTGGTAGCCTGACATGGTGTAGTTGTCGAGCGATGTGTAGTAGTTCATGTACTGCAGGGAGTTGTTGAACACCTCGTCGAGAATCTTACGGGCATTGTCTTTCTTGCCCATGGTGGCATAGGCCTTGGCAAAGTCAAGACCACCACTCAAATAGTTATACGGTACGTTGTACAAAGGAATCACCTTCTCAGCATAAGCCAATGCCTTCAGTGCCTTATCGTCCTTATTCTCGGCAATGAGATGAAGAGCCAGCTGACCGAACAGACGACGGTGGGTGTAGCACATACGCATCACGGTCTCATCAAGATAGATGCCTTTCTTCTCAAGACCGCCAAACTTGAAGCGGGTCATCATGTTGTTATATACCTTCTCTGAATCGAAGTTCTTCGCACCGTCACTGATGGTGGTGAACGGAGTGATACGGTTAGCCAAGCCTTCCTGTACGAAATTGTCACCCAGATTCATGTAGTTCTCTTCACCCACGGTGATGGCTACATAGATAGGACGAACCCAGTTGCACTGTGAGATCATCTCAAGCATCATGAGATCACCCTTATACAAGGCGTTCTTTCCCTTCAGGGAGATCACCATCTTGTCGGGGATGGAATCCTTGGCCATCATCATACCGCTCTTGCGAACAGCTTCCTTGTCGATGGTGACATAGACAGTATCTGTGGGGATGAAATGCAGATCTGGATTATTGGAGCGTACCCAATACTGCAGGATGTTCTTCAACTCAAACGGATCCTCACCAAACTGCTTCTTGGCTTCCTCTGGATTCTCCTTATAGTAATCCAGTACTCCTTGTTTCGCACTTGCCTCAATCTCCACATACTCATTCGTGCCGGAGCAGTAGTCGAGACGTGGCCATGTGATAGGCACTGACGGTGAGTCGTAGGCAGGACGACGCATCTGGTCGATGTACCAGTCGGTCTGCAGGTAACTCAGGTTACAAACACGAGAATCAGTGCGCACGCCTTCTACCTCCTGGTTGTACCACAAGGGGAAGGTATCGTTATCACCATTGGTGAAGATAATCGGGTTTCCTTCATCCTGCAACGACATGAGGTAGTTCTGACCGAAGTCACGACAGGTGTAACGACCAGAGCGGTCGTGGTCATCCCATGTCTGACTGGCCATCTGAATGGGTACAATCAAACAGGCAGCACCTACAACGGCAGCAATAACTGTTCCATTTACCTTCTTCAGACGCTTCTTCAGCAGGTCATATATAGCAGCCACGCCCATACCGCACCAGATGGCGAAAGCATAGAACGAACCCGCATAGGCGTAGTCGCGTTCACGGGGCTGCAACGGGGTTTGGTTCAGATAAGCTACGATGGCCAAACCTGTCATGAAGAACAGGAAGAATACTACCCAGAACTGCTGGATACCGCGCTTGCCACGATAGGCTTGCCAGAACAGACCGATCAGGCCGAGCAGCAAAGGAAGACAGTAGAACACGTTATGTCCCTTGTTGTTCTTCAGCTCGTCGGGCAACTTACTCTGGTTACCCAGTCGCATATTGTCAAAGAACGGAATACCTGTAATCCAGTTACCATGTTCCAGTTCTCCATGTCCTTGGATGTCGTTCTGTCTTCCAGCGAAGTTCCACATGAAGTAACGCCAGTACATGAAGTTACACTGATAGGAAAGGAAGAAGAAGATATTCTGCAACTGCGAGGGCATATGGATAAGAACCTGCTCTCCACAACGGTCGTAAGGCTCATCATGTCCTTTGGGCAACCAACTAGGAGCACCTTCCATCCAGTTATTGTAAGCGGCCGCATGACCGGAATCGTACATTCTGGGGAAGAACATATTCTGGGCATAGACATAGTTGGTCTTACGTCGAACGATGAAGTAGGAATCCTTCTCGTCTTCTGTTGCTTTCTCCTTGCGCTGATAAATCGGAGCCCCTTCGTTGACACGCGGCTTGCAATACTCGCCATCGCGGTCAAACTGTACCTGTGAGGTATAGGCTTGTCCGTAGAACAACGGACGGTCGCCATATTGCTCACGACTCAGATAACTTCCCAGCGTGAAGATATCCTCAGGTGAGTTCTGGTCCATGGGTGTATTGGCAGAAGAGCGAATGACAATCAGGGCATAGCTGGAGTAACCGATCATCATCATCAACATACACAGGAGGATAGTGTTTTTGGCATGTGCTGTAACCAAGAAATCCTTTTTCCTCCGAATCTTGAGGACGAACCAGAGGGCTACCAGTACGATAACACCAATGATGAAGGCCTTGATGCCATACCCATAGAATGGAATACCCAACATGGCCACTGCAGCGAGGAACGCGATGTTCTGCCGGTTCAGATGATCCTTGTATGTCTCATAGATAGCCCAGATAACGATGGCTACCAACAAGATGATATAGATGATCTCGCCTGTGTTGAACGGCATTCCCAAGGTGTTTACGAAGAAGAGCTCGAACCATCCGCCGACAGTAATGATACCTGGCACAATGCCATAGAGGATGGCTACGAATATCACTCCAGAAATCAGCAAGGCAATCAGTGAGCCTTTCAGGTCGGCATCGGGGAACCGCTTGTAGTAATATACCAGCACGATAGCGGGTACACACAGCAAGTTCAGCAGGTGGACACCGATAGAAAGACCAGTGATGTAAGTAATCAGAATCAGCCAGCGGTCGGAATGGGGCTCATCAGCATGGTCCTCCCATTTCAGGATGAGCCAGAATACCAAGGCTGTCAGCGCGGATGAGTAGGCATATACCTCACCTTCCACGGCACTGAACCAGAAGGTATCACTGAACGTGTAGATCAAGGCACCTACCATACCGGATGCCTCAATGGCAATCAGTTTCTGCATCGAAAGTTCGCTCCAGTCCTTTAAGATCAGTTTGCGCACCAGATGGGTGATACTCCAGAAAAGGAACAGAATACACGAGGCCGAAAGGAGGGCACTCATCGTGTTCACCATCCGTGCTACCTGACTCGGATCGCTGACGAACTGCGAGAACAGGTTGGCGGTGAGCATGAAGAAGGGGGCACCTGGTGGGTGACCAATCTCCAGTTTGTAACCGGTAACGATAAACTCAGGACAGTCCCAGAACGAGGCTGTCGGCTCGATGGTGCTGCAATATACGAAGGCTGCAATGAGGAATGCCACCCAACCCAGTATATTATCTACTAACCTAAACTGTTTCATTCTATGTAAGTGATTATTTTTGCAAAGGTACGAATAAGTGGGGGAAGTACAAAATAAATTAAATAATTTTACGGAACGATTCTCATTTATAAGAGCAGGGATGCGCCGTAAATGAGTAGCCAATAGCGCAGAATCTTTCCGATGCTTATACTCAGCAGGGAGATAGGGATATTGGCTCGCATGAGTCCTAAGAGGATGGTGATGGCACTGCCGATAAAGGGGAGGAAAGCAAAGAATCCCATCCAGGCTCCATGACCAGCCATGAATCGTTGCGCCTTGTCCAGATCTGATTTCTTTACATGCAGATATTTCTCAATCCAATCCAGTCGTCCCATCCTTCCTACACCATAGTTGAACATCGAACCGAGGATATTCCCGATAGAACCATAGATGATGAGCTTCCACCCATCGAGTCCTGTGGCCAGCAGACCTAACATCACCGCCTCACTGCTAAATGGGAAGAAACTTCCTGCAAGGAAGGCTGCCACCAGCATTCCCCCATAGCCGTATTGACTGAGGAAGGCAATCAGGGTATCCATAGGTTATAGGCTGTGATGAACAGGATGAGGAAGATCAGTGCATAGAATGTGAGATTGGTCAGTCGGGTATGTGTCAAGGCAAGGAAATGCCCGATAAACGGACTCGTATTGACAATCATAATTCCTAACAGGATCTCAAAGTGCTGGGGTTGCAGGATGATGAATATCACTGTAAACAGGTTCATCCACATCAGCAACTCGTAGATCATCTGCGTGCGAATCTTGTCCATATGACTGGTACGAAGGTAATGAATCATTCCGATGATAGCTACCAGACAGACGAAGGCGAAGGTGATGTAATGGTGATCGTTGAACTGTCCGTATTGGAACAGCGGCTGGAAGTAGGCGATACCCGTGATGTGAGCGATGAATGACTCGAAGTGCCCCGTAAAATAGCTCAACGGTGCGAGGAACCAATAAGGGGTGATCAGTCCAACGATGGATGCGCAGAACATACGGAAACTGAAAGCCATCATCTTGAATCCGATGAGCACCCAGAGTAATGGTACAAAATAGAGTATTTGTATAAACAGTACGCTGGCAATGCCCAGACAAAGGAACGCGTAGAACATCAGTCCTGGTGAATCCTTGTCCTGATAAATATGGAAGATAATCGTATAAGAGGTGATCAGACACAATTGTACGATGCTTTCCCGCAGCGAAGGGAACAGGAAGGTAGCCATGGAGGTGAGGGCGAGGAACGAACAAGACACCATCCTGCTATAGATGCGGATAAGGGCATTGCTGTTGTTCAACTCCATCATCAGATAGGTGGATACAGTAAGGAAAGCCAACTGTAGGTACAGTCGGCTTTCCACCAGTCCCCCCAGATACCATACACCAACGGCATAGATTGCCATTAGTGTCAGGGCATAACGACTCTCAGCTACCTTGTTCTGGAAACGCTTCATCCTTATTTCAAGTCAGCACCGATATCCGAACGGAAGTATTTGTCTGTAAACTGAATCTTCTGAGCCTCCTCGAAGGATTTCTTCAAGGCCTCTTCTTTATCGGCTCCGTAGCTGCTCACGGCAATCACACGACCGCCAGCTGTTACCACTTCACCATCTTTCTGGGCTGTTCCCATGTGGAAGACGATGCTGCCCTCCACTTGATCAAGACCCGTGATGGGATAACCTTTCTTATAGGCTTGTGGATAACCGCCGCTGACCAATACCACGCAGACAGCAGCACGCTCATCAAATTCCACGGTCTTTGTATCAAGATCTCCATTGGCCACACCAACAAACAGATCCACGATATCACTCTTCAGACGAAGCATCACACTCTCTGTCTCAGGATCGCCCATACGACAGTTGTATTCGATGACCATCGGTTCACCGTTCACGTTGATTAGTCCGAAGAAGATGAATCCTTTGTAGTCGATATGTTCTTCTGCCAGTCCTTCCACGGTAGGACGGATTATGCGGTCTTCCACCTTCTGCATCCACTCCTTGGTGGCAAAGGTGACAGGTGTAACGCTACCCATACCGCCCGTGTTCAAGCCTGTATCATGCTCACCAATACGTTTGTAGTCCTTGGCCTCAGGCAGGATCTTGTAGTGCTGACCGTCAGTAAGAACGAACACAGAACACTCAATACCACTCAGGAACTCCTCGATAACCACCTGTGAGGAGGCATTGCCGAACATACCGCCGAGCATCTCTTGGAACTCCTTCTTGGCCTCTTCGAGGGTGGGGAGGATCAACACGCCCTTACCAGCACACAGACCGTCGGCCTTTAATACATAGGGAGGCTGTAAGGTCTCAAGGAAGGCCAAACCTTCCTTTACCTGTTCACCGTTGAACGTCTGGTAACGAGCAGTGGGGATGTTATGACGCTGCATGAATCCCTTGGCGAAATCCTTGCTGCCTTCGAGTACGGCACCTTGCTTCGAAGGACCGATAACGGGTATATGACTGGTGCGCTCATCCCTGAGGAACTCATCGTAGATACCTTTTACCAGCGGGTCCTCAGGACCAACAACTACCATGTCAATCAGGTTGTCAACGACAAAGTCTTTCAGCTTGTCGAACTCATTCACGCCGATGGGAACGTTCTCTCCTACATTGGAGGTTCCTGCGTTACCTGGGGCAATAAACAGTTTCTCACATTTCTTGCTCTGAGCAATCTTCCAGGCCAGTGCGTGCTCACGACCGCCGCTGCCTAACAATAAGATTCTCAAACTCTTCCTGAGCTCAATACCAGGAAAAACTGCTGTTTTCTTCTTTGCCGGAAATTCCGGAACAATTGCATTTATACGCATGGTGTTGTGTTATTTAAGATAGTCTTCAAAATACTGTGTAATCCTTTCATGGAGATGAACACTCTGATGTCCCCGCATGTTATGAGGCTCACCGGGATAGACGAAGAAGTCGGGCTGTGTGCCAGCCTTGATGCACTCGGCAAGGAACGACAGACAATTCTGCGGCACCACGGTGGCATCATTATAGCCTGTGATGATCTGCAGCTTGCCCTTCAGGTTCTTGGCTTTGCTGAGCAGACTCGTCTTCTTGTATCCCTCAGGGTTCGACTGTGGCGTATCCATATAGCGTTCACCATACATCACCTCGTACCAGCTCCAGTCGATGACTGGTCCGCCAGCTACACCCACCTTGAACACATCAGGGTAGTTGGTCATCAGCGAGATGGTCATGAATCCGCCGAAGCTCCATCCATGCACACCCATCCGGTCAGCATCCACATAAGGCAGGGATTTCAGGTATTCCACGCCTTTCATCTGGTCCTGCATCTCTATCTGTCCCAATTGTTGGAAGGTAGCTTGTTCAAAGTCGCGCCCTCTGTTCTCCGATCCTCTATTGTCGAGGATGAAGAGCAGGTAGCCTTTCTGTGCCATGTAGGTCTCCCACGACCTGCTACCCCAGTGCCATGAGGCCTCCACATTATGGGCATGCGGACCGCCATAGACATAGATCACGGTGGGGTATTTCTTCTCTGGGTTGAAGTCTGCGGGTTTCACCATTCTGTAATAGAGGTCGGTGATGCCGTCTGCGGCCTTGATCGTACCACACTCGAAGATGGGCTGCTGATAGCCTTTCCATGGGTCTTCATTGGTCATCAAACGATTGGCCTTAGCTGTCTTCACCTCCACCACCTCAATGTTACGGGGCACATCAGGCTCTGTATATTTGTCATAGAAATACTGTCCGCTCTTTGATAAAACGCCACGGTGCGAGCCTTTCCCGTTGTCGAGCAACTTCCGTTTTCCTGAGGCGATGTTCACGCTGTAGATATTACATTGGATAGGACTAACCTCGTTGGAAGCAATGATAATCGACTTATCCTTCTCGTTGAAGCCAAGCACATCCATCACCACCCATTTCCCTTTGGTCAGCTGCTTGATCTCCTTCCCATTCACATCATAGAGGTAGAGGTGGTTATAGCCGTCCTTCTGACTCTGCATGATAAACTGGTTCTTGTTCCAAGGAATAAACTGAATAGGATGCAGCGGCTCCACATATTTCTCACTCGTCTCGCGATAAATCTCCTTGATCCTTGCGCCAGTTACTGCATCATAAGCAACAAGACGACAGTCGTTTTGGTCGCGGTTGAGCTCGAAGATATAAACAGTCTTCGAATCAGGACTCCAGGCGATATTCGTGAAGTAGCATGTCTGTTGCAAGGCGTCTGCTTCCACCGATACGGCAGGTGTCTGCAGATAGATGGTCTTGTTCGTTTGGATGTCATACACCCCAACGGTCACCACATGTGTATTGGTTCCTGCCATGGGGTATTTGTCGGGATCCACCTTGGCAATACCCTTTTCCACATACGGATTGAGATCCACTTGGGGATAGTCGGTTACCATACTCTGATCCATGCGGTAGAAAGCAAGACGCTGACCGTCAGGACTCCAGAAGGTACCCTTTTCTATGCCGAACTCGTTACGATGGACGCTCTGGCCATAGACAATCTCCCTGCTACCATCATTGGTAATCTGACGCTCTTGTCCATTACCATCAGTCACATACAACTGATTACCCTTGATGTAGGTCGTAGCTCTTGATGCAGGACACCAGTCGTTCTCATCCTGTCCTGAGATGCTGTCCTGCCACACCAGTTGCTTGGCTTTGAAGTCAACCAACACATAGGCATGACGGTTACCCATGGCAGCCAATGGCTTGTCAGGGTAGGGGAAGGTGACATTCATCAGGTGGCGCACATAGCGTTCATCATCGCTCTTGATCCATTTGTTCACATCATCAAGTGTGAAGAGCACCTCCTTCTTTCCTGTCTTGGCATCTATAGTGTAGCATTCCTCCACGTCGGTCTGAATCAACTGGTCGCCCCACCATGTGAGCCACATGTTCTTGGGCGACAGGTTGTGGTAGTTCTTACCGCCGTAGTTCAGGTCTTCCAGCGTGAATAGTTGCTGGGCGTTCATAGATATTGGAATCATGAGGAAGGATAGGAGAGTGGATAATACAATACTCCTGCGATTAATCATCATATCTTTTGTTATTCTTTTTGAAATTCCTACCACCAGTTTTGTCAAAGCGCTTACCGCCTTTTCCTTTGAAGTCACCCTTGGCATTTCTGCCATCGCGGAAGTCACGTTTGCCCTTGAAGCCGTCCTTTCCTCTGAATGGTCGTCCATCCTGTGCCCCTTCTTCATTGTCACGACTACGGCGGAACGGTCGTTCCTCCTTGCGGTTGAACATTCTTTCATCAAAGGCAGGATGGTGCTTATGGAAGACGAACGAGCGGATGTCGCCTGTCTCATTGGCCTCACCCTCATCGATACGTTTCTTGAACTCCCTTTCTTTCTTGAAACGGTGCTTCTCGGCCATGGCCTTCTTCTCCTCTTCCGTCTTGAGGATGTTTCCTTCGCCACGGAACTCCTTCAGTTTCCCTTGGAACATCTGGTACTTGCGGAACTCGCATTCCAGAGAGCCATTGAACACAGGAATCTTGATGCTTGGGCGCAGTCCGATCTGCTCGAAGCACTCCTCACGATAACTGAGAATCCACGCATTATTTCCTTGGAACTCATGCTTCAGCTTCTCACCGATCATCTTATAGGTGGCCAGCAGGTTGGGCGTGGAGATCCTTTCGCCATAGGGCGGATTGGTGATGATGATGGCTTCCTCGGCAGGTTGCTTGAAGTCGGCGAAGTCGAGTTGCTCCACGGTGATATCCTTGGTCAGACCAGCAGCGCGGACATTCATCCTTGCGGTGTTCACGGCCTTCATGTCGATATCGTAACCGTAGATGTGATGGTCGAATTCGCGTTCCTGCGAATCATCATTATAGATATTGTCGAACAGTTCCTTGTCGAAGTCGGGCCATTTCTCGAAAGCATATTCCTTGCGGAAAACACCAGGTGACATATTCCGTGCTATCAGCGCAGCCTCAATCAATAGCGTACCGCTTCCGCACATCGGGTCGATGAAGTCGGTCTCGCCTTTCCAGCCACTCATCAGGATCATGCCAGCAGCCAGCACCTCGTTCAGGGGAGCCTCTACTGATTCCTGACGGTAGCCCCTGCGGTGCAGACTCTCACCGCTGGAATCCAGACACAGTGTGGCCTTGTCGTCAGCAATATGGATATGCAGTCGGATATCAGGATTGGATACGGATACGTTAGGACGGATACCCGTGTTCTCCCTGAACTGATCCACGATGGCATCCTTCACCTTGTATGCCACGAATTTCGAATGACGGAACTCTTCCGAGAACACCACGGAATCCACCGCGAAGGTATTCTTGCTGGTCAGATAGTCACTCCAGTCGATCTTCTTCACTTCCTCATAGACATCGTCAGCCGATAAAGCTTTGAAGTGTTTGATGGGTTTGAGGATGCGTATGGCTGTATGCAGTTGGAAGTTGGCGCGGTACATCATCTCCTTGTTACCGGTGAATGACACCATTCGCCTACCGATCTGCACATTATCTGCTCCCAGTTCTGTCAGCTCTTGTGCCAAGATGGGCTCCAGTCCCATAAAGGTCTTGGCAATGAGTTCAAATGCCTGTTCCATGATTGAATTCGATATCTAAATTATCAGTCTTTTCTTGTTTGTACTTCTTGGTATTCGGCTTCATATCGCGGGTAATCCAGAGGTTGGCACCTACTACACAGCCTTTGCCGATGGTGATACGACCTAAGATGGTGGCGTTGGAATACACGATCACGTCGTCTTCCAGGATTGGATGACGGGGAATGCCCTTGATGGGGTTCCCATGTTCATCCAGCGGGAAACTCTTGGCACCTAAGGTCACACCCTGATAGAGCTTCACGTTATTACCGATGATACAGGTGGCTCCAATCACCACACCTGTTCCATGGTCGATGGTGAAATGATGACCGATCTGTGCGCCTGGATGGATGTCGATACCTGTCTCTGAGTGAGCCATCTCAGTAATAATCCTTGGGATGAGGGGAACACCCAGTACCAGCAGTTCATGGGCAATGCGGTAGTTCACCAATGTCTTGATGATGGGATAGCAGGAGATGATCTCCCCGTAGTTCTCTGCTGCGGGGTCGCCATTATAGGCAGCCACCACGTCGGTGGCAAGTATCTTTCTGATCTTGGGATATCGCGAGATCAACTCCAAGGCCAACTGCTCGGCATTCATCCTGCATGCTGTGCGCTCCTCAAAACTCTCTGTTGTGTTGCCATTGGCAAAACAGAGTCCTGCCTGGATCTGATCAGCCAGGAGTTTGTGAAGTCGTTCGATGTTCACGCCGATATGGTATCTGATGGTGTTGATGTTGACGGTTGACTTTCCAAAATAACCAGGAAAGAGAATCGATCGTGACAGGTCAATAATTTCTTCCAACGCCTTACTTGAGGGCAACGGGTCACCATCGCGGTGCTCGTGGAATAATCCTTGCAATGACTCCTTCTCAGACAGTTCCTCTACTGTCTTTGTCAGAATCTGGGTCATGTTTTCTGTACTCATTACAATGCTGTGTCAATAAAACTGGGGACAAAGATACGAAAAAACGAGAGCAAAACAAAACAATTTATTGTTTTTTTGCTGAGATAAAATCTCATCTTCCCACGACAAAGGCATTGACCACAAAGAAGACGGCAATGACGATAAAATAGAACACACTGAAGATGAGGGATGCGAGGATGGATCGCCAGATGGTCTGCCAATAGCTGTAGCCCGACAGCTGCTTCAGGGGGATGATGGTCAGCACAGGAAGAATCGTCTCGTAGTAGGGGTTCATACAGAAGAACGAGGCAACGATGGAATAGATATACCACATGTTCGTGAAATAGACGATCGCCACGAAAAACTCGGAATACCGCATGTCGGGTATTCTGGGACAATGGCGGAAGAAAAGGTATAGCGGACCAGAGAGGAGCAGCAGTATTACCAGTAGCACGATCGACATATGCGAGTTGATCCACATGGTTGCCTGCTTGGATTTTTGCATGAAGTCGGCTGTCATTTGTTTCTCTTTTTCGTCCATCTCTTGTGTCTTTTCCATTTCCTTGTTTTGCAGTTCGATCTTGTCAAATACCTCCAGACTCTGCTCGAAGCGGTTCACGCCTTTGATGTTAAAGCCTGATTCTACCAGGAATGACAGGGCGATGAGCAGGAAGAACATCTTGAACGGGGGGAAATAGGCCATCATCATACCTTTCAGGTAGTCGTACACCATGTAACCTGGTCTGAGAATCAGGTCGCGAATGGTGCGGAACATACCTCTGTTGCCCAAGCCCCATACGTCGAGGAACAACAGAAAAGCGTTCTTGAAGGAATATCTGCCGAGTTTAGACGACTGTCCGCAGCGGGGACAGTAGTTACCCTGAAACTTCGTCTCGCAGGTTGCGCACACATGCTCCTCTTCCGACAGCTGCTTCACCTGATGAGGTTGCCGTTGCCACTCCTTGAATTGTCTGTATTTTTCCTTTATTCCTTCAAACATCGTGACAAAGGTACAAAAATTCTGAGTAAGTGAGAAGAAAACTATTATAATTTTTCTCTCCAGGACGCGTCAGGCGGATCGCAAACGACGGTTTTTCAGACAACCCTATCCTATAAATCCAACGTTTGCGAAATCTTGCATCTGAAATAATTAATGATTGTTAATCCTGCTTACAAAGTAGTAAGAGGTTTTTCACCCATCATATAATAGGTGCAGATCTGATAACCGGAATAGCCATACATGTGATCAAGACCAGAGTATGTATAGCTGAGCGTGGCAGTTTGCAAACCTGCATCTTTCAGACTTCTGGTGCCGATCATCACCATGTTCACACCGATATGGCGACCTCTTTGGAAGGGCTTTACGGTGGTACAGCCCACGCAACCCTGACCTTTCCCTTCTGTTTCGAAACCAACGATGAGTGTTCCTACGATTTCATGATTGACAATGGCCACCAGTACACGCTCCTGCCCACCTGGAACATAAAGATCCGGATTACGATAGTATGCTACGAAGTCATCTTCTGCCTCCTGCACACATTTGATGATTCCTTCCACATCACTTTTGTTTGCCCATCTGTAGTGGCATCCGTTGATGGTATCGCCTACGTTGGGACTTTCGTTCGGGAAGCCTTTCAACGACATGCGCATATCGAAACAATTCGAATCGTGCCAGCTGTGCTTGTAGCCTCGTCGCTCAAAGAAATCGCTCGCTTCTGTATTCAGGAAGTGGTACAGGTTCTCGTGCTCTGCTGGGAAATAGCGCTTACTCGTCGGTACGCCAGGCATCAGGTAATCATCACCAACACCCAATACCACCTTGTCGTATCCTTGTTGACGGATGATCTCTTCGGTTTCGCGTAGCAGATGGCTTCCGATACCCTGTCGTCGATAGTCTTCCCTCACCACCAACAACAGGATAGTGTTTTTACGGATGAGGCTGACGGCAATCAGTTCATGACCGTCGTTCCTTTTCTCAATCCTGATATTGCTATCATGACCGATGATTTCTCTCAGTGTTTCTTCCTCCCTGCAGATATAGGGAAACACTTCTCTGAAAAGTTTGTAAACCTCTTCCATCGTTGTTGGGAATCGCTTCCTTATTCGTTAGCAAAGATAATACTTTTTCTTGTTTTTCTTGTTGACATCGGCAAAAAACGTTATCTTTGCGCTCTAATTGAATGAAGAAGAACATGAAAAGGATACTCTTTATCTGTTTGGGGAACATCTGTCGATCGCCGGCTGCTGACGGGATTATGCAACATCTCGTGGCGGAGCGGGGATTGGAGGATGAGTTCTATATCGATTCTGCTGGTATTGGCTCATGGCACGTGGGTCAGCTGCCAGATTATCGTATGCGCCAATGTGGTCAGCGACATGGGTACACCTTTGATCATCGAGCCCGTCAGTTCTCTTCGAAAGACTTTGCTCGTTTCGACCTGATTGCTGTAATGGATCAGGAGAACTATCATGATGTTGCCCGACAGGCTCAAACGCAAGCCGATCTCCAAAAGATTATCCGCATGAGCGACTACCTGCGCCATCATCCAGGGCAAAAGACTGTCCCTGATCCTTATTATGGTGGCACTCGCGACTTTGAATTCGCCCTTGAATTGCTCGAAGATGCATGTGAGGGCTTGCTTGACGAGTTGACGAAATAATTTCAATGCGCTTAAGCTTCAATGTTTTGAACCGGTCGCAATTTGCGACCAGTTGCGAAATCTCAAACACTCAGGGTGTTAACCCTCAGACTTTTACGCAAGAAGGGGTGGCCCCACCGACACATCCTACTTCGTCATTACAAACTCCAAATTGAACGAATGCAGTCTAAGGATTGGAGGATTTAGAGGATTAGGGTACCAGAGACTTGGTACCCCCTGATGTCATTGACCTGTCCCTTGCCATCTCCCTTGCCATTTCTTGCCATCTCCCGGTAATTGCCCAGCCAATAGAACCCGACAAGCCCCTCGACGATGCTCAAATGTGCGGGTCGTTTTATCTTTGTTCATTTATTTGTTTATCTGCCCTTTTATCTGCCCTTTCGTAACTGCTGATATTCAGAACGTTAGACTCGTTTTTGATACTATTTTCCTTATTTGTTTGTTTACTTATCCGCCCTTTTATCCGCCCTTTCAAAGAACCTTATATCTCACCCTTTTCTTTGAGTTCTTTTAGCCCAATAGCAATGGCCTTGTTGATTAGGCTGTTGTTGGCAGTATATGAGTCACCCAAGTAATAGACAGTGTTCCTTTTCTCCCCTTCTGTTCTCAGGAAATCATGGGCTTTGAATATATCTAGAAATCTTCTTAATTGTTTCTCAGAAAGATGCCCACCAACGATTTTTGCAAGATCTGCACGTTTGGCCTTACCATATTTCTGTAAGAAAGGAAGAATTACCGCCCATACCTGATTGATGTCCCAGTCTGTCGCCAATGAGTATGCAGCCATGTCACCCGCTAACTCATAGTATCGTCGTGGGAGGATGTAATAGATGGCATTTGTCTTTCCATGCTTCTCTATATAGCCCATTTGTTCTAGTTTATGTGTAATCGCTTTATCGCTAGGTTTCTTTTGGCCATCTCTTATCTCACAAAGGGCCATTACCTCAAAGACTGTCAGTTTCTTGTCTTCAGGCAAACTGTCCTGTATTCCTTGAACGTACATAGCAAAGGCTTTATCTTTCACAGTTGCCAGCAGTATGGCAATCACGGTGAAGTCATCACTCTTTGAATAATCAGGCTCGGGCTTACCCTCTGACAATGTAAGTAGGAAGATCTTATCAATACCTTGACCAGAACGTTCAACGATACCTGTTTTTGAAAGCACGTCTGCTAAAAGTCTGTTCCTTGGTGTACTTGGTACAGTCAGAAGGGTGTCAACGGTAACACCATTCGGAAAACCGCCAGCATTCAGCACTTCAAGTCTCGTTGGGTATTGCTTTACGACTATTTCACTATTCTTCCGATAATCACGATGCGCAAAAGCATTGTTTACCAGTTCTCTAATAACATCCTCATTGAAGAAAGGTATATCAAAGATATATGATTCCTCCCTGATGGGTACAGAGCCATTACGAAGATTAATAGCTTCCCACAGTTTGTCAATCAGGATAAAGAATGGCTGCCCGAATTGGAGACGATTGTCAAAATGGATTTGAGCCTCAGTATTGCGATATTCCAACATGACCTTGGCTTGTGGGAATACCTTACTAATGAAAGATTCTTTGCCAACGAGTAGAACTGCAGCGTTTGTGACTTTGTTCCCACTTATTAAATGCAAGTCACTTAGTGCCTGCCTGTCATCCAGAGATTTAAATGTAGGATTCTTTTGCTTCTTAGCATACTTTTCTTTCATCACCTTGATGGCTTCTGGGTCCAAATCGTCAAAGGTTGCTCCATCACAGAATTGCTCAGAGAAATCAGGTTCCTGTTCTTGAAGAATTGACAAAAGAACCTTGTCGTCCATTGGCAGCAAGTCTTCACCAACCCTCATTAAAGCCACATCTTCAAACTTATATACCTTGCCAATTGGTCTTGAAGGAATCTCTATCACTACTACTCGTCCTGTCTTGTTCGCCTCATCTTCAAACAGCTCATATACTTCAGGCCGAATACCTGTATCGCGATAGATATTACTCTCCAATTCGCCTAAGGAATTCTCATTTTGCTTAGTCCCCGTCACCTTATGAGGATAGTCATCGTGCATACCTATGACCATCCTTCCACCACCTTCATTGCAGAGAGCTGTAACATATCCAAGGATACATTTGCGTCGGTCTTTGGGCTTTGCTTTATCACCCCCATTGAAAGAGACGTTCCCTTGCTCGCCTTTCTTGAACTCCACATGGTCTTCTGACTCACGCATCTGCTGTAGTTCTGCTAAAGTATATCTCTTCATTATTGTCATATTTTGTTTGCAAAGATAATCATTTTCTTTTATAAAAGAGTTTCACAATATGTCTTATTAACAACCCTATCGCGCATTAATTTCATATCCGTAAAGTTCCTGCTGATGTTTTGAACGACTTCAATGTAGTTGTCTGTTCCATCTTTCTTAATATAATAATAGGGTTTGATAGAGATACAATTCTTATGTTCAAATAGAGTGTTGAGAAGTGTGCGGTCAGAGTTGCCGCAAGAATGCCCCATAATATATACTTGGAATGGTGCAGACTCAATGAATGCCAAAACATTTCTGTAATGATTAGACTCCAGATAGTTTATTGATTTAATATTTCTCCGACATTCATTGTCGTTCAGTTCTTTTAATCTCTTGAAGCTTTCTTCAAGTTCATCTCCATAACCAAATATTATGCTTTCAGGCTTTTCTAGTTCACCATGAATATAATTAATTGAGAAGTTGGGGTTATGATACATTTTTGCTGTTTTTGAATAATTAAAACTCAACAGCATGATATCGTCAGGTAACATAAATGGTCGTGGGTATTCTTCGCGAAAGATATCTTTCTGTTTTCTTTTGTAATCATCTATATCCGCAAGAGAAAGTTCATCACCATATTTTCTCATTATAGGTTCCCAATATTCTTTTTCTTGCTCTCTGCACCAATTGATATAATTGTTGAATTCTTTTCTTCCTTCAATAGATATATCAGATGGTTTTATAGCAGAGTATATTTTACTAATTATGGAACTATTGATTTTTATTTCTGTTTTATTTACTATAGCTAAATACTCTATCAAAAGGTCTTGCAAATACTGCAATTGCATATTTAATGCTTTCAGATTGTCGTCTGAAGGTCTTTCTAATGCATATTCTTTTAGTAGAGCATAGTACTCATTCTCTATATCTACCCATCCTTTCGTTTCAATACTTTTGCAGATGTTTTCAAAGAAAGGAGAATATCTAAACCTGAAACGATCTTTGTTCTCTTTCAATTCTTTTATTATAGCTTTCCCGTTATAACCATAATACGAATTAACATACAATGGTTGATTCGTCAAGTCTTCGATGGAGCATAAGGCATCAGATGATATGCTCTTTTCCTCGTTATCAAATCCATTAACTCTATAGTCCCAATACCAATTTATGAAATCTTCATATCTGGTTTTGAGCCCATGAGCCAAGTCAAAGCCATTGCCTATGAGTACGATTCTGTTCATCTTCATTTCTTAGGTGTATTTTGATGGATATAACAATGTTCCTGTGTTGCTTGTTATTGCTTCTACATTCAGGATATGCTCCTTTATGGCATCTGCAACTCTATTTTGAGATTGACCATCGTATAAGTCTTTGCCTATTGGCATGTTTGATAGAAAACCTGCAATTTGGTTCATATAACTTCATTTTTCTGGCAAATATAAAGAAAATAATCGAAGAATCCAAATTTTTATTCAAATCTTAAAATATTCCTAAGGTATTAGGTTGTAGGTTGCCATTTTAGCAAATTATGTCTAAAAACGCATATTTTTTTGCTTTAATTCGTTCAATTAAAATAATATGTATATCTTTGCAATGCATTGAGGCGAGAATGCCATCTTTGCAAGACATATTGAAAAAACGAAGCGTTATGCTTTTCTTGTAATCGGAAACGTGAGAAACTTCCAAAGTCAGCAAGAAAGTGTGACGGTTCGCGCTAATAGCGTGGACTGGTTACTACATCTGCTGACAGGGTTATTCTCACGACCTCCGATTGAAGAAGTGGTATATCAGCGCCACGCTTTATTGTTGTCCAATATAGTAATCTTTCCTGAAGTTTAATCAAATACACTACAATTATGAATAATAGAGTCGGAATCCTGTTTACCATCCTTTTGTGCATGGTCGGAACAAAAGCGTTTGCTCATGATATAGCAGTAGTGAATGCTGATGGTATGACAATCTACTACAATTACATAAATGATGGCAGAGAGTTGGAGGTAACATATATTGATAATTATTTTGGAATTTATTCTGGAGATGTTGTCATACCTGAGGAAGTAACATTTATGAATAGGACTCGAAAAGTGACATCAATCGGTGAAGGGGCTTTTATATATTGCAAGGCTCTTACCTCTGTCACAATACCCAATAGTGTGAATAAAATTGGAGGGAATGCTTTCGCTGATTGTGATAATCTTACCTCAGTCCATATCTCAAATTTGGAGGCGTGGTGCAACATTTCTTTCAGGAATGAGAGTTCTAATCCTCTTAGTTGGGCTAATTCTTTTTTCTTGAATGGGGAAAAGATTACCGATTTAATGATACCCAACAACGTGACATCGATTGGCGATTATGTTTTTTTTGGTTGGAGCGGCCTTAACTCCGTAACCATTCCCAACAATGTGACATCTATTGGCAAGGCTGCTTTCGCATATTGCATCAATCTGACCTTTGTCGCCATCTCCAATTCTGTGACGTTCATTGGAAATAAAGCTTTCTATTCTTGTATTTAGAGTTACCTAAACTACCATGAATAATGAAAACTAACCAAGCTTAAATCGCTGTATTACAGATACTTTCAGATTTTAACACTTCAGAAGCTGTTTTTGGTCGCTTCGGAAATTCCCTATAAATTTGCAACGTATTTCTACCGCAGGGAATTTACGGGGCTTTATTTTTGCCACATCGTGAACGAAGTTGACAAGGGTTTCTGACAGGTTACGAAAGTTGACAGATTCCAACTCCGATTTTGAGAAACGGAACATCGTGGCGAAAGGCGACAAGGGATGTCGAAGGTTTACCTGTGATGACTTGCGGAGAGGTACAACAAAGAATATGTTGAACCCATAAATTTCGCAAGTATGACAAAGACCAGAAAATGCGCTTACTGTGGCAAGGTGTTCGCCACGAACAGCGGAATGCAGAAGTATTGCTCCGAGGAATGTGCCACGGCAGCAAAGGAATCCAAGA
>JAFZBK010000030.1 GCA_017561825.1 Prevotella sp.
AAATTGAAAATTGAAATTGGAATTGAAAAAGTATATTGTATTATTGTTGTCGGTATTCATGATGATGCCGATAATGGCACAAAAACTAACCGGTGTAATCGTTGATGATGACGACGGTGAATGTATCCCTTATGCCAGTGCGGTATATCGTGGAAACCATGTGATGGTAAGTAGTAACGGGGAAGGTCAGTTCTCCATCGACCGCCATAACGGCTGGAAACTGACGTTCAGTGCTGTGGGCTATCAGCCGCTGACCGTTGAGATCAGCGCGAACACGAAATCGCCCATGCGTATCTCTCTGAAGCCTGAGAAGACGCAGTTGCAGAACGTGACGGTCAGGGGAAGACGTAACCGTTATTCTCGAAAGGATAACCCCGCAGTGGAACTGATGCGACGGGTGATTGCCGCCAAGAAGAAGTCGGATCTGAGCAACCACGACTATTACCAATATAACAAATACCAGAAGCTGACGCTGGCCTTTAACGATTTAAGTCCTCAGGACCTGGAAAACGGTATCTTCGGAAAGAAGCAGTGGGCGCTCGATCAGATGGAGCTCTGTCCGTATAACAACAAGCTGATCCTCCCCGTGAGCGTTGATGAGACAGTAACCCGCAAGATCTACAGGAAAGATCCCAAGAGCGAAAAGGATATCATCATGGGACAGAACACCTCAGGACTGAACGATTTGTTTGAGACGGGTGATATCCTCAATACCGTCTTGAAGGATGTGTTCACTGACGTGGATCTGTATGATAACCAGATGCGACTGCTCCAGTATCCGTTTACCAGTCCTATAGCTGATAATGCCATCAGCTTCTATCGTTATTATATTGAGGATACAACGTTTGTTGACCGTGACAAATGCTATCACCTGCAGTTCATGCCGAATAACCAACAGGACTTCGGTTTCCGTGGCGATCTGTATATCATTGCCGACAGTACGCTGCATGTACGTAAATGTACACTGACTATCCCCAAGAAGAGTGATGTGAACTTCGTGGATAACCTGCAGATCATGCAGGAATATCGACAACTCGACAATGGAGAGTGGGTGCTCAGTACGGACGATATGTTCGTGGAGATGTCAGTGGCCAAGTTCCTCAGTAAGGTGATTGTCATCAGGACAACGCGTACACAGGATTATGACTTCGACGAGATCAACAAAAAACTGTTCAAGGGAAAACAGAAAGAGCGTCATGAGGCGAATGCACAGATGCGCGATGATGACTTCTGGAACCAATACCGCTCCGTGCAGCTTACCAAGGGCGAGAGCTCCATGGATAGCTTCATCGCAAATATCGAGAATATCAAGGGCTTCAAGTTCATCATCTTCGGCTTGAGGGCATTGATAGAGAACTTCGTGGATACAGGAACGAAGGAACATCCCAGTAAGGTGGATATAGGACCGGTGAACACGATGATTACCAAGAACTTCATCGACGGTCTGAGAACACGTGTCAGCGCCCAGACGACAGCCAACCTTAACCCGCACTGGTTCGCCAACGGCTATTATGCTCATGGCTGGGATAGCAAGAAGGACTACTATAAGGCGGAACTGATCTACTCGTTCAATAAGAAAGACTATCTGCCGAGGGAGTTCCCCAAACGGACAGTGACGTTTACCAGTACCTATGATGTGGCCAGTCCTTCGGATAAGTTCGTGCATACGGATAAGGATAATGTGTTCACGGCATTCAAATGGGCAAAGGTGGATAAGATGATGTTCTATAACCGTCAGCAAGTGGCCTTTGAATGGGAAGAGGAGTTCGGATTTAAGACAACCGTCTCCTTGAAGACCGAGGAGAATGAGGCCTGCGGTGGACTGTTCTTTACACCGATGGATCAGTGGCAGTCGGCTGAAACATCGGAAATGCTTTTGGGCGCGCCGCTGTCCTTGCATAACGGAAAGATCCGTACCACAGAGCTGATGGCATTGGTGCGCTTTGCACCTGGCGAGACCTTCATCAATACCAAGCAACGACGACTCACCATCAACCTGGATGCGCCGGTGTTCACGTTGGGACATACCTTCGGACTGAAGGGTTTCTTGGGGGGTGACTATTCTTATAACCTCACCGAAGCCACCATGTATAAACGGTTCTGGCTACCTCATAACTGGGGAAAGATCGACTGCTACGTGAAGGGTGGCATCCAATGGAACAAGGTACCGTTCCCACTGTTGATCATGCCCGCAGCCAACCTCTCATATATAGTCGAGGATGAGACGTTCAACCTTATCAATAATATGGAGTTCCTGAACGACAGGTATGTATCAGCGGATATGTCGTGGGACATGAACGGAAAGGTGTTCAACCGTATCCCGTTACTGAAGAAGCTGAAGTGGCGTGAGTATTTTGGTGTGAAGATGTTGTGGGGTGAACTGACAGATAAGAACAACCCGATGCTGGAGGAGAACCTTCAGGACAAGACCTTGATGATGTTCCCCGAGGGATCGTTCGTCATGGATAGTCATCAACCGTATTTCGAGTTGATCGCCGGTGTGCATAATATCTTCAAGATTCTGCATGTGGAGTATGTTCGCCGACTGAACTACACGGATCTTCCCACGGCCCATAAGAATGGTATCCGTTTAATGATGCGTATGACATTCTAAACAAAGGTGGCGGTTTTATGGTAAAAGGTATCATCTTTGATTACGGTGGCACGCTTGATACGCGGGGTAACCACTGGGGAAAGGTGCTGTGGCACGCATACGAGCGTCAGCAGGTTCCTGTCACGGAAGAACAGTTCCGTGAGGCATACGTCTATGCGGAACGTACGTTAGGCAGGAACCCCATCATCCTGCCTACCTATACCTTTAAGAAACTCCTGGACGTGAAGCTTCGTTTGGAGATGGAATACTTGTTCACGAAAGGTTATCTGACCTTCGACAAGAACACCTATACCAAGGTGGAACTGGCGTTGTTGGATGACCTCTACGGACAGGTACGACAAACAGTGGGATACAGTCGTGAGATCCTCATGCAACTGCATGAACGCTACCCGATGGTGTTGGTCAGCAATTTCTATGGGAACATCGAGGTGGTGTTGCAGGAGTTCCATCTGGAGGGCTTGTTCCAGAAGATCATCGAGTCGGCAGTTGTAGGCATCCGTAAGCCTGACCCCCAGATCTTCCAACTGGGTGTTGACGCGTTAGGACTTGCTCCTGAAGAGGTGATGGTGGTTGGCGATAGTATGACGAAAGATATCATACCGGCAAAGAATATCGGTTGTATGACTGCTTGGTATAAAGGAGAAGGATGGACGGATAAACAAGAGGATGAGTCTATACCCGATTTGGTCATCACCGACCTCCAACATCTGCTCACCTCTCATCTCTAATCTTTCATCTTTCATCTTTCATCTCTCATCTCTCATCTCTCATCTCTAATCCTCTCACTTTTACCACTTTATACAAACAAAAAAGCCAATATTGTTTCACAACAATGTTGGCTCGTACTTTTTTCTAACTAACTTATTATCAACTATTCATTACTCATTTTCCGCTGCAAAGTTACGATGTTTCTTGATATAATTGACATAATTACGCGAAAAAATCTACGTAAACGTTTGCGGAAATGAATTATTTTTGTTATATTTGCATCATCAATACAAGCAAAAAGCTACTTCGGATTATCCGTCACTGAGTATCATGAAAAAACGAAGGACATCATTAAAGGATCTGGCTGAACAATTGGGGGTCAGCATCGCAACGGTCTCACGAGCGTTGAGGGATTCATGTGAGGTAGGTGACGAGATGAAACAAAAGGTGCGGGAGCTGGCCAAGAAAATGAATTACAGGCCAAATCCGTTTGCCCAAGGACTCCGAAGTGAGGCGCCAAAAGTGATTGGTGTTGTTCTTCCCAATCTAGTTACCCATTTCAATGCATCCGTTCTTGATGGTATAGAAGACTATGCCACCAGGGAGGGATACTCTGTGATTAGTGCCAATTCCCATGAAGACCATACACGAGAGGAGCAGGCTGTGGATAACTTCGTCAGCATGCATGTGGAAGGGATCATCGCCTGTCTGGCACAGGACACGGTGGAGTATAAACACTTTGAGGCCATTCACGAGATAGGTATCCCCTTGGTGTTCTTTGCCCGCACCTGCATGCAAGACCAGTTCTCCAGTGTGACAGGTAACGGGGATGTTGCCGCTCAGGAGGCCACGCAGCACCTGATAGACACTGGCAGTCGTCGTATTGCCTTCCTTGGAGGACCTAACCACCTGGATATGGTGCAGCGGCGCAAGCATGGCTATCTGGAAGCGCTCCGTGAGAACAAGATCGGTATCGACCGCTCCTTGGTGGTCAGCGGGAAGATGGATTTCACAGAAGCCCGCGAAGCCACCCTTCGCCTATTAGATCGAGAGGACCGTCCTGATGCTATTCTTGCCGTAAACGACACGGTAACGTTTGCTGCCTTTGATGCCATCAAGACCCGTCAGCTGCGTATTCCCGCGGATGTAGCCATTATCGGTTTTACGGAAAGTGATTCTTCGGCTTTCGTCACTCCGAAGCTCAGCGTCATCATGGATCAGGCACACCAATTAGGAGAGAAGGCCTGCGAGTTACTCCTGCGAAAAATCAATGGCGACAACAGGATCTATCGTGAGATCGTTCCTATGAAACTGAAGATCAGAGAGAGTTCTGATAAGAGAATAGACAACCTGTAAGCAATAAGATAATTCAACCTGTAAGCAAAGAGATGAAAAAGATCGGTTATATCATAGCAATAAGTATTTTGGTGATATGCCTTTATCCGTTGCATGGCTTTGGTCAGACAACGGATCGGCAATTCCGTACGATAGGCTTGAGGAATGGCCTGTCAAGCAGTCAGGTAACCTGTATGTTAAAAGACAGCAGAGGCTATGTGTGGCTTGGTACCATATCTGGATTGAACCGCTTTGATGGCATCCGCTTCAAGAACTACCATGCAAGAACCGATTATCCCGAATCATTGATCAACGACTGGATCAATCGTCTTGAGGAAGATGAAGAAGGGAATATATGGGTAGAGACGAATGTCGGCTATTGTATCTATCATCCTAACACGGAGTCGTTTGATAAGAATCTGGGTGAATGGATGTGGCAAAGAGGAATGGTGGATGTGCCCAGCAGGGTGCTTGTTGACTCCCATAAAAACCTATGGATCGTGGTGAACGGTCATGGTGTGTATGTACTGAAGAAAGGTCAGCACACGCAGTTCATACCCATCAGTGGACAGCATATCTTCACGGATGTCTGTGAAACGAAGAATGGCGTGGCGGTCATTAACGACCGTGGTACGATCTTCTCGATCTCACGCTCCGCATCTTCCAACAGATGCAGTATAGCGGTGGAATCATTCCTCTCGAAAAACAGTGCTTCACCACCCAAAGCCTTTCGTCTGCATACTGACCGTCAGAACCGCTATTGGATTAGTGCCGACGGACTGTCGATGGTTTATTGTCCGTCTGCTACCACCAAGAAATGGTACACCACAGTTGAGGAGTGGTTTGTCGCACAAGGCATTCACTACGAGGGGGGAAGGATACTGGTCATGGATCTCATTGAGGATAAGGAAGGGAGTCTGTGGATTGCCACGAATCATGCCGGACTACTGGAGATTGACAAGGATAAGCACTTGAACATCTACCGGGCAGAGCAGGGAAAGAGCGGCGCGCTGCACGACAATACCCTGCAGTGCTTGATGCTTGATGACAATGGAGCCCTATGGGTGGGAACCTTGAAGAACGGGGCGGCCTACACCTGGAAGGGGGCAACGAGCTTCCCCCTCATCCCCATGGGGGATATCTGTACGATTGCAGAAGACCGCTTAGGGAATATCTGGTGCGGAACGAACGATAATGGTATTGTTTGCTATCAACCGTTGACGGGCGCACGAAGTGTTTACCGGAAAGCTGAGACAGGACTGGGTTCTGATGTGGTGGTGTGCTCATTGCAGGCTTCCGACGGCTCTCTCTGGTTCGGTACCTTCCAGGGAGGTATGGCACATTATAAGGACGGTAGGTTCCAGGTGTATCGTGCGAAAGACGGACTGGCTAGTGATAACGTATGGGCATTGGCGGAGTCGTCTGACGGTCATATATGGATAGGAACATTAGGAGGCGGAATCCAAGAGCTGGATCTCGCAACGGGTCAGTTCAATACCTACAACAACACGAATTCCGACTTGTCATCCAACTACGTTTCTTCTATCTTTATTGATAATCAGGACAATATCCTGATTGGTCATTCTCAGAATCTCTCACTCATGGACGGGAAGACGCGAAAGATTACCCGTTATGAGAAGACACACGACGGACAGTCGTTCATCAGCTCCATGGTGAACCATATCATCAAAGACAGTAGAGGACTGATATGGAGTGCCACTTCTTCGGGCGTGAACGTGTATGACCCCGAGACGGATCAGTTGTTGGAGATGGAAGGTATGGCCTGCTCCGTGGCTGAGGATCTGAATCATCATGTATGGATAGTATCCGATAACCGACTGACCATGGTGAATGTGATCAAGGATGAGAAGGGATGGAGTCTTGATAACTCCAGTTATGACAGTCTTGACGGCTTGCAGGACCGACAGTTTAACTACCGGAGTATTCTGGTTACCCATGCGGGAGATATCCTGATTGGTGGACAGGATGGTATCAATATGGTTCCGCGGAATTACCAGCAGGAACAGCAAACCGACTCGCATGTCCTTTTCTGTGGATTGGTTCTCTTTGATCATCCCTTGGCAGTGGGTGAGGAGTATAACGGAAGGGTTGTGCTGAAAGAGGCTTTGAATGAAAGCAAACGGTTGGTATTGGAATACAGCGAGAACGCTTTCACCATTCAGTTGGCCGCCAGCGGCTTCGTCTATCCTTCCCGAAAGAAGTTCCTCTACCGCTTGGTGGGATTCAGCGATCAATGGCGCCGTACCAGTCCTTGGCGCAGTGATGTTACCTACACGAACCTATCTCCAGGCAAATACCGCTTGCAAGTACAGGTGCTCGACCGTTACGGCAAGCCTTATGAGGATATCAGTGAATTGGAGATCATCATCCGTCCTCCGTTCTATCTGTCGATATGGGCTATCCTGTCGTATATCGTACTTGGCTGTGCGCTGTTGTATTATATCTACTACCGCATCATGAAGCGCCAGAAAGAGAAGTTCGAAATCGAGCAGATGAGGCGTGAAGCAGAACGGAAACGTGAGATGGACGAGATGAAGATGCAGTTCTACACCAATGCCAGTCATGAGTTGCGCACCCCGCTTACCTTGATCATCTCACCTTTGTCGCACATGATCCGCAAAGAGGACAATCAGGAGAAACGTTCACAACTCTCTTTGGTACATCGTAATGCGGAGAAACTGCTCACGCTGGTGAATGACATCCTGGATTTCCGTAAGCTCGATGCGAAGATGGTGAAACTGAATCCGCAGATGGGTGACATCGTGGAACGGATCGATGATATCTGTCAGTCGTTCCGTCAGCTACAGGACAAGCCGATACAACTGTCGTTTGAGTCGTCTGAGAAATCTTTGTTGATGTCATACGACGATGAGAAGATGACGAAGATCATGAACAACCTCTTATCGAATGCATATAAGTTCACGGATAAAGGAGAGGTACGTGTATCTTTGTCAACAGTGGAGCAATCCTCCCAACTCCAAATACAGGTAAGCGATACCGGTAAGGGTATCAGCGATGAGGACAAGCAGCATGTCTTCGAACGGTTCTATCAGGTTCGTTCCAAGGAACAGCAGCCGTATGGTGGAAGTGGGGTAGGACTGAACATGGTGAAGGATTTCGTGGAGATGCATGGTGGAACGATTTCAGTTGCTGATAATCCTGGTGGCGGTTCGGTGTTTACCATCCTTCTGCCGATATACAAGACCGATGAGGAGTCTGTGATGATTCCTGTTACTGATGAGGAAGCTACTGTTTCCCAGAAGCAACAAGGGAGTGTGAAGGCTGATCTGCTGATTGTTGATGACAGTGATGACTTCCTCGAATTTATGACGGGTGTGATGATGGACAGCTATCAGGTTCGTGTTGCCCACAATGGTGAGGAGGCGCTGACGATGGTGAAAGAGCGGAAGCCGGATATCATCCTGAGTGATGTGATGATGCCTGTGATGGATGGTATGGAACTCTGTCGGGCCATCAAAGGGAACCCGGAGACCGAAAGGATTCCGTTTGTGCTCCTTACGGCACGTATGGCTCAGGAGAACAAGATCGAAGGTATGGAGAGTGGGGCAGATGACTATATCACCAAACCGTTCAACATCGATCTGCTGACCTTACGTATGAACAATCTGCTGAAGTGGCGACGCAGTGGAAGAACGGGTCGTCTGGAACCGCAGGTAAAGGAGATAGAGATCACCTCATTGGATGAGAAACTGGTGAAGGATGCTACGGATTATGTGGAGCAGAATATCAGTGATGACGAGCTGTCGGTGGAGACCTTGAGCTCCGTCTTGAATATGTCGCGTGTTCATCTGTACAAGAAGCTGTTGTCATTGACAGGTAATACTCCTTCAGAGTTTATCCGTCTGATCCGTCTTCGTCGTGCGGAACAGCTTTTGCGCCAGAGTCAGCTAAATGTCGCAGAGATATCCTATGAGGTAGGTTTCAATAATCCCCGTTACTTCTCCAAGTACTTCCGTGAGATGTATGGCATGACTCCGTCGCAGTATAAGGAAAAATACAAGGAGAATTAACATCTCATACATGGTTTGGAAACATTATGCGCTTCTCAAAATGAATTATTATTTGTATCTTTGCAACGCTAAAATTGCATAATAAACAGAATACCAATAAAAAGTAATGAGAAGCGCTAAGTTTTTTGTCCCGGCCCTTCTGCTGACAGTAGCTACTGTCACACAGGCTGCGGGATTTGAGAAGAATGGAAACAGTATCACTATTCATGTAAGCAACCCCTCAAAGGATGGTGCCAAGATGGTGCGACTGCAAGTGATGAATGATCGCATCATCCGTGTGCAGGCCACCTGCGAAGATGCGTTCCCTGTCAAGAACAGTCTGATGATCGTACCACAGACCACGAAGTCTGTGGCTTTCGACGTATCTGAGGACAATGATCAGGTAACGGTGAAGGCCAAAGGTGTGAAGGCAGTTGTGAGGAAGTCATCTGGTGAGGTGACCTTCTTCGATGGTAACGGTAACCAGTTGCTGAAGGAGGCAGAGGGTGGTAAGACCTTCAAACAGTTCACTGTTCCTGAGCGGGAATATGGTATAAAGCAGGGCTTTACTGTCACAGAAGAGATGAAACATGGTCTGCAGTGGCAGATGAAGTTCGACAGTCCTGCCGATGAGGCTTTCTACGGACTCGGTCAGCATCAGTCGGAAGAGTTGAACATGAAAGGGAAGAATGAGGATCTCTTCCAGTATAACACCAAAGTAAGCATTCCGTTTGTCCTTTCCAACAAGAACTATGGTATCCTGTGGGATTCCTATTCATATTGCCGATTCGGCAATCCCGATGATTATCTCCAGTTGAACCGTGCCTTCAAACTCTATGACAAGAATGGCAAGGAAGGACATCTTACGGGTACCTATATCGACAGGATGGGAAAGAAAGTGGTGCGCGATGAGGATTCCATCTACTACGAGTTTGCTTTCCCTGCTGCGTCGGAGATTGCCCGCCAGACAGAGAACGGTGGTATCAAGAACCTGCCGAAGGGTTTCAACCTGCAAGGAGCCAACGTGGTGTATGAGGGCTTCATCGAGCCTGAATGCTGCGGACATTGCGAGGGGAAGGAGCAACTCTATCAGTTCATCCTTTACTATGCTGGTTATATCAAGGTGTATATCGATGGCAAGGAAGTGGTGGCTGAACGTTGGCGCACAGCCTGGAACCCCAATACCTACAAGTTCAGCACGATGCTGAAGAAAGGACACAAGGCACAACTGCGCATTGAATGGCAACCGGATGGTGGAGAAAGTTATTGTGGACTCCGTGTGTCTGCCCCCAGATCAGAGAAGGAACGCGGTCAACTGAGCATCTGGAGCGAAATGGCCCGTGATATGGACTACTATTTCATTGCCGGAAACAACTTCGATGAGATCATCTCTGGCTATCGTACCCTGACAGGTAAGGCACCCATCTATCCGAAATGGGTGCTCGGCTTCTGGCAGAGCAGGGAGCGTTACAAGACACAGGATGAGATTGTGGGAACATTGAAGGAGTTCCGCGACCGTCAGATTCCTATTGATAATATCGTGCAGGACTGGAACTATTGGCCAGAAGACCAGTGGGGTAGTCATCAGTTCGAGGCTTCTCGTTTCCCTGACCCCCAGGCAATGCTTGATGACGTACATAAGATGAACGGTCGTTTCATGATTTCCGTATGGCCGAAGTTCTACGTGAATACGGATAACTACAAGGAGCTTGATGCGAAAGGATGGATGTACACGCAGGCAGTGAAGGATGATATTCACGACTGGGTTGGTCCTGGATACGTGGGTGGATTCTATGATGCCTACGATGCCGGTGCCCGCAAGATGTTCTGGCGACAGATGGATGAGAAGCTCTATACAAAGTTCAAGCATGGCATTGATGCCTGGTGGATGGATGCTTCTGAGCCTAATGTGCGCGACTGTACCCCGATGTGGTACCGCAAGGCATTGTGTGGTCCTACCGCTCTCGGCACATCTACTGAGTATTTCAACGCTTATTCCACGGTGAATGCGGATGCTATCTACAATGGCCAGCGATCAGTCTTTAAGGGAGCCAACAACGAACCGCGTGTCTTCCTGCTTACTCGTAGCGGTTTTGCTGGCGAGCAGCGTTACTCAACAGCCACATGGAGTGGTGATATCGGTACCCGCTGGGAGGATATGCGTGCACAGATGACCGCCGGACTGAACTATTCCATGAGTGGTATCCCGTTCTGGGGCATGGATCAGGGTGGCTTCTGTGTGGAGAACCGTTATGTGGCAGCCCAGCAGGAGTTTGACAAGACGGGCGTGGAGAACAGCGATCTGAAGGAATGGCGTGAGCTGCAGGCACGATGGAACCAGTTCGGCTGCTTCATTCCCTTGTACCGCACCCATGGTCAGTGGCCGCTGCGTGAGGTGTGGAATATCGCACCTGAGAATCATCCGTGCTACCAGACTATCGTTTGGTACGACAAGCTGCGCTATCGCTTGATGCCTTATCTCTATTCGATGGCTGGCTGGGCACATTTCAACGACTATACCCTGATGCGTGCCCTGGTGATGGATTTCAATGGGGATGAGAACGTGTTGGATATTCCTGATCAATGGATGTTCGGACCCGCACTGATGGCTTGTCCTGTAGGTTATTACAAAGCCCGTAACCGCTCTGTCTATTTCCCGAAGCAGTGTGGCTGGTATGATTTCTATACAGGCGACTATATCGAAGGTGGTCAACGACTGATTGTGGATGCCCCGTATGAGAAGATTCCCGTATTTGTCCGTGAGGGTAGCATCATTCCGTTCGGTCCTGAGATCCAGTACAGTGATGAGAAACCGGCTGAGCTGATCAACCTCTATGTCTATGCAGGAGCCGACGCTTCTTTCCAACTCTATGAAGACGAGGGTACGAACTACAACTACGAGAAGGGTAAGTATGCTACCATTGATATCCGTTATGAGGATGCCACCAAGACCGTTACCTTTGGTAAGCGGAACGGCTCCTTCGACGGCATGCTGAAGAACCGTCGTTTCAACATCGTGCTGATCAGCAAAGATGCTGCCAAACCGCTGAACCTCGACAATCCGGAGGGTAAGTTGGTGAAATACAACGGTAAGGAGATGCGAGTAAATCTGTAAAATATTGACGATACTATTCATGAAAAGATTATCTATTCTTGTTGCGGCAACCTTGATGGGAATCTCCGTTAATGCACAAAAGACCGATGTGGTGAACAACGGCTATCCGATTGGTCAGGTTCCGTTTACGTCAGTGAAGGTCATGCCCAACACCTTCTGGGGACAGCGTATCAAGGCTGCCCGCGAGGTGACCATCCCATTGGCATTCAGTAAATGCGAAAGTGAACATCGCTATAAGAACTTCGAGATGGCTGCCTACACCTTGCAGCATCCGGGGCATCCTGGATTGGAAACCGCGGAGTGGAATGTGGCCAAGTTCATGGGCTTCTCATTTGATGATACCGATGTGTACAAGACCATCGAGGGAGCCAGCTATGTACTGCAGACCTATCCTGATAAACGACTCAAAGCGTATATCGACTCGGTGCTGGATATCGTGGCGGCTGCCCAGGAACCGGATGGTTATCTCTATACAGCCCGCACCATCAACCCCAACCATCCGCATGGATGGGCTGGAAGGCACAGATGGGAGAGGGTAGAGGTTCTGAGTCATGAGCTCTACAACCTCGGTCATATGGTAGATGCTGCCTGCGCCCATTATCAGGCTACGGGGAGTGATAAGTTCCTGAATATCGCCAAGCGCTATGCCGATTGTGTAATCCGTGAGGTAGGACCGAATCCCGGACAGGCATGTGTGGTTCCAGGTCATCAGATTGCCGAGATGGCATTGGCCCGTCTCTATGTGCTCACTGGTGAGAAGAAGTATCTTGATCAGGCTAAGTTCTTCCTTGACATGCGTGGTAAGACCTCCATCCATGATATCTATTCCCAAAGCGACAAGCCCATTCTCGAGCAGAAGGAGGCTTGGGGACATGCTGTGAGGGCAGGGTATATGTATTCGGGTATTGCCGATGTGGCTGCACTCACAGGTGATCAGGATTATATCCGAACCATTGATGCTATCTGGCAGAACATCGTTGGTCGTAAGTACTATATCACCGGCGGTGTGGGTGCCCGTCATTCGGGAGAATCATTCGGGGCTGATTATGAGTTGCCTAACCTGACAGCCTATAACGAGACCTGTGCGGCCATCTCTATGGTCTATCTGTTCTATCGTATGTTCCTGCTGCATGGCGAGGCGAAGTACATCGACTGTCTGGAGCGCACCCTCTATAACGGTGTCATCAGTGGCATGTCCATCGATGGCGGTCGTTTCTTCTATCCCAACCCGTTGAGTGCTGACGGGGAGTATATGTTCAATGCTGATAATACCAATACACGACAGCCGTGGTTCGGCTGCGCCTGCTGTCCGAGTAACCTCTGTCGTTTCATCCCTTCATTACCTGGCTATATGTATGCCGTTCGTCATGAGGGCACCGATGTGAACATTCCTTCTGTGTATGTTAACCTCTTTGCGGGTAGTACGGCAACGATGCAGATAAATGGAAAGAAGGTGGTGTTGGAACAGCAGACCAACTATCCATGGAATGGAGATGTGACTATTCGTGTGAATGCCAATAAGGCAGGTTTGTTCACTCTGAAGGTAAGAATCCCCGGATGGGTGCATGGCGAGGTGGTGCCAACCGATCTCTATACCTATGCTGACAACGAGCAACTGAGTTATTCGATCAATATCAACGGACAGCAGATTACGAAGGATGGTTCTGCACCTGCTATTGACAAAGATGGCTATGTATCCCTCACCCGCAAATGGAAGAAGGGGGATGTGGTGAATGTACATTTCGATATGAAGGTGCGTACCGTTAAGGCTCATCGTCGTGTCACAGCCGACCGTGGTAAACTCTCCGTGGAACGCGGTCCGCTGGTATATTGTGCTGAGGCTGTTGATAACAGCGGTTTCGACATCTTCAACTTCCTGCTGACAGGTAATCACGCGTTCCAGGTTATTGACAACCCCACGCTTATCGGAGGTATCCAGCAGATTACTGCTAACGGTCAGGTGCTGGGTTACGACAGCAACGGAAGGGTAACTGTTAGTGATGCGGTCATCAAACTGATTCCTTACTATGCATGGAACCACCGTGGTGCTGGAAAGATGCAGGTATGGCTCACCAATCAGATCATCAACAATTAAAGATATCATCTCATGTCAAACCTATTGAAAACAGTAGTAGCGTTTTGTGCAGTCATGATGGGAATGACCGTGCAGGCGAGAGACAGACAGTGCTTTGACAACGACTGGCGCTTCATCCTTGGTGATTCCGCCCAGATGTCGAAGGTGGAGTATAATGATTCCTGGTGGCGCAAGCTTGATGTGCCGCACGATTGGGCTATTGAGGGCGACTTCTACGCTGGCAATCCCAGTGGTGCTGGTGGCGGTGCCTTACCAGGTGGCATCGGCTGGTATCGTAAACACTTCCAGATTTCTCACCTCTCACCTCTCACCTCAAAGTTCTATTTGGAGTTCGACGGTGTCTATATGAACTCCACGGTGTATGTCAACGGACAGAAGGTGGGGTATCGCCCTTACGGTTACAGCTCGTTTGAGTATGATATCACGCCCTACCTGAAGGAAGGGGAGAACGTGGTGGCTGTACGCGTGGATAACTCCGACCAGCCCAACAGTCGTTGGTACTCTGGCTGCGGCATCTACCGTCATGTGTGGCTCACCAAGACTCATCCTGTTCATGTGGCTCATTGGGGTACGAATGTAGTATCTACTGTTGCCAAAGGAAAAGGTAAGGTGAACATCGAGGTAACTCTTGAAGGTAAAGGCACTGTGGAGAACACCCTCCTGGATTCCAAAGGTAAGGTGGTGGGTAAGTCAAAAGGACTGACATCAACGATCACCATCAACAACCCGAAGCTGTGGTCGTGTGAGACCCCCTATATATATAAGGTACGTACGGAAGTGAAGAGTGGCGGTAAGGTGGTGGATACCTACGAGACCACGACGGGCTTCCGCGACTTTAAGTTCGATCCGCAGACGGGCTTCTGGCTCAACGGTAAGAACTTCAAACTGAACGGTGTGTGTGAACACCACGACTTCGGCTGTCTGGGTGCTGCCCTGAATGAGGATGCCCTGCACCGTAAGCTCTCCAAACTGAAGGCGATGGGTGTGAACTCCATCCGCTCCTCACACAACCCGCCAGTTCCTGAGTTGCTGAACATGTGCGATAGCATGGGACTGATCGTGATGGATGAGTCGTTTGACATGTGGCAGCGCAAGAAGACACAGAACGACTATGCCCGCTTCTTCGAGGAATGGCACGAAAGGGATTTGGCGGATTTGGTTTTGCGCGACCGAAATCATCCTTGCATCCTGATGTGGAGCATCGGTAATGAGGTACTGGAACAGTGGTCGAGTAACGATGCTGATGAGCTCACCTTGGAGCAGGCGAATCTGCTGCTCAATGCAGCACGTGATGCTTCCACCTTGGCCAAGGACGGCGAGATGAGTCCTAACTCCCTGCTGACCATCCATCTGGCGGATATCATCAGGAAATACGACAAGTCAAGACCGATTACTGCTGGTTGCAACGAGCCGTCACCCAACAACCATCTATTCAAGAGCGGTGTGATAGATATCATCGGCTTCAACTATCATCACCAGTGGGTGAAGGATGTGAGGAAGAACTTCCCCGATAAGCCTTTCATTTTCAGCGAGAGTGTATCGGCATTGCAGACGAGAGGGTTCTATAAGATGCCTTCCGACTCCGTGTTCTGGGCTCCCAAGGAATGGTACCTGCCCTATACGGATCCTTCCTATATGTGCTCTTCCTACGACAATATGCATGCTTCGTGGAGTGCTACTCATGAGGAGACATGGGATGTGGTGAAGCACAATGATTTCGTGGGCGGACAGTATATCTGGACGGGCTGGGACTATATCGGCGAGCCTACGCCTTACGGATTCCCGGCAAGGAGCTCGTATTTTGGCATCATCGACTTAGCCGGCTTCCCCAAGGATAGCTATTATATGTACCAAAGTGAGTGGACAAACACGCCTGTGCTGCACCTCTTCCCGCATTGGAACTGGCTGCCTGGTCAGACCATCGATATGTGGTGCTACTATAACAATGCCGATGAGGTGGAGTTGTTCATCAATGGGAAGAGTCAGGGTGTTCGTAGGAAAACAGCCGAGCAACCTGAAGGTCGGTATGATATGCACCAGACAAAGGCGAAGCTGAACAGTGAGTACCATGTGGGATGGCGCGTTACATTCGAACCTGGTGAGGTGAAGGCTGTGGCACGTAAGAACGGAAAGGTGGTGAACGAACAGGTGATCAAGACCGCTGGTGCACCAGCAAGCATCCGTCTCACCCCTGATTATCAAGGTAAGACTACCACGTTTGTGAATGTGGAGGTGGTGGATAAGGATGGTAACCTCTGTCCCTTAGCCGAGGATCAGATCTATTTCTCCACCAACGGCGAGGCAGAGATCATCGGTACGGATAACGGCTGTCAAACCTCCATGGAGAACTTTAAGGCTCCCCAACGCAAAGCCTTCTTCGGTAAGTGCATGGTGGTAGTCAAAGGAAACGGTATCCTCAAAGCGCAGTCGTCAGTACTTGGAAAGAGTGAATTAAGCATTCTTCATTAAGCATGATGAATTATGAAAAGGTTCCTGATAGCATTATCATTTATCATTTGTCATTTGTCATTTAGCAGCGTCGCTGCGCAAATCCAGACTAATGCTGGCATACAGTATCTGCAGTGTATGCCGAAGGATGTGTCAACCGACTTCAGTGATCTGTCAAACACGTATTTCCTGGCTGACTCGCTGGTGAACTTCGATGTGCAGAAGGGTGTAGGACTGGTGAACTGGAAACGGTATAGGATGTCGCCACGACAGGCCTTTAACCTCAACGGTTATTGGCCTGTACGGATGCAGATGCTCGATTTCCCCGATGCAGCCTATGAGAACGATCCGAACCTGAAGCTCAGCATCGAGTTTATAACGCCGAGAACTGCCCGTATACGCTTACAGACCACTCCTGTTGAGCCGAAGAACTCGGATCAGGAGGATGTGATGTTTTGTGACGCTTTCAAAAAGCAAGCCACCCCCAGCCCCTCCATAAGGAGGGGAGAAAATGACAGGACGATCTTCTATAGTAGTGAATATGGTTCTGTTGAGATTCAGAAATATCCGTGGCGACTGGTAATTAAGGATGCGAAGGGAAAGGTGCTGACACAGACGCGCCATATCATCGATAACGATTCCACCCAGATCAAACTGCTGCCGTTCTCGTTCATTAAACGAGGCAGCGACAATAGTCGTTCGGTCAACCCAGTGCTTTCATTGGCTCCTGGCGAGCGTATCTATGGTTGCGGCGAGTCGTTTACCTCGCTCAACAAGGCAGGACAGAAGGTGCATCTCTCTGTTACTGATCCACAAGGACCAGAGAGCGACGGTCAGTACAAGCCCGTACCGTTCTATTTCTCTAATCGGGGATATGGCGTGTTTATGCATACATCGGCGCCTGTAACATGCGACTTCGGCGCCTCGTACATCGGAGCGCAGCGTCTGTTCATGGCTGATGAGCAAATCGACTTGTTCGCCTTTTTCGGTAACCCGAAGGAGATCCTGGATGAATATACCAATATTACGGGTAAGTCACCTATGCTTCCCCTCTGGAGTTTCGGCACATGGATGAGTCGTATTACCTATTTCTCGCAGGAGGAAGGACTGGAGATTGCAAAACAGCTGCGCGATCATCGTATTCCTGCCGACGTGATACATTTCGATACGGGGTGGTTTGATGTGGATTGGCAATGCGATTACGAGTTCTCGAAGAACCGCTTCAAGAACCCAGTGAAGATGCTGAAGCAGCTGGCTGATGATGGCTTCCATACTTGTCTGTGGCAACTGCCGTACTTCACTCCCAAGAACCGCTTCTTCCCAGAGATTATTGAGAAAGGTCTCCATGTGGTGAACGCTACAGGTGGAATGCCTGTGGAGGATGCGATTCTCGATTTCTCCAATCCCGAAACCGTTCAGTGGTACCAGCAGAAGATCCTCGGACTGCTCAAGCAGGGGGTAAGCACGATCAAGTGCGACTTTGGCGAGGCGGCGCCTTATAACGGTTTCTATCATAGTGGTAAGGGTGGATTGTATGAGCATAACCTCTATCCGCTGCGCTATAACAAGGCGCTCTGGGAAGCCGTGGAGCAGCAGTATCCCGGTAATGGCATCATCTGGGCACGTTCTGCTTGGGCAGGATCACAACGTTATGCCCTTCATTGGGGCGGTGATGCTGCTACCACAAACATCGGAATGCTGGGTGATCTGCGGGGCGGACTGAGCTTCGGACTCAGCGGCTTCTCTTTCTGGAGTCATGATATGGGTGGCTTCGTCACCGCCAGTCCTGAGGATGTCTATCGTCGTTGGCTGCCTTTCGGCTTCCTTTCATCGCATACCAGGGCTCATGGCGCTCCGCCAACAGAGCCTTGGCTGATCTCCGAGAGCTTCACTGATGCGTTCCGCGAATGTGCTGAGATGAAATACAAGCTGATGCCTTATGTGTATGCGCAGGCAAAAGAGTGCTCGGAAAAAGGTCTGCCCATGCTTCGTGCCCTTCTTGTGGAGTTCCCTGATGACCCAGGTGCTTGGCTGGTAGAGGATGAGTATATGTTCGGCAGTCAGATTCTGGTTGCCCCATTGCTGGAGAGCGGGAACAGTCGTATGTGCTATCTGCCCAAGGAAGACGATGGTAAGTGGATTGACTATCAGACCGGTAAGGTTTATGATAGCGGTTATCAGGAGATAGAGGCTGGAAAGATTCCGTGTATTATCTTGGTACGCGACGGCTCACTGATTCCTCATGTACCTGTAGCCCAGCGTACTGACAAGATCCAATGGGATCAGATCGAGTGGAAGGCCTACCGCGCTAATGCCAAAACTTGCAAAGGCTTACTTTTCAAGCCTGGTGACAAGAAGTTGCAAGTGGTAGAGGAATAACTAGCTAAGGATATGGAATAAAACAATAATGGGGAAAGAATCTTTCCCCATTTATTTTGTTGTTATTCCTTAGGACATCATCTCAGAATGACCTTCTTACCATTCACTATATAGACGCCCTTGGCTGTAGGTTTACTGCTTATCTTCCTTCCATCAAGCATGTAGTACTCCTCACTTGTAACTTGTGACTTATCTCTTGAAACTTGTTCTATGCCCGTGCCTTCAATAGCTACGATGCTACCGAATTCGCTCCAAGGCTTTGTTGAACGATATACCTCTATGGCAGAGGCTGGCACGTGCAGGGTGGCATTTGTTATATATCCCCCCCAAATACTATTAAATCTATCTCTATCTTGTCCGTAAATTGAAGGTAGTTTCTCACGATAGATATAAACATCCTTCACGTTTTCGCAATTCTCAAAGGCAGCCTGCTCTATCCACATTGTGTTATTGGGGATAATGATGGTCTGTATGTTAGAACACCCCTTAAAAGCAAAAGGTCCAATATGGGTCACATTTTCTGGTATTTCCAAATCGACCAGACCCGTACAATCCTTGAATGTACAATAGGGAATGCTTCCGAAAGGCCATGACAAGATGCTGGTCAATTGTCCGCACCCCATATAAAGATACTGCCCTATTCTTGTAACACTCGATGGGATATTAAATGAGGTGAGACCACTACCGGAAAAGGCCTTGTCGTCTATTTCTGTTACACTGTTGGGAATGTCCAGACGGGTAAGCGATTCACAGTTCAAAAAGGCTTCCTTTCCGATGTAACGGATGCCATTAGGAAGGGTTATCTCGGAAAGCTTAAGACAGGAGTCAAAACAGCCTTTGGGCACACTTGTTATATTGTCAGAAAGACGGACCGAAACAAGGTTGGTGCAGCCTTTGAAAGCCCATTCCCACAGAGTGCCCACATGGTGAGGAATAACGATGGATGCAAGCGATGTACAATCCAAAAAGGCTTGAGATTCTATTTCTAAAAGATCCTCGGGTAGCGTAATCGATGATAATGAAGTGCATTGAGAAAAAGCTGCTTTCGTAATATTTCTTAGATGACTTGGCAGATGTACATCTGTCAGTTGGGAGCAGAAAGCGCACATGCCCTCGGGCAACTTCTCCATATGATCAGGCAATACCAGCTTACGAAGACTAACACATCCCCAGAAAGCATTATCTGCAATCTTCGTTACGCTATAGGGAATCGTCAACGATTGGATGTTCATGCAGTCGCGGAAGGCATCTCCATCAATCTCCTTCACCGTATATTCGTTTCCGTTATATGTAATAGTTGATGGTAGGTTGATATCACCTTGATAGTTGACCTCACCCTTTGTCACAATAGCTGCTCTCTCCACCGGATTAATATTATAGTAAATGCCATTGATCTTAGCATCATACGCATTGGCGGTAATAGAAACCAGCAGAAATACAAACGTAAATAGACTATTCTTCATGATTCTAATTATTTGTTACTACTACAATAATGACGGGCATGCATCCTAAACACGTAGAGAGTTCTTTTAACTTTAAACTAAATTAACGAATAATGCATGTTCCGTTTGCAAATATACATCTTTAATCTGAAACATCAAAGGAAATACATGAAATCGCGAGAATCTTAGATATACAAAATGGCACAACATACACGATTATCGTTAGAAACTCCTTTGAATAAAGGGGAAGTGGCCATTTTTAACATACACTCAAGATACACCAACATACACTATACGGGCACCAACATACACTCATGATACACGCGAGATTCACAAACGAGTTATTGTCCCCAACATGGGAATAAAATGTTCCCAACGTGGGAATAAAACGTTCCCAACATGGGAATAAAATGTTCCCAACGTGGGAATATCGAGAAAGAAGCCTAGTTGCTATGAGAAAGTAGCCTAGTTAGAGGTGGTAATCAGCCTAGTTACTATGTGAAAGTGGCCTGGTTTCTATACGCAAGTAGCCTACTTAGCAGTGTATGTTGCGTGTATGTTATAGGGGCTATAGTGTATGTTGGTGTATGTTTAGTGTATGTTGTTTTATATAGGAAGCCCTTTGTTTATCGGACTTTTCGGCATTTTGCGTGTATGTTGCGCAAGTTTTTTAGTAAACCCAACAGAAAATGCCAGCCACAATGAACAGTACGGCCACGAAACGGGTGAGCCATAACTGGATAAGATGCATGCCGCGCTCGAATCGCTCCATCTTCTGGATGCCGTAGGCAAAGAGGTATGAGAGGAAGAGGACTGGCAGGGCGGCACCAATGGCAAAGGCTACGGGAATCAGATAAGCCACAGATGACTGTACCGCCATGGGGATGATCATGCCGAAATACACGATGCCGCTTTCAGGACAGAAGGCCAAGGCAAAGAGTACACCTAACCACAAACTCCCCCATGCGCCACTGAACCGTTGCTGATGATCCTTAGTGGAAGGCACATGGTCGTGATGATGCAGCAGATCGTTGTATAAAAGGTAGAGTCCGATAACGATCAGCAGCGGTGCTAACAACCGTTCTCCCCATACACTCAACTGATCTCCAATATGCAACACCTTCGCTCCTATCCGAATCAGAAATACCAAAAGGATACCGAGAAGGGAATAAGCAAGGGTGCGACCGAGAACAAAATACAAAAGATGAGTGATGAGAGATGAGAGATGAGAGTTGTCATTCTTCGTCGAACGACGAAGAATGAGGCTTATTGCAGCGATGTTGGCGGCAAGCGGACAGGGATGCATCACCACCAAGATGCCAAGGATGAAAGCAGTGAGTAGCGGGTACTGACTGTTCTCGAAGAACTGCTGAATGATCTCCATACCATGAATCATGGTGCAAAGTTAATGAAAAATTTTCAATTTTCAATTATTCTTTGTACCTTCGCAGCCATGATGGACTTATTTGACCTATTATTCCTGGCTGTAGCCTTGGCGATGGACTGTTTCACAGTCTCGATGGTGAGTGGTGCCATCCTGCAGAAGAGACTTTGGAAAGTGATCCTGCAGATCAGTTTCCTGTTCGGTTTCTTCCAGGCTATGATGCCCTTGATTGGCTGGTTGGGAACAACCTATTTCGTGCAGTATATCGAGGCATACGACCATTGGATTGCCTTTGCCATGCTGGCTTTTATCGGTATTAGAATGATTCGCGAGGCGTTCATGCCCGAAGAGGAGCGTTTCTTCAATCCCCGTAAGTTGCGCACACAGATCCTGCTGGCCATAGCCACCAGTATTGATGCCTTGGCCGTAGGAATCTCATTCGTATGTACAGGTTATCACACCCTGAAGAGTCTTACCCTACCCTTATGGATCATCGGTATTGTTTCCTTTGTCTTCGCCATCATCGGAAACCTGCTCGGCATCCGCTTTGGGAAGATAGGAAAACGGTTCAAGCCAGAACTCATCGGCGGTCTTATCTTGATAGGGATCGGCTGCAAAATACTCTATACGCATCTTTTTTAGATGTGAGATGAGTATTCAAAGAGAAGGAATGAATCACCCCATATCCTTATCCAGCTGATTTTTCCAAAGATATTCGCGGGTTTCCTTTACAAGGATGCCACTGAGGAAGAGGAGGGAGAGGAGGTTTGGGATGGCCATGAGCGCATTCATACAGTCGGCCAGGTTCCACACCACGGTAAGGTTCATCACGGCACCGAAGAAAATGGCAAGGATATAGAGAACACGATAGATGTTCTTCGGTTGATACTTGGTCTTGTTCTCTTTCTTCTTCAGGTTCCCTAAGTATTCCACGGCGCGCTCACCATAGAGTTCCCAACCAAGGATGGTGGAGAAGGCGAAGGTGAGCAGACCGAAGGTGAGCAGGGGCGCACCAATATAGGGAATCTTACTGAATGCCAGCTTGGTGAGGGTTGCTCCGTTCTCGTAGGAGATATCGGGATAGGCAATGATACTGCTTACAATGACAAGACCGGTAAGGGCACAGATCACGACAGTATCCCAGAAGGTACCGCTGGAAGAGACGAGTGCTTGACGCACTGGATTGCGCGTCTGGGCAGCAGAGGCCACGATGGGCGCACTACCCATACCCGACTCATTGGAGAACAGACCGCGGGCGATACCATAGCGGGCAGCCATCATCACCGTTCCACCCACAAAGCCGCCACCTGCAGCCTGTGGAGAGAATGCCGATTCGCAGATCAGCTTCAGGGCCGGCCATACATACGTGCCGTTCATAAAGAGGATGACGATACAGCCAATGACATAGAAGAAGGCCATGAAGGGCACGAGCATGGTACAAACCCTTGCAATACTCTTGATGCCACCCAATACAACAGCACCTGTAAGCAACATAATCACAATACCAGTGATATAAGGAGAGATGTCATAAGTCTCGAAGGTAAGGGTGGCGATGGCGTTTGCCTGTACCGTATTACCGATGCCGAAGGAGGCAATAGCAGTGAAAATGGCAAAGAGGATAGCCATGCCTTTCCAACCGAGTCCTTTTTCCAGAGCATACATCGGACCGCCAAGCATTCTTCCTTCAGGTGTCTTCTCGCGATATTTCACGGCCAGCAAACCCTCAGCATATTTCGTGGAGATACCAAACAGACCGGTAAGCCAGCACCATAATACAGCACCAGGACCGCCTAAGGCGACGGCAGTAGCCACACCCACGATATTTCCTGTTCCGATGGTGGCAGCCAAGGCCGTGGCCAAAGCACCGAACTGTGATACGTCACCTTTCGAACCTTTGTCTTTCCGAATACTCAGCTTGATGGCCGTCCACAGATAACGTTGCGGACAACGCAGTCGGATGGTTAGGAAAATATGCGTTCCTAACAACAATATAATCATCGGCCAACCCCAGAGGAGAGATGAAAGATGAGAGAGGAGAGATGATAGATATTCCATTGCGCCAGACATACTATAACCCATTCTGTTTTGTTGTTTTAATTGTTGCGATAATTATTTTTTTTGATTTCCTCGTTATCATTTGTCATAGATTGATATTGATGGTAGTCAATATAATCGGAACGAAACAAGACATTCAGCCAATATTGAGTTTCATGGTTTTCCTTAAGTGAGATCGACAATTTATTAATAAAATCTTTTCTGCTTTGGGCATCTAATGCTTCGCAGATGTTAGCACCGATACTCGTTCCACTCCTAAGCATTTGCATAGATAGTGTTTTTTCGTTTTTTGAATTAAGCAGGTATTTATAACAATTCACTATTCTCACTGCAAAATCCTCTCCTTTTTGCTTTAGTATGCTGTTATTTGCCATATAAATCTTTAATATATAAAACCCTCATCTCTCATCTTTCATCTTTCATCTCTCATCTCTCATCTCCCATCTCTCCATTCCTCACCCTCACTTTAACGTTATCAAATCCCATGGAACGCATGAGTTGGTAGAACTGGCGGGACGCATTCTGTTCTGCACTGGCGATATTTTCGGAAGTCAGACAACGTTCCTTCATACGTTGGTAGGCCCGTTTATACATCAACTCACGGTCACCATCAGTCCATTTACCCGATTCAAAGAACGATTGTGTGCGCGCCTCATCGATAAACCGTTCATCCAGAAGCTTGATGGGCGGGAGGGTGACAAGGATACTGTCCTTATCCTTCTTGATCCAATCGTCAGCCACCTCTTGCATATCAATACCCAACCGCAGCGTTCCGTAATAGATGCGGATAAGCTGGTCGTCTGAGAAGAAGCCGTTGCGAGTGGTGTCGATCATCTCTTCATCAGCAACCGACAGGAATTCCCACTGTCCGATATCCTTCATCGACTTGATCTGCGTGGGTGTGATGCCGATACGCTGGTCGATCTCGATGGAAGCAGAAGCATCGGTCATCTTATTGAAGAGGAAGTAGCCTACTCCCAAAACGATGAGAATCAGGGCAAGAATACCGATGACGGTCCACTTACTGGCTTTACCTAACATCTGGAAGAAGGCGGTGAGCGCATTCTCAATACCCTTCGTGATCTCCTCTTGGGTGAGCTCAGACGACTGCTGTGTCTGCTGCTTGGTCTTCTTGGTGTTCTTCTTGGTCACCTTGGAGACTTTCTTTGGCGTGTTGGATTCCTTTGTGGTCATCGTGCTATGGATTTAGCGTCAAACAATGTGGGCAGGTCGGTCACCGAGAACTCCTTGCGGAAGGTCACTGTGATGTTCTCCTCGGGATAGCCCATATCTACAATCATTGGGATGATGGTGTTGGCGGCACTGGCTTGTGCCATCGGGATGATACCCATGCGAGGAATGTCGTTGATGATGGCGGCACGCCCTTGGTTCTCATAGTTCGCCATCTCGGAATCAGAGAAGTTCGCCCGAAGGATGGACACCTGTTTCTTGATCTCCGCATGGTTGATCTTACTACTGGTGAGTTCCACCTTCGGATCAGGCAGCACCACTTCAATCTTATCACCATGACGCTTGATGTTCTTTGCAGAGAAGCCACTGAAATCCACTGATGCCTTCAGCGTGGCATCCATGGGAATGGCAATTTTCCGTTGTCCTACAGGCAGGACGATATTGAACTCCTTCTGCAGGAATGATCCCTTGAGTTTCATCTGGTCGTCGTGGGTGACAATCTTGTGGACATGCACCTCAGCGGTGTAGAGCTTGGCACATTTCTGGATCTGCATCACCATCATGGGAATGGTATCGATGGGGGCAGTCTCTTGTGAGGGTTGCGGACTATCCGTGCAAGAAAGCATCAACAGCACGGAAAGGAAGACCATCAACAGCGTTTGTTTCATTTTGATGACGTTTTATTGTGCAAAGATAGTATTTTTTCGGGAGCTATCACAATTTTCTTTCAAAATGTTAGTTAATATACTATATAATAAGAACGATATGAAGAAGAATTACTTATTAGGGATTGTTGTTATGTTGCTCGTTGGCATGATGATGTCGTGCAACGAGAAGAAGCAGTCGAACGTGATCATCGCCCCCAAACCCGTCAAGCAGGCCCCCAAGGAACCTGTGAAGATGAGTGAGTACAAGCATGCTGATAATGTGGATTGGTTGGACAAGACCTATAAGGTTGAGGTACACCGCTTCGTGGCAGACAGTCTGCCGAAGGTGAAAGATGAGCAGGGGAATCCCTATTTCGATAACCTGATCCGGGTTCGTGTTTTACGTGCAGATGGATCGGAGTTCTTCAATCGTGTGTTTTCCAAGAAGAGTTTCAATGATTACCTGGATGAGAATACTCGGAAGTCGGGTGCGTTATTAGGTATCGTGTTCGACCATGCCGAAGGGGATGACCTCTTCTTCGGTGCCAGCGTGGGCTCACCCGACCGTCTCAGTGATGAGTATATCCCGTTGATCCTCACCATCAGTCGTATGGGTGATGTAGGCATCAAGCGGGATACGCAGATTGACTCGGCACAGCCTGAGCCAGAAGAAGATGAAATCTGAGGAATGAGGAATGTGGAATGAGGAATGAGAATTTCACTTTCAAGCTCTCTTGAGTGCCCTTTGATTTTCTTCAAACTCTTTGGGACACTTGCTGATGAAGATGGCGTTGATGATAATATTGGCGGCCATCTCCTCATCGGTGAGGTCCACAAACTTGTCGCGTTTCACTTCCTTTCCCACCAACACGTCCCATGAGGTGTTGAAATTGGAATCCTGGGCACCGAAGAAATTGTCCTTGGTAGCAGGATCTTCGATGAGCATATAGCGTACCGTCTTGTTACTGGCGGTCGACTTCATGGTGGTGAGGATATCGAACGCTTCCTTGAACTCCCGCTTATGTCGTTTGGCATTGGGGTACATGATGGCGATGGTCGGGAAGAGATCATCGAACTCAAAGGTCTGCAATAATTCTTTTACTTTCATAACTGTCAACTATTTAAGAATAAGCTCCACCGGACAATGGTCGCTGCCGTATATCTCCGTATGGATCTTGGCATCTTCCATGAGGGGGGTAAGACGGTTGGACACCACGAAATAATCGATGCGCCAGCCCGCATTCTTCTCTCTTGCCTTGAAACGGTAGCTCCACCACGAATAGATATCCTTCATATCGGGATAGAAGAAACGGAACGAGTCGGTGAAGCCATTGTCTAACAAAATAGTGAACTTCTCGCGTTCCTCATCGGTGAAGCCTGCATTCTTACGGTTTGTCTTGGGATTCTTCAAGTCAATTTCCTGATGAGCCACGTTCAGGTCACCACACACAATCACGGGTTTCTTCGCATCCAACTGCTTCAGGTATGAACGGAAGTCATCTTCCCACCGCATACGATAATCAAGACGTTTCAGTCCATCCTGCGAATTGGGGGTGTAGCAACATACGAGGAAGAAGTCGTCCATCTCCAAAGTGATCACTCTTCCTTCATGGTCGTGCTCGTCAATACCTATTCCATAGGAAACGCTGAGGGGTGTATGTCTGGTGAAGATGGCCGTACCGCTATAGCCTTTCTTCTCGGCGTAGTTCCAATAGGATGTATAGCCGTCGAACGCCAGATCCAGCTGACCCTCCTGCATCTTCGTCTCTTGCAGACAGAAGAAGTCGGCATCCAGGGCTTTGAACGCCTCACTGAAGCATCCTTTGCCTTCACAAGCCCGCAGTCCGTTTACATTCCAACTGATTAGTTTCATGGGTATCGTAGTAAATGATAAATGAAAAATTAAGAATTAAAAATTATGATTACTGCTGTGGTGCAGGCCTCAAGTATCAGACACCAAGGCCTTGACTTGAAGGTTATCATAATTCTTAATTCTTAATCCTTAATATTATTTGATTCTTAGAACTTCGCCATTTTGATGGCTACGACAGCGCATTCATCACCTTTGTTACCCAACCGTCCACCAGAGCGGTCCTTTGCCTGCTGCAGGTCGTTAGTGGTAAGCAGTCCGAAGACCACAGGAATGTCGCAAGTAGCATTCAAACGGGATATCCCGTAGGTTACACCCTGACAGATATAGTCGAAATGGGGAGTCTCACCGCGAATCACACATCCTAAGATGATGACGGCATCATATCCGTCGTTGCGAGTCATCTGTCGTGCACCATATACCAGTTCGAAAGAACCAGGAACAGTCTTCACATGGATGTTCTCTGGTAGGGCACCATGTTTCTCCAGTGTGCTTACTGCTCCTTCGAGCAAGGCATTGGTAATCTCCGGATTCCATTCCGAAACCACGATACCGAAGCACATGTTACTGGCATCGGGCACCTGGTCGGGGTTGTAATCGGAAAGGTTATGCAGTGCTGTTGCCATTATTGTGCGCGTTCGATGTACTTATCGATCTCCGAAGCGACAGCAGAATTGACGTACTTCTTCTTGATGTCCTGGTAGATCTTCAGTGCTTCAGCCTTCTTGTTCTGGCTCTCCAAGATGGTAGCAGCCTGGATCAGGAAGGTGGGAGAGAGACTGTTATTGGTGTTTTCGAGAGCCTGACTGTCAGCCATCTTAGCAGCTTTCTTCAGAGCCTCCACAGCCTTGTCGAGTTGCTTTACATGAGCGTAGGCATTACCAAGGGCAGCAACGGCAGCAGGACTAACCATCTCGTCGTTAGCAGGAGAGTACTTGTCGAGGAACTTCACGGCATCTTCCCACTTGTCGAGGTTTGCATAGCAAAGACCGGCATACAGGTTTGCCAGGTTTCCTGCGGGTGTGCTGCTGTAATCAGAAGCAATCTTCACGAAGCCTGCATAGCCAGTGCTGTCACCGTTGAGAGCCTGGGCGAACTGCTGGTTAGCGAACATCGTCTGTCCTTTAGCCAACTCTGTGCTAGCTTTAGCCTCACGAGGAGCCTTGACGAAGTTGTTGTAGAGGATAACACTTGCGATGATCACTATCAGGGCGATAACCGCATACAAAATGGTTTTCTTGTTCTTCAGCAAGAAAGCCTCACTTTTGCTGATATTCTCAGCATTCTGTTCTTTAACGTTTACTTTTGCCATTTATCGAATGTATTTATTTCCAGTTTTCGGGTCTGCCTGAGCAGACTATCCATTTGGGATGCAAAATTACGGAATAAATTCCACTTATTGAAATTTCTTGCCGACTTTTTTCGTTCTACGCTTGTTTTTTCGTACCTTTGCCCCTGCAATGATACTCAACAAGCTATCCATCATCAACTACAAGAACATCCAGGAGGCAACGCTGACGCTGTCGCCCAAGATGAACTGTTTTATCGGTCATAACGGGGCGGGTAAGACCAATCTGTTGGATGCCGTGTATTACCTGTCGTTCTGTAGAAGTGCCTATAGTAGCATGGATTCGCAGGTAATCCGACATGATCAGGATTTCTTTGTGGTTGAGGGCGAATATACTGACGATCGTGGTATGCACAGTGATGATCAGGATGAGTTGCGTAAACTCTCCATCTATTGCGGCATGAAAAGGGGCACGAAGAAACATTTCAAGTGCAACAAGAAGGAATATAAGCGGTTGTCGCAGCACATCGGACTGATCCCTTTGATCTTTGTCTCTCCTGCTGACACCTATCTGGTGGATGGGGGAGGAGAGGAGCGCAGACGACTGATGGACATGGTGATCTCGCAGTATGACAACCTTTACCTCGATGCGCTGAACCGCTACAACAAAGCACTCCAGCAGCGAAATACGATGCTGAAGATGGAGGAGGAGCCTGACTTGGAGCTGATGAGCATCTGGGAAGAGCAGATGGCAGCGGAAGGAGAGATTATCTACCAGAAAAGGAGTGCTTTCGTTCAGGAGCTGATACCTGTGTTCCAGCAGATCTATCAGCAGATCTCCGATGATAAGGAGTCGGTATCCTTGCGGTATGTGTCGCATGGGCAAAGAGGACCGTTATTGGAGGTGATCCAGCGCGACCGGATGAAGGATCGTGCCGTGGGTTATTCCCTCCATGGTGTTCATCGTGATGACTTGGAGATGTTGTTAGGTGACTATCCGATGCGGCGCGAAGGCAGTCAGGGACAACTCAAGACCTTCGTCATTGCCATGAAACTGGCGCAGTTCAGTTTCCTGAAACGCACCTGCAGTAAGACTACTCCGCTGTTGCTGTTGGATGATATCTTTGATAAGTTGGATGCACATCGTGTGGAACGTATCGTCAATCTGGTGGCCAGTGAGGAATACGGACAGATCTTCATCACTGATACTAACCGCGATCATCTGGATAAGATCCTGCAGGCCAATAGTTTCGACTATCAATTATTCTATGTGGAAGATGGTGAGGTAAGCGAACGAAAGGAGAAAGGAGGTAGTGATGTTTAAGCGTGATATTCATGATGTATCAGAACTGGTGAATGTCTTCCTTCGTCAGAATGGCTTGGAAACACCGTTACTGCAACGACGGTTGATTGATAGTTGGGAAAAGGTGGCAGGGAAGGTCATTGAACGCTATACGGAAGAGAAATATATCCGTAATCAGGTGCTCTATGTCAAACTCTCACGACCAGCACTCCGCTCTGATCTCTCCATGATGCGCACCGATTTGGTAAACCGCCTCAATCAGGAGGTGGGCGCGAAGATCATTATTGATATACGGTTCTACTAAAGCACCTCGTTCATCTTTACATCGTTTTCCTCTGCGGGAATTCCCGGCAGTTTCTGGAAATCGAAGCAAACACCAATCTTATATACTGATGGCACCTGCGACAAGAAACGGTCGTAGTAGCCCTTACCGCGTCCTAATCGGTTATGACGAGAATCAAAGGCCATACCAGGCACTACCGCCACGTCAATGGTATCATATTCCGTGAACACCTTCCCCACAGGTTCCATGAGATGGAAGAAACCACTCTCTAAATCCTGCTGACCGTGATATTCACGCAGTTCCATCTTTTCATCATCAACCACCGCGGGTAAGAGAACGGTCTTACCTTGCTTTATAAGTTCATTGATCACCTCGTGGGTGTTCACCTCATCATCCAGCGAATAGTACATTAGAATGACCTGTGCCTGTTTGATCCTTGGGTGGACAAGCAGACGTTTGATGACAGGAAGGGATAATTCTTCCAGCTGCGCAGGACTGAACTGTCCTTTTTGCATGCGGATAAACTGCCGCAGGTCTTTCTTGTTCATAACTAACAGATGGCTACTACATGACGGTTACCTCTGATCTCCCAGTTGATGAACGGGGCGTTGTTGATATGTGCCACCTTCTGGTCCTTCTTCTCTTGCACCTCTGTTTTCTGCGGGAACGCAGCCTTCTCCTTGAACACCTTCTGTGCGGCACGGATCACGGGATCGTCAAGATTCAGATACTGCACCCATGCATCCTCGTCCATGATGTTATAGATAATACGACTGTTGATATAGCGCTCCAGGAGGTGATGACTCTTCTGGATCATCAGGTTACGCCGTTTCAGTCCTCTGTTATCCGCATACGTGGCGAACTTATCCACGGTATTCTGCTTAACGAGATAATCTGACAGCTCCATCATCTCGGTGAAGTTATTCAGTTTTAAACGGTTATCATCCGTATAGGTAAATGCGAACTGTAGGATCAGTCCGCTCATGCTGGCCTGCTTATAATACGATGTGATGCCGAGCGTATCCTCAGGAACGAAGATATCAGGTGTGATACCACCACCGCCAAAGACTTCACGACCGATACTGGTGTGGTAGGCAGGACCCGTATGCTTGATACTGTCCTGACTGAAAAACTCACCATGCTCATAGCGCTCCAGCAGATCCTCCTCGTAGTTCTTGTCACCAGGAGAATAAGGCTTCTGGATGCAACGTCCAGATGGTGTGTAGTAACGAGCAATCGTCAGTCGGATCATCGATCCGTCGGGGAATCCAATCTGCTGCTGTACCAGTCCTTTACCAAACGAGCGGCGACCGATAATCGTGGCGCGGTCATTGTCCTGCATGGCACCAGCAAAGATCTCTGATGCTGAAGCACTGCTCTCGTTGATGAGCACGATCAGTGGAATCTTCTGATAGCTGCCCTTGCCGTTACTCTTGTATTCCTGACGGGGTGACTTCCTACCCTGGGTATAGACTATCAGTTTGTTGTTCGGCAGGAACTCATTGATGATCTGCACGGCCGACTGCAAATAGCCGCCTGTATTGTCACGCAGGTCGATAATCAGGTTACTGAAATCCTCTTGTGACAGCTTTGCCAAGGCGATGAGCATCTCTGGATAGGTGTTCTCGCCGAAGTTCTTGATGCGGATATAACCCGTTTCCTTATCGAGCATATAGGTAGCAGTAACACTCTTGGTAGGAATCTCTCCGCGAGTCACCACATACTGCTGAATCTTCTTCTCTCCATAGCGCAGAATACCGATCTTCACCTTGGTGTCCTTCGGCCCCTTCAGTCGATGCTGCGCCTCTTCGTTCGTCACCTCCTTACCCACAAAAGGCTTGTCATCCACGGTCACGATCTTATCACCAGCAATCAATCCCGCCCTTTCTGCAGGACCGTTCTTGATGACGCCCTGGATATGGATGGTGTCTTCGCGGATCACGAACTCAATACCTACCCCTGAAAACGATCCTTTCAGATCGTCAGTGGCTGTCTGCACATCCTTGGCACTGATATAGACAGAGTGCGGATCAAGGTCGCCCAAGATCTGCGGAATAGCTTTCTCCACTAATGAGTCCAGGTTCACCTTATCCACATATTGGTCATCGATGATATGTAGCAGGTTATTCAGACGGTTACTTCCGCTGTTGATGATGTTCAGTCGTTGACTGGAGAAGTGGTTGGCGAAAAAGGTGCCAATCACCACGCCGATGACGATACAGAGTGCCATCAACAGGGGCATATAGCGGTATTTCTTGCTTTGTCTCATCTTTATAGTGTATCTATTTGTATTCTGGAGTTTAGACGTTTGTTTCCTCTTCGTCGGGATTCAGGTACTGCACCTCGATACCAGCACGTTTAAGCAGGTTGATGCCGTCTTCGAGTCGGTACTGCTCGCCATATACCACCCGTTTGATACCCGACTGGATGATCAGTTTGGCGCATTCGATGCAAGGAGAAGCCGTGACATAGAGCGTGGAGCCGTCGCTGTTGTTCGAACTACGTGCCAGCTTGGTGATGGCATTGGCTTCGGCATGCAGGACATAAGGTTTCGTGACGTTGTTCTCATCCTCGCAGACATTCTCAAATCCGCTGGGCGTACCATTGTAGCCGTCACTGATAATCATCTTGTCCTTCACCACCAGGGCTCCTACCTGACGGCGTTGACAGTAGCTGTTCTCAGCCCATATCCTTGCCATGCGCAAATAGCGCAGATCCAACTTCTTTTGTTTCTCGTTCATCTCACATCTCACTTTGATCTCGTGGAATCACAATTCTTAATTCTTAATTCTTAATTCTTA
>JAFZBK010000031.1 GCA_017561825.1 Prevotella sp.
ACTCTTTTGTAGGTCTGATTGTAATACTACAAAATCTTCTTTTGTCATGATACAGTAACAGTTGTAGTTGGGTGCACTATTGCGGGGCAAAGGTACAACTTAACTACAACTGTTACAAGGTGTATTTCTACGAATGCTTACAAAAATCTGTGCGTGCTTTTAACTAAATTGTCCCTTTGACCGAGTCCCTTTGACCTCCTTACTCCTTATAAAACTCATTGACTAGGCTGCGGTAGCCAAGTCGTTTTAGTTGCGCATAATCCGTTCGGTAGTTAGCCTTGTTATGTTTCCCTGTGCCCAGGAACCGGATGTTCTGCTGGAGATAATGGTCGATCTCCTTGAGACCGTCAGTCTTGTTGATCACTGGGAAGAACCAGCGCGACCAGGTGAGCGTTTCGGTATCGTCATTCTCAAAGAACACGCGGTTGAAACGGTTGATGAGACCTTTCATCGCCTTTTCGGGCTCGATATGGTTCTTGCTGCTCCAGCGTAGCAACGACATCGTAGCACGCTTGATCTTCCCCTTCATCTTCTTTTTCGTGGCCTCCGAGATATCGATGTCATGACCATGACACTTGAATCCTAAGAACTCATAGGGTTCATCGGGTGCGTATATCTTTTCTTTGGTGGGGTTTACTTCCAGTTGGTATTTCTGGAGGAACTCCGCCATCTTGTTTCTATAGGTATCCAGTGTGGCACGGTTAGGCGCAAACAGGATGATGTCATCAGAATAGCGGGCATAAACCACATTGGCATCATGGAAATATTGGTCCACCTCTTTCAGATACACATCGGCCAGGAATGGGGAGGTGGGCGTGCCTGCCATCACACCATGATGCTCCTGGATGATCTCACCGTTGTAAACCACCCGGTTATCGGTCAGCATCTTTTCAAAGAAACGATATAGCGGTTGATCGTTAGCTATCAGTTCTGCCAGCATCGGCAACAGGATGTCGATGGAAATGGAGTTGAAATAATCATGGATGTCGAGCTTGTAGGCCCACATCTGTCGGTCACCAATGGCTCGCCGTAAGTGGAAGATGGCATCACTGGCTTTGATGCCCCGTCGGAACGCGTAGCAGTTGGGCGAAAAGCATGCATCGTAGTTGTAGAGCTGGAAGGCGATGAGTTTGAGGATCATCATCTCGTCGGGTGCGAAACTGTACACCACCCGTTTCTTGCCCGTACCCATCTTGTTGATGATCTTCTTTTGGGGAATACCCAAGCTACCCCCCTGAGCAATCTTCAGTGCCAGCGGGAGGTATTCCTCGCGTTCCACATAAGTGTCGGCATCGACAAACTCATGCCAGGTGAAACGACCTTTCATCAAACGGTAGGCAAGAAACGCTTCCCATGTTTCCTGTTGGGTTAGATCCTGTAAAATGGTCAAATGGTCAAAAGTCAAAGGTCAAAGGGATTCGGTCAAAAGTCAAAGGGATTTGGTCAAAGGTCAAAGGGAATCGGTCAAAGGGACTCGGTCAAAGGTCAATTTAAAGAAAAAGGGGAATGGTTTTGAATCCGCAAAATTGCGGATCACGAGAGGATACCTTGCCCAGTTGCCTGCAAAACATCGTTCTGTGGGTAAGGCTGCCTCCTCTGCAGGCGCAGCGTTGCTGCATCCCCTTTTTCAAGTAATCTCTTGTTTCTTACTTCTTGCCTCTTGCTTCTAATTTAAGAACTTGCGGATACGCCCGATGACATAGCCTCTTTCGTTCGGCATCTGTGTGTAGAAGTTGATGTAGGGCATGCCTGACTTCTTGGCATACATCCGCGCAACGAGGTACTTCACATTGCTGTCGTGACTGTGTCCCTTGCCGAGCATGACCACTGCCTTGGGCGTTCCAGCGCTCTCAAGCACGAACGTGTAGGGCTGACCCCATTCGGCTTTATAGGCCTGCGTTGGACGCGTCTTGTAGAGCTGGAACTCATCGCTGACGAATCCAGCCAGGTCGGTCACCTTCACGTTCTCACGGATCGTGTAGGAAGAGAACTCGCTCTGCAGGATCTCCTTGAAGAAGGCATGCCATTCAGCGTCAGTCCTATAGATCTCCTCCGGCTCGGGTTCCGGCTCATACCGCTGTGCCGGACGTTCCTGTTGTGTCGGTGTCGCATCTTTCATGGAGTTGTCAATATAGTCTTTGGCAACATCCACAATCTTCTTTAATAAGATTTTTCCTAAATCCATAGTTTTCGTTTTTTAATTAGTAGCATGCAAATATACGAATAAGTGAGCAAAGTACAAAATAAATCTTGTTTATTTTTACTTTCGAGCGTGAGTATCTTCAAGGTACGATTAAGCGAGCAAAGTGGCTCTTCGTCAATTTAGTTGAAAGCGCGCACAGAATTTAAAAAAACCTTGAAAACCCTTGTTTGTGCTGTATGCTATTCAAGCATTCATCTATAGGTATCAGTCAAATCCTCTTTATGCAAGCATAACCATTCTTTGACTAACACCTATAGATAGCCTTCGGCTTTACAGCCCAACCAAGAAAAACTACCGCTATCGCTAAAAAACCGAAATAGTTTTGGTATTCACATCGTAATAGTACTTCTCGCATTGGTCTTTGACTGGAGCGAAATTATACAGTATACCTACTGGGGTGTTGGTCAGGCGCATATAATTCCACAACTGCTGACGCTGCTCGATGCCCAAAGAAGAAATGGCTTCCTGATAAACATATTCGTTCAGCCAAGGTCCTAGTTCCTTGTGAACATCTTGACAACAACCAATAATGTCGTAGACGTGTGATTTCAGTTGCGTTATAATATCTGTGTCGATGCTTGGACTATTGACGATCTTCATTGTATTATCTTTTTTATGTAACGGGGCTTTTCTGCCTATTATTGCGTGAAACCATTGTTTTTGGGGTTTTTCGATTCTGTTGTTGATGCCGTAAGGCAGTTTGCGATTCGTGTGTCAGTGAATACAAGTGCACTTGTATTCACTGATGCACGGATTGAAAACAAGCGGGTGTTAACCCACAGACAACAGAAGCGGGTTTTCTTTGGTTTTTGTTTCGCTTCAACATAAATACGAGCGACGAGGAGGAGTATGATAAAGCGCTGCTTTATGAAAATTGAAAAGTTGAAAAATTAATATATTGAATTTCAAAGGTAATCATAAAGTTCAATGTTCAATGTTCAATTTAATCGGCTTGCCGATTAAATGCTGTGGGGAACCCCTTCAACTTTTTTAATAAAATGATTAATGATTGCATGGAGCCCAATCCATAGGGCGAAATCAATGATCAGGATGTACGTGACATTCAGGTACCGGTTGATCAGGTAGTTGAACACCATGTAGAACAGGGATAGACTGACAATGGTGATCACTACATAGCGCTTTGCCATGCCTGCCCGGATAAGCTTATGATGGATATGGTTACGATCAGGCATGAACGGGTTACGTTTCTTGCGGATACGGTGCACCGCCACACGGAACACATCGAACAACGGTACCAGAAGGGCGCTGATGGCCACGATGACATGGTTGGTGACGTTCACTCCTTGTGCGCCCGTCAGACAGATGCGGAGGGCGAGGAAGCTGATAATGAAGCCAAGCGTGAGACTGCCCGTGTCGCCCATGAACAGCTTGTGTCCCCGTTTCTGGTTCCCGAACACATTATAGAACCAGAAGGGAACAACCACACCTAAGGTGGAGAAGGCTACGAGGGCATAGATGAGCTGTCGCTCCTTGATGAAGATGAGTCCGAAGGCCGTGAGGGCCAGGATGACCAGTCCGGAGGCCAATCCATCAACACCATCGATGAGGTTGAACGCATTGGTGATATACACCACGATGAAGATGGTGAGCGGGTAGCTATACCGTGCCCGGAGCACATTGATGCCTAAGAACCCGTCGAGGTCGTGCAGCCATAAACCAGAGACTGCTAACAGCAGTCCGCAGATGATCTGTGCGATGAACTTGGAGCGGTAGGTGATACCGATCAGGTCGTCGCCCACGCCCACCACATACAGGATGGTGCCTCCCGCCAATAGGAAGAGGAACTCCTCGAGTACGATACGTTCAGGTACGTGGATGATATCGTAGCCCATGAGGTAGCGTACCGCCATGATAAGGGAGATGGAGATCACTACCACGGGGTAGAACGACAGACCGCCGAGTCGCGGCACAGGCGTGTCGTGAATCTTCCGCTCATCGGGAACATCGTACAACTGGTGCTTGTGCGAGATCAGCAGGATGCGCGGGATGATGATGCAGGCCATGAGGGCTGACATCAGGAAGGCGGCGATGATGAATATGTAGGCTGCGGGCACGTGATATAGTTTATAGTTGAAAGTTGAAAGTTTATAGTTTATAGTTTCCACCACTTTTTCTTGGGTGGTTCGGGGTTATTCTCGGGCTGGCGCTCACGGATGATGTCGCGCCAGGTTTTGTTCTCAGAGATCATGCGGTAGATGGTGCCCCAGTCGGGCAGACCACCGATGTTTCGGTCATCAATGAAGACATCGACCTTGAGCTTGCGGGAGAAATGGATGTTCTTTTCCACATCCTCCTCGGGGAAGTCGCGGTTGATGGCATAGAAATCCACCCCGCGCTCATGGCACCAGTCGATGGCCTCCTGCAGGAGGTCACCCTCGCGCACCGACCATAGGATGAGCTGGTGCCGGTCGTTGATCAGCATGCGAAGGGTCTCTGTGGCGAACGGGATCTCCCGTCCGATGCGTGGATACTCATGCTCCACAATGGTTCCGTCGAAATCTACTGCTATTAACATTTTTATCTCTTCACTGAGTCATCCTCCTTATTACTGTACCGGCTCTTGGAGTAGTTGCCGTAGGTGCCGTAGGTACCGTAGCTGCCGTAACTGCCGTATTTACCGTATGAGCCGTAGCGACCATATCGACCGTAACGACCGTAGGAACCGTAGCGACTGTACTTGCCGTAACGACCGTAGCCATAGTAGTAGCCGTACTTCTTCTTCGACATGTCGATGCCGTTGATGACGATGGCCATGTTCGGCAACTTCTTGTCGGCACTCAGTCCGTTGATCAGCTCAAAACTGCTCTTCGGGGTGTAGTCGGCACGACACATATATACAGTGACGTCGCACACGCGACCGATCTGGAGGGTATCAGACACCAGACCCACAGGCGCGGTATCCACGATGATATAGTCGTATTCGTTGCGGAGGATCTGGAAGATCTCATCTAACGACTGTCGTGACACGATTTCGGTGGGGTTGGGCGGTATTGGACCGGCCAGCAGCAGGTCGAGATCATCGTGTACACCTGATGGCAGGATCTGTGCCTGTACATCCTCTAATGTGGGATGGTCGTGGGTGAGGATCGGCGTGATGCCATGCACCTCATCGTCGATATCGAACTGCTCCGCCAGACGGGGCTTACGGATGTCGAGACCTACAAGGATGACTTTCTTGTGCAGCAAGGCAAAGCTCACCGCGAGGTTGGCCGCGTTGAACGTCTTACCCTCGCCCGAGGTGGTGGAGGTGAACATGATGACCTTATCGTTCTCCTTCATCATGAACTGCAGGTTGGTACGCATGGCGCGGAACACCTCTTCCATCTGGTTGTTCTGGTTCTCGTGTACTACAATGTCGGCCTTGGTCTTGGCTGATTCGTTGGCCACAGCCACATCGGCTAAGATGGGCAGGTCGGTGAGCTTGGCCACATCCTCGTGTCCTTCGATGCGATAGCGGAAGAAATAGACGAGGAAGAAGATCAGACTCGGGATGGCCAATCCGATAGCTAAGGCTGTGAGGTATTCTTTGTTGGGATTGGGGGATACCTGACCACCGTATTTTGGGGTATCGATCAGCTTACCTTTGTCGGCCGTGGATGACAGGGAGATGGAGTTCTCCTCACGCTTTTGGAGAAGCATCAGGTAGAGGCCGGATTTTACTTCCTGCTGACGACCGATCTGTGAGAGCATACGCTCGTGCTCGGGCGACTGGTTGGCGGCGCTCATATACTGTCCGTGCTGCTGCATGAGCATGTTACGACGGAACTCGGCATTGTGGCGGGCCTGGTCGAGTGTCATCTTGATGTTGGTATAGAGCTCGTCTAACTGCTGGGTGAGCGGTTCTACGGCCGGACTGTTCTCTGCTGCCGTACGGAGCAGACGGTTACGCTGGCCCACAATGGTGTTGTATTGCGCAATGAGCTGTGAAACCGAAGCATCGGTTACGTTGGCCGGCATCATCTGGTATTTGCTACTTGGATTACTGATGGCGTTGCTCAGGTCGTTGATGAACATCAGCTGCATGTTCACCTCGTTCATCGCCTTCTCGGTTTGGTTGGCATTCTCGGAAGCTTTCTGCACGGTGGCCTTCATCTCGCTGAGAGCCTGACGGTTGCGGTAGCTCTCGATGGTGCTCTCCGTACTACTCAGCTCACCACTGATCTTCGCGATACGGTCGTTGATGAACTCCTCAGTGCGCACGGCCACCTCGTTCTTGTCCTCGTTGGCCTGACGGTTGTAGCTGGTCACAATCTGACGGAGGTAGTCGATAGCCCGCTGGGGCAGATCATCCACAATAGACAAGGTAAGGATAGAGGATTCTTCCAAATCCGCCACCTGAAGACGATTGGCGTACGAGCCTGCCAAACGGGAAGGGGAATTAATGGTCACCAGCTCTGAATCCCCATCATCCAACACACGGTTGGTAGTATAGAACGTCAGGTAACCTGCCTTTGTGCGGATGGTGCAGGGGAACTTCGACAGCATGCGATCGATGCCGTACGGTCCCTTCGAGGTTACCTCATCCACAGGAATGTAATAGGTACCCTGCACATGGTATTCATCCCCCTTACGGGTGATCTTCAGGTTAATGGGGGCATTAAGGCGCTCCAAACTGACCTGATCGATCTCCACGGTAACGGGCTGATCTTTGTACAAGCCTCTATTTCGAATCAGTCCTTTCGTGGTATATTGGGTATAGAGCTTCAGGTCGCGGATGGTCTCCTCGGCGATGGCGGTGGATTTGAGAATGAGCTTCTCGTTCTCCATACCGTAGCTCTGAACTACCTCTCCCAAAGCATTCGTTGTACGCAGACTGGTGGTGCTATTGGTCTTGACGAACATCTTGGCATAGGCAGCGTAATACGGGGTGGTATAGCGCAGATGCAGCCAGGCGAGGCCGAGGCAGATGATCAGCGACAGCAAGAACCATTTCCAGTTCAGGATGAGCACATCGATGATGGCTCGAAGATCGAAGAAGGAACTTTTTTCTTCTTCGGCTTCTAAGGGGTTTTTTACAATTTCTTCAGACATATACTTTGTTTTTATTCGAGGAAGGAGTAGGGAGGAGGGAGGAAGGAGATTACCTTCAAGTATAGTCTCCGTTTCTTTCCTTCAATCTTACACCTTTCTCTTCATATTATTATTAATTCATGATCTCAGTATCATTTCTCCTTACTCGAGAATTATCCCTCCGCGAGGGCCAGCAGGTAGCGGCCGTAATCATTTTTAGCCATGGGCTGCGCCACCTTGATGAGTTGTTCCTTGGTGATCCAGCCTTTCTTGAAGGCGATTTCCTCGAGACAGGCGATCTTCAGGCCCTGGCGCTTCTCGATGACCTCGATGAAGGTGGAAGCCTCCGAGAGACTGTCGTGCGTGCCGGTATCAAGCCAGGCAAAGCCGCGGAGGAAAGGTTTCACCAGCAGGGCATCCTGCTTGAGGTATTCCTGGTTCACCGTGGTGATCTCTAATTCGCCACGGGCGCTGGGCTTGATATGCTTGGCGATTTCCACCACGCTGTTGGGGTAGAAATACAGGCCCACCACGGCATAGTTGCTCTTGGGATGCTGGGGCTTCTCCTCAATGGAGAGACAACGACCGTTGGCATCGAACTCAGCCACACCGTAGCGTTCGGGATCGTTGACATAATAGCCGAACACCGTGGCCTTGCCATTCTGCTCGGCATCAATCACGCTCTGTTTTAATAAAGAGGTGAAGCCGGCACCATGGAAGATGTTGTCGCCCAAGACCAGACAGGCACAGTCGTCGCCGATGAACTCCTCACCGATGATGAACGCCTGGGCGAGTCCGTCGGGAGAGGGCTGCTCCGCATACTCGAAGCGCACACCGAGGTCGGAGCCGTCGCCTAACAGTCGTTTGAACCCCGGCAGATCATGGGGCGTGGAGATGATCAGGATCTCCCTGATTCCTGCCAACATCAATACCGAAATGGGATAGTAAATCATCGGCTTATCGAATATCGGGATAAGCTGCTTGCTGATTCCTTTTGTGATGGGGTAGAGACGGGTGCCGCTACCGCCTGCTAAAACGATTCCTTTCATATCGTTTAGAAACTTAAGTCCAATTCTTATAAAAACTGTGCAAAGATAATAATTTTCAACCATAGAATGCGAAGAATCCGCGGATTTTTTGTAATTTTGCATCGATTTTTCTGATTTGAGGAGGAAATTGAGGAGTGAGGAGTGTGGAGTGAGGAGTGAGAATAGTGCTGAGATACTGTATTCATTATCAAACCACCTGTACTTGAAACATATCTCACTCCACACTTCACACTCCACACTCCACAAGAGTTGAGTATGTGAAACATGCGAAACGATATAAATTTATATAGAAAATGGGAATATTTGACAAAATCTTCGGAAAGAAGAACCAAGACGAGAAGAAGACCGGTGGCATGGAAGACTACATGACACTCATCCGGGTGTATTTCCAGGCTGCCATCGCAGAGACCGCAGGCATCACCAACCTGGCTATGCTGCCCGACCTCCGTGTGTTCAAGAATACATTAAAGGTGCCGACGATGAAGAACAAGTTGGGCATCGCCGAGAAGATCCAGTGCAAGAAGATGCTGAAGGATTTCTACAAGACCGATGACACCTTCTTCAAGGAGATCGATAACAGCGTGAAGAAGAACTGTAGGAAGCTGCAGGATGTGCAGACGTATCTGATCCAGTTCCAGAATTTCTCGCAGGACCTGATGATGCTCACGGGGAACCTGATGAAGTTCAAACTGCGCGTTCCTTCGATCTTCAAGAAAACCATTTACGCGGCCACGGAAAAGACTGTGAATGACATCTTTACGAAGAATGATTTCTCTGATGCCGGTGCCCTCAAGGCCGTAGCTGGCATCCGCACCTACAACAAGCGTCTGGGCTTCAGCGAGAAGTGGGTCACCGACTTCGTCTATCAGATTGTGATGCTGGCGAAGAAGGAGAAGAAACCGAAAGAGGAGTAAGGAGGGATTCGGTCAAAGGTCAAAGGGACTCGGTCAAAGGGACAATTTAGTTAAAAGCACGCACAGATTTTTAAGAAAACCTTGAAAACCCTTGTTTGTGCTGTATGCTATTCGAGCATTCATCTATAGGTATCAGTCAAACCCTCTTTATGCAAGCATAACCATTCTTTGACTAACACCTATAGATAGCCTTCGGCTTTACAGCCCAACCAAGAAAAACCACCGCTATCGCTAAAAAACCGAAATAGTTTTGGTATTGTTTTTTAGGTTTTTCTTTGGTTTTTGTTACGCTTCAACATAAATACGAGCGATGAGTAGGAGCGGAAAAGAAATCATGGCTCACCCCGAAGGGGCAAAGGCTGGATGGCTTTGCCAAATTGAAAATTGATAATTGAAAATTGAAAATTTCAATGCGCAAGCCGAAAGAAAAACACGCCAGGGCTTAGATGCCCTGAGCGTACCTTAATGAACGAGCGACGAGTAGGAGCGGTTGAGCCTTCCCATATAGGGAACTGATGGAGCAGCGAGAGCAGAGCGATGTTTGCATCAGCTATGCCGAGAGGCGACAGAAGTCGACGAAGTCAAATGATGGGGGTAGGTGGATGTTTCTTTTGGATCTTTTCTTTGCGCCAAAGAAAAGAGGAAAGAAGTTTCTTTATTCAAAGAAAAAGAAGAGATAATTTACTAATTCGTGGAATTATACGAAAAATTGTTCGATAAATTTTGTCGTATTGAGTTTTTTCTTTATCTTTGTAGGCAAATTCAATCCTATGGCTGAGGAAAGTAGTATCTTGAAGTTGTTTACAACCCGCATGCGGCAGCTGATTCTCCAATACGAAACGACGAAAAAGGAGAATGAAGAACTGTGTGCGCAGGTGGCACAACGCGACAGCGAAATCCAACAACTCCAAGCACAACTTGATCAGGCAAGGAACGACTATCAGAGCCTTCAGATGGCCAAGATGATCGAGATCACCGACGGTGACATGGAAGCCGCCAAGAAACGAATCGCAGGGCTCATCAGGGAGGTGAATAAATGTATCACACTGCTAAGTGATCAATAGCGATGGCTGAAGATAGACTACACATAAGATTGCATCTTTACGATACAGACATGGCGGTTGTTGTGAACCGCGATGAGGAGATTCATTATCGTAACGCTGCGAAACTTATCAACGATACAGTGAATACCTACTCGAATATCCTCAAGGGAAGGAAAAGCGAGAAGGAGATCCTGTATGCCGCTATGCTCGTGATTGCCTTGGAATATGAGAAGAACAAGGACAATAACGACACCAGCGAGTATGATGGTATTCTGAAGAAGCTGACGCAGGAGATTGAGGCAGCGCTGAAATGATTTGCCGTGCCTGTGGGCATGGAACGGACAGAATACGTATCATACATTAATAATATTAAAGAACAGAAATGGTTTTAACGATTATCGCTGCTGCGGTTGCACTCATCGTGGGTGGAATCTGCGGATATCTTATCTTTCGTTATGTTGCCAAAGGCAAATTCAACGAAATGATGCAAACAGCCAACAAGGAGGCTGAGGTACTGAAAGAAAAGAAACTGTTGGAAGTGAAGGACAAGTTCCTGAACAAAAAAGCCGAACTGGAGAAGGAGGTGCAAGCCCGTAACCAGAAGATCCAACAGAACGAAAACCGACTGAAACAGCGTGAGATTAGTCTGAACCAGCGCCAGGAGGAACTGGGAAGAAGGAAACAGGAAGTGGAACAGCAGCAGCAGCGCGTGGACAACGAGAAAAAACTGCTGCAGGTGAAGCAGGACGAACTGGAGAAGATGCGCCTGCAGGAACGTGAGAAACTGGAGGAGCTGAGCGGACTCAGTGCGGAGGAAGCCAAGACCCGACTGGTGGAGAGTCTGAAGGACGAGGCTCGCACGGATGCGGCCAGCTATATCAACGAGATCATGGACGAGGCGAAGCTGAATGCGAACGCACAGGCCAAGAAGATCGTTATCCAGACCATCCAACGCGTGGCTACGGAAACAGCCGTGGAGAACTCCGTGAGCGTGTTCCACATTGAGAATGATGAGGTGAAAGGACGCATCATCGGTCGTGAAGGACGAAACATCCGTGCCCTGGAGGCTGCTACCGGCGTGGAAATCGTGGTTGACGATACCCCCGAGGCCATTGTGATCTCTGCCTTCGACCCGATCCGTCGTGAGGTGTGCCGTCTGGCCCTGCACCAACTGGTGGCTGACGGTCGTATCCACCCCGCCCGTATCGAGGAGGTGGTAGCGAAGGTGAAGAAGCAATTGGAGAACGAGGTCATCGAGACCGGTAAGCGTACCGCTATCGACCTGGGTATCCATGGTCTGCACCCCGAGCTGATCCGTATCATCGGTAAGATGAAATACCGTTCTTCCTATGGTCAGAACCTGTTGCAGCATGCCCGCGAGACCGCTAACCTTTGTGCGGTGATGGCATCGGAGCTCGGACTGAACCCGAAGAAGGCGAAACGTGCCGGACTGCTGCATGATATCGGTAAGGTACCCGATGAGGAGAGCGAGCTGCCGCACGCACTCTATGGTGCCAAGATCGCCGAGAAGTTCAAGGAGAAGCCCGATATCTGCAATGCCATCGGTGCGCACCACGACGAGATGGAGATGAACACCTTGTTAGCTCCAATCGTACAGGTGTGCGATGCCATCTCTGGTGCCCGTCCAGGTGCCCGTCGTGAGATCGTGGAGGCTTACATCAAGCGTCTGAACGATCTCGAGGCTATCGCCATGAGCTATCCAGGTGTAACCAAGACATACGCCATCCAGGCGGGTCGTGAGCTGCGTGTCATTGTCGGTGCCGATAAGATGGACGACAAGGAGACGGAGGCTCTGTCAGGCGAGATCGCAACAAAGATTCAGAATGAGATGACGTATCCGGGACAGGTGAAGATTACCGTGATCCGCGAGACACGAAGCGTGGCGTACGCGAAATAAGAATTGACAATTGACAATTGACAATTGACAATTGATAATTAACCACTAGATTTGGTGGATATCGACATAGCCGTGAGTGACCGCATAGATTGTGAGGGCACTCACGCTTTTCATTCCTAGCTTTTCCATGATATTCTTCCGATGCGTGATCACGGTGGTAAGACCGATGTTCAGCTTATCGGCAATCTCCTTATTGATAAAGCCTTTCACAATGAGTGAAAGTACCTCGAGCTCGCGGTCGGACAGCACCTTCTGCTGCAACGCCTGGGGCATCGGAGGAAGGTTCTGTCCATGGCCATGGGCATGCTGTTCCAAGGCTAAGAGGGAGCGTACCAGGGTTGACTCGGGTACGTTGACACAGATGCTATGGAACCCTGTCAGCGGGGAGAGGTCGGAGGCAGGGGAGAGGACGATGGTCTTACGACGGCGTTCCGTGAAGAACGACATGTTTTCCAACACCACATTCATCGCCACAAAGTAGTGGTAGAACGAATCGGGATCATTGACCGAGAGTTCAGCAAACGAGCCGAACGTCTCGACGGTCATGATGGGCATCACGTTCTGCAGCATCGACTTCAACCCCAACGCCGAAAGGGTGTTGGGGTCGATAATCGCTACTTTGGGACTTCTACTCATTGCATTCGTAATTGACAATTGACAATTAGGAGAGGAATCCTAAGAGGGCACCTGCTGCTACGGCAGAGCCGATCACACCAGCTACGTTCGGACCCATGGCGTGCATGAGCAGGAAGTTATGACGATCGTACTCCAGACCGAGGTTGTTGGAGATACGGGCAGCCATCGGCACAGCCGACACACCGGCATTACCAATCAGCGGGTTGATCTTCTTATCCTTCGGCAGGAACAGGTTCATGATCTTCACGAAGCCTACACCACTCATCGTAGCTACGAAGAAGGCACCGGCACCGATGGCGAAGATATAGATGGTGTTCAAGGTCAGGAACTCGCTGGCCTGGGTGGAGCAACCTACCGTCAGACCGAGCAGGATGACCACGATATCGTTCAGCGCAGAACCGGCTGTCTTGGCCAGACGGGTGGTCTTACCACTCTCCTTCAGCAGGTTACCGAAGAAGAGCATACCCAGCAGGGGCAGACCCGACGGTACGATGAAGGTGGTCATCAGCAGACCGATGATGGGGAAGAGGATACGCTCTGTCTGACTGACGTGACGTACGGGCTTCATACGGATGAGACGCTCCTTCTTGGTGGTCATCAGACGCATTACCAACGGCTGGATCACCGGTACGAGGGCCATATACGAATAGGCACACACGGCGATGGCACCCATGAGGTTCGGTGCGGTCTTGGATGACAGGAAGATGGCGGTAGGACCGTCGGCACCACCGATGATGGCGATACCTGCTGCCTGGTTCGGCTCAAAGCCCAAGGCCAAGGCCAGCATATAGGCACCGAAGATACCGAACTGTGCCGCAGCACCGATCAGCACCAGCTTGGGATTGGCGATCAGTGCGGAGAAGTCGGTCATGGCACCAATGCCTAAGAAGACGAGTGGGGGATACCATCCCTGTCGTACACCCTGGTAGAAGATGTTCAGTACGGAGTTGTCCTCATACAGACCGATCTCCAGTCCGGCATCCGCCCGGAACGGGATGTTACCGAGGATGATACCGAGTCCGATGGGTACGAGCAGCAACGGCTCGAAATCTTTCTTGATGGCGAGCCAGATAAAGAAGGCTCCCACGGCAATCATGATGAGGTTGGGTATCGTCGCATTGGCGAAACCCGTATAGGTGAGGAACTCGTTAAAGTTGCTTACGATGAATTCTGTGAAACTCATATCTTAAAGTTCAAAGTTCAAAGTTCAAAAATTAAAGTTATTACCCAATGGTAATAAGTGTAGCACCTTCCATGACGGCATCACCCTGACCGACTAACACGGAGGTGACCGTTCCGCTGGTCTCTGCCTCGATATTGTTCTGCATCTTCATGGCCTCGAGGATGATGACGGTCTCGCCAGCTTTCACGGCCTGACCCATCGCCACCTTCACCTCGGTGATGGTACCGGGCAGCGGAGCCGTTACCTTGGCGCCCTCTCCAGCCACTGCGGCAGGCTTGCTGGCAGGTGCAGGAGCAGCAGCGGGTGCTGCGGCAACAGGAGCCACCACCTTGGCGGGCTTGGATGTAGTGGCCTTCACCGGCTCCTTGAGTTCCACTTCGAACGCTTTACCGTTCACTGTGACCTTAGCGGTCGTTCCTTCAATCTCTTCTATCTCTACTTTGTAGTCAACACCGTTGACCTTATATTGATACTTATCCATAGGTCTAATATTTAATGTTCAATGTTCAATGTTCAAAGTTATCTTCGATGACTTTAGTCACGACTCGGCCAAACGTGCAAGCACGATGGCTCTCGCTGTTCCTAAAGTTCGTTGTTCCACATCGTGTGGCGCGGACGGATAGTGATGATACCACTCTCTTCGTCGTGTAAGTTGTCTTGATACTCCTTCAAGGCCATGGCGATGACAGCCATATAGACATCGATGTCCTCTTCCTTCTTCTTGCTGGGAGGAATCTTCGAGTCCTTAGCCTCAATCGGCATACGACTCTTCACCTTCACCCAACCGGCCTCGCGACTGGCACGGTCGGCCTTTTCTTTCCTGACCATGATCTTGCCGAGGATGCTGAAGAAAACAAAGAGAAGGGCCAGACAAGAGAACACGATACCCATGGAGAGTACGGTGATACCGAACCCGTGGGGATCGTCGCGCTTCAGACGGGCGATCTTGGTCTCGTTGATCTCGATGTAGTTACCGATACCGGGTGTGACAGCCTCCGCAGGCTTGATGTCCCACTTCAGTTCGCCGTCCTTGATGCGGGCATACGACTTATCCTCAGCCAGTGCGGGAACAGAGACGGAGTCGATCAGGTCGATGCCGTTACCGTCGTACAAGGCGAACCACAGGGGCTGACCAGCCTCTGCCTTCGTGGCATAATGCATGGCACCCTTGGCGGGATTGGAGTTGAGGAACAGGATCAGATGGTCGCGACCAGATAGTACGGTGCGCTCGTCACCGTTGGGGATCACCTGCATCTTGGCGATGCGTTGCGGAGCGGAAAGAGAGGAATTGAGCACATCACGGTCGGTCGTGATGTACATACCCCGGATGTTGTAGGTGGAGAACGAGGTGTTCACCAGTTCCACCCAGGGCAGGTGCTGTCCGAATTCGTCCTGCAGACTGGCGGTATTGTTGGTCAGGACCTCATTGATCTTGATGTTCTTCGCTCCTTGTGCGAACATCGTCGAGGTTCCTGTCAGTAACATACCGCAGAGCAGTATTCCAAGTTTTCTCATGTTGTTGAATATTATATAAGTTTTTAGTATATCTTAAATGAAAGTGTTACTAGTTTAGGTACCGCAGAAGAAGAGTACGATGATCTGGGCGGTGAAGATGCGCAGGAACATCGATAACGGATACACCGTGGAATAGCCCACGGCAGGCGCCTCCTTGGAACATACGCTGTTGGCGTAGGCCAGGGCTGGCGGATCGGTATAACTGCCGGCGAGCATTCCCATGATGGTGAAATAGTTGAATCCGTAACGCTTGCGGGCAATGGTGCCTATTATTAGTATAGGTATGATCGTGATCAGGATACCGGAGTGCACATAGAGCAGTCCGTCGCCTTGCACCACGGTTTCCCAGAACCCGTTGCCTGCCTTAATGCCCACACTGGCAAGGAAGAGCACGAGACCGATCTCGCGCAGCATCATATTGGCACTGGTGGTGGTATAGGTAACGAGTCGTATCTTATAGCCGTAACGACCGATAAGGATTGCAATGATCAGCGGACCGCCTGCGATGCCGAGTTTCACGGGAATGGGCATGCCGGGAATGGCGATGGGCAGGGAACCGAAGATGATACCGATGATGATGCCGATGAAGATGGTGGCGATGTTCGGCGCATTCAACCGGTGGGCGGAGTTACCCATGAGATTGGTGACGCGGTTCACCGCATCCTCAGGACCCACCACCATGATACGGTCGCCTACCTGCAGCGGCAGACTCACGCTGGCGAAGAGATCCATGCCATGACGGGTGACACGGGTGACGTTCACGCCGTGAACACTGGAGAAATGCATCTTTCCTAAGGTCTTGCCGTTGATCGACGGGTTGGTGATGACGATGCGACGGCTTACCATGGGCATGTCCTGCTGCTCCCAGTCGATCTCGATCTCAGGACCGATGAAGGCGATGATGGCCTCAGCATCTGCCTCGGCACACACGATGTTCAGCTGGTCATCGAGATGGAAGATGGTATCGCGGTTGGGAATGCTCACATGACCGTCGTGCAGGATGCGTGAACAGACGAAATCGCGGTTCAGGAAATCGTGCACCTGTAACATGGTTTTCCCCTCCAGGTAGTTATTTGTCACCTTCAGTCGCAAGCGGTAGGGCTTGACATTACCGTTATCATCTTCCTCCTCTTTCAACCGGCGTTCCTCGTTATCGAACTTGATGCCGCAAAGGAAACGGATGGCGATGGTGGCACCGATCACGCCAAGAACACCTAAGGGATAGGCACAGGCATAGCCGGAGGCGATCTGCGGAGGATCGTTGGAGAACACACTGGTGAGGGCCTCGTTGGCGGCACCCAGACCAGGGGTGTTGGTGACGGCTCCGTAGAGCGTACCCACCAGCATCGGAAGATTATTGGGATCCGAAGTGTCGAAGAAAAGGTAATAACAGCCGAACATCACGGCGATGTTCAGCAGGATGGTGGCTGTGGCCAGACCGTTCAACTGAATGCCGGCCTTGCCGAAGCTCTCGAAGAAACCGGGTCCTACCTGCATACCGATCATGAACACGAAGAGTACCAAGCCGAAGTCTTGGACGAACGTGAGGATGTCGATGGGACCGGTGAAGCCGATATGTCCTGCAAGGATACCGATGAACAGGACGAAGGTGACACCTAACGAGATGCCGCCCACCTTTACTTTTCCTAATAAGACACCGATAGCAATGACGATAGAGTACAGTAGCACGATGTGTGCCACCGAGTTCGTGTTTGTGAAAATCTCAGTTATCCAATCCATAACACATTCCGTATGATGAGAAGGAAGACCATGTCTTCTCTTCTTCAAAATCGCAAATTTGATGCAAAGGTACGAAAATTCTTTTTATTTTCTTCTCGCTTACTCAGAAATTTAGTACCTTTGCAACAAATTTGAGAGGATAACCAAGAAATTGGGGATAAGAGGATGAAAAAGGGACTTTGGATAGTCGTCATTTCATGTGTTTGCATGATGCTATGGACGGCAGGCTGTACCGACAAAAAGCCTGTGCCCATGGTAGATAGTATCTTGGTGGATTCCCTGGCCGACACGTTGGCCATGGACACGTTGGAGGAACTGATCTCTGAGCAACCCATCCCCAAGGCGGCCGATGAGCTCTTCGATGATTTCTTCTTCAATTTCGCCAGTAACCGCAAGTTCCAGATGAGCAGAATCCAGTTCCCGCTGATGGGCGAGGGGCAGAAGCCTGTTGCCCGCAGCAAGAAGGAATGGAAGATGGAACGTTTCTATTTCCCGCAGAATTTCTACACGCAGATCCTGGATTCGAAGAAGGATCTGAAGCTGTCGAAGGATACAAGCATCAACCAAGTGGCCGTGGAGAAGATCTTCCTGGACGAGAAGATGGTGATGAGCTATCATTTCGACCGTATCGACGGACAGTGGATGCTCACATCTGTTAAGCAGAATGATATCGATGTGAACGGGAATGCCTCGTTCCTGAACTTCTACCAGCATTTCGCCACCGACAGCGCCTTCCAGATGGCGAGTCTGAACGAGACCATGGAGTTCAGAGGTCCTGATCCTGATGATGACTCGAAGGAGACGCACGAGGAGATTACGCCTGATCAGTGGGAAGAGGTGTCGCCAGGAGAGTTGCCTTCGGGTACCTTATATAATGTAATATATGGTGGGAACCTGACGAAGGGTAACCAGAAGATCCTGCTGTTGCGCGGTATCTCCAACGGACAGGAACTGGAGATGACCTTCAAGAAGACGGGTAACGGCTGGAAGCTGGTCAAGTTGGTGGAATAAACAGGACTGCATGAAAGACTTACGCAACTATAGTTTGAAACCCCATAACACCTTCGGCATGGAAGCGAAGGCGAGTCGTTTCATGGAGTATGCCAACGTAGCGGATGCGCAGGCGATTGCCTCCGTGTTGCGTACAGAACAGATGCCTTATCTTATTATCGGTAGCGGGAGTAACCTGTTGCTGACGAATGATTTCGATGGCATCGTGGTGCATTCCGCCATCAAGGGCATTGAGAAACGACCCTGTGAGGATGGTTCCACGCTGATTCGTTGCGGCAGTGGCGAGCTGTGGGATGATGTGGTGGCGTGGTGCGTAGGAGAGAGACTCGGTCATCTGGTGAACTTATCGCTGATACCTGGTGAGGTTGGTGCCTCCGTGGTGCAGAATATCGGGGCGTATGGCTCTGAGGTGAGCGAGTTCGTGGCATCGATAGAGGCTGTGGATATTGCCACAGGTGAGGTGGTGACGATTGCGCCAGCCGACTGTGACTATGGTTATCGGAAGAGTAAGTTCAAGTCGGATTGGAAAAACAAATACCTGATTACCGCCGTGGAGTACCTTCTTCCTGCTGAGACACAGCTGAACGTGGCGTATGGAAACATACGGGCGGAGCTGGAGCGCAAGGGGATTGACAAGCCGACGGCTGATGATCTGCGCCAGACGATTATCGAGATCCGTCAGGCCAAACTGCCTGATCCTGCCATCGAAGGGAATGCGGGGAGTTTCTTCATGAACCCCATCGTGCCGCGTGAGAAATACGAGGAGCTGGCAGTCATCTACGAGGGAATGCCCCATTATGATATCGATGACGATCATGTGAAGATTCCTGCAGGATGGATGATCGAGCAGTGCGGATGGAAAGGGAAATCATTGGGACGCGCAGGTGTCCACGCCAAGCAGGCCCTGGTGCTGGTAAACCGTGGTGGTGCCACAGGAGAAGAGGTGGTGAAGCTCTGCGAGACTATCCGTCAGGATGTGAAGGAGAAGTTCGGCATCGAAATCTTTCCGGAAGTCAACATTATTTAATTGAACATTGAAAATTATATTTTTAGGAACTGGAACATCGGTAGGCGTACCCGCCATTGGCTGTACGTGCAAGGTGTGTAAGAGTCAGGATCCGCACGATAAGCGTTTGCGCGCTTCGGCACTGGTGGAGACTGACCAGACACGCATCCTGATAGATCCAGGTCCTGACTTCCGTCAGCAGATGCTCGCTCAACCGTTCAGGAAGATCGATGCCGTGCTGGCCACTCATATCCATTACGACCATGTGGGCGGACTGGATGATATCCGACCGTTCTGTCAGTTCGGTGAAGTGAACGTGTATGCTGACGAGAGGACTTCCCGAGGACTCATGAGCACGGTGCCTTACTGCTTTGCCGAGAACAGGTATCCGGGTGCCCCAAAGATCAATCTCCATACCTTACAATACCACCAGCCGATTCAGGTGAACGAGCTGGAGGTGATGCCTTTCTGCGTGTATCACGGTAAACTGCCCATCACGGGGTTCCGCATTGGGAACCTGGTATATATCACGGATATGAAGACCATAGATGACAGTGAGCTGTCTTTCGTGATGCATGCCGACACCTTGGTGGTGAATGCCCTGAGATTCTTCCCCAGTCATCACTCCCATCAGGGTGTGGACGATGCCGTGGCCTTTGCCCGTAGGGTAGGGGCAAAGAAAACATTCCTGACACACATGTGCCATGATGTGGGATTACATGAGGAAGTGAACAAACTACTGCCCCCCGATATCCAATTGGCTTACGACGGACAGGTGGTGGAGGTGGGAGAGTAAAGATGAAAGATGAGAGATGAAAGATGAGAGATGAGAGATAAGAGATGAGAGATAAGAGATGAGAGATTATCTCTTGAATTTACGATAGAGTTTCCAGGCAAGCAGCAGACCGTCGAACACGCCGGCACTGGTGCTCATCAAACCCTGCATGCTCACCTTCCTGCCCCTTCGGGTGGTCAACGCCGTGGGCTTGGCAAACAACTGTTTGCGTAGCTTGGTGATCTGATGGTTATCCTTGCGGATCTCCTTCAGCAACTGCATCTTACGTTCCTCAATCGACCGTAAGGTGGTGTAGGTGGGCGCGTTCTCGTTCTCTATCATACATCCGTTATTTTTCCATGAGCAGACTGGCCAGGAAGCGCACCAGCGGCTTCTCTACCCACGACTTTCTGAAAGCTAAGAACAACAAGAATACCAAGATGTAGAATGCCGCCACTATCAGGAACGCAGCTGGATACCCCAAGTGGGGAGCCATGGCGTAGGCGGCAGCAAACGACAAATAGATGAAGATGATCAAGATGATAAGGAAGGTGACGGCAGCAATGGCCAAGGCCGTGATCAGACGCACCACCTTCTCAATGACGTCAAGCCGCAGATACTCGTTCTGCAGTCCGACGTAATGCCTGATTACCTCCACCAGTTGTCCGATGGTCTCGATATTCTTGTCGCTCGAAAACATGTGCCTGCTTATTCTGCGATGTCAGCAGCCGCATCCTTGATATCGTCAGCAAGATCCACGATCTCCTTGCGGCTCAGGTTGATATTATGCTTCTTGCAGAAGTCATCAATGGCATCTGTAATCCTTTCACGTGTGTCAGAACCCTTCTCGGGGGCAGCCAACAGTCCAAGAGCAGCACCTGCGATGGCACCGCTGAGGAATGCACCAATAAAACTGATTGTTTTCATACGCTTATTATTTTTAATTCTTGATAATCCTAAATCATTCGCAAATATAAGCATTCTTTTGCATTCCACCGCAAAAAAACCGCCCTTTTTTTGTTAAAACATATGTATTTTTGTCATTTAACAAACTTTATGCACGTTTTTTCCTTGTTTTTACGCGAATTTGTGTAACTTCGCACAATAAATTATTATTTGTCAATAACTAAGTTCAATATTAAACAACAAAGAGAAAGTTATGAAAAAGTACATGTTTGTTTGCGCAGGTTTAGCTGTTGCACTGGCTTTTACAAGTTGTAAATCCTCTGAGAGTGCCTATCGTAAGGCTTATGACAAGGCAAAGGCTCAGGAAGAGGCCAATCTGGCCAACAACAACTACGGTGAGGAGACTCCTGTCGTTGCTCCGGTACAGACCCGTCCTTCCACAGAGACAGTTGTCGTAGATAATGTTGACAATGTGTCTGTACGCCCCGAGAAGCTGCAGGTGGTTGACGGCGCTGGTCTGAAGAGCTTCAGCGTGGTTGTAGGCTCCTTCTCTGTAAAGGCAAATGCCGTGGGTCTGGCTCAGCGTCTGCGTAATGCCGGCTATCCTGCACAGGTTGCTTTCAACAGCAGTAACAATATGTATCGTGTGGTGGCTACCACTTTCGACGATAAGGCAAGTGCCGTGCGCAGCCGCAATGATTTCCGTGCAGGCGAGTATGCTGATGCATGGCTGCTGTTTAACCAGCAGTAATCAGCTGTGGCACGCATTCTATCGATAGATTACGGTAAGAAACGTACAGGTATAGCAGTCACCGACCCATTGCAGATTATTGCCAATGGGTTGGCGACTGTTTCTACTTCTGAGCTGTTCAACTACCTGAAGGATTATCTCTCACGCGAGCAGGTGGAGAGGATCATTATCGGAAGACCGCTACAGACCAACGGACTGCCGAGCGAGAACCTGCAGCGGGTGGAGCAGTTCGTGAACAGATGGCGGAAAGAGATGCCTGACGTTCCCGTGGAATATGTGGACGAGCGGTTCACCTCCGTTCTGGCTCACCAGGCCATGATCGATGGCGGACTCCGCAAGAAGGCGCGACAGGACAAGGCGTTGGTTGACAAGATCAGTGCCACCATCATGTTGGAGGACTACCTGAGAAGGCACGTTTTGCCTTAATTAATAATTAATAATTAAGAATTAATAATTCTTCATTTTTCATTTTTCAACTTTTGGAGCAGCGAGTGCCAATATGCTCGCATGATTGGCCGAGTCGTGACAAAAGTCAACGAAGTTAATTTTCAATTGTCGAAGTGATTCTACCTATTTATATATATGGACAGCCGGTACTCCGCAAGGAGTCGGTGGATATTCCCAAGGATTATCCGAATCTTGATGAGTTGGTGACCAATATGTTTGAGACGCTGACAGCCAGTGAGGGTGTGGGATTGGCGGCTCCGCAGATCGGTCTGAACATCAGGGTGGCTGTCATCGACCTGGATGTACTCTCTGATGACCTGCCCGAATACAAGGATTTCAAGAAGGTGTACATCAATCCGCATATCCTTGAGTTTGACGATAGTGCGACGGAGACGATGGAGGAAGGCTGTCTGTCGCTCCCTGGAATCCATGAGAGCGTGACCCGCCCAACACGTATCCGCGTGAAGTACGAGGATGCGGAACGCAACGAGCACGAGGAGTGGGTGGATGGCTATCTGGCACGTGTGATGCAGCATGAGTTCGACCATCTGGATGCGCACATGTTCATCGACAGGATATCTCCCTTACGCCGTCAACTGATCAAGAACAAGCTCAAGGCACTCACACTGGGTAAGTACCATTGCTCTTACCGCACAAAGCCCGTAAGAAGATAATTGATAATTGACAATTGATAATTGACAATTAAGAATTGATAGTGTGAGGAGTTTCAGGAAGACAGTAAGGAACCAGGAAGGGTGTTGGGGTAGTGGAGGACTCCGCTACCTGTTGTCATCTGTTGCTGTCTTCGTCATGGCCTTGTTCCCCCTTGCCACTCATGCCCAATACAATATCGACCGCGTGTTGAATGCAGGACGTGGAGCGCTTTACTATGAAGACTATGTGCTCTCCATGCAGTATTTCAACCAGGTGATCAGCGCCAAGCCTTATCTTTATGAACCATGGTTCTACCGAGCCGTGGCTAAGTATTATCTGGATGATTTCCAGGGAGCAGAGGCGGATTGTAGCGAGGCCATCAACCTGAATCCTTATATCTCAGGAATATACGACCTGCGAGGTGTGTGCCGTATCCGAATGAAGAAATACAAGGAGGCAGGGGCTGACTACGACATGGCTATCCTGCATGATCCTACCAGTCAGTCGCTATGGTACAACCGTGCGCTTTGTCGTATTCAGGACAAGGATTACGACAAGGCGAACTTCGAGCTCGACTCGATGATGAACCGTTGGAAGACCAACGCGAAGGTGTATCAGCTGAAGGCGGAGGTGTGCATGCAGCAGAAAGACACTGTGAAAGCTTCCACCTTCCTGGATAAGTCGTTGGAACTGGATCCCTACGACGGTGAGGCATGGACGGTTCGCGCCATGATCAGTCTGAGCAGGAGGAAATGGAAGGAAGCAGATGAGCAACTGGGTAAGGCGATTCATCTCAAGCCTTCTGCAGTAGGAAACTACGTGAACCGTGCCTTGGCACGATATAACATCAATAACCTGCGGGGTGCCATGGCGGATTATGACAAGGCACTCGAGCTGGATCCGAACAACTTCCTGGCACATTATAATCGCGGTCAGTTGCGTGTGCAGGTGGGTGATGACAACCGCGCTATCGATGATTTCGACTTCATCATCAAGATGGAGCCGAATAATATCATGGCTATCTTCAACCGCGCCTTGCTGCTCGACAGGACAGGTGATCTGCAAGGGGCCATACGCGACTATACCCGCGTGATTGATGAGTTCCCGAACTTCTGGACGGGATTGCAATATCGTGCGAACTGCTACCGTCGTTTGGGCATGACCGCCAAGGCGGAGCTGGATGAGTTTCGCATTCTCAAGGCACAGATGGACAAGCATTTGGGTATTCAACCACGGTGGAGTAAGAGTAAGCAGAAGGAGGTACGCAAGCAGAGCGACATTGACATGAACAAATACAACCAGCTGGTGGAGGCTGACGAGAACGAGGTGGAGCATGAATATGCCAGTGCTTACCGCGGAAAGGTGCAGAACAGGAAGGTGGATGACGACTTCATGGCGATGTATGTGCTCTCGTATCGACGACAGATGGAGGGCGTGAAGTCGTTTACGGCCTTCGATAACGACGTGGAGCAATTCAACAACACAGCCAAACCCATTCACACGATCTTTATCTGCACCCATAACAAGGCACTTACACAGGATGAGACAAAGACGTTCTTTGCTTTGATAGATACTTTGTCGGAACGCATCAACCGCATCAGTAACTGGGAAAAGGAACGCTCACTGCTCATCCAACGGGCTGTGGCCTATACCGTGGTGCAGAACTTCGATGAGGCTATCAACGACCTGACCGCTTATATCCAGACCGACAGTACTTCGTCTGTTGCCTATTGGCAACGGGCTGTGTGCCAGGCCATGATGAACGAGGTGTCACAGTCGCAAGGCATGGAGGCGAACCTGAAGACCGCCCGTACCTTATCCGACTTCGACGAGGCTATCCGAAGGAATCCGCAGAATGCATTCCTCTATTACGATCGCGGTAATGTCTATGCTTCACGACAGGATTACCAGCGTGCGTTGGATGACTATACCAAGGCCATTACCTTGGAGCCGAACCTCGCTGAGGCGTATTATAACAGAGGACTAGCTCGACTGCGCTGCGGGAAGCGGAAGGAGGGTCTTGATGACCTGAGTAAGGCTGGCGAACGAGGACTCTATGATGCGTATAGCGTGATCAAGCAGTATAGGGAGAAGGAATGAAAACCAAACGAAATGCAAGCATTTCTTTGTTTTGCTGCTTCAAAATTTGGTTTTTCGCTCACTTAATCGTAACTTTGCATCCAAATTCTTTATAAACGTATAAATAGATGATTAACATTACATTTCCAGACGGCTCTGTTCGCTCGTATGAGCAGGGCGTGACAGGACTCGAAATTGCCGAGAGCATCTCTCCTGCCTTGGCACGTAGCGTGGTTAGCTGCGGTGTGAATGGGGAGACAGTGGAGTTGAACCGTCCTATCATGGAGGATGCTCCTTTCGCCCTCTATAAATGGGAGGATGAGGAAGGTAAGCACACCTTCTGGCACACCAGCGCTCACTTGCTGGCTGAGGCCCTGAAGGAGCTCTATCCGGGCATCCAGTTCGGATTCGGTCCGGCCATCGAGAACGGTTTCTTCTATGATGTGCTGTTGCCCAATGGCGAGCAGATCAAGGAAGGTGACTTCGCAAAGATTGAGAACAAGATGAAGGAACTGGCTGGTAAGAAAGAGCCAGTGGTTCGTCGTGAGGTGGCCAAGGCGGATGCCCTGAAGGAGTTTGCCGCCGACGGTCAGACCTATAAGTGCGAACATATCGATCAGGACCTGGAAGACGGTACGATCACTACCTATACACAGGGTAACTTCACCGACCTCTGTCGCGGTCCGCACCTCGTGAACACAGGTGAGATCAAGGCCGTGAAGTTGACCAGCGTGGCTGGTGCTTTCTGGCGTGGTGATGCTACTCGTGAGCAGATGCAGCGCCTGTATGGTATCTCCTTCCCCAAGAAGAAGATGCTGGATGAGTATCTCGTGATGCTTGAGGAGGCAAAGAAGCGCGACCATCGTAAGATCGGTAAGGAGATGGAACTGTTCATGTTCTCCGAGAAGGTGGGTAAAGGACTGCCCATCTGGTTGCCGAAGGGAACTGAGTTGCGCCTTCGTTTGCAGGATCATCTGCGCAAGGTACAGAAGCGTTTCGGCTATCAGGAGGTGATCACACCGCATATCGGTAGCAAGAACCTCTATATCACATCCGGACACTATGCTCACTATGGTAAGGACTCATTCCGTCCGATTACCACTCCTGAGGAGGGCGAGGAGTATATGCTGAAGCCGATGAACTGTCCGCACCACTGCGAGATCTTCGCTTCCAAACCTCGTTCATATCGTGACCTGCCCCTCCGACTGGCTGAGTTCGGTACGGTATATCGCTATGAGCAGAGCGGTGAGCTTCACGGACTGACGCGTGTGCGTTCGTTCACCCAGGATGATGCGCACTTGTTCTGTCGTCCCGACCAGGTGAAGCAGGAGTTCCTGAACGTGATGGATATCATCAATATAGTGCTTACTGCCTTCGGCTTTAACTTCGAGGCTCAGATCTCACTGCGTGATCCTAACGACCATGATAAGTATGTGGGTACTGATGAGGACTGGGCATTGGCAGAGAAAGCTATCGTGGAGGCCTGCGAAGAGAAGGGCCTGCCGGCCAAGGTGGAATACGGCGAGGCTGCTTTCTATGGACCGAAGCTCGACTTCATGATCAAGGATGCCATTGGTCGTCGTTGGCAGTTGGGTACCATCCAGGTTGACTATAACCTGCCGAAGCGTTTCGAACTGGAATATACGGATGAGGATAATACCAAGAAGACGCCTGTGATGATCCACCGTGCACCGTTCGGATCTATGGAGCGTTTCACAGCCGTGCTCATCGAGCATACCAGCGGTCACTTCCCCCTCTGGCTCACACCTGATCAGGTGGCTATCTTGCCGCTGTCGGAGAAGTACAACGACTATGCCAAGGAGGTAGCGAAGAAGTTTGATGCTCAGGGTGTTCGTGCTACACTCGACCTGCGTAACGAGAAATTAGGTAGGAAGATTCGCGACAACGAGATGAAGCGTGTTCCCTATATGGTGATCGTGGGTGAGAAGGAACAGCAGGACGGTACCGTAGCCGTTCGTCCGCAAGGTGGCGGTGAGCAGAGTGTGAAGACCATCCAGGAGTTCATCGATGAGGTGAATGCTAAGGTGGCTGAAATGACGAAGGACTTTTAACTTTTATCTTTGAACTTTGAACTTTATGATTTGACCTGAGACCTTTGGCCTTAGATCCAAGACAATTAAACTTTGTTAAAATTATGTAATAGTAATCATAAAGTTCAAAGTTCAAAGGTCATAGTTCAAAGAAAATGATTACCTTTGCAGCCGATTTCGAAATAAGTTGAACTAAAAACAGTTAATGAGGAACGACAAGAAAGGACAGCAGTACCGTGTGAACGAGCAGATTCGGGTACGCGAAGTACGTATTGTGGGTGATGGTGATTCAATGGTTCTGCCAACACGACAGGCCTTGGACATGGCGCGTCAACAGGGCGTTGACCTTGTTGAGATCTCACCGAATGCCAATCCGCCTGTTTGTCGTCTCATCGACTATAGTAAGTTCCTCTATCAGCAGAAGAAGCGTGCCAAGGAAATGAAGGCCAAGCAGGTGAAGCAGGAGGTGAAGGAGATCCGTTTCGGACCCCAGACCGACGATCACGACTACAACTTCAAACTGAAGCATGCGAAAGAGTTCCTGGAGGATGGCAACAAGGTAAGAGCCTATGTGTTCTTCCGCGGACGAAGCATCCTGTTCAAGGAACAAGGCGAGGTGCTGTTGTTACGTTTTGCCAATGACTTGGAAGAGTATGGTAAGGTAGAGCAGATGCCGAGTCTTGAAGGCAAGAAGATGTTCCTCTATCTGTCGCCGAAGAAAGCTGGCGTAGCCAAGAAGAGTCAGCAGAAGATGGATCGCGAGAAGCGTGAAGCTGAGGCCAAGGAGGCTGCATTGCAGCAGAAGCAGGCCGAGCAAGAGGAAGTAGCAGCCAACGGCGGTTTGTTCGCTAACGTCAAGGGTGGTGAGGACATCCTGAAGAAGTTGAAGGAAAATGATGGATAAAGCTTGTGCGTAACGTCTGGTATATACGTTACCACGGCACAAATTAATAACAATTAAAACATTAAGAAAAAATGCCAAAAGTAAAGACAAATTCCGGTGCCAAGAAGAGATTCCGTTTCACCGGTACAGGCAAGATCAAGCGTCATCACGCTTATCACAGCCACATTCTGACAAAGAAGACCAAGAAGCAGAAGAGAAATCTGGTTCATCAGGCAATTGTAGACAGCAGTAACATGAAGCAGGTGCGCGATTTGCTGTGCCTTCGTTAATCATTAAATTAAGAAAGGAAAAGAATTATGCCAAGATCAGTAAATCATGTTGCTTCAAGAGCAAAGAGAAAGAGAATTCTTAAGCTTACCCGTGGTTACTTCGGAGCTCGTAAGAATGTGTGGACCGTTGCCAAGAATACTTGGGAGAAGGGTCTTACCTACGCATATCGTGATCGTAAGAACAAGAAGCGTAACTTCCGTTCATTGTGGATCCAGCGTATCAATGCTGCTGCCCGCATGGAGGGTATGAATTACTCACAGCTGATGTGTGCACTGCACAAGGCCGGTATCGAGATCAACCGCAAGGTGCTCGCCGACCTCGCCATGAACAACCCTGAGGCTTTCAAGGCCATCGTTGACAAGGTGAAGTAAGACTACAACAACCAAAAGAAGATAGGATTGTCTCACACTCGTGGTGAGGCAATCTTTTTTTTGTGACTATTCCAAGTCAACAACGGTGATTCCTGCCCCGCCGAACTGTACATGCTCGTCGGCAAAATGGGTGACATTCGGAATAGCTGCCAGGTATTCACGGATCAACTGACGGAGGATACCTGATCCCGTACCATGAAGAATACGCACCCTGCTCACACCCACTAAGATGGCATCATCAATGAAATAGGTCACGGCATTGATGGCCTCGTCACCTCGCATGCCCCGCACATCCAAATCTTGCTTAAACTGATTCCTGCGCTTATCGATGGTCTCACGGGTAGCAGAGGAGTAGGAGGGGGAGAAGGTCTGCAGGTTACTGACACCCGAGCCACCGCTTTCCTGTTTCTTCTCGTTCACAGTAGCGGACTCCAGCCGTTCCAGTCGCATCTTCGTACGCATATCACCGAAGATCACCGTGGCCATCTTCCCGTCAGTGGATTCAATCTTGCCCACAGAGGTAAGACCTTTGATTCTGACCGTAGAGCCAACGGTGAGGGTTGGGGCTTCGGTGGGTTTGGCAGGAGTAGCCGACTTGTTCGCATCTGCCTGTGCAGCGGCCGCCGCCTTTTCTTTCCTTCTTTTCTCCTTTCTTTCCTTACGGTCCTGTATCTGTTTGATCTTACGGGCGATCATCTCGTCGTTCGCCGTGCTGTCCACATCCTCAATCTCCTGTTTGAAGGTGTTCAGTTCCTCACGTATTCGCTTGGCCTCTGCCTTTTCAGCCTGTGCTTCACGAATCTCGCGGATGGTGTTCTCGATTCTGCGGTTACTCTCACGCAACAGTTCTGCCGCCTGTTCCTTGGCTCGTTGCAGGATCTCCTTGCGTTGTTCCATCACCTCTTTCACCTCCGCCTCATAGCGGGCGATGGTCTGTTGCATGTTCTTCTCATGCTGATGGATATTCTGTCGTTTGTTCTCCCAGTAACGCTTGTCGCGAACAATGTCCTGCAGGTATTTGTCACTTTGGATATAATCGCTGCCCACAATGTCGGAAGCATCTTGGATCACCTCTTCCGGCAGACCGATCTTCCGTGCTATCTCAATGGCAAACGAACTACCAGGCTGTCCTATCTGCAGCTGGAACAGGGCCTGCATCTGATGACGGTCGTAGAGCATGGCACCGTTGACAACGCCTGGATGACTGTCAGCGAAGTGCTTCAGGTTCTGGTAATGGGTGGTGATCACTCCCCATGCCTGCTTCTTACAGAACTGGTTCAGCACGCTCTCGGCGATGGCTCCACCGATCTGTGGTTCCGTACCCGTTCCGAACTCGTCAATGAGGATCAGCGACTTATCATTTGCGGCCTTCATCATGTTCTTCATGTTGAGCAGATGACTGGAGTAAGTACTCAGGTCATTCTCGATGCTCTGCTCATCACCGATATCAATCAGGATATGGTGGAACACGCCTGTCTTACTGTTTTCGCGCATCGGTACCGAAAGACCGCATTGCAGCATGTATTGTAATAGTCCGGTGGTCTTCAGGCACACCGACTTTCCTCCGGCATTCGGTCCGGAGATGATGAGAATACGCTTTTCGGGGGTGAGCAGGATATCCAAGGGAACCACCTTCTTTCCCTGCTTCTCCAAGGATAGCTGTAACAGCGGATGAACGGCTTGTATCCAGTCGATATGCGGTTTGGAACCAACCTTTGGCTCCATTGCTTTGAAACGCTGGGCCATGACAGTCTTGGCACGAATGAAATCAATCTTTGCTAAGAACTGATATGATTGTAGGATGTCCTGCACATGCGGTCGTACCTGTTGGGCAAACTCTGTGAGGATACGGATAATCTCCCTGCGCTCCTCAGCCTCCAGCTCACGGATCCTGTTGTTGGCCTCTACCACTTCCGTGGGTTCAATGAAGACCGTCTTGCCTGATGCTGACTCATCATGGACGATACCCTTGATCTTTCTTTTCATGCCGGGTAAGACAGGGATGACCAATCGACCATCGCGCATGGCGGGGGTGACATCCTTCTCCACCAGTCCTTCGCTCTGTGCGGCCCGTAATATGTTATATAAGGTACGTGAGATACTACCTTCCGTCTTGCTCAGTTCTTGTCGTATCCTTGCCAGCTCTGTTGAGGCAGAGTCTTTAATCTTGCCTAACTTATCGAGAATCTGGTCGATGCGACGAATCAGTTGCGGGAATGTCATCACTTCTTCCGTCAACCGTTGCAGGGCAGGATAGAGGAACTTCTCGTCGGTACTCCTGTTCAGGAAGCTGACAATGGCGTGGATGGTTTCCAACGACCGCTTCAAATCGAACAACTCGTTCTCCTCCAGGTGTGTACCTTCCAAGCGCAGTCTGCTTACAGCCTCCCTGACATCAAAGAAATACTGCAAGGGGAAGTCATCCGCTTCCTCCATGATCCTCCTGAACTCCTTGGTATGTGCCAGTCGTTCGTTGATCTCTCCTGCCTTCGTGGAGAAGTCGAGCGCATCCACCTCATCCTTGCCCAAGGTACTCAGACAGTATCCTTTGAGCAAGGTCCTGATTTCATCAAAGCCGATCTTCTGTTCGAAAGTGGCAGGATAGATCATCGTTCTTAGAGCAGTTCAGGTAAATGACTATTCGCTTTGCGCAGTTTCCTGACGGCTTTGTCGCGGATCTGACGAACACGTTCGCGTTTGATGCCCATCGTGGTGGCGATCTCGGCCATGGTGAGATGGTCACAGCCGATACCGAAGAGGTGCTTGATTACGGTCTGCTCACGCTCGTCGAGCACGTCAATCACCTTCTGCAACTCAAGGACAAGCGCCTCCTGCTCCGTATGCTGGTCGGCACGGGGTGCGTCTTTGTCCTCCAAGACGTTCAGCAGACTGTAGTTGTTCTGACTGCCAAGGGGGATAGGTTCATCCACGGAAATGGGCTGACTGCTCCCTTCCTGCTTGTCGATGGCCTCTTCGATGCTTTTCCTGATAAAGGGAGCGGCATAGGTCACAAAGCGTTTCCCCCTTGCAGGATCGAACTTCTCGGCAGCCTTCATCATGCCGATGTTCCCTTCGCTGATCAGGTCCTCTAAGGCAACACCCCTTCCGGTATATTGCTTGGCAACCTTGACCACATAGCGCAGGTTGGCACTTGTCAGCTCATCCAGGGCAAACTTGTTACCTTTCTGGATCTGCTCTGCTAACATCTTCTCCTGCTCATCAGTGAGCAACTCTCCTTCACTGATCTCGCTCATGTAGGCATTCAGTGATTTGATATCCGTTTTATCCATATCTTTAGTTATTGGATTTTTCAAAATGCTGATAGTCCTTACTGTTACGCCAGGCTCCTCCCCATGTGAAGCCATGCTCCAAGAACAGACGGTAGCACAGGTCGCCCCGCACAATCTTGTAGGGGTAGTTGCCCTTGCGGTTGACGTACGATTTGCCAGTGGCAGGCTGTACTACAACCGTTCCGTTGGTGCGCTTCTTGTAGTAGGGATTATATAAAGGATTAATATCGACCGCCATCCCACGGGCATGGGCCGACAGCTTCTTTCCTCCTGAGATGGTGCGGAAGTTGAAACTACTGGTATTGTTATGCCGCATGGAGGTCTCGTCGTCAGCGTTATACGCATCTATCAGTACCATCCGCTCAATGGGGTAGGAGGCTTCAAATAGTTGTCGGAAGATCCCCACCAGATCATTGGCAATCTTGACGTTACAAACCATCTCGCCCAAAAGGATCTCCCCCTTGTTGTTGCGGTGAAGCAGTCGCAGGTAGCGCAGTTGGTTACGGGGAATGGTACAGTTCTTCTTATACGACTTCCCCTGCATCCGTGCAAACACCGCGTCGCTGATCTCCTCAGCCACGAAACAGTTATCGATACCGTAAGCCTCCACATCACTCAAAGAGACAACGGTTCCTGCCTTCCATTCCTGCATCACTGTCAATGGATTATTGGCGAATGCGGAAACGGACAGACAGAACAGCAGTCCTATGATGTAATCCTTCCATTTCATATTTTGCAAAGTTACTGATAAGTGAGCGAAATACCAAAAGATTTTTGAGTTTTTCTTTGTTCCTTTCTTGAAGTAATTCATACTCAGCAGATAAGTCGTGTTTTTGTAAGTTTACCAAATGTATATTGTTACATGTGCCAAAAAGATACCTTTACTTTATGTTTCATTAGCTAATGTTTATGATACATCTCGAAAACTCAGAGTAAATGTTTTTTGTTATCTTTGCATCCGTAAAAATAATCTAACGTTTCATTGTGCCTATTGGCACGCTTATTACCAATTTTATAATTATGAGGATTAAATTATTTGTCATGATGGCCGGATGTATGGCATGTCTCTGTGGTCATGCACAGAAACAGGCACCTGGCTTGGATGTGTATTTCGCACAGCCCTCCGGACAGACTATGTCGCCTGACAATGAGGGATTCGTACACCGTTGGCTTCTGCTCGAGCCGATATCCAAACCCAACCGCAGCAATACGGTGTTTACGGATACGTATCTTCGTGCAGCGTTCGACACGGTGTATTTCAAAGGACAGTTTACTGATGTGCCCAAGGCTGGTCAGAAGGTAAAGGTAGGCGAAGAGACTTTGGAGTGGCATGCACTCGACAGCAAGTTGTATAACGTGAAGTTGTTCCGTTTCGCAACAGGTCTGGAGAAGCAGATGTATGGTGTGCTCTTCTGGGCTGTAACCGTGATCAACTGTTCTGAGGAGATCAAGGACGTGCGTTTGGCCGTAGGTTCTAACTCCGCTTCCATGTGGTGGCTGAATGGCGAGAAGACGCTTCTGCTTTCTGGCGACCGTCGTATGGTACGTGATGACGCCGTTTCTCAGCGTGTTACCCTGAAGAAGGGAAAGAACATCCTGCGCGGTGCGGTGATCAACGGACCGGGTATGAGTGATTTCTGTGTACGTTTCATTGACGAGAAGGGACAACCAGTCAAGAATTATACTGTCAGTTTTAAATAAGATAAGGTGATGAAAAAGAATTTCAGATATACATTGGCTGGCGCTGCCCTGACGGCAGCAGTGATGCTGGCCCAGTCTGCACAGGCACAGATCGGTCGTCCTTATATCCACGACCCCTCGACAATTGCGGAGTGTGACGGAAAATACTATACTTTTGGAACAGGTGGCGGCGGTCTGATCTCAGAGGACGGCTGGACATGGAACTCTGGCGCAGAGCGTCCTGGTGGCGGTGCTGCTCCTGATGTAATCAAGATAGGTGATCGTTACTTGGTGATCTATGGTGCCACAGGTGGTGGTCTCGGCGGCGGTCATAATGGTCGTATCCTTACCATGTGGAACAAGACCCTCGATCCGAAGTCACCCGACTTCAAGTTTTCTGATCCTATTGAGGTAGCTGCTTCCGACGGTCTGGAGGATGCTGATGCCATTGACCCGGGTCTGTTGCTGGATCCTACAACGGGTCGTCTGTGGGCTTGCTTTGGTACCTATTTCGGCTTCATCCGTATGATCGAGATCGATCCTAAGACGGGTAAGCGTGTGGAAGGTAACAAGGAGAAGGATATTGCAATCGACTGTGAGGCTACTGACTTGATCTACCGCGATGGTTGGTACTATCTGTTGGGTACTCACGGAACTTGCTGCGACGGTGTGAACTCTACCTATAATATCGTGGTAGGTCGCTCTAAGCAGGTAACCGGTCCGTTTATTGATAATGTGGGTCGTGACATGCTGCAGGGCGGTGGCAAGATGGTTATCGCCGCTGGTGACCGTGTGGTAGGTCCTGGACACTTCGGACGCACCGTTATCGATGAGGGTGTAGAGATTATGTCTTGCCACTACGAGGCTGACCTGGATCAGGGTGGTCGTAGTGTTCTGGGTATCCGTCCGTTGCTTTGGAAGAACGGCTGGCCTGTAGCTGGCGATCGTTTCAAGGAGGGTACTTATGAAATCGAGTCTGAGCGCCGTGGTTATGCACTCGAGCTGGCTGTTGACTTCGTTCGTATGCAGACTGCCCGCCGTGGATGGTGGGGCCGTCAGGATCCCAACGAGAAGATCGAGCCTATTGCCAGTCAGCCACTGAGCGAGGTGATCGGTACATGGCCCGCAGGCAACATCGACATCCGTATCGGTGATTATATGTTCCGTCCCCACCAGCGTTGGACAGTTACTGCTGTTCCTGAGGCAGGTGGTTACTTAGGTGGTCCGTACTACAAGATCGAGATCGAGGGCACACACCGTGCACTCGCTGCTACGGCCAATGCTGAGGTAACATCTGTTCCTGAGTTCACAGGTGATCCCGAGCAGCTCTGGCGCATTGAGCAGCTCATCGACGGCACCTTCCGTATCATGCCGAAGGTGATCCCTGGTCGTGAGGGTATCAACACCACATTCGTGTTGTATTCTGCTGCTGACAGTACGCCTACGCTGGCCGCTTACGACTTCAACAGCGACAACTCTAAGTGGAACTTCCGTAACCACTAATTCATAGGAATTAAACAATTACGATAAACAGAGTGTTTCTACGTCAGAAACACTCTGTTTTTCTATGAGAAACACTCTGTTTCTCACTAAGAAACACTTTGTTTTTCTATCAAATACACTTGCTCATTCCAGATATATTTAGTACCTTTGGCTTCGCCGAAAGTACTTCCGCTCGGAAAAACTCAAATAGATTTGGTTTTTTGCTCACTTATTCGTACCTTTGTAACCGAAAAACAATAGAAATAGTATGAAAGACGAAAAAGCATTACGTGAAAAAGCAGAGAAGTATCTCGTTTGTATGAATGAAAAGTGCCCGCAACATGAACATTGTCTGCGTTGGCAGGTTGGTCAGTATGTATCTGACAAACAGTTGATCATTACCTGTGTCAATCCGAGAAATCGTGAGATGACTGATGGCAAGTGCCCATTCTATAAGGATGACCAGCCACAAAGGGTGGCCATAGGCATGGTTCATTTCTTCGATGAGATGCCTCACAAGATGGAATTAGCTATCAAGTCAGCTTTGATAGAACACTTCACCCGTACCGCCTTTTACAAAATGAGAAGGGGTGACCGACAGATCACCCCTGAGAATATAAGAGTTATCAAACAGATATGCCGTCAACATGACTGGCAGGAAGAACCGGTATTCGACAGTTATTCCAAGGAGACTGTGTGGTAAAGCACATAGCCTCAGTTTGCTAATCAAGCATGAATCAGCGTCGCAACTGTTCCAGATAATCAAGATGAGTGAGATCGCATTCTTCGGCAATACGTTGCCAAACAATGCGGTTGGTATCACACTCCTCCCTGTCCATCACATAGAGACCGAGGAAGGTAAAGGTAGAGTCGCGCAACCCCTTCATAAAGGTTACTCGCAGTTCTTTGCGGTAACGCAGGTAAGTGTAGTGGTCGATGTTTCGTAAGTGAACAGTCTCGGGGTCGGCACCTTCAACATGCCAGTATTCCGTGATGGTTGGCATCAGACTATCAGGGTTCCCATCGTTATGCCAATGGGCATTGTGGAACTCCGGTCCCCAGATACAGATCTCAGGATGTCCAGGAAGGGGTTGTGCCCAAGGACGGTCATCAGGGGTGATACCAAACAAATGCAGGTATTCATCATAGGTAGAGAAAGTTTGTCCGAGACGGATCACATATTTATCGGCTGTGACTGTTTCCAGCGAATCAGTCATGGATGTGAGTTGATGAGACATCCGACAGTTGCGTAGCAATAGCAAACCGATAGCACAGGCTAATGCGACTAGCAAGGCGGTTACCCAAACACGTGACATCTTCCTCTTGCTGGCAGATGGTTCTTCATTGGGCAACCCCGCCTCTCCAAGGGTAAACGCGTCCCAATCCTTGAATCCCACATACTGTGCCAACACATCGAGCGTTGCCTTACGAGGTGTCACCGGCTCACTAAGGTATCCCCACATTCGTTTGAGTGTAGTGGCACTGATGTAAGTCTTTGTATCGCCATTGATTCTTTGCGAAAGGTTGTCGAAATCCTTTGGCATCTTTATCTCTTGACCAAAAGTCTCCTCCACCCTCTTGCGTAGCTGAGCAATAAACTGTTCCTGTGTCTCTTTATTCATGATCTTCTTTCAAAATACGATATAGATGTAGATAATAATCTTCAAATTTATGCAAAGATAGCACTTTTGTTCTTATTATCAAATATATTTATCACAAAATGATCATTATAATGACAAATAAACATTCTATTTAGAAGAAATAAAGCCCTGCGTCAATCATGGAGAAAGACACAGGGCATACTTTCTTTTGACCTAGTCTTTGTTTTTTATCTTACTACAAACTTTATAGCCTTGGTACCCACCTTTACGATGACGATGGATCCTGGGGTGAGGGAAGTGTTGATAGTTGCCTTACCGTCAACTGCAGTATCAGATCCGATCAGCATTCCTCCATAGGTGTGGATGCTCACCCTTTGACCATCTGCCAACCCTTCCACGGTTATTTCACCATTACTGCTTCTCAGCACAACTGAAGAGTCGGGTATCTTCGCAATAAAGGTTGTAATACCTGTTTGCGGTTCCTCGATGGTCAGCACACCATTCACATAAGTAATTTCGTAATTGTTTGCACGTGCTCCAGCCACAAGGATCTCATACTCACCAGGCACACTATACTCGTCGGCAAGAGTGGCAAGTGAAGGCTTCCGTGTCAGCACATCCTCCGTCTCTCCGTTCTTGAAGCCGTCATAGGTGGCCTCGAACTCCGGGAACGCTTCACCTTGTACGATGGTATAGTTCTGTGCGGTGATGGTCAGCGGGGCCTTCTCGATAGTCAGCGTACCAGTAACATAGGTTACGTTGTAGTTCTCCACGCTTCCCTTGGTAACGGTAATGGGATACGTTCCCACGGGCGATGCTGATGTCGCCTCGCAGCTCAGGGCGGGCGTGCCATTTAATGTTGCACCATCGGATGTGAACTCCAGCGTTGGAATGTCATCACCGTACTTGATGGTGTAACTGTTGGCCGTGACTGTCACGGGGTCTGCATCCGTCACTGTGAGCGTACCCTTCGCGTACGTGATCTCGTAGTTCTGTGCTTCGGCACCGCCCACCTTGATGTCATAGGTTCCTGGAGGGCTGGCTTCGTCGGCACTGCATGTGAAGGCTGGCAGTGTGTTCAGTACGCTCTCCGTTTCACCGTTCCTGAACCCGTCGTACGTGGCCTCGAACTCCGGCATCGCATCACCCTGCTTCTTAGTGTAGCTGTTGGCGGTGATGGTCAGCGGGGCCTTGTTCACTGTTAACGTATAATCCTTTGTGAAAGGACGATAATTATTATTACCTGCCTGTGTGGCAGTCACGGTTGTCGTACCTACCCCCATTGTCGTCAGAACGTCTCCGCTGACCGCAGCCACGGCACTGCTGGCAACTGTCCAAGTAAGGGTAAGTCCTTGATCTGTTTGTGACGGTAGGGTATAAGTATCACCGTAGGTCTGAGAGGGCAACGATGTCAGTGATAGTGTTTGATCGTCCCTAATCGTGACACCAAATGATGTGTTAGCTGTAGTGATACGTTCAGAATTGCTGGTAACCAAACGGATGTTCTGGATGCTGGCTGTTGTCACCATGGCTGTTTGTGATGCTGTTAGTGACAAGGTGATAATAGTGCCACTGGTTCCCGAAATAGGAGTCAGTGAGAACGATGTGGATGTCAGACGATAGGCACCATCACTCTGTTTACCGATGGTCAGTTCATAACTGCTACCGAAGCGGTCGCTCAGCGAGCAACCTGTTTTGTTTAGTATAATGCCGTCTGGCAGGTATAAGTCCATCTGAAACGACACTAGGTCTGTATGGCTGTTGGTTAGACTGATGGCAACGGTTTTCGTCTCACCCTTGTCCATCGCCACATCTTCTACACTGATGCTTTCAGCCTGTGCGCAGACAATTCCCACGAGAATTGCCGCACATATCATGATATATCTTTTTATCATTCTTCTCTTCACTTAATTATTACTTTCTTTCCACCTATGATGTTCAGACCCTTACGTGGAACTGTCAATCGCTGGCCGTTCAGGTTGTAAACGTCCTCTGCATTTCCTTGATTAGCTTGTGATGAACTGATACCTGTGGTAATACCATTGATGATGTGGCTGATACCGAGGGCCTCAAACGGAATATCTATGCCGCGAGCGGTTACGAAGTGGATATTGTCGATGCGTACATCATCAGTAGCGAAATCATCAAGTGTCATGCTGAGCAGTTCGCCAGAGGTGCCGTTGAAGACATTGCCTGAAGTTGAAAGAGCAACTATGCGGTAATGTCCGTCACCCACCTTATTATACAAAAGCTGGTG
>JAFZBK010000006.1 GCA_017561825.1 Prevotella sp.
AAGTTTAAGACGAAAAACAAAATAAAAGTGTATCTTTGCACTCGGAATTACGACCTCAGTCGAGGCGGTACATTTGAAACCGCTAAGGCCGGCACATTTCTTTCCGTTACAGCCGGCACATTGATTCCGCTATCTTCAATTGAACGGAGGTCGTTAGTACTTTCAGCATTTCGCAAGTAGTTATATGCTATGACCAAGGCTTGCATAAACTTATTATTGCGTGTGTACTTGCGGTATTTACGATTATACCCCGTTGTTATCAGTTCCTCTAAGTCTGTGTCTTCAAAGTTTATTTGTAGCATTTCTATTCTATTTTGGTGCAAAGATATATAATAATTCCCAAAATCGGGAATTTTTTCCAAAAACTTTCAAAACGATAACGACTTTTCTCTAATTTGTATGTACTTCTTCCTCGGCCTCGCCGCCACATCCTACTTCGTCTTTCCAAATTCCAAATTGAACAAATGATGACATGTACTAGACCCTTGGCAACAGTTGAATGAGTATATCAACGGATGCTTACCATTGTCCTAAATCAGACTCGGATTCGATAGTTTCCTCTATCTTGTCTGGCAGAGAAGAAAAGAAGTCGAATCCAACAAGTTCTTCCACCACATCAACAGAGCAAGCACAGTCTTTGATTGACTGACTTGAAGAATCATTTTTATAAATAAAGCCAATTGCTTTAGGGGATCCTTCAATGCAAAGAACAACCTTAAAGAAAGCATCAGGTACTGCAATTTGCCCTTCACCAATGGTTCTTGAAATAGGCTCATAGAAGATTGGTCCAGATACAATGAAGATTTCTCCATATCGGTTAGCCCATGAACGACATTTCTCTTCAAGTTTTTGCCATCCACCTCCATTTAGTTTTTCATCTTGTGGGCACATGTTAGTAAGCAGGAATGACTGATTCATTGCTGCTTTATCCCATTTGTTGTCACCCGCAGGGCACATGTGTCCATGAGACATATTATACTCTCGTGTCCAATCTGATATTTGTTGTCGCGGCTCTTTCGCTTCTATATCTACAAAATAACCATTTTTGCAGGTCTCAGCAGTTATGCTACCAATACCGTACACAGTACCATCTGCAGCATAATAGGGAACACCACTTCTCGAGAATTGACCGTCAGTATGTTCGCGTGATAAATGCCATGCAACCCAATTCGGGCATTTCGTTTCATTGTTGTATGATGTGCAATAACCTTTACGAACAAGGATTTGTTCTGGATATGAGCGAAGATTTCTTGGATTATCTGATACTGTAGAATCGAGAAAAACTGATTGTTCTTTATCTTTGGGAACATCTACAACTGTTTCTTTTAGTTCTATTTCCTGATTTTTTTCTTGGACTAGTTCGACCACTTCTTCTGAAACTTCTTCCATATCATCATTATTGCATTTACCAACAATAAATGCAAGGAGGAATATTCCTACGATAAATATGATGATGAACCGTTTCATCTTTCTTATAACTCTGTATCTGTTGTAATATTGTACACCTCACCTAATTGTTTTCCATCATCATCAATCCATTCTTTCCAACCATCTGCATGTATTCCAAGAACAAAGCTTGCTGCTTGGTCTGGAGAAGCGCATGCGGTGTCATGTAATAACCGATAACCATTATATTTCTTTATGCAATGCCTTTTTATAAATAAACGTCGTTGTACATCGAGAGCAGAATATCTAAGTTTAGAAGTCACTTCTAAAGATAAAATACTATCTTTATGCAAGATAAAAGATTTCGATAAAGGGTCATAATGCCCTGTGGCATCACATGTGCCATCCACATCAAAATCCCTCGTTATATAGAATAAAAGACATTTAGCTGAATATTCTTCTAGGATTTCAAACGCAGTTTTCTTTTTCACAGGCTGTTCAGTGGCTTTTTCCTTCTTAAATTTAGGAGTATCACTTTTCTTCAACCCCTTTTCATCTTTTGACTTAACTTCTATATCATTTTGACATTGATTATTTTTTCTTTCCGAATGGCTTTTAGAGGGGATATCTTCTCTTTCTGTTGTTTCTACCTTTACCTCTTTCTTTTCTTTAATAACCAGCTTTGGCTTGGATTCAAAAACATTGCGTTTTTCCGCCATTCTTTGAAGAGATGCAAAGGATACCTTATTAGACAGACGATCAAATTCATCCTCGTAATCAATCATAAGATTCAACGTTTCATCTTCATCAAAAATCATGTATGAATTATCATGCAATTCTTGCAAGGCGGTCTTTTCCGCCTCGCTGTCATCGTAGATACAGTAATTACGATTATGAAGTTCCAGAAGGTATTCGTCGTATTTACTTATCATTCTTAGCTTGTTGGTTTTCAATTCTATATTTCTCAACAAGGTCTTTTATCTTGTTATCCATGTTAAGCTTACCAATGACAGGAACAATATGAACGAGAAACCTTTGGTTCTTACTTTCAATATTGGCCCATGTGTTGTAACTATCTTTAGAGGTAAAACGTTGTTCTGTTAGGTCTTCCTCAGGCACATATCGAGGCTTGCCCTCCTCACCACTTCCACAAATTACCAATTCGCATCTTTCCATATTTGAAAAGTCGATACCGTTTTCTTTCCAGAACTCATGAAGGTTCAATGCCCTGAGGTAACTCAAAGTATAGTTGTTTCTCCAAATAGGGTCTGGGTCATTGAACGCGATCTTTGAAGCCTGCCCTTCAATGACAACCAAGTACTTAATATCTTTTTTAAGTTTATCGTTTTTTTGCAAATTTTGGATGGTTACTCGAATAGAATCACCTGCGTTTTTTATCTGTGCTCTTAATGCTTCTGCTTCTTCCGTTTTACCATCTTTATCCAACTGAAGACGAGACAACTCGAATTCTTTTGGTTGGTATTCGATTTCTAATTTGAATATGTTTTTAGAATATTGTTCATTATATTCAAACTTGGTAGAATCAATGTTGCCCACAGCATCATAAATGTCAATAATCTCAATAAAGTGGTCTGCCAAAACTTGTAGTTCTTGTTCTTTCACTTTAAATCTACTATATGACACTACAAACAACACGAGCATTATGGCAAACAGGGTTGTCATAATGTCAACATAACTGGGCCAAAAAGAACCTTTATTATCGCTCATGTTATCTATTTCTACGCTTAAATGGATTTATCCGATCTATAAATCTTGGTTTTGTCTCTTCATGTGGAATTTCAGGTGCCACTTCAGGTTCCATAGTGGTGTTGGATTCTTGCGGAATTACTTTCTTTTCACCATGAGATTCTTGCCGTTTACTTTCACGTTCTGCAACGAGCGCTTTAATTCTCGCTTCTTCTTCACGTTCTTTCTGCGCTTGTTCTATGATTTTTTGTAGAGCTTCGTTTTCCTTCTTTTGTTGTTCAATTTCCCTGTCTTTTGCAGTATTAGAAGGTTTTAGGATTCTACCGACAGTACCTTTCTTCTCTTCTTCTTTAGCTGCGTTGAACGCGTTAAGTTCTGAGCGTATACCTTCATTTGTGCGTTGAAGCTTCTCCTGTCCTCTCTTTACTTCATCTACTTTTGATTCAATGTTCTCAACCTTCTTCAAGTCCTTTCGCATTTGGCTATTATCGCCCTTTACCTCTTCAACTCCAGATTGAATATCAGGTATTAAACTGAGATGAGCTAATTCAGAACGCACTCCAGCCAGTTCGAATTTGTCCTCGATAGCATTCTTAAATATTTCATGACGCTGATTGATTTCAGTTTCATGGTCTTTTGTCAACGACTCATAAGCATTAAACAAAGTTTCCAATGCTTCAAGGTATTTCTTTTCAAGTCTCTTTAACTCAATCAGTTGAGAATCAAAGAACATTTCGAGTTTGTTGTTTGAGGTCTCAATATATTGTTCAGCAACTTTATGCTTAACCTTAATAGCAGATATTTGGTTTCTTATCTCTTCTATGGTTGCATTGCCAAACATTTGCGTAGCCGCTAAGTCTGCTCCAAGAGCATTAATACTTTGCTCAAACCTCACAACACGTTGGAGAATGCTATTAATTTCGCTGGCCACTTCACGCGGTAAGGTCAGTGAATCGTTGTATGATTTCTGCAAGTTAATAGCTTCTTGTGTCGCAGCAAGCAACATCCTCCTTGCTCTTTCAAAGTCATTGAGGGATTGGGTAAGTTCCTTGAAATGATCAGACGCTTCTGCAAATTGACGCATATATTGCATCCATTCTGCACCAGAAAGCCGATTCAGTAGGCTTTCCAAAAGGTCAACATTTTCAGTTATCTTATTGATATTGGTACCCATTTTATCAACGGCACCAACCATACTGCTTACACTCTTTCTGAAGTCTTCACCAAATGCGAGAGTACATTGATTGAATGTTTCCTTAAACCCTGCAATAACTTTAGAGAATGATGGCTCAAAATCCGAAACTGTTTGATGTAAATTTCCCAGAGCCTCAGTCAAGCTTATGTCAACAGAAGGCATCAGTCTATTTTGAACGAACTCATAAAATTCGTTTTTATCATCATCAATCTTTATTTTGGCATCGCTAATAAGGTCGTTAGCCCTCGTTGACATTCTGAGACCGAGGAAACTAGTTGACATAGAAACCAAAACACCCATAATAAGGCTATGGATAGCATTATCGGTTATACCCTCAGAGCTAAATATACTCATAAGAAGGAAAGCCAACAGCCCTAAGAACACCCCGACGAATGTACCCATAAGGCCATAATGAGTAGGGAATGAAGACTTTGATGAAGCCTTATCATATAACTTAGCGATGCGGCGTTCCGTTTTATTCTGAATTATATTGAACGTCGCAGTTCCCTTACACGATTTGAGATATTCATTTATATCTTCAATCAAGATATGCAATTCCGCAGAATTATCAGCTACATTCACAAGCCTTTTAGATGTAGACCCAGCATTATCTGGGTCCACATCAATTGTTTTATAGCTATCTGTTTTTTTGAAGAAGTTTTGGAATTGCTCCAAGTTCTTCTTCGTTGTACTGTAAAAGCCCCTTTGCTTATAAAAAAAGTAGGCAGCAGTTCCAATAGCAACTGCTAGAGATATGAAAAAATTTATGTTTACTTCCATTCTATATTACTCGTGTAAGATCAAACAGTTTGTCAATAACAGGAATGAAGAACACTGCATCGTTACAAACATCATCCTCTGCCACATATTTTTCTTTCACTTCAGAACGGAAATGGGTAGAGAAGTTGTTCTCATAATTATCATTAATGATACTAGTGAACGGAGTGACGTCAAGTGCCCGGTCAATGATTCCTCTATTTTTAAGCAAACTGAGAATCTTCACATAGATGTCGTTCATCTCCTTATACTTCACCATCAATGAAGGCAGGAGGTCTTTATCATCAATGATTTGTTTCGCAGTTGTATAATCTTTATCATTTCCATGATAAATAGCTTCAGGTACAGCCTCGATTGTAGGATCTTTGTAAAGACCACCGTAACATGTACTTTCTTTCCTGTCAGAGGGAAGCGTTACATATATATCTGGACAAGAAGCAACATACACTTTATCAAAGATGAACTTCACTATTTCCTGAATAATCGTTTTATCATCAGTAATATAATTATCAATGTATTGGCTTCCATTTCCGCTGAACACAATCGACCTTGGCGAATCAAGGCCTTTGTATTTATACATAGAAGCCATGTAATACATTAGGGCAGTGAAATGGTATACGAACAAGGGAGCATAATCATTTCTAAGACACTCGTTAATGTTACATTTCTTTTGATTGGTGAGCCAGAAATTAATGATGTTTTTAGCGGAAACCTTACTATCAACAATCATTGCAGAGTTAATGGCAGAAATGTTCTTGTCTTGGAAGAACATCGATTGATGGTATTTTCGGTAAATACCATTTTCACGAAGGTTACCGAATGCAATATGACCTTCACCCCACAGTTCATCGCAACCGAAGTGAACAGAACTAGCTATTAATGGTTTGTTCTCCTTGAAGTAAACAAAGTCCGTAGAACCGCCACCAATATCAATAACCGTGACAGAATCGGTATTATTCACAATGTTACGCTTGATGAAGTAATAGTAAGGTGCTTCCGATTCGGTATAACAATCAATTTTCCTAGGGCTGACACCAAATACTTCTTTTGGAATGGTGTTCCAAATCTCATCATTCATCCGTTTGATATTGCCACTAAAACTAAGCGGTGAAAAACGAACGATGTCAGTTTGACTTAACACTCCATTACGTTGTAGAATGTCCGCTTTGATAATTAGCATCAATTCGCGGACAAAAACACCAAGCCGTGTCTTGTTTTCTTCCCACTTAATATCAGTAAGTATTTCCTGAAGAGTAGACTGGAGTGTCTTCTCGTAGAAGAAGGCAATATTCGTATTATCGAAAAGACTTGCTTCAGCAGCTGTACCTCTTACACGGCAGAGTGCAGTCCTGATGGGGAAATCATAAATGTTTCCATCAATCATTGGAGGAGCGAATTCGGTGATAACACTCGTCCGGATTGAATCAGGCATGGCATTCTCGATGTAATAAGCTTCCGAATACTGCCCCCCTTTTTTGTATTCATGAAGGAAGGAAGTCATCGTTTCTGTCATGTCAAGCTGAACGGGGGCGTCATTCTGTCCGTTTTTAATCCTTGAAATGAAAGTATTAGACGTACCCAAGTCGACAGCATAAGTATAACTGTCATTTGTTTGTTGGGCTATTCTCCATTTAGGAATAACAACACCCTTGGCATCACCTACACAGATTTCGATAGCATCGAAGTCCGTGTTGTATAACTCATAGAACTTAGTTCCAGAGGGATTATTCTTTGATTGACGTGAACGAACAACTGGGGAGTATACTCCATTCATTGCGCTGCCATCTTTTTTAATCTCTTCAATCTTTTCATATTTGCCTTTAGCATCTTTCTTGAAGAAGGAAAGAGCGCATTTATCAATGTTCAATGTAATAAATTCCTCATTGCCATCTTGTTCCACCAAAAGAACCTTAAAATAGTTGTTCTCCTTTTTGATTGGCGAGAGGATGTTTGGAAACAGACCAATATTTATATATTGTTTTTCTTTATCAAGATATTTTATTGTTCCCTTAGTTATATCTGTTGGGTTTTCTTCATATGTCTTCGTATATTCCCTTCCGTTATAAGAAAGTTTCATAATGACGTCTGATTTTCGAATCTGACAGACACATTTCGCCCCTTTTTCAACAAGAGATAAACCTTTAGCATTCAAAGGAATCAAAAAATCAAAATTACGATCGTTCAGGTCTCTTTCATACGTTATGGCTTTGAAGTCATCTTCAGAAATACGATAAGGAATACGAATGAGATGTGACTGGAAGTAACTGTTGATATCTTTTTCATTGTTTTGATACATGTGAATACCATTTACAACAACCAAATTGTTGTTGTTAGAAGTATTATCTACCAAATCTAGAGAGAAATTAGAACTTATCTTTTCACTATGTTCAAAACTCTTAATATAGCTGCTTATTTGAGCAAGGCGTGAATCTATATTAGCTGCACCAAATAGGTAATTATACATGTAGTTTTGGAAATCTTCGTCTCTATCTTCGAACAATTTTTTACCATCAAAGTAGAAGCCTCCAGATTTCCTTTTTATCTGAACACTTTTGTAGTGTTCTGCACTATATGCAGTCTCTCTATTTTTCCCTATTATCATTTTGTCAATATCTGGTGGTGTCACCCATCCTGTAAAAGGAGAACTGCATCCGAGGAGGAATTCTTGCTTTCCATTTTTGTATATGACAAAATAGAGAATTTTCTCATTTAAGTCAGTGCGATAATAGTTGTCGAGAGCGTTATACAACTTGGGCATAGATTTGCTAAGGTTTTTCAACTCCTCTTCAGAGTTCCACTCTCTGATTTCTATATCTTCAGCCCCTTTCCATATATTCCTATGGAATTTCAGATTGAAAAGAAGCTCATATATATCAAGGCAATCTGAAACAAGCTGTTCATATGCAAAACCTGCTTTGGCTTTTTTGACTTTATTCGGATTCGCATCATTCAGGTTTTTTGCTTCCGAAACACGCCTAAAAGCTTCTCTCGCAACAAAAAATCTTGCAAGAGGAGTTGGTAAAGAATTTAACGCGAGAGCATTATCACTGCTCTGTTCCAACACATCAGTAAGCGAATCTGGTGTAATAACACCATTAGCAGTAACCCAGTATGAACTCGCTGTAGAACGGTTAACAATACTAAGGTCTATTGGTCCTTTTTTAGCCATATCTATTTAACCTCTTTAATCTTGTTAGTATAATAATTGATTGCAGTATAAAGAGTTTGCATGAAATGCCGAAAATCATTACCATGATAATTATCAACCTTTTTCTTGCCTGCTTTTATCATTTGTAAAAGATAATAAGTTTCATCTTTTGCTTTAAGTCTAAAGCCTTCAATCCACCCATCCGTAATACCTTTACCCGTTCGCAAAGGAGCAAAAGCCCTCTTATTGGTTGCGAGTTCATCATACCATTTATCAAAAATCTCATTAAACGTCTTTAATGACCCAAATGATTGATCCTCATAGAAAGACTTGTTCCACCCTCTACTCTTTGAAAGGGGGAAATCCTTTTCTTTAGGAAGAATCTCTAAGAAATTGGAAAGAAGAGCAAGGTCAGCAACACATTTAACAACATTTGTGAAGCCAGGTCCCATTTCATCCAAGCCAAGAGATTCCTCATCATGCACGATACAACGTGAAAGATATTGATGTTTCTCAGGGTTTGATGGCTGATGTAAGAAATCAAATAAAGCTGTAGCAGCTGATAGCTCCACGAAATTAGCGGTGTCTTTCTGTTCTTGTTCATTATTATCATATATGGCCATTAACCTAGTTTCACCCATATAATAGAGATAATCAGAAAGGGTATGGTCATAATAGTAAGAGAGAGCAGCTTTTGTTTTAGTATAGAAGTTCTGAGAATCAATATTACTGTTTGACTTCTCTGGGTCACGTAATCCATAATATGGGAGTACGGTTACAGCTCCAAGGGTAAGACTGTTCACAGTTTCTGAAGAAGACTGCTTAATCTTCTTCTCCATTAATGGGAAACCTGAGGCTCCTGTTCCACCAAATATAGAACTAATGATAAAAGCTCTGTCATCTTGCTCGCAATGGCGAACAAATGCTTTGTACCATTCAGAATCTTCTATCATATTTCCAAGAACGACAGTACCGACATTTGGACTTCCTCTAAAACCTTCATCCAATTTGTTGTTCAAGTTATTTGTAGAGAAAAGCATGTTGACAAGATTCTTATTTATATCTGTCGCTCCTAACTTTTGAGTTTCGATATACTTTTTGAATTCATCACCAAAACTATCATCTTCATAACTTGCATTTTTCTGATCAAGTTGATGAAGCCTTAACAGAGGAGAATTAAAGAACCCATCTAGAGGAGACAGAGTTTCTCCATCCCCATTTGGAATTTGAATTGTATTATTGAATACTTTTTGATAACTATCCAACAGGTTATTTAGATTACCACGTTCTTGCAATCCCAAATGAGGGTCTAAAATGATAGGAATTACAGTATACCCATTGGTAGACATACCTCCAGCGAGCAACATGGTAATACTCTTCATCACTCGAAGACCTGTTCCTCCAATGCAAAACACAAATACTTTTTTCATGTTGCGTATTTTTTATCGTTTACCAATTAGTCTATATGCATTCGTCGGGAGCCAGAGCCACCAAACAACTGACAAAACTCCAAAAATAAGTATAGAATAGACGGCATTACCAGCAGCAATATCCCATATTAAAGATTTGGAACCTGTTACGGTCGGCTTCGTAAGAAGGAATCCGAGAGCAGCTGTACCTAAAAAAATAAAAACAACCGTTCCAATGTAGAACCCTATCCAATGTGTTCTTCTATAATGGCGGCGTGGCTGCTCATTGTATGCTGTGAAATAATACACACAAAGGATTATAGACATCACCACTAGGAACAAGATGAAGAACAAACATGCAGAGTTCAAACTAGCCCAATAGCGTTCCGCTAAATCTTGTGAGCCTTGTGTGACACTGTCAACGAACTTCGACTCAGTGCCCACAAAAAACTTATAAAAACTAATTAGCTTCATTTATTTATACATTTTAATTATCAATGAGTTGAAATAAGTACATAATTCGGTTTTTTGCTACATGTACTTAAATGAGCAGCACGGAACAAACCTTGTAGGAAGTTTTCAATCGAATATGTTTTATTGAATTCCTTCCAACTATTAGCACCATAGAAGAGATTGAAATCACCTACCGCCCCATCTATTTTACATGGATTGAAGGTCCATTCAAGAACATCACAATCGGCTTGGAAATCACTTATACTCATGTATATAGAAGCCTTTATGGAACGTTTTAAATTGTTTTCTGAGTCTTTATACAATGAGTCAACTTTAATGGAATCTATATCAACCTTAGATCCATGAATCATTTTGCATTCAAAAGTAGAGCGAATAGCTTCTTCGCTACTCATGAGCCATCTATAGTTGTCTAAATATAAAATGAGTTTAATGCGGCATGGGGAATCAGCATCGACATCAGTAAATGTAGGCTGTTTGCCCATTTTCATGCAATTACGCACTTTTTCCAATTCATATTTGGGGCCACCATAGTTCATTCCAGTTTCAATATTTTCAACATAGTTATTATTAACCATTAGCATTGTAGAAATATCGTCACGAACCTTTGCTACGTTTTCTGGCTTTCCCATTATAAGGAAATAATATGGCGATTTATCTGCCACAACACCACCTTGGTTATCGTAATATTTGGTAGTTGCTGCGACCAAAGAAAAAGCCAATTTGGATTCAGATGTTATATGACTTACCTTTGTAGTATACATTCCAAGCTGATATGCAATATCATCTTTCCCGTTCGGATCAAACTTCATGTCGCTTATTAATACGCCAACTTGATTTTTTAATGTGTCTATATTACTAATTACAGTTTCTATCATATCAGTAATACTCGTTGTTCCCATAGTAGGGAATCCTTGCGTCTTAATAGCACTAGCAAATTCTCTAAGAGACATCTGGTATCCTGATTTGCCATTGTCAGAACAAAGGGTATAGACTAAATCTTTATCAGAAAGGTAATAACTTACTATTTGATAAACATCGTCCCTAAACTCTGTCTGACAACCTGGGCGATATAGACCATTCATACTTCCAGATGCTTCCAAGAAGAATTTGACTTCTGAAGGCATTGTCAAAATCATAGATGAATCTGGCTCTTCTTTAAGACAGCCATCATCTGTAAAATGAGAATCTGGGAGGCAATTGACATCATGGCAACTAACTAGACTCATAATAACCAATGCTAAACAAAAAGCAATTAGTGTTGAATACACAAATCCTGCATTGCTCTTCAATCCTTGTTCTGTCATAAATCTTCTATATATCCACCCAGCTCCTTCAGCAGTGGTTAGTAGTTCTAGTTCCTTCCGGCACGTACAAAAAGAAACGTGGAGCTGTTGCTTTTCGCTCGCTCCACATCCTAAAGGCTCTCGCATTGCCCTGTTCGTCGAAACGAGCAACGCCAACGCCCCACGCTGAATGATATATACATAATGTATATACATCACTAGGGGCATCTGCCGTTGCTTTGATTCTCTGACGAACAGTTCGAATTTGCGAGATTCTTAGAATGTCAAAGTCAAAGCGCTTAGCAAACGCCTTTTCATACATGTCTTCCCACACGATTAAGCACCTAAGGTGTTTTCAACATGTAGGACACCGCAAATATAGAAAAAAAACAATTACGCTCCAAACAAATTCGGTAAAAAAAACAATACAATGGAATAATCAGGGATGGAATTTTGTGTTGAGGCCAAGAAATAACTGCAACACAAGCCACCCCCTACCCCTCCAAAGGGAGGGGTGAGTCAAGACAAATTGGATCCGTTTCTGATACCTATGGTTTGGGGAGGTTCTCTATTATATCTGTATTACTTGTCAGTTTCTTAAACCGATGTTCTGCATTCTGCTTGTTTAGTACTTTTAGCTGTTCTTTTGCCATACGTTGCAATATTTCGAAACGAGCATCACGAGGCAAATTCTGCTTGATTAGTTCAGAGTTTAGTGATTCCATGTTCGAAAGTACCACCAATTCATTAATAGATGCTGTATCACGCATGTTCAACTTCTTAGCCAGTTCAGGATTGGCATCTTCCCAATCTTTTGCTGTATAACCAAATAGTGCAATATTGAGCATGTCTGCTTCTGTAGCGTATATGATTCCTTCTTTCTTCTTTGCAATAGTCAATTTAGGAATAATAATACTCTTGATTAAACGCATCGAATTCGATGCTATTAAAACTGGGATTATGCAATTGCTCCCATACACCAAGGTACTCAATGGTACTTCGTGAACGTATCCAATTCTGAATAATATAATTGGTACGCTGTTTATCTTTATATCTGGCCATATCTGTCAGACAGATAAAGTCATCCTCATTGCCTTGTATCAAAACGGATATTTCTGTTCCGTTTGCGTTTATTATCTTTGTTGTTGCCATATTCTATTTTGGGTCGCAGAGACGGTTTGTGATTTGCTCTGCGTCCTTATTATATAAGGTTTAACGATTCATTCAAAATGCAAATTTACGAAAATTATCCATACATTTGAATAATATGATGGATTTTTTGTGTTGATGCCAAGAAAAACCGCACTGACCGGATGGCGCACGCGCCAAATGAAAGAAGGAGCCACCCCCAGCCCCTCCAAAGGGAGAAGGAGCCACCCCCAGCCCCTCCATAAAGGAGGGGAGGATAGAAAAAGTGATTTAAAAATACCGTTTCAAATTGGGTATAGGCGACAGATCGTTTGGCTATAGGCGCACGATCGTTTGGGTATAGGCAAACGATGGAAAAACGGCAGTTTTCTCCCTTATTCCTTATGGTTTTACCCCCGTAAGAACTACGATATTGCCTCCAATACCATACAAATGGTTACATGGTTACAGCTGTAACCGTAACCGCGCAGAGGAAACAATTTATTTAAATGTATTGTAAGATATTGGTTATTATATATTTATAGCAATAGTACTCTTTTTGTAGAGGAAAAAGGTTACATGGTTACAGCTGTAACCGTAACCGTTTTCCTTTTTATTTCTGCGCTTTCTCTATTTCATTCTTAATGGTGTCTAAGCCTGGGAAGCCGATGCTCTTGTAGGTCTGTTCGCCCTTGGTGTTGTAAATGGCGTATGTGGGGATACCCTCTGACTCGTACTTGTTGAGGATGTAATGGTTTTGTTCCTCCGTCAGGTAGTAGTGGTCACCATCGATATCCTTAATCATTTCCTGCCAGGTGGCTGGAGGCGACGAGGGCGAGGTGATATAGACAAACTGGATGTTCTTGTCCTTCAGTTCATTTTTGATGGGCGCCATTGCCTTATGACCAGCACGACAGGGTCCACACCATGTGGCCCACATATCGATGAGCACGGTCTTGCCCTTATACTTGGCGAGGATGGTCTGGAGGATCTCCTCAGGAGCCACATCGTCGTATTTCTTGAAGAATATTCCCTCATTGACGGCCAAATCCTCGGCTATCTGCTGCTCATCCTTTGCAAAGACATTGGAATGAATCTCTGCTAATTTCTCTTCAAATCCTTTGGGCGCACGGGCAGCGATCGTCTTTTCCACTTCTTTCAACTGGTCCTTGTATGGGAAGCCTTTACTTCTGATTGCCGTTTCGGATATGAGCCATAGTGTACGGATTGAAGCAGCATCTACAGGCAGTGAGGGCAGGATGTCCATTTGTTGTTTCGTCAACTTCATCATAACGGGTTCTCTCTCTGCCATAGAAGCATGGGCAAGATCCATCTGCACACGTTCTGCAATGATGTCGCGACAATGCTCTGTTATACGGTTTTGCGTCTGCTGTTCAGGGAGCGGACTCTCCACCTTCCATAAGGGAACGAGAAGGTCATTACCCGTAACTTTCACGGTTACGTCAGGCTTCAGGAAGATTTCCAGATACATATTGGGACAGCCTTCGCCAATGAAAGAGAGGTTGCTCTCGGTGAATGCCTCAACGGGCAAGGTATAGGCGAACCGTCCGCTTTGAACAGTATCTACGACGGTTGCGCTTGTACCAGTACTGGCAAGCACCAACGTGCCGTCTTTCAGAGCGGGTGAATAACCCGTGACAGTTGCTGTCTTTGTCTGTGCCTGCCCCGTCATTGCGACGAGGGCAAGCAGTATGGTGACAATTGTTTGCTTGTTCATGAACCTTACTTGTTCGGGAAGATCACACGGTAATGACCGCTGAGGTGCATGAAGGCGAAGAGGCGTAGCAGACCGTCGTAGTAGGCATCGAAATAGCCATCCTCGAAGGGCTCATGCTTGGCGTTCCACAGCTCATCCACGAACTCCTTGCTCTTCTCATGACTGCACATCATGGAGGCAGCGGCAGCCGTGGCAACAAAGCCGATGGAATGGCGCAGCTTCCTGAATCCACCTGCCTGCAGAATCTCGTTTCCTTCTGGTAATGAACCATCTACGCGATACTGATCAAGGAAATCGTGAACCCCTTGCTTATAGAGGAAGTTCTGGATGGTCTCACCATATTTCTGCTGCCACTCACGATCAGCACAGCTCCACTCGTAGTCGAGCGTGATATTCATCGGTACACGCCAGGAGTCATAACGGAAATTGTTACCCGGGTTCGGTCGGTTACCAAAGCCCTGCATCTGCGAACCATCGAACTGACACATATCGGGGTTCAGACCCGTTTCCTCGTTGATGGCCTTGTGGAGGAACTCGCGACTCTTTGCTGCGCACTCGTTCCAATAGTCGGAACGACCGTCATCAGCCCATCGTGCCCACACCTCATAGAAAGCAGGGATATGGTACGAAGGATCCGTGTAACGCTGTCCGAAGCCATCAGGGGTAAAGGTGATCAGCTTGGTCTCGGGATCGATGAGGAACATCCGCTGCGGACCGCTCTGCTGCTGGGGGAAGCCCCATCCACCACGCTGCTCAGGCTCATACTCCTTCGGCATTGTACAGTTCAGGATACGCTGAGCCTCAGCCTTGTAGTTGATGCCCGTATCATTTCCCCAACGGTTGGAGGCGAAGATCAGCGAGGTGATGAAATAGAGCTCGCCATCACTGGCAGCACCCTCCGCATTACGGGTTCCATCGGTTCTACAGCTCCAAGCGAAGTAGCCCTCACGACTGCCCGACTGGTGCTGCATATACTTCTTGCTCCAACGCCACAGGCGGTCGAAGATATCTTTCTCGTTCATCTGCACGGCAATCATCATACCGTACGACATACCCTCTGTACGAGCATCATGGTTCTTGATGTCAGAGACATAGCCCATGGAGTCGCCCACCTCGAAATAGCACTTGTTCGGTCCACGGAACACATCGTTGAACACCTCCTTTAACTTAGCCTCAACGGCATCGGATGAATAACCCATCTCCACGAACAGGTTTCTGTACTTCTGGGTTTCAAAACCTCCCTTCTTCCAAGGCGTATAAGCCATGAGCGGGAGTGACATCAGCAACATTGCTGTCATTAATAGATTCTTTTTCATTTGAGTAATGTATTGATAATTAGTTATTTCCCTTGAAAGCGCCACCAGTCGAGACGAACGTCGCCGCGTGACTCGCTGAAGCAGACATAGAGATCGTGAACACCTGATACGGCATTCACCTTGGCAGTGAACTGACGGTATTTCTCCAATGAGCCAGTGGCAGTGATCGGTAAGGTACCGATTACAGGACCGTCGATGGCATCCACCCGAAGCGTGATGGTGCATGAGCCTGTGGCCGCAGCCGTCATCTGGAACTTGGAAGCCCCCTTCGATCCGAAGTCAACACCGCGCAGACGGATATACTCCTCATTATTGATGTCGTAGATATACATATTCCGCTTACCTGTTGAAGCAGGCATATCCTTCACCACACCTGTATTAGGAATACCCATCTTAGCCGATTTCAGTCCGTTACCCCACGCCATGGTCTCTGCCTCCACACGCTGGTAGGGATTGAGCCACTGCAACTGCTTCATCGGCTCCTGATCCAGCCAGTAGGGAATCTCCTGAATGGTACCGTCAGCATTGTAGGTAATCTCCTGTGCTGACACCGAACGACGCTCACTATGTTGGAACGTTTCCAGGTGCATCAGGTCGTAGTTCTGTCCGAACACGTAGGAATGTCCTTTGTAGTCGGTGATACCGGGATGATTACCGCGGTCACGTTCCGTAGGACTCATGATGTAGTTCTTCCACTGCCAAGGACCTGTAGGACTGTCGCTCATGGCATAGCCTAACGCCTCAGGACAGCAGGTTGTGGCATAGGCGAGGTAATAATGACCGTTGCGCTTATAGATCCAAGGACCTTCCTGATAGTGCTTCACAGCCCAGTCGGACTTCTGTTCGTTGCGCACCCTGAGATTGATCTTTGCACCCTCCTCCTTGACAGGACGCATCACGCCATCCTTCGGATTGAGCACACAGATATCGCCACTGGTAGAGATCATATCCTCATTGAGCTTGACGTAATAGACATGCGGGTTACCCCAGTACATATACGCCTGACCGTCATCATCGATGAACACCGACGGATCGATGTCATCCCAATGCTCCTTCTGCCACACGAGCGGTTCGCCCAGCGGATCATGGAAGGGTCCATAGGGAGAGTCAGCCACGAGCACGCCGATGCCATGACCATGAAGGGGCGCATAGAGGTAGTACTTACCGTTGCGCTCTACGGTCTGGATAGCCCAGGCACCGTTGTCACGTTCGCGCCATCCGAATTCCTTCAGCGAGGCCACAGCACCGTGCTCCGTCCAGTTCACCATGTCGGTGGTGCTCCACAGGAGCCAGTCGTACATGAAGAAACCCGCAGAGTTACGCTCGTTGGGATCTGGGATATCCTCGAAGTGCGCATCGTGTGACGTATATAAGAATAAGGTGTCGCCCACCACCAGCGGTGAGGGGTCAGCGGTGTACTTGGTCTGGAACAGCGGCATGTTCACCTGTTCCATATTCCGCATCTCCCACCAGTCGAAGTTGAAGAGTTTCGGTCCTTTCCTACCGGTGAAGACAAGGTACATATCATGATGCCCCTTGACAACCTCAGTAAGATCGGTGGTCAGCGTCTGCCACTCTTCCCATCCTCCTGTTCCAGGTACCTCCAGGCGACCTAACAACTGACCGTGGATACTGTCAATACGAACCTCGATGGCACCGCCACGCAGTCCACTGGCCACACGGGCCGTGAAGGTACGGGGAGTCTTCTTGCAGAAGTGAACACCCTGCAGCTTGATGTAGTCACCGTTATGGATATCAGTCACATACACACCCACCTTATCGTTCTGCTCGGTCTTGATACCTTTCGAGAAAGCCATCGTCTCGGCTTCCACCTTACGGTAGGGATCGAACTTCTCTACAGGCTCCACGCCCTCATCGGTAGGCATAATCGTCGGGAAACTGCCGTCAGCATTGTATTTGAACTCCTCAACAGCCACGCTGCGACCGAAGCCCCCACCCTGCGGCAGCTTACCGGTATGGTAGAAGAAATAACTGTGTCCTTTATAGTCAGCCACACCACAGTGATTCGTGAACGAACCAGTCTCACAGAGTGGCATGATCTCACCAGCGTAGGTCCAAGGACCTGTAGGCGATGGTGCTGTACTATAGGAGATATGCTCAGGTACGCCACCGGCAGCATACAGAAGCTGATAGGTTCCGTTGCGCTTTGTCAGCCACGGCCCCTCCACATACGAATCCTTGTATTTCTTTCCTTCTACACGCTTGTCCATAGGAGGACCGCCGAAGGCCTCCTCGGTCATGGGAAGTATTCCCACCTCTCCATCATAGGAGATCATATCGCGGTTCAGCTTCAGGTAATACACCCGCGGATTACCCCACATCAGCCAAGCCTGTCCATCATCATCAATGAACACGGTAGGATCGATATGATCCCAAGAGCCATTTTCGAACAGCGGTTTCCCGATGGCATCACGGAACGGACCCGTTGGAGAATCACCTACTGCCACACCGATGGCCATGCCACGTGACAGTCGTGAGTGAGCACAGATATACCAGAAGAACTTCCCGTCGCGCTCCACGCACTGACTCGCCCAAGCACGGTCGTCTGCCCAAGAGAAACTCTCCAAGGCCAATGGCGAGCCATGATCCTGCCAGTTCACCATGTCCTGCGTTGAATAGACACGCCACTCCTGCATCCAGAAGAAGTCGGCATTATCCTCGTCATGTCCTGTATAGACATACATTGTACCATCGTGCACCATCGGTGCGGGATCACTCGTGAACCACGTCTGCACAAACGGGTTCTGTGCCATGGCAACCGATGACAGACCGATTCCTAGAAGCGTTGCAAATAATCTCATATTCTCAAAAGATGAAAGATGAAAGATGAAAGATAAATTTTCAATTATCAATTATCAATTGTCAATTATCAATTGTCAATTTTCTATTACAAGTCCTCCGTTCTTCGGTATCACCACCTTCAGCGTTTGTTTCTTGTTCTGCTTCACAGTCTTCACACTACCGTTCAACTGAGCATCATCGCTATAGACCTTCAGCGTTGCACCCTTCTCGAACATCGGTAATGACAAGGTGGCGGTATAGGGTTGCTCTTCTGCATTGATGCCCACCACAATCCAACGATTGCCATGACGACGAGCCAATACCACATACTTACCGGGATAACCATCGATAAACTTCACCTCATCCCAAGTGGTAGGAACATCCTTCATGAAATCGATGGCCCATGCCGGCGCATCCTCAAGGTTATTCGGTGCCAAGGCGAAATGCTGCACGGCACTTTGGAAGAGTACGGCAGTAGCCAAGGCGAAGACATCACTGGTACGACGTACCGTACCGCGTTTGTTGTCAGCACCATAGAACTTGTTCAGGGCAGAGCCGCCGAAGTCCATGGATCCCACCGTGTTACGAATAAACGGGTGGATGCAGGCATTGCGAGCCTCAGCATCACAAGCACCCTGTCCGAAATGCAGGTTCTCGCTGGCCAGCACAGCCTCACTGGCTGCATAGTTGGGATACATGCGCTCCCAGCCTCTTGGCAGGGTACAACCGTGGAAGATGACCAGCAGACCGAAGTCATTGGCATCAACCAAGATATCCTCGTACAGCTGCATCATCTGCTGCTTGTCGCCACCGAAGAAATCCACCTTGATACCACGGATGCCAGTACGCTGCATCCAAGCCATCTCCTGACGGCGCACCAGATGGTTGTTCATCTTACCGATAGGACTCTGTGGAGCATCGTTCCATGAACCGTTGGAGTTATACCAAAGGAACAGTCCTACGCCACGTTCCTTTCCGTAGCGGGCCAGTTCCTCAATACGATCATAACCGATCTGCTTATCCCATAACGCATCAATCAGCACGGTCTGATAACCCATGGCAGCCGAGAAATCAATATATCGCTTCTGCTCATCGAAGTTACAGCTTGCATCCATACCGATGATCCAACTCCAGGATCCGCAACCGTAGATATATTCCTGAGATGCCTTGTACTTAGGAGCGACCAGGTCGAAGGGAACGGTGGTCTCCACGATGTTGGCAAGTGTAGGACCAAGCGTGATGGTTCTCCAAGGTGTTGAACCAGGCAGGGTAATCGATGGTGTCACGGAACCGATACCGTTGCACTCCCCTTCCTGCGGGAAGCCGATGCGGTAAAGACCATCGTGCTCGTTGAGGAGTCGGCTGGCACAATAGCTACCGTCAACACCCGTCTCACTGATCAGTACCCAACCTTTGGAGCCCACCTTGAACAGACAAGGGAACGAATAGCCTTCACCCCAGCCGTTCTTACCCATCGTATCGTCGGTGGTATAACCGGTCTCGTAACTCGGGGAGGTACGGGCAAAGCCCCCCATGGGTTTCGACTGCGGACAAAGGAACGTGGTTGTTCCCTCAGGAAGCAAGAAACCGCTGGCCTCAGTCATCACCACTGCGCACTTGGTATCCCGCACAGGAAGTACCTCATAGCGGTAAGCCACGTCACGGTTACTAACACGGAAGATGATATTAAGTACAGGACGGTTGTTCTTCGAGAAATGACAAACGGCTTCATTGGCCTGATACTCCACCTGCTGCTGTTTGATATTGCGGGTGAGATAATGATCCTCTACAGGGGTGGTTGTACACTCTCCCATAGAGAGACCAGTGGTCAGGTCACTGAAATTGGTCTTGAGTCCCAAAGGGGATTTCTCCAAGAACACTTGATCTTTGTAGGATACCTGATAGGTGGGAACGCCGTCGGTATCACTAATGGTTACAACGATTTGCTGGTCAGGACTGCATACCTGGAAGTTTTCAGCCATTGCTGTGAGCCATCCTAAGCTCAATAAGGCAACGACAAGGTTCAATTTTGTTTTCATCTTGTTGATAAATATATTCAGGATGCAAAGGTAAGAAAAATATTGTATATATACAACAAAAAAAGAAAGAACTCCGAGGTCAAAAGTAAACTTTCACACTCAGAGTTCTCTCTTCTTTGTGACTCCCGCGAATTGGCTGCGCCGATCCCTACCCTGCCACGGGCAGAGCAACACAAAGAAAAGAGATCTCACGCTTGAAAGTGAACTTTCAGACATGAGATCTCTCTTCTTTGTGACTCCCGCGGGATTCAAACCCACAACCTTCTGATCCGTAGTCAGATGCTCTATTCAGTTGAGCTAGGGAGCCTTTTTGCGACTCATTTTCGAATTGCGGTTGCAAAGGTACGCAGTTTTTTCGATACCGCCAAATTTTTCCCTCACTTTTTTCGAAAAAGAATTCTAGTCCTCAAACCGCTTCCCCCAGCACTGAAGCATCCGCTGGTAGAGTTTCTCCTCGGATGGGCTGTGCTGGGCATGCCATAATCGTTTGTCATTCAATGCATCCGGTAGGAACTGTTGTTCCACAAAGTTACCGGGATAATCGTGTGCATATTTATAGCCATCGCTATATCCCAGCTCGGCCATCAGTTCGGTGGGTGCGTTGCGGAGATGCAAAGGGACAGGTTGGTTACCCGTTTTCTTGACCAGTTCCAGTGCACTGTTGATGCCCATGTAGGCACTGTTGCTTTTCGGACTCGTGGCCAGATAGACGGCACACTCCGCCAAGGGAATGCGTCCTTCGGGCCATCCGATCTTCATCACCGCATCAAAGGCCGCATTGGCCAGCAGTAGGGCATTAGGGTTAGCCAGTCCGATATCCTCAGCAGCACTGATCACCATCCTTCGGGCGATGAACTGCGGATCCTCCCCACCCTCAATCATCCGTGCCATCCAATAGAGGGCGCCATCAGGATCACTGCCACGAATGCTCTTGATAAAGGCAGAGATGATGTCGTAATGCATCTCTCCATCCTTGTCGTATGCCAACGGATTCTGCTGCAGTCGGTTCTCCACCAGCTCATCAGTGATCACCACATCACCACTCTCCGACTCCACCACCAGTTCCAGGATATTCAGGAGTTTGCGGGCATCACCACCACTATAGCGTAAGATGGCACCTGTTTCCTTGACATCGATCTTCCGTTTCTTCAGTTCCACATCTTCCGTGATGGCGCGGTTGAGGAGTTCCAACAGATCATCCTTCTCCAAGGATTTCAGGACATAGAGCTGACAACGACTGAGCAACGGACGGATCACCTCAAACGAGGGATTCTCTGTGGTGGCACCAATCAGTGTAACAATACCTTTTTCTACAGCGCCTAACAAGCTGTCTTGTTGTGACTTACTGAAACGATGAATCTCGTCGATGAAGAGTATCGGACTCGCCTCGTTGAAGAAACGACCGCTCTTGGCTCGATCAATTACATCACGCACATCCTTCACACCACTGGTCACGGCACTTAACGTATAGAACGGTGTCTCCAGCTTATGCGCAATGATCTGCGCCAGGGTGGTCTTCCCCACTCCCGGCGGTCCCCAGAGCAGGAAAGAGCTAACCCGTCCTGCATCAATCATCTTACGCAGGACAGCCCCTTCACCTACCAGATGACGCTGACCGATGTACTCATCGAGCGTCTTGGGGCGCATTCGTTCAGCTAACGGTTGTGGCATATCAGCGACAAAGATACGAAAAGTCGAGTGCATAACAAAACAAAAGTCATAAAAAAAGTCTATGATTGTATTTTTCCATGGATTTCTTTTTGTTTTGTATTCCTTTTCATTATCTTTGTACCCGATATTAAAAAGTCACGTACGATGAAGATAACCCTTCTGCAAACCGACATTGCATGGGCAAGACCTGAGGAGAACATGGAAGCAGCTGAGCAGATGATACTTTCTGCACCCGGGGCTGACCTCTATATACTGCCCGAAATGTGGAGCACAGGGTTCATTACCGACGTGATGCCGACAGAAAACAGCGCTGACAAAGCTGTGGCGTGGATGAAGGAAATGGCCGTGAGAACGGATGCAGCCATCTGTGGCAGTCTGGCGGTGAACGATGCAGGACAGTGTTTCAACCGACAGTATTTCGTCGAGCCTGATGGAAATATCGCCACCTACGACAAGCACCACCTCTTTCAATATGGGGGTGAGGACAAGTACTACAAGACCGGTAATCATCGTACTGTGGTATCATTTCGTGGCACACGATTCCTGCTGGTAACCTGCTACGACCTGCGTTTCCCTGTATGGGAGCGCTATCAAGGTGACTACGATGCCATCATCTGCGTGGCCAACTGGCCCGAATCCCGTCAGGAGGTATGGCACATCCTACTAAGGGCACGCGCCATCGAGAACCAGTGCTATGTGATAGGCTGTAACCGCGTGGGCGATGATCCCAACTGTCACTATATCGGTCATAGCGCCTTCATCGACTCCCGTGGCAGAACCATGGCAGAATGCGAGGGAGAAACGGCACAGACGCTCTCGGCAGAGATCGACATGGAGAGTCTTCGTAGTTTCAGGAACAAGTTCAAGGTACTGAACGACAGAGATGAATTCACACTAAAATAATAAATCATATAATATATGAAAGAGACTGAGAAAAATGCTTTTACCCTGAAGACGCTGAATAAGAGCAACGTCTGGGACTTACAGGAGAACGATGTGTTCCGCCTCTGGGAGGCAGCAGAGAAAGATGCCGACCTGAAAGAGAACATGCGCCATTATATCGATATCCTTCGCAGTGCCTTCGATATCGAGGAAGTCAAGATCGACAAACCTGAGGTCATCAAGAAATACGAAGCACGTGGCTTCAAGGTGGGAAACATCCGCGTGGATGACAACAAGAAGAATCAGTGGGCTATCAAGAAACGTCCGATCATGCGCGTCACCGATCTCACCTACGAGAATATCCGTCACATCTCTGCAGCCAAGCTGATGGAGGTCATCGATCGTAACTTCGGCGGCGGATGGGACTCCCTGTCACAGAGCATTCAGGACATCATCCAGAGTGGTTTCGATGTAAGTACCACTACCCTGCCCAAGGATCGTCTGCACAATCCTGGCGGAATGTATGAGAAGAAGGTTGCCGACGGATTCGAGGTACTGGAGATTCCCAAGGGGCTTTGGGTAGAGGCCATCTTCGCCAAGGAGAAGCAGATCATTGAGCGTCCGCGTACTCGCTTTGGAATAGATGAAGAGGAGGACATCGAGAATCTCAGCGAAGAGGACGAGGATGTACCCGAGATTGAAGATCACTATAACGATGCCGACGAAGATGACGACTACGATGAGGATAAGCTCACCGAGGAGAGTTATCGTACCACGTTCGATGAGACACCGGAAGACCTCGACCTTGATTCTGTTGAGGTAGCCGACGACTCAGAATACTAAAACTTTTGCAGTTCAGCGTAGATCCGTTGCACGGGAAGCCCCATCACATTGAAGTAGCTCCCGTGCAACGAGGTTACGCCAATATAACCAATCCACTCCTGAATACCATAAGCCCCTGCCTTGTCGAAAGGCTTATAGTGCTCAATATAATAATCAATTTCGTTTTCCGACAGTTGTTTGAATGCCACATCGGTACTCACCGAGAAGGAACGGATCTTCTCCGTGGTGGTCAGACAAACACCTGTAATCACCTGATGCTCCCTACCGCTGATCAAGCGCAGCATACGACGGGCATCTGCAGCATCCACAGGCTTCCCAAGAATCTCCTGATCTACTACAACTACGGTATCAGCAGTGATCACCAGTTCATCATCATGGATCATAGTTTGATACGCAGCAGCTTTCTTGCGGGCAATATACTCAGCCACCTCACCAACGGGCGTATCTTCGGGATACGACTCGTCAATGTCTGACAGCACCTTCACCTCGAAATCGAGATCCAATCCTGCCAACAACTCTTTCCTTCTCGGACTGTTACTCGCTAATATGTACTTCATAATTGAATTTTCAATTTTCAATTTTCAATTACAAAGTTACCAACCGAAAGCCTTGGCATCCGACAACCACTTGCCCTGAACACGCAACACCTGTTCAATCACATCACGGGCACAGCCGTAGCCACCTTTCTTATCACTGATATACAAACTGATGGCCTTGATATCCGGACAAGCGTCCGAGGGACAACAAGGACAGCCACTGCGTTTCATGATCTCGTAATCAGGCACATCATCACCCATGTATATCACCTCCTCATCCTTCAGACCATACTTCTCCAGGAACTGCTCGTAGGTCTTTACCTTCACGGCACAGTTCATGTAGATATCCTCCACACCCAAATGCTCATAGCGTTTGCGAACACTCTCGGTGGCACCACCTGTCAGGATCACGATACGCAGTCCCATCTTCTGTGCAAGCTGGATAGCATAGCCGTCCTTGATATTCACTGTACGCATCGGCTCCCCGTTAGGGTGCAGGGTGATGGTCTCGGCACTCAGTACGCCATCCACATCGAAGATGATGGCACGGATTTTCCGCAAGTCGTAATTGATCATGAACGTATCAGTATTTGTTTACATGTACATTTTCCCACTTCAAGCGGTCCTCATTCTGCGGTTTACGCTCATCTGCCTTATGACCGAAGGCGAGGATACACAGACAGTTCAGGTTCTCGGGGATATCCAAGATACCACGGATCACCGTATCGGCACTGGTACCGTCACTGAGTCCTCTGCCCCTCATCTGTGCCCAACAGGAACCTAAACCTAAATCCTCTGCCTGGTACTGCATAGAGATAGCGGCGATACTCGCATCCTCCACCCAGCAGTCATTCTTCATAGGATCACCCAGTACCACGATGGCCAGCGGTGCCCCCTTGATGAACTGTCCGCCCAGATCCTTGGCATCCGACAGCTTCTCGATATCCATTTTATCTTCTACCACCACGAACTCCCATCCACGCTGTCCTTTCGACGTGGGTGACATCAGGGCGGCACGGAGAATCAACTGCACATCCTCGGCACTGATCTCCTCTTCCGTAAACTTCCTATGACTGCGGCGCAGCTGCACCAAATCCTTAAAATCACTCATCAGTATATTTCTTAATTCGTTCTCATTGTACTGTCACTTGGCAAAGATACGCATAAATTATTAGATACGGATTGCTTTGGGCAGATATTTTCGATATAAGCTAAAAAAAGGCGCAAAAGTTTTGTAATTGCATATAAAAATACTATATTTGCATTCAAGAAGTGATTATTCACGCGGGCTACAACTATCAATTGACAAATAACTTTACAACTAAAACCAAAACATATAACCATGAAACGTCTTGTTACTATCTTCGTTATATTATTGCTTGTTTCCCTAAGTGCAACAGCACAGCGTAAAATGGACAATCTGGGCAGAGGACTGGTGGCAGTGAAACTGGCTGACAACGGCAACAGTATTGGTACTCTTATCAGTTGGAGGAGATTGGGCACGGAATACTACGACGTGACCTACAATTTATACTACAACGGCTCACTGCTTGCTCAGAATCTTAACAACACGAACTATGCGCATGGACATAGCATTACTGGCGAAGAAACTTACCAGGTAGCTGCCGTAGTGAATGGTATTGAACAGGAAAGATGTAATGCTGTAACCGTATGGCCGGGATGGCAAATGTACAGAAATGGTGACCGTTATGTAGGCGGTTACATGGATATTCCACTGGGCGAAATCTATTCGCGCAGTAACCAGCCAGTAACAGATAGTTATTGGGCCAATGATATAGAAGTGGCTGATCTTGACGGTGACGGTGAGATGGAGTTTATCATCAAGCGTATGAACATAGATGATGCTAATGCTCTTTATGTAGATATGACAGATCCGGCCTACGATGTGATTGAAGCCTACGAATTTGATGGCACGCGTCTTTGGTGGATTGATGTTGGTGCCAATATGGTAAGCGGCAATTCTACAGAAACAAATGTCATCGCTTTTGACTGGGACGAAGACGGAGCCGCAGAAGTGGTTCTTCGTGGTGCTGATGACATGGTGATTCACTACATGGAGAATGGCATTGAGAAATACCAAAATATCGGAACTTATGGACTGAGTACTCGAAACACTGTATATCATGCTGCAAACGGGACCTATACAAATACAGGTAACGAATATCTGATATATTTGAATGGTACGACAGGCAAGCCTTACAATATCGGAAACAACAATGAGCCATGGATGACCTACCCACTTCCTCGATTGGAAAATGGTGAATCCAGTGTTCCTGATGCTTGGTGGTACTCAGCACAATATACAGGAACGGGAAAAGACGGGATATTAGGGCACCGTGACAGCAAGTACTTCATGGGGGCACCTTATCTTGACGGACGCCATCCCTCATTATATCTAGGACGAGGTATTTATACCCGCCACAAGATGATTGCCCTTGACTTAAACAAGCAAAGCCACAAATGGATAACGCGTTGGCAGTGGAATTGTAATGATCGTAATAGTCCTTGGTTTGGTAACGGATACCATAATTTCCTGATTGCTGACGTGGATGAGGACGGACGCGATGAGATTGTATATGGCTCAATGGTAATTGACGATAACGGTAAGGGACTTCACACAACTGGATACCAACATGGCGACGCACAGCATGTGGGCGACTTTAATCCATGGCGTAAAGGACTAGAATTCTTCGGTTGTTTAGAGGATGCTCCCTACTATGGTAGTAACTACCGCGATGCCACCACCGGCGAGGTGCTTTATAAGTTCACATCAACCGGTGACGACGGTAGAGCTCTTATGGCCAACTTCTCCAATAATTATCCTGGCTGTTTGGGACGTTCTTCTGGAGGGGGAGAAATCAGCAGCGTAACAGGAACACTCATCAACGGTTTGACTGAATCACTAGATGCAGGACGACTGAATTTCCGTATATATTGGGATGGAGATTTACTCTCCGAATGGCAAGATGCCTCCGGAACACGAAACGGATACATCACCATTAACAAACCAGGTCGAGGACGCATCTTTAATGCTGCGAATACGATGAAAGATGAAAATAACACAACGGTATATTATAATACAGCTATTTCAAATAACGATACAAAAAACAACACATGTTTCCAGGGAGATATTATCGGTGACTGGCGTGAAGAATTTATTGCCCGTGTTGATTCGCGTACGATTCGCCTCTACACTTCAGGGGTTTATTCCGACTTCAGCTTCCCGTCACTTTGGTATGATCACCAGTACCGCCAAGCTATGGCCACACAACAGATGGTATATAACCTGCCACCTCATCTGAGTTTCTTCCTTGGTGAGATGGAGGGTTATACGCAAGCCCCTCCGCCACAAACGACCAATGAACGTACGGAAATTACCAATGGTGGAACCATTAATAGCAACATGAATGGTAAACAGGTTATTGCTTGTGAAACAAACGACATGACCATCAATGTTACTGAGGGCGTTTCACCTTGGGTGTTTACAGACAACGCTCCATCAAAGGTTGAAGGAACTGACTACAATGGAACTAGCGGAACAAAGGTGAGAACAGATGGCTCTATCGGTGTTGCAAATCCACCAGCCATTAACCGTACATATTATACTCACACCGTAACAGGTGGTGCCTTTACGGGTGCCATGCACCTAACCAAGCAAGGCGATGGAACTCTTATTCTTCCCAACGTAACAGAAACTTATTCTGGTGAGACAACTGTATGGGCAGGCACACTGGAATTCAACGGTACCATGCAGAACAGTAAGGTAGCTATGAAACGGTTTACAACGTTGAATACCTCAGGAGGATCTTTCTCTAATGGCATGACCATGCAGTATGGAGCAACACTAAATGTGGGAGGACCAAATACTAATACGCTCAGTTCGGTCAATATTTCTGAACTGACATTGGAATACGGGGCCCGCGTGGTGCTGGATGTTAACGGGAATGGTGAGAACCAACATGACTGGCTGAATGCTACTACACTGAATATCGATGACTCGAAGACTGGCATAGACGTTTGGAAGAACTATGGCCCCAAGTACATCGTACCTGTGTTTAAACTGGATATGTCCAGCCCATTAGGTAACGGACGCTACCCCATCGGCAATGTAACTACAGTCAATGGTGACCTGTCTAAGGTTAAAATCGAGTGTGATGCCGTCGATGCACGATACCTGAGCCTTATCCAAGAAGGTGGTGTTCTCTATCTGAAGATATCTGATGAGGCAATAGCCAACGAGGCAAATATTGAAATAACCGGCATGGCTCCCTATGAAAACGTAAGCACCCCCTACCCTTCCGCTTCGTCTGACAATTATTATTTGCCCATTGTCAGCATTATAGCCAACAATACAAATGGTCAAGTTCCCACCCTTTCAGGAACCTTCACCAGTTTGGATGGGACAGTGACGAATATTGGAAGCAATGGGGATGTTGTTCTTTTCAGCGAAAACTTTGAGAGCGAGACTGTGATAAGTGAATGGACTCATAGCGGTGCACCAATAAGCCTCGGAAGTGGAGATGACGGAAATTATTTTTTGATTGACTTAGGTTCAACTTCAACCCGTTATGCTTATAAACGATTCAGCAGTGTTGATGTTTCTAACGGCTGTGGTTATAGCATAGAATTTGACCTTGCATTAAAGGCAGGTAATACTGACCCAGGTGAATTCTGTGTAATGAGCAAGGGAGGAACTAACCCTACAAATTATTGGGATAACTATGCATCCATCAACAATAATGCCAATTTGCTATTTGATTTAGAAGGAAGTAAGAATTCGACTGTCTACAATGTAAATGGAACAACCACCACAACACTGGCTTCAGAAACGTGGTATCATATTTCATTGAATGTGAATCAGAATGCCCGAACAGTGGCATGGCAAATTTCCAATGGCAGTTCGGGAACCTTTGAATTACCCGCAGGCACAAGTACAGAGTTCGACGGCTTTTATTTTGTTACTGGAAGATACAATTCTAAGGCAATGCTCGACAACATCGTGATCAAATCTGCTGGCGACGATCTTTCATCATTCACATTCCCCGAACCAGGAACTTTGCAAGTGACATCGGCTGTGGAAGGTTATTCGTCGGGAATAAAGACGTTCGAGGTGAAATACCCGTATTATAAACTCTATGGCAAAGATTTTGACCAGATTACCAGCGCGAATATTGCCGAAGTGTTAGGCAACAACTGGAATACAACAGCACAAAATACACGCTGGGCATTCTGGTCAAAGAATAACAGCACATACGGAGAAAACTATCAAGCCTACTGGGTTGTTAATAACACGTCACCTATTTATTTATGTAATGATAGCGACCCGAAAGTGGTGTGGATGGACAGTAATAGTTCTTATAAAGCAGCAGTTATGGAGAGTTTCGGTGTGGGCCGGAACAGTAATGGCGCAGGAGCTACTATTCACGTTCAAAACAGCGGTGATAGCAATACGCTGATTTATTACTTGGTGGATAATAGCCAAGGCAATTCACCCAGCACATACGGAGGATATGACAAGGCTGACAGCGATGGTAGCTATACTATCGCAATGAGTGCTAACTATACATTAGCAAAACTCTATATTTACGTCCCCGTGTCTATCCACGACGAACTGGCAACAGTCCTTCCACAGTCGTTAGACGCATCGGGCAACGCCCATGTATGGCGCAAGGGATTGTCTGGTGCATCTCCGTGGGCTACGATGGTGGTGCCTTTCGATTTGACAGCAGATCAGGCTAAAGAATTGTTTGGTGAAAATGTAGTAATTGGTAATTTTGTGGAGAGCAGTGCCATGAGTGCCCGCTTCGAAACCACAAGCGGAGAGGTGCATGCCAACCAGCCGTTCCTCATCAAAAACGTAACAAAGGATGCCCCTTATCTGGTGATGGGTATCACAAGTACCCCATATACCACACCTATATTCACTACGACCTACTTTGATTTCATTGGTCGCTATACAGATGGAGGAAACGTATATTTCAATACTGATGACTATTTCTTCAATGCCAATACAGGAAAGCTCTCTACCGTAAATAACGACGGCACGACTATTACCATGAAGGGCTATCGCGCTTATTTCCATGCGCGGAATAGTCAGGGGAATGCCAAAGAGATCAGTCTGGTGTTCGATGACGAACCAATTAACGGTATTGCCACCGATATCACCGCGCCGTCTGCAGCTAATAATCAACAGGTGATATATAACCTGCAGGGACAGCGCATGAACAACAACGCTCATCGTCGCCAGCTACAACGCGGCGTGTATATAGTAAATGACAAGAAGGTGGTCGTGAAGTAAAGCGAGGAACAGGATTCTTTGCGGAACGGAATGACATAACATATATAGTAAAGAAATGCTGAAGATGAAAAAGGAGTATCTTTTACCTTTTACCGAGGTTGTGGTGCTTGCGCTTAATGAGTGCATGCTCGGTGGCGATGAGGTCATCAAATTCAGCAATGTGCAAGAGGTATCACACGGTGAAGTGAATGCAAAAGAATACTCCGACTTCCACGACTTCAACTACGACATTTTTGAGAACGACACATACCAATACACTGAGTCCTATAATATTTGGGAAGAATAGATAGAGACTAATTATTTGGGAGTTTAAAAAAGATTTATTACTTTTGTCGCGATGAACGACGAATTGCGCGTAAGCATCATCGCCAAGAGTAAGGACCTGCCATACATGACGTGCAGCAGTTTCTTCCATAGCACCGAGCTCTTCCGTATTGTTGAGAAGACACCGGGACAGCAACCGTATATGGTGATCGTCAGAAGGGGAAACACGGTGATCGCCCACATGCTCGCCACACTCCGTCGTCGTGGATCCCTTGTCCCCCCCTATCTGTTTTCACAAGGACGGGTTTATGGTGAAGGAGAATATACAGAAGGAGAAGACAAGGATGCGCTGTTCGAACTGATGCTGAAGGCCATCACGCGGAAACTGCGTCGGAAGATGTGCCTGTACATCGAGTTCAGTGACCTCAGTCAGAAGATGTTCGGCTACCGCATCCTGCGCAGTCAGGGCTATTTCCCCATTCAATGGATGGAGATTCACAACTCATTGCATTCGCTGTCTCCCAAGGAACGCATCAACGAGAAAACCCTTCAGCGCATTGAGCGTGCCCAGGAGGCAGGAGTTGTCAGTGAGGAGGTACAGACAGATGAGGAGATCAATAGCTTCTACCGCCTGCTGAGTCGTTTCTTCTCCCTGAAGGTACGACGCTACTTGCCACCGAAGAAGATGTTCGAACTGTTACATACCACGGGAAATGCCCGTCTGTTTGTTACGAAACACAAGAACAAGGTGATTGGCGGCAGCTGTTGTATCTACTCAAAAAACAATGTCTATTTGTGGTACATGGCCTCCAAACGCAAGAGTCACCCCACCCTATATCCATCGGCTGTCACCATCTGGGGAGCCATCACCGATGCCTATGAACAAGAAAAATGGCATATCTACTTTATGGATGTAGGTCTGCCATTCAAGAAGAACCGCTATCGCGACTTCATCCTGAGCTTCGGAGGAAAGGAGGTGGGAACCTATCGCTGGTTCCGTTTCTCCCTCCCATGGCTCAACCGTCTCATTGGATGGTTCTATAGAGAATAAAAAAAGCGTGTAGAAAGGTTCATTCTACACGCTATTTCTATATTCACCAATGATCTACAGGGAAGCAGCAAATATCCAGTTGTAGAAGAAGCTGCACACACCGAAGAGGATGATACCTGCGGTGCAGAGTGCCAATGCCAACTTGGTATTCACATCACTCTTGAAGGTAGGCAGCGGACTGTCAGTCTGCTTGATGTACATCGCCTTCACGATGAGCAAGTAGTAGTAGAGTGACACCACCGTGTTCACCAAGGCAATGAATAATACGAGGTAAGCCAGATAAGAACCTTGCTCGGCAGCCGCCATAAATACAAAGAACTTACTGAACATACCGGCAAACGGTGGAATACCAGCCAATGAGAACAAAGCGACAGTCATCAGGAACGACAGTTTGGGATTGGTCTGGTAGAACCCGTTGTAGGCATCCATGTCAGTACGTCCACCGTTATTCTCCTCCACGGCAGCAATCACCGTAAACACAGCGAGGTTAGCCACCACATATACCAAGATGTAATACGACAGGGCTGTAATGCCAGTGGCACTATTGCCTATTACAGCCAGCATGATATAACCAGCCTGACTGATAGAGCTGAACGCCATGAAGCGTTTCAACTCGCTCTGACGGATGGCGAAGAGGTTGGCCACGGTGATGCTCAATACGATCACAATATAGAGCAGGTACTGCCAATAGGTAACGATAGGAGCAAATACCTTCATCAGGATGATACAGAGGGTAAAGGCAGCGGCACCTTTAGATACCACACTCAGATAACCCGTCACTGTAGTAGGCGCACCCTGATAGGTGTCGGCTGTCCAGAAGTGGAACGGTACGAGCGAGATCTTAAAGCCCAGTCCGCTGAAGAAGAACACCAGTCCGAGGATCACCAAGGCAGCGTGCTGTGCAAATGCCGTACTCAAGGCGATGCCATTGAAATACAAGGTACCGAAGGCTCCATAAAGGAACGAGATACCATAGAGCATCACACCACTGGAGAAGGTGGCCGTAAGGATATATTTTGCGGCAGCCTCAGCACTCTGATGACGGTATTTGTCGAGTGCCACCAGACAGGCCATGGGCACGGAAGCCATCTCCAGTCCGAGGAAGAACATCAGGAAATGTCCGGCACTCACCATCATATTCATACCCAACAAGGTGGATACAACGAGCATATAGAACTCACCCTCCTTGAAAGAGGTGTCAGGACGGCGCAGCCACTGACGAGCTTGAATCACCACGATTAGTGTTCCTGCTGCAAGGATGGTCTTGATGACATGAGCCGCCGGAATGGCACGATACATACCTCCGAAAGCCTGCACCGTATCGGTCTGCAGGAACGAAACGATTACCTGTCCAAGCATCAGGATACACATCAGCGGATTGAACCACTTCCGTTCTGTATTCTTGGAAGAGATAAAGTCTGCTATAAAAGCGATTACCAGGATAGCCATCAGTGTGGCTTCGGGTATCATATAGAGAAATTGTCCGTAGTTCATATTACACTCCTGCTATTAATGAAATATTCAAAATGTTATCAAGGATAGGAGCCACACCATTGTCGATCACATGACTAGCCCAGAGCGGGAAGCAACCCAAACCGGCTACACAAGCAATGAGGCAGATCACGGCCACGCGCTCGTCCCATGTGGCATCAGTGAGTTTCACTGTGTCGCAGTGTGGATATTTCACGTCGCCGAAGAGGATGAAGCCCACGGTACGGAGGATATAGACTGCGGTTACAACGATGGAACAGCAGGCGATGATGGTACATGCACGATGGAACGTATCGGCATTGGCAAACGATCCCACGAAGATAGTCATCTCGGCAATAAAGCCAGAGAAGCCCGGCAGTCCCAAATTGGCCAAACCAGCAATGACATAGCCCACGGCCAGGAACGGCATGATCTTCATCAAACCGCCAAGGTAACGGATGTCACGAGTATGTGCACGACCGTATATCATACCGATGAGGGCAAAGAAGAGAGCGGTCATCAAACCGTGTGAGAGCATCTGCAGGACAGCACCCGTACAAGAGGTCTTCGTCATCATCAGCAAGGCGAAAAGAACCAGTCCGCAGTGCGACACCGATGAATAGGCGTTGATGTATTTCAAGTCGGTCTGCACACAAGCAGAGAGCGCACCATATACCACTGATATCGTGGTGAGGATCAAGAAGAACCACGCCAATTCCTGGGCAGCCTCAGGCAAGAGGAACATTGCCACACGGAAGCAGCCGTAGCCTCCCAGCTTCATCAACACACCAGCATGGAGCATGGATACGGCGGTAGGCGCAGAGGCATGACCATCGGGTGACCATGTATGGAAGGGGAACAAAGCTCCCAGCACACCGAAGCCGATGAAGATGAAGGGGAAGAACACCTTCTGGATATCAACAGGGATATTATGCAAGGCTGCAATCTCATTGACATTCATCGTGGTGGCACCACTGAAGTAATAGATACCCAGGATACCGATGATCAACAAGGCAGAACCACCCATCAGCATCAGCGTCAGCTTCATGGCAGAATACTCCTTATGTCCACTACCCCAAACACCAATCAACAGGTACATCGGAATCAACGCCACCTCGTAGAACATGAACATGGTGAACATATCCACACTGATGAAGAAGCCATACACACCTGATGAAAGCAGGGTGAACCAGAGGAAATACTCCTTGGTGAGCGGCTTCAACTGCCAAGAGGCGAAGGTGCCGGTAAAGACGATGATGCTCGACAGGAGCAACATCACCACCGAGATGCCGTCAACACCCACTGAATACTTGATGTTCAGCGGCTTGAACCAGTCAACGGCATACGTGAGCAGCATTGCATCCTGATTACCTGCAGCACGCTGCTGGATGAAATAAATGGTGAGCCAGATGGAGAGAGCCAGCAGACAAGAGGCTCCTATCACCATCACCCCACGCACCTGGTTCAGGTTCCTGGCCAGCCAGAGACCCAACAGCATCAGGGCGGGGATTACAACGAATAGACTTAATATACTCATTTTCGTTATGTCGATATTACGTTATTACGATATTTCGATATTAAATAGCAAGCAGTATGAGTGCCAATGCCACCGTTCCCGTCAGGAACCACACGGCATACTGGCGCACATCGCCACTCTGCCACGGACGGATACTCTCACCTGCCTCGTTGGCACCCCATGCCATGAAGTTAAAGGTGCCGTCAACCACATGACGGTCGAACCAGGCAATCGGGTACGAGAAGAGGCGGAACACGATTTTGTGAGTGAAATACTGCCATACTTCATCCATGTAGAAACGCTTGTAGGCAGCACGGTGCAGCTTGGGGAACTTCTTTGCCAAGAGGTCGGCAACGGGTGTCTCCTCATTCTTATACATATAGGTAGCCAGACCGATACCACACAGTGCCAGTATGGTACTGGAGATAGCCACAGGCCAGTTGATGTGCGTATGGAAACCGATGCCGTTGGCAGAGACAAACTCGCCGAAGGGCAGCCAACCGCAGAGCACGGTGATGGTAGCCAGCACGATCAATGGGATATACATCGTGGCAGGAGCCTCATGGGGAGCATGAGGAGCATGTCCTACGGGATTGACCTCATACTTGGCCAGCTCGCTCTCGTAATGACTCTTACCCCAGAAGATCACATAGTACAGACGGAACATGTAGAAAGCCGTCATCGTGGCGATACCACTCATCACCACACCCATCACCGGAGAAAAATGATAACAGGCCACCAGAATCTCATCCTTCGAGAAGAAACCGCTGAACGGCCAGATGCCGGCGATAGCCAAACATGAGATCAGGAAGGTGATATGTGTGATGGGCATATACTTACGCAAGCCACCCATGAACTTCTTCTCATTGCTGTGTACGGCATGGATGATACAACCCGCACCGAGGAACAGACAAGCCTTGAACATAGCATGGGTGAAGAGATGGAACATACCAGCCATGTAACCCAGTCCGCTTTCATCCGCATAAGCCTCTGTCATGGGTATCGCCGTAGCACCTTCATCAGGCATGCAAACACCTAAGGCCACGAGCATGAAACCGATCTGTGAGATGGTTGAGAAGGCCAGCACACGTTTGATATCACTCTGTACACAGGCTACGCTGGCAGCATAGAACGCGGTGAAGGCAGCGATGTAAGCCACCCAGTGAAGGGTTTCAGGCGCATACTCGATCCAGATCGGGAACAGACAAGCCACCTGATAAACACCAGCCACCACCATGGTAGCTGCATGGATCAATGCAGAAACAGGGGTCGGACCCTCCATGGCGTCGGGCAGCCAGATATGCAACGGGAACATCGCACTCTTACCGGCACCACCGATGAACATCAGGAACAGGGCCATCGGCATCAGCCAATAGGCACCGTCAAGACGGGCAGAGAGTTCCGGCATGGCATTGAGGTCGAAGCTTAACGTTCCCACATAGTAGCTGTAGAACAGGATACCGATGAGGAAGAACAGGTCGGCAAAACGTGTGACGATGAACGCCTTCTTGGAGGCAGCCACAGCCGCCTGCAACGGATAGTAGAAGCCAATGAGCAGATATGAGCTCACGCCCACCAACTCCCAGAACAGGTACATCTGGAAGATATTGGTAGCCACCACCAGTCCGAGCATCGACATGGAGAAAAGACTCAGGAACGCGTAATAACGCTGGAATCCTTTCTCACCATGCATATATCCGAACGAATAGATGTGTACCATCAAACTCACCGTAGAGATGACAATCAGCATCATCACCGAGATTGGAGTAAGACGGAATCCCAAGGTGAACAACAACTGTACCCCGTTGATGGTACCGAAGTCGAGCCAGGTGAAGTCGAACGGAGTAATCACCGGATACATACCAGTAGCCGCGTCACGACCTACCACGAGGAAATACTCAATGGCAGTATAATAGCTCAGTACCGTTACGATAGCCAACGACAGGGTTCCGATGAGTCCTGCTGTCTTATGCGACATCTTCATGCCCGCCAGTCCTAACACAAGGAACGAGAGCAGCGGCAGTAGAAGGATGTATATCGAAAAACTATAATCCATATAGACAATATTTCAATTCTTTAATACTTTAATTCTTCAATTCTTGGATGCTGTTCACGTTATCGCTATGGAAATGGCGATACACATTAATAATGATCGCTACGGCAACAGCGGTCTCAGCAGCAGCCACACCAATGGCGAACAAGGTGAAGAAGAATCCTTCCAGCTCACCGGGATACAAGATACGGTTGAATGCCGCGAAGTTGATATCCACCGCATTGAGGATCAGCTCCGTGGAGATCAGCATGGCAAGCAGGTTACGACGGGTGATGAACCCGAACACGCCAATGAAAAACAACAGTGCACTCAGCACAAAAAAACATTCTACTGGTACCATAGCTTACTCCTTTCTTGAAATGACAATACCACCGATGATACATGCGAGCAGGAAGACGGAGATGAACTCGAATGGGAGCACATACCCATGCTTACCTGAGCTTACCAAGGCCCTACCGATGGTATCCATTGATACCTCTGAGTCAGCCATCGCAGCAAAATTATTAATAACCTGATTCTTCAGGAACACCACTACAACGGTGGCCAGACCGATCAGGGATGCGAGGGCACCGAATACCACCCTACTTCCCTTCATGCGCTCCACCAGTCCTTGCAGCGTACGCTTGTTCACCAACTGAATGGCGAAGATATAAATCATCGTCACACCACCGGCATAGACGCTCAGCTGGGCTGCCCCGAGGAACGTATAGTCAAGCAGGAAATAGATACCTGCGATGCCGAACAACACGAACAGCAGGAACGTGGCTGCCCGCATGATCCGCTTGGTCGTCACGCACATCACGGCAGATGCCAGGATGACGACGGCGAGGATGCAAAACAATATCATGTTACTCATAATCTACTTCTTTGTGTTAAACGTTCCAACTTTCCACTCAGCACCGCCATCCAGCAGGTTAGGCAGAGAGCCACCCTGATACACCTCTTTGTCGAGATGCAGCACCAGCTTACTGCGGTCGAACACGGCATTCTCGAAATCATTGGTAAACTCGATAGCATCGAAGTTGCAGGCATTGGTACACAGCTGACAGAACATGCAGTCACCTAAATCGTACAAATAGTCATCCAACACCTTTCTCTTCTTTCCTGTCTCAGGATCTTCCGCCATGTGGGCCACAATCTTGATGGTCCCGTTCGGACAAGTCCTCTCGCACAAGGTACAGGCCGTACACTTATAGCTACCATCCTCATTGCGCTTGAAGACGAGTCGTCCACGGTGGCGCTGGGCCACATGGAGGGTTGTCTTGCGGTTCTCGGGGTACTGCTCGGTTGACTTATTGGTGAAGAAGTCCTTGAAGTATTCCTTCCAGGTAACCTTCATACCGGTGGCCAACGTCTTAAGTCCGTGCCCGATCTCTCCGAAATATGATTGTTCTTTTTCCATATCTTATTTAAAATATAATCCCAAGGCCACTACAACAGTCATTACCACGAGGTTCAGCAATGCCAGCGGCATCAGGTATTTCCATTCCAGTTTCAGGATCTGGTCGATACGCAGACGGGGGAATGTCCACTTGATCCACATGAGCACCCAAACGAGTGCAAAAGCCTTCGCCATGAACCATACGATACCGGGGATGTAGTTCATCACCTGGTCGAAGCCCTCTATACCTATATTAATAGGAGCCCATCCACCGAGGAAGACCATCGCGGCCACACCGGCAATGATGAAGAGGTTCAGGAACTCAGCCAGGTAGAAGAAGCCGAATCCCATACCAGAATACTCGGTATGATGACCAGCGGTGAGCTCACTCTCAGCCTCAGCCATATCGAACGGACCGCGGTTTGCTTCTGCATTACCTGCAATCAGGAATACAAAGAAGGCGATCAGCGCAGGTATATGACCTTTGAATATCAGCCAGTTCCAAGGACCGGTCTGATACTCCACGATACCGCTCACCTGCATCGTACCCGTCAGGATGACGGCTGTGATCAGACACAGGCAGAGTGACATCTCGTAAGAGATCATCTGTACGGCACCACGCATGGCAGACACCACTGAATACTTATTGTTGGAGCCCCATCCAGCCAGGAAGATTCCCACCACGCCAATCGACGAGATAGCCGTTAGCAGGAAGACACCCACGTTGAAGTTGAGGATCACTGCCCCCTTGTTCCACGGCAGGAACGAGAAAGCACCCACTGATCCGATGATTACCAGCAGCGGGGCCACGATATACAGGAACTTATCAGCCTTATCCACGAAGAAGATCTCCTTGATGAGCATCTTCAGCACGTCGGCAAACACCTGCAGCAATCCCCAGAAGCCCACACGCATCGGACCTAATCGGCACTGGAAGTAAGCACACACCTTACGCTCCATAAAGATCAGTGCGATGGCAATCAGCGCATAAGCTGTCAGGATGAGTACCCCTACCAGCACACATTCAATCAGGATCGACCAGAAGTCATTCAGTCCCAGGGTGAACCTGAGCAAGTGGTCAAACCATTGTGAAACTATAGAAAAGTCGAACATAATATTTTCAATTTTTCAATTCTGCAATTTTTACATTTTTCTGATTATCGGTCGATATCAGGAATCACGAAATCGATGGCAGCACCCGTAGCAACCAAGTCAGCAATCTTCTGTCCGCGCAGCATCGGGTCGAGGACACCTGTCAGTGACAAGCCCATGGGGCGCATCTTCAGACGGTACGGACTCCTTTCGCCGCGTGAGTCGAGATATACACCGAACTCACCGCTCGCACCTTCCACCGAGTAGTACCACTGTCCTTCGGGCAGCTTGATCACCGGCTTCTGCTTGATGTAGAAGTCACCTGCGGGGATATTATCGATGAGTTGTTCGATGATGTGCAGACTCTGGTACATCTCACGGATATGACAAGTATAGCGGTCCATGGTGTCGCAGCCAGTCATCGTGATCTGCTCCCACTCCACCTGGTCGTACATGTCATACGGATGGTTCTTACGCACATCGTTCTTCCAACCGGAAGCACGACCAGCTGGACCCGTCACGGCATAGCTGATACAATCCTCCTTGCTCATCGGTCCAACCTTCTCGAAGCGCTTGTGGGTGATGATGTTATCACCGAACACATCAACATACTCCTGGATGATGGGCTTCATGTAATTGATGAGATCCTTCACGTTCTTCACGAAGTTCGGATCGATATCATCCTGCAGTCCACCTATTCTATAATAGTTCTGGATCAGTCGTCCACCTGTTGTCTCCTCCATACAGTTGAGCACATGTTCACGGTCACGCATGGAATAGAGGAAGGCGGTCAGCGCACCCATATCCTGAGCACAGCAACCTACATACAACAGGTGCGAATCCAGTCGCTGCAGCTCATCCATGATGGTACGGATGTACTTGATACGGTCGGTCAGTTCCACCTCCAGACCCTCTTCAATCACGCCTACCAGTGCATGACGATGCATCATGGCACTCAGATAGTTAAGACGATCGGTTAAAGCAAGTGTCTGTGGATATGTATAACTCTCGCACATCTTCTCGATACCACGGTGGATATAGCCCAGATGCGGATACACACGCTTCACAGTCTCACCGTCGAGAACGGTCTGCAAGCGGAGCACACCATGCGTTGAGGGGTGCTGCGGACCGATGTTCACCACATAGTCATCAGCGGTGAAGAGTCGGTTCTTTTTCGACTGCAGACGACCGTCTTTGTCGATAAAGTACTCCAAGCCGTAGTCAGGCTCCACATCATCCTCGAGGGTGTACTTATCATTATACTCCCAGTCCTTACGGAAGGGGAATCCCTTGAAATCACTACGCAGGAACAGGCGGCGCATATCGGGATGACCGAGGAACACGATACCGTAGAAGTCATATACCTCCCGCTCCAGCAGATCGGCCACGCGCCAGATATGAGATACGGTAGGAAGATAAGGAATCTGCTGACCGTCTGTCTCACCCGTTCCGTTGGATGACATACCGTCGCCACAAACCTGTGTACGGGTCATCATCTTCACCGAGCAACGCTCATGTGTTTGGGTATTCTCCAGGATATAGATACATCCCAAGGCAGGTTCACCTGGTTGGTAATCCGGTGTCTTGCTAAAATCCTCACCTACAATGGTTACCAGGTAGTCAAAGCCCTTTTGGTCTTTCAAGTTCTGCATCTCTGCAGTGAACTTGTCGAAATCAAATGTGATAAATGATAGTTTCATGCCTTGTCCTCCTGATTATTACTAGTAACACTAGTATTACTAGTACTACTAGTACAACTAGTACCACTAGCTTCTAGTTCTTTAACAAACTCCTGGGGCACCTCCGTCACCACAATCGGCTCACGACGATGATCACCCAGCTGACGGGATACCAGCTCTGCGTTGGAAACACCCAACTCGCGCTCTTCCTTGTTCTGCTTATGGTTCACACCACCGAAGAATTTCTCGATCTTCACCTTGCGCTGCAACTGCATCATACCATACATGATAGCCTCTGGACGCGGAGGACAGCCGGGAATGAACACATCCACAGGCACGATCTCCTCGATACCCTTCACCACGTGATAGCTCGTCTTGAACGGTCCTCCGCTAATAGCGCAGCCACCCACGGCGATCACATACTTCGGCTCGGCCATCTCGTCATAGAGACGTTTCAGGGCAGGTGCCATCTTATGCGTGATGGTACCGGCACACATGATCAGGTCGGCCTGACGTGGTGAGTTACGTGTCACCTCGAAGCCGAAGCGAGCAAAGTCATATCGGGAACAGCCACAGGCCATGAACTCAATACCGCAGCAAGATGTAGCGAAGGTCAGCGACCACAGGGAGTTGGCACGTCCCCAGTTGATCAGCTTGTCGAGCGACCCTGTAATCACGTTGACACCACCCTCATGGAGCTCGTCAACCAGTTTCTCCAACGAGGCGTTGTCGTTCCACTCCTCGTAGGGAATACTCTTGATTTTCGGCTTTATTTCCATTCCAGTGCTCCTTTCCGCCAAGCGTAAGCCAAGCCAAATACAAGTACCAACAAAAAGAATCCGATGCTGAAGATTGCCATTGCACCGAATTCTTTCACGACCACTGCCCACGGATACAGAAACACTGTTTCCACATCAAACATGAGGAACAAGATGGCGAAAAGGTAGAAGCCCACACTGACAGGAAGCCAGGACGAGCCATGCGTAGGAATACCGCACTCATAAGGTTCTCCTTTCACCTTGTTGTAAGAACGCGGCCCTATCATCTTAGCAATTACATATGCTGCCGCAACCAGTGTTATGGCCGTTATGATAACGGTAATCAACAAAGTAAAATACATATAATATAACTAATAATTTTTATGCCTGAATGCATCATCGTTTGAAAACGATTGCAAAGGTAACAATTAATTTGCAAATAATGACAATAAATAGGGGAAATTATTGGCGAATCAGCAAAATTTCCGTATTTTTGCAGAGTCATTATGAACATTTATTAAACTACAATATGAACAAGATCAACAAAACATGGATCGTAGCATTCGCACTCATGTGCTGCACGGTACTGGAAGCTAAGCAGATAACCCAAGTATCCAAATCCCCGAAGAAAGCCACCAAGGCCATTGTCGATGGTATCAGCTACGCACTGAATGCCAAGAACAACAAGGCTAAGGTTTTGGCTGCAAAGGATCTCTACACGGGCGATATCACCATTCCGAATAAGTTCACAGAGGACAGTGTGACCTATTACGTTGAGGAGATCGACGGCGGTGCCTTCAGGGATTGTGCCTCCCTGACCTCCATTACCATCCCCACCACCGTAGCAAAGATCGGTGCGGGAGCTTTCGAGAACTGCTCAGCGCTCACATCCATCAGTCTCCCCAGCAGCATCCTTGAGCTGCCCTTCAATCTTTTCTCCGGCTGTACTGCGCTGACAGACGTGGATCTCCCCTCGAGCATTAAGACCATCGGTCATGGAGCCTTCAAGAAATGTTCTGCTTTGGAAAGAATCGAGCTGCCCAACAGTGTCACCTCTTTACCATACCAAGCCTTCTTGGGCTGCACCAGTCTGAAGGATGTCATTCTCCCCAAGTTCCTCGAGAAGATCGGCTATTCCGCTTTCCAGGATTGTTCCTCCCTGGAAGAGATCGAGTTGCCCAGCAGCGTGAAGGCCATTGGATGGGTGGCATTCAAGAACTGCACATCCCTGAGACGTTTCGCCTTCACCACCAGCATGGACAACATCGCAAATAGTATCTTCGAAGGTTGTACCAATCTGGAGGAGGTATATATCCCCACTTCCATCACGAGCATCACCCATGATGCTTTCAAGGGATGTACCAATCTGGAGAGCATTACGCTCCCGAACTCCATCAAGAATATTGGTTCGAGTGCCTTTGAGGACTGCTCCAACCTGAAGTTCATCAATATCCCCAATGGCATCAAGGAGATTCCCTCCTACTGTTTCAAGAACTGTGGCAGCTTAACCGACATTACCATTCCTACATCGGTGAAGTCTATTGCCAACCAGGCTTTCCAAGGCTGTTCATCGATGGAGGTCATTGATATCCCCAACAGTGTGAAGGAGTTGGGCGGTGATGTGTTTGAGAAGTGCAGCAGTCTGATGACCGTATTTGTTCGCAGTGGCACACCCCCGAAAATAAAGAAAGACACCTTCCCCAAGTCATTACTCAAGGAAGGCATCCTCTTTGTACCGAACCCTACTCCCTATCGCAGCGATCCTAAGAATCCGTGGTCGCAGTTCAGTGAGATCAAGGCCATCGCTCGTGATACAAGAGAGAGATACTAGATAGTACGCTCGATAATCTCCAGACACATCCTGCTGTTATGGTACGGGCATTTCCAGAACCCGGCCTTATCATCAGTTACGTTCAGAGATCCGTCGGCATGACGACTCCAATACCACTCTCCGCTCTGGTAGTCAATCAAGTTCTCCTTGATATACTCCCAGCAGCGGAGAGCCTTTTCTAAGGCCTCCTCATCACCGAAATACTGGTAGATATTCAACCAGCCCACCACATTCTCAGCCTGTACCCACCAGTGTAGGTCATCATCCACATGACCTGTATCCAGGTTGGCCTCGTGGATCATCGCCCCGTTAGGACGCAATCCTTTCTCCGAAGCCTTGGCCACCATCTGTACGATGGGCTCCACCTTCTTTAATACCTTTTGGTCGCCGAGCACAAGTGCGGCCTCATGCAGCAGCCATGAACATTCGATGTCATGACCGTAGCTCTCCAGATGACCCGCCCCGCGAGTCCAGTCGTTCTCGAAGAAGAGATCCAAATGATGGGTTTCGGGGTTCAGGATGCGGTCGGTGAAGATATCGATCAGGTTGCGGAGGGATTCTTCAATTCGAGGAGTGAGGAGTGAGGAGTGAGGAGAGAGCACACTATCGCGCAAGGCGCGTAATAAGTTGGTATAAGGCTCAATGATGTGCAGATGCGTGTTCTGCGATTTCGGATAGTTGGCATCCAGCTCTGACAGACGCATATCCGCTATGGGTTGCCAATCGCGGGTGCAGGCTTCGATATAACCATTGTTCTCAATGTCAAGGGCGTGCTCTTCAATACACTCGTACAGATCGAGTGCATATTCCAGCGCCTCCCTGTCACCAGTGGCACGCGCATATTCAGTAAGACCATAGATGGCGAAGCCAATGGCATAGAACTGCTTCTTGGTGTCGAGCGGGTTACCCTTGTAGTCAACGCTCCAGAACACCCCGCCGTATTCGGCATCGTAGAAGTGTTCTATCAGATAATCCTTGGCCCTTTGGGCGGCCTCAAGTAATACTTGTTTATCTAGATTAACTAGTGATTCTGGTTTCCCTAGCACCCTATAAGACGCTGAAAAGGCCCAAAGAATGCGGGCATTCAAAATAGCCCCTTTCTCTGCCTCGGGATGCAGCATGCCGTGACCGTCAATACGACCGTAGAACCCTCCGTTCTCACGATCAATCATCTTATCCAGCCAGAAGCGCAGGATGTTGCTCTCCAGCACATCCCGCACCTGCTGCTTCAAAGTAACAACCCTTTCGTCCATTAATTTTCAATTCTCAATTCCCCGAGGGGCTTCCTTACTTCTTAATCGGATACTTCATCGTCAGCAGGATCATGATGATGGCGATGATGGCCGGGAAGATCGAGAAGATGGCCCATACCATGTTCTTCACAGCCTCCGGGTTCGTGATGGTCACCACGGTCTCACCCGTCTCAGGATTCGTACCCGAGATAAAGCCGGCGGCACCGAGCAACAGTGCTACGAGCGAGCCAGAGATGGCTGTACCGAATTTCTGTGCCATCGTACCCGATGAGAAGATCAGTCCTGTGGATGAAGTACCGTTCTTCTCGGTGGCATAGTCGGCCACGTCAGCATACATCGACCACAACAGTGGAGAGTACAGACCGATACCCACTGAGGTGAGCACCACGATACCGATGAGCACCCAGATATAAGCGGGATCCTTCGGCATGAAGAAGAAGAGCACGGAGAAAACCACGCAAATCAGGGCAGCCGTCATGAACGCCTTACGTTTCGAACCCATCCACTGGGTGAACTTAGGCGACAGACCGCCGAAGATCATACAGGTCACCTCACCAAAGGTCATGAACACCGTATAATTGATGATCAGTCCGCTGATGGTAATCTCCTTACCCAGGATATAATCGAACATATAGGCTGCCACAGCATAGCGGAACCCGTTGAAGAAGTTCGTACAGATACCGATCAGTGTCAGGTAGATCCATGGTTTGTTCTTAAACAGGTCGGCAAAGGGCTTGAACGAGAACTTCTCAGCACGCACCGGCTTCAGTCGTTCCTTGGTCAGCAAACCGCAGGCCAGAGTGCCCGCAGCAGCCAGCACACCGAAGAAGATACCCAGCACCGCATACTGATGCTGCTCTGTGCCACCCACCATCTTCTGCAGGTAGGGGAAGCTGAGCAGGGTGATGAAGCCCATGGCGTAGGCGCCCACCATACGGAAGGATGAGAACTGGTTCTTCTCATTGTCATCATCGGTCATCACACCCAGCAGTGAGCCATAGGGCACATTCACAGCCGTATAGATAGCCATCATGAGCAGGTAGAACGAGTAGGCCCAGATGCGCTTGCCCACAGGACCGAAGTCAGGGGTGTATAGCAGCAGTGCGAAGATCAGTCCGAAGGGGATGGCACCATAGATGAGCCACGGACGATAAGTACCGAGGCGCGACTGTGTGCGGTCGGCCAAGGAACCCATCAGCGGGTCGGTGACCACATCGAACATACGGGCGATCAACATGAGCAGGGCCGTGTCGGCCACGGTCAGACCAAAGATGCTGGTGAAGAAAACAGGAAAGGCAATCGACATGATCTTCCATGTGATACCACCGGCAGCCGCATCACCAAGTGCGTAGCCGATTTTCTCTTTTAAACTAGCCATTGTTCTTATTTTTTTGAATGAGTTTCTTGATTGTTTCCACGCTTGAACCGGTTGTCAGACCGTCCTGCGGGGTGTTCATACAGTAGTCGATGAGTCGGTCGATGGTCGAGGTGGCCACATGCATACGGGTGTCGGCCGTGGCATAGTAGATGAACACCTTCCCGTCGTCATCGGCAATCCAGCCGTTGGCAAAGGCCACGTTCATCACATCGCCCAGGTACTCGTCACCCTCAGGTACGAGGAAGTAACCGCCCGGCTGGGCAATCATCTTCGTGGGATCCTCCAGGGCGGTCATATACAAATATAATACGTACCTCAGACCGTCAGCCGTGGCCCGCACGCCATGCGCTAAGTGCAGCCATCCCTTCGGTGTCTTGATGGGATGCGGTCCCTCACCGTTCTTCACCTCCGTGATGGTATGGTAATGACGGGCATTGATGATCTTCTCCTCCTTCACCTCGGCATGGGTGATGTCATCCACCAGTGCCCAGCCGATGCCGCCACCAGAGCCTGTATCGATGAAGCCATCCTGCGGACGGGTATAGAAAGCGTACTTACCATCCACGAACTCGGGATGAAGCACCACGTTACGCTGCTGACTCTTCGACTTCAGGTCGGGTAACCGTTCCCAGTTCTTCAGATCCTTGGTACGCGCAATCCCCGCTGTGGCGGTAGCGGCACTCAGGTTACCAGGTTGCGTGTCGTCATGACGTTCGGCGCAGAATACTCCGTAGATCCAGCCATCCTCATGCTTGGTTATACGCATGTCGTAGATGTTCGTGGCGGGAATCATGTCCTCGGGCATGGTGATGGGTTCCTCCCAGAAGCGGAAGTTATCCACACCGTTAGGCGACTCCGCCACGGCGAAGAACGACTTCCTGTCGGCTCCTTCCACACGCACCACCAGCAGGTACTTATCATTCCATTTGATGGCACCGCTGTTCATCGTGGCGTTCATCATGATGCGTTGCATCAGATACGGGTTGTCGTGTTCGTTGAAGTCGTACCGCCACTCCAGCGGCGTATGCTCAGCGGTCAGAATGGGGTACTTCCATTTCTCATAGATCCCATTCCCCCACTCCTTCGCTTCATTCTTCCTGCTCAGCAGCTCCTCATGATGCTGACGCAGCATCTTCACTCTTTCCTTATATGACATCTTTTATCTTAACTTTATCAATTATATTCTTCCCCTCTTTTTCTTTGGCGCAAAGAAAAGAGGCAAAAGAAACATCCACCCCCACCAAGCCTCCCCCTATATGGGGAGGATGTAACTGAAAATTGCGGATACCGCCAATTTTCAGACTTTTCAAAGGTAAAATCGGCCATCCAAGCCCGATTTTGTTGTTTCTCGGCTTACGCCAGACCCTTTGACCGAGTCCCTTTGACCGAGGCCCTTTGACCGAGGCCCTTTGACCTTCTTACTCCTTCCTCGTTGTTATCTCCTCCAGGAACAACGATTTATCAGCAGCATAGAAATCCTTGAAGTACGGGGCATCTGGTTTGGAAGGAGACGGTCCAAACCACTCCTCCTTGTAGTTCCGCCATACCAGCAGATAACTGATGGGATGCTTGTCAACCACCGGCTGTAAGGATGAAGTCCACCAGGTTGGATCAGTCAGGTTCTTCAGTCCGCACTCCGTCAGCGCAGCCACCTTACCATGGTCATCAGCAAACTGACATAGCATCGCAAGGTTCTGGTCCAGCTGTGCCATGAAGTCCTCTTTGGCTCCCCACTGGTATCCATCGATACCCACCATTCCGATACGGTCGTCACCCGGGTAGCGCTCCAGGTATTTCTCTGCGGTCAGGTCGGCAGCCATGCCCGGTGAATAAGCCCAGAGCAGGTTGTCGAAGCCATCCGCATTCAACTTATCCTGCAGCATGTTCCACAGAGCCTTGTATTCATCAGCGGTGCAGAGCTTCTCACCCCACCAGAACCATGAGCCTGTGTTCTCGTGCCAAGGACGGAAGATGATGGGGATCTTCTGTCCGTCAACGGTCTTCAGCGTGGCGAGGAAGTCACTCAGTCGCTGCATCCAGGTCTGGAACAGCTCATGCTTGCTTCCTCCAGGCAGGATATTCTTCACCACGGTAGTGTCAGTGACATCCCATGCTGTTCCCTCCGGGAATTTCTGTCCGGCATTGCCACCTCCCTCGATGGTGGTCAGGGGGTTCCGCGGATGCCAGCTCAGGGTGATAATACCGCCACGCTGGTAGTGGTTGATCACCTCCTCTGTGATGCGAGTGAACGGTACGCTGTCCAGACTCTTCTCGTCGGCCATCTCGATACCGCCGAGTTCGAAGCCCATCACTGCGGGGTAATCGCCGCACACGTTCTTCACATCACTGCTGTCTTTGTCGTATGCCCATGTAAGACCGTACATCGGGTCATCCTGATGACCGAACATATAGCCTTTTTGACGGAGCGTATCCAGGCGCTCGAATAACTGCTGAGCCCCTGTTTTCGCTGGCTCAGCATTTTTTGTTGTTGTGCAAGCGAGCAGCGTTAATGCTGTCGTTGCCATTACCAAATACTTTCTCATATCTTTATTTTATAATTATCTTAATTTTTCTTCCCCTCTTTTTCTCTGGCGCAGAGAAAAGAGGCAAAAGAGACATCCACCTACCCCCATCCCCTCCCTATATGGAGGGGCTCAACCGCTCCTACTCGTCGCTCGTACATTAAGGTAAGCTCGCCCCATCAAAGGGGCGGCTTATATTTCTTATCGGCTTGCGCCGTCCTTTTGACCGTATCCCTTTGACCTTTGACCGAGTCCCTTCGACCCCCTCATTCCACATTTCCCCTCCCTCTTGGAGGGGCTAGGGGTGGCTTCAAATTTTCATCTGCTTCAGCAGCCAAGCCTCCCACTCATCCCACTGCTCCTGGAACCAGAAGTGCCAGGTGGCTTGGTAGGGCGAGATCTCCTTCGGCCCCTTCACCGTGTTATACGTAGCCCATGCCGTGGTGGGTGGCACCACATCATCATTGTATCCGAACGAGAACCAGCCGTGCTGTCGTTCCGTGATCAACCGCGCGAAGTTCACCCCATCATAATACCTCGACACCTCAATCCTCTTGTCTATCATCTCTCCACTTTCATCTTTCATCTTGCCTCTTGCTTCTTGCTTCTTGCCTCTTGCTTCTTGCTTCTTGCTTCTAAAAAAATAATGTGGCCATCCACACGCAATCCCTTTCAAGGAGTTGGTATGGTCGCATAGTGCAGCATGCACAGGCGCATAGAAGGTGATGCGTGAGTCAAGACCAGCCGTTGCCAACGACAGGAAACCGCCCTGACTCGATCCCGTCACACCCATCTCCTTACCGTTCCACGGTGTGAACTGCTCGATATAGTCAAGCGCACGGATACAACCAATGATCACCCTCTTATAGTAATGCTTGTCACGGTCATCCATATTGAACTCCCAATAGCCCGTCAGTGCCCCGTTATAAATATCATCGTACACCTTCTGATCCATCGTCACGGGAATGCCGTGGATACCAATCTCCAAGGTGATAGCCCCTTGCGAAGCAGTATAGACATCACCCCCATAAGGTCGTACGCCAGCACCAGGCACTCGTAGCAAGGCAGGATATTTCCCCTCTTTTACAGGAACACAAAGGATACCGTAGGTACGATAGTTTGACTGGATATTATTAAACGATACCTCATAGACATTCACATCCTTGGTACACCGTTCTGGTAGCAGTCGTTTGGTCGGGTTGAGATCGGTCTTCCGTGCCTCAGCAATCGCCCCTTGCCAGAACTGCTGGAAATCGGCAGGCATCACGGTCGAAGGCTGCAGCTTCTCTGGAGAGAACGCAGCACCGCAGGCCCCTTTGTAATCCTTTCCGTTTACATGAGCGGTCACGCTGACGCGATAGAATCCCGGTACCTTCATCGTACCTTGATGTTTCATCGTTCCGTCCTTGAGGATCACATGGGTCTTTTTTACCTCGGGATACATCTCCGGTCCCGCCTCGAAATCCACCAGAGCATTGTCGATCAAGGTACCCGACCGCAAAACGCTGACCGTAAAATGGCATGTCTCTCCCACCCGATAGGTCCAGTCCTTATGGTCGGGAGTCACCGTCACGGTAATCTCATTACCCCTGATCTGCGCATGCAGAGGTAACAGGCACATCACGACCCACAAAAAAACAATACTATTCTTCATCATTTAGGTTATGTTTGTCTATGTTATTCCAACTGGGTACAAAAGTACTATTTTTTTCACAGAATCCTTAATACTATTATATCTATTATCAATACTTTGAGCACGATATGTGTTAATATAAGTTAAAGAAACAAGAGGCAAGAGGCAAGAGAAATGAACTATGATATAGTGCCTTAATCTCTATAGTATTCTCTTACCTCTTGCTTCTCACCTCTAAACAACTAAAAGAGCCACCCAAAGGCGGCTCTTTTAAATGCTATAATACAGTTTTCACTTACTTCATCAGCACCTTCTTACCATTCACGATCACGATGCCCTTATAGCTTGCGCCAACCTTCTGGCCAGAGAGGTTGTAGATAGCACCCTGAGTAGCCTCAGCATTCAGGTAAGAGATACCAGTAGGAGCAGTAACAGTAGCGTTCACTTCCTTGGTCTCCTCGTTGAAAGAGATAACCACCTTTGAGCCATCCTGATCAACGGTTACCTGGTAGTTGCTGCCAGGATAAGATACGCTCCAGTCGTGATCAACGCGAACCTTGAACTCATAATTACCGGCAGCCACATCTTCGATGGTCAGGGTATAGATACCATCCTCACCCTTTGTCATATCGTTGTCAACACTCCAGGAATCACCCTTCAGGGTACCGATCACACTATAAGTATGTTCAACAGCTTGTGCGTCACCCGTCTTCACGGTGGTCACAGCAATCTCCTTGGTCTCTGCATTGAATGTTACAGTCACGGTATAGATAGCAGTCTCCTCAACGGTGAAGGTGTAGTTGTTCTCAGGATATGCCTCGGTCCATGCATGGTCTTTGGCTACCTTGAACTCATAAGTTACACCCTTCTCCAAGGTTACCTCTTCCTTCGTTAATGTGTAGATTACTCCATCAGTACTGGTCAAATCATTGGCGGCATCCTCAGGATTCCATGAGCTGCCTACGAAGTTACCGGCCACGGTCCAAACCTCGATTACGGGAGGAGCCTGTGATGAAGTAGCAGTTGCAGTAATCTCCTTAGTCTCTTCGTTGAAGGTAATGGTCACTGTAGAACCATCCTGTTCAACAGCAAGTTGATAGTTGCTTTCGGGATAAGATACGCTCCAGTCATGATCAACTCGAACCTTGAACTCATAGTTGCCGGCAGCCACATTCTCAAAGGTTACGGTATAGAGACCATCCTCACCCTTAGTCATGTCATTGTCGATACTCCAGCTGTCGCCACCAAAAGTACCCATCACGCTATAGGCATGCTCCACACCCTGAGCATCACCCGTTTTCACGGTAGTTACGGTAATCTCCTGCGTCTCAGGATTGAAAGTAACAGTTACGGTGTAGATAGCTGTCTCCTCCACAGTGAACGTATAGTTACTGCTTGGATAAGCCTCTGTCCATGCGTGGTTCTTGGCCACCTTGAACTCATAGGTCACACCCTTCTCAAGGGTTACATCCGTCTTCACGAGTTTATAGAGGCCATCCTCCGAGGCCATGTCGTTGGCGGCATCCTCAGGATTCCAAGAACTGCCTACGAAGTTACCTGCAACGGTCCAAGTTGCTTCAGGAAGAACCTCTACATCACCTGTCTTCTCGGTGGTAACAACTATCTCCTTGGTCTCTGCATTGAATGTTACAGTCACGGTATAGATAGCTGTCTCCTCCACGCTGAACGTATAGTTCTCCTCTGGATAAGCCTCATCCCATGCATGGTCTTTTGCCACCTTGAGTTCATAGCTTACTCCCTTTTCAAGGGTTACTTCCGTCTTCACGAGTTTATAAACACCATCCTCCAAGGTCATGTCGTTGGCTTCATCCTCCGGTTTCCACTGATTGCTAAGGAAGTTACCTGCAACAGTCCATGTAGCTTCAGGAGCGGGAGGACCGGCAGCTATCTTCTCTGCTAGAGCCCAGTCTTCATCTGTAGCCATATCCTTATCAATACTCATCTCGATATTGTCGAAGTAGAAGGTGGTTGCAAGTTCAGTATTCTCATTCAAGTTGAACGCAATTGTCTGAGCAGTACCTCCTCCAGAAGCTTCTGCAGAAACAATGACCTCTTTCTCAAAGGTCTGCCACTCTGGAGTGAAACCAATCTCATTTCCACTCCATCCGGATAGACCTGGACCACGATAATCAATGTAATCACCAGGAAGGGCATGCCATTGTGAGGAAACGGTAGCAGGATCGTCAGACCTGTAATCAAACTTGATCTTCACATGCTCACCTTCTTGGAACTTATGAGTGGTGGTGATAAAGAACTGGGTGTCCCATCCGTATGTGGCATCTGCCACGCTATGAACAGCTACACCACGTGTATAATTTACACCCACACCGTTCTCGATACATGGATTGTCATACTTACCAACTTCACGTCCCACAAAGCTGAATACGTTATCAATCTTACCAGGTCCATTCTCAGTATCTCTCCACTGATCCACTTTAATGAAACCAAAGTCTGCATCTGCCTCACTGTCACCGTTTATCACCAAATTCAGCCATTCAATTTCTTTGGGAACTTCTAATGCTACATAAATATTATCAAAGTAATAGGTAACATCAGCATCGCGAACCTTGGAAAGGTTAAAAGCGATAGACTTCAAACCATTACCGCCATTTCCTGTAGCCATGCTGGCATCTACTGTAACGGTTTTTTCATATGTCTGCCATTCTGTAGTAAAATTCGGCGAACCAATAGCGGCCCAATGCTGATAATCACCAGGATTACCATGTGACTGTGTGTCTGCAGTAGCATCCTGAGAAGCCTTATAATCGAATGAGACACTGATTCTGTCACCCTCAACCAATGGCTCATCAAACACAATCCAGAACTGGGTATCCCAGTCATTGACAGCACCGGCAGGTGATACCACCTGAATACCACGGGATCCATCCACACCTACTCCATCTGTAATAATAGAGTTAATTACTTGACCAGCAAATTCACCGCCAGCCTCCTTGGTAACGAAGTTCTTATTCTCCGTACCTTCCAAATCACTGTTTTCAATCAGCTGTATCCACCGCTGAGCCGACATCGTCACAGCGAACAAAGACATTGCAAATAAAGTTAATAATTTCTTCATAAGCTTTTGTTTTAGATTAATAATAATATAAAAATAGGTAAAAGTTACTATAGTTTTTGCAAAGATACAACTTTTTATCAATAATGCAATGTTTTTTCCAAAAAAAACTTGTATTATCTTTATTCTATCTTTTTCTTTGGCGCAAAGAAAACTAGTAATACTAGTCTGTTAGTACTACTAGTTTCTGCTTTTTTAATGTTTAATGTTCAATGTTCTTAACCTGTTCCTTAATCACCTCAATCGTAGATGTATCGGTGGCGAACACGGAGTTAAGCCCCTGCTGCTCCTGTGCGGGATCTCCTGTATAGTCATCACCCACCTGCCACTGGTCGTGAACGGGATTGGCATATCCCGCCCATCCCCAGAAGTTACAGCCTGCGAAGTGCCCACCGTTCAGGGCATTGTCAGCCACCAAGGAGAACACATACCGGTAATAACTGTCACGCACTGTGGTAGTGCTCTCCTGCGAGAACGAGAAGCCGTCGCGTGGAAATCCGAACTCCTCCATCACTAAAGGTTTGTTCAGTCGGGCGGCCACCTCCAGGTGCGCATCGATATATTTCTTGGTATTTTCGCAACTCTTCGGCAGATCCTTTTTCAGAGTACGTTGGTGAGCCCAACTCCAGTTATACGGCCACAGGTGGATGTTCATGTAGTCGATATTCTGATCCGCACAGATCCGTTCGTACAGGTTGATGTCGTTCTCGCATCCCCATGCCCCTTCACTGCCCACTGATATCAGATGGTTGGGATCAAGAGAGCGTATCAGGGCCGATGCCTCTGCCAGCCACTGGGCGAAGGGCTCCTTGGCCGCATCACTGAAGGCGCGGGGCTCATTACCGATCTGCCACGACATGATGGCCGGGTCTTCGATGTATTTCTTTCCTGTATAGCGGTTGGTACGAGTAAGGACGTCACGTACATACTGGTAGAACAGCTCATGTGCCTTTTTGTTGGTGGCATACTTGCTCATGGCGTTCATATAGGCGGGATAGCCTTCCTCGTTGGGACGCGGCTGCTTACCTGCCCCCGCATGTTCCAGGTAGAAGCCGTAGCCCCCACTCCACTCCCAGGCGTTGTTCAGGTAGAGCACGGCCACCATCTCCCGTTTCCCCATCTCCATCAGGAGGTAGTCAAGACCAGCGAAAATCGTGTCGTTATACACCCCCGGCGCGATCTGCAACGTGGGTTCCACCTTTGTGGTTACGCCCCGTTCGCCGTCACTGCCCACCAAGATGCGCAGGTTATCGATACCCATCGACTTGAGGTTATCCAGCTCGCGCACCAGTCGTTCGCGGTTCCCACCCTGTCCTTCACTGCCTAAAATGGCACCATACCAGAAGTTGGTTCCTACGTAATAGTAAAGTTTACCATTACGCAGGAAATGACCGTCCTTTACTTGTACGAAAGGACTGTTTATTCCTTTCGCACTACCTGTAATGACAAGGATAGTCATCAGAATGATCGTACATAATTTCTTCATATTCATATTCTTTTTCTCCCTCTTTTTCTCTGGCGCAGAGAAAAGAGGCAAAAGAGACATCCACCCTAACCCGTCCTTCCCCTATATGGGAAGGCTCAATTGATTCCGGGCAGAATCCGCCCTCCATCAAGGTTTTGGTATGGCTCACCAGCCTTTGCCCCTTCGGGGTGAGCCATATCTCTTTTATCCCCCTCCCTTTGACCGAGTCCCTTTGACCGTGTCCCTTTGACCTCCTTCCTCCTTACTCCGCAATCCCCCTCCTCTTGGAGGGGCTAGGGGTGGCTCCATGAAATGCAACAAGCCCTTCCAAAGGGCTTTTGGCCACCTTGCTGAGGGTGTAGCCTTCTTCTGTTGCAACCTCCTGCAGCAGTTCGCGGTAATGATAGGCGATGCTACCGATGGCACCGATGCTGAGATCGGGGTGTTGATACTTTGCAATGTTCTTCCTAAAGAACGCGCGGAAATTATCCTTCACCAGTTCACGCAGCGCTGGCACATCCAGGTGTTCATATATATATATAGAGGTGGAGGCCAAGAAACGGTTTGCCATCGGCTCACGATATACGCGCTGAATGATTTCGGGATAGGTAAGACCGCTCTTCTGCAGGAAATCCTCTTTCATGCTGACAGGGAGTGAGCCTTTGAACAAGGCATTCAGAAAAAGTTTCCCTAACACCGCTCCACTACCTTCATCACCTAAGATATAGCCTAAAGGCGGAATATTCTCTACAATCTTGGTTCCGTCATAATAGCATGAATTTGAGCCCGTTCCGAGAATACATGCAAGTCCTTCTTGATGCTGACATACTGCCCTTGCTGCACCCAACAGATCGTTCTCCACCTCAATCTTTTCGGCCTCAGGAAACACCTTCTTCAGCACCTTTTCCACCCCCCCTTTCTTCTCGGGGATGCAGCCGGAACCATAGAAATTGATAATTGAAAATTGAATTTTTGGAGCAGCGAGAGCCATCGTGCTTGCATGTTTGGCCGAGTCGTGACAAAAATCGACGTAGTCAAAATTGAAAATTATCTCCTTACTCCTTTCTCCTTCCTCCTTACTCGGAAAAAGTTGTAAAACAACTTTTTCTATATCCTCCTCCGTCTGATGAACAGGATTAATGCCAGCGGTGGTGGCACGATGAACGATGGAACCATTCTCTATCCATGCCCAGTCGGTCTTGGTACTTCCGGAATCTGCGATGAGTATCATATTTTATAATAAATAAAAAAATCCACTGCAAATATACACATAATGCGGGAAAAATACGTATTTTTGCAGACAAAAGACGAAGAATATGGTAAAAATCAATAGATGGGGAGGTTGTCTCCTACTGATACTCTGCTGTTGGCTGTATGCTGAGCAGTCGTTTGCTGTTCTCAAGGAGAAAGATCTCAACGCCACGTTGACCATCCTCCGCCAAGAGCTGATGAACAAACATGAAGAGCTGGAGAAACGGAATAAGATCTCGGCAGTGAGGAACGAGCGGATCATGAGTCAGTTCCGTCAGACCTACCATCTAAGTAACCAGAACTCGCTGATGCTGTATTCGCAACGACCGGAGTATGTGTTCGACCTCACCTACGCCTGTCATGAGGCTACGAAGCAGTTCCAGGAGTTCACACGTCGATCCCTTCCCCTGAAGCGGTTCATTGAGAAGAACGATGCCGAGATTGCCCGTTACGACAGCCTGATTGGCAGTCTGGAGAAGATGATGCGCTTCGCGCAGATGGATGAGAAGGCAAGGATCGACTGTAATGTCTGTCTGACCATGGCAACAAACATACGCAATTCGATGAAGGGAAACCGCGAGGACCTAAACGACTACGAGCGGTTGTACAAGCAGACGGGGCAGCGGTTGAAGAACCTGAACGACTATGCAAACAAACGGTATAATGAGATCCAGAGCAATATCTTCAAGAACGGCGGCGACAGTTATTTCACCATTCTCTCGTCGTTGCGCCATAACCTGATGGCCACGGCAGAGACCGTAACCGACAAGTACCGTCCGCTGCATAATATCCAGTCGCAGTGGAACAGCAGGTTCATCCTCGATCTGTTCCTGGGTATCTTCATCTTTGCCTTTGTATCGGTGATCCTGAATTTCATAGCCTTCCGATTCTTGCCCAAGCGGTTCCATACTGTGGCGTTCCTGAAGAAACGCACCTGTATCATCCTGACCACTACTACCATCACGTTTGCCATTATCATTGGATTGCTCCGCATCTTCTCCAACCAGAACTTCCTGATCATGGCCAGTAACCTGCTGGTGGAATATGCGTGGCTGCTGTGCGTGATCCTGCTCTCCCTGCTACTTCGCGTGGAAGGGGATCAGATCAAAAATACGTTCCGCATCTATGCCCCGCTGATCTTCATGGGCTTCATCGTGATATCGTTCCGCATCGTACTGGTGCCTAACGATCTGGTGAACCTGATCTTCCCACCAATCCTGCTGCTTTGTACCATCTGGCAATGGAGCGTGATTCACAGGCATCATCAGCGCATCCCGAAGAGTGATATGATATATTCCTATATATCAATGATCATCTTCCTCATCAGCACCGTATGTGCGTGGGTTGGCTATACCTTGATGAGTGTTCAGCTGCTTATCTGGTGGATTATGCAGCTGGCCTTCATCCTCACCATCACCTGCATCGCCAGCTGGATGAAGGACTATAGTAGGCGTCACAAGATCTACGAACAGCCCATCACCAAGAACTGGTTCTTCCGACTGGTCTATGAGGTACTGCTGCCGGTCATGGCACTGCTTTCTATTCCCTTGAGCATCTATATGGCTGCCGATGTGTTCAACCTGAGTGCGCTCACGTGGCAGATATTCACGAAGCCGTTCGTGGATGCGAAGAATTTCAGGGTGAGTCTGTTCAGCATGATTCAGGTGGCCGAGCTGTATTTCTTCTTCAAGTACCTGAACTCCGTCTGTCTGGAGCTGCTGCATCTGCATTTCAAGGGCAAGCACCACAGAACCAATGCCGGCTCTCGCGAGGTGATGGGAAAGAATGTCACGCAGGTGCTGGTATGGGGTGCTTGGCTGCTGATCAGCTTGTCGATCTTCCATATCGGCGGCACCTGGCTGGGCTATATCGCTGGTGGTCTCTCTACGGGTGTCGGCTTCGCCTCGAAGGATATCCTGGAGAACCTCTACTATGGCATCAACCTGATGGCAGGACGTGTGAAGGTAGGCGACTGGATTGAATGTGACGGTATCAAGGGAAAGGTGTCGAGCATCAGTTATACCAGTACGATGCTGGAGGCTATCGATGGCTCCATCATCGCCTTCACGAACTCACAGTTGTTTACGAAGAACTACAAGAACCTCACTAAGAACCACGGCTATGTGCTCTCACTGATACCTTTCGGCGTTGCCTACGGCTCCAACATGAAGGATGTGACAACATTGGTGGAAGAGGCGGTGAACGGTTTGAATCATCCCTATCTCGATCCCAAGAAGCAGGTGAAGGTGGTGTTCACCGAGTTTGGTGATAGCAGTATTAACTTCCAGCTGCTCTGCTGGGTGGATGCGGTGAAGCAGATCTATGCGGTATCCGATGTGATGCAGTGCATCTACGATACGCTCGATGCCCATAACATCTCCATCCCGTTCCCGCAGTGTGATGTACATGTGAAGGAGGCGATACAGACTACCATCTAACATAGCTTTTTCAATAATCAATTAGGGTGCAGTCCACCAATGACTTTCTTGCCATTCTTGATGACGATACCCTTATACGATGCATTTACTTTCTGACCAGCGAGGTTGTAGATGGCACCATCGACCTTCTCCCAGCCACCACTGAGTCTTGCGTTCCCGTACTCGATGAATCATTCACCTCTCGCTCCATACCCGGTCCGTCAAGAGGTTTGATGAACTGACAACTGGTCAGCAACCCTATTGCCAATAATATGCAGAAGTCTATCAATTTGCGCACTTTGTTGTTTCCAAACATATTCTTTAGATGATTTGTCTTTGCGAGTACAAATGTAGTCATTTATTTGCAACAACGCAAGTAAAGAGTACAAATTCCGAAAAAATTAGCACTAACTCATTTTAACCCACACTAAGCCTATCAGGAAGAAGCCTACTTACGATGTGCAAGTAGGCTACTTTCGACCTCTAACCAGGCTACTTTCTCTGTGTTCCCACGTTGGGAACATTTTATTCCCATGTTGGGAACGATTTGTTGGATTTCATCCGACCTTTTCTCGCCATGGCAAAGCCGAAACTAATTTCGCTTTGCTCATCTGGCTTAACGAAAACGTTCCCAACATGGGAATAATATATGATGTGGAATTATTCTCCGGTGAACTTACCTACAAAGAGGATGACGCCAGAGGAGGCTTCGCTGATACAATAGACAAAGGGATGGTTGGCATGGAAGGTAGCTTTGGGATAATCCATGGGAGCTGCAGATGTGCAATTAGCCATACCAGCTACAGTAACTGCAGCTGCTTCCGAGCCTTCCTCATTCACCTTGATCTTGGCTTTTTGCCGCATCATGGCGATATAGAGGAAACGACCCTCACACATATTAGGAATCTCTGCAAAAGTATCGTCGAAAGCCAGATGGATGCCCATACTCCGCATCAATCCAATGAGTCCCTTCTCAAGTTGGTTCGTGTCTGAGCTTGTCTCAAAGCGCGGGAGTTTAAGGTCAACCTCGTAAGCTCTGAAGTCACTATGGTTAATACCGTTTGCCGCTATATGGTTAATGACATCGTCCGTGGTCTTTCCTTCCTCCGGAAGCAGTACCGTCATATTCCAATAACTATTGCCATAGGGAATCATAACAGCAGAGAACAAATCGTTGTTGACATATTGGATACGCACATTCTGGTGCATCAGAGGTAACTTGGTATTGCCCTTTTCTGTGGTGAAGGATTCTTCCTTGGTGTTCTTCTTGTCAAACTTCGTAGTCCAATCAGCCTTGAAGTAGATGGCATTGAGCAGATACGACACCATATATGGTTTCACTTCATCGAGGATGGAGGGAATCATACCGTTGGTCTTTTTGCTACACCAGTCGTTGATATGACTCAGTGTCTTTGACGATGAGAAGTCGAGCGCCTCAGCCTTTGCATCATAATAGGTCTGCATATCCTGCTGGAACTGCTTCTTTAGCGTATAATCCTTGTTCAGGAACATGGCATTCGCAATATCTAACGTCACCTTGTTATCCACCTTCGGCAGACCGTCAATCAGCTTTTTGCAGTAGTCGTTCACGGCTTGTATGCCTCCCTCATGGAAGCCTAAGGTCTGTTCGAGTTCCTGCTCTGTGGTTCCTGTGGCCGCATCGTTCACCATACCTAATACATAGGTAATGCTCAGTGGTGAGTAGATGAAGCTCTTACCGCTCTGATCCGCATCGTTCACCGTCTTCAGGAAGTTCAGCGTAAAGCCGTTGTTATCATTGGCAAACACCCGCTGCTCTTCTGTCAGTTGGATAGGCACAGGATCAGCAATCATATTCACCACTTTCTTGCTCTCGCCAAAATCAATCACATCTTCTGATGAGGAACACGATGCCATCGCACTACTCAGCACCACGGCTGCAATTATAAATAATAACTTTCTCATATTTACTGTTTTTTTCGACTAAATTTTAGATATAGGCTATTGTCACTCCCGTTAACAGGAATCTCATCCCATTCCATCCTGTCTTTCGATAAACTAACTATTATGTATTCAAATTCCGTCTGGCCATAATAGGTTTCCGTGTTCATAAGACGCAAAGTGATACGATTCCCTTCGATATGGTACCGGAAAGATCCTGTGGCTAATGGCCAACTGCCAGTACCATCGGCATTGAAAGTGAAGTCCCACTCGTCAGCAGTGTCAAAATATTTGGGATTCTTACTTTGATGACTTGCCTCCCATTCTCCAACTATCAGTTTAGAATTGGAAATAACATCATCATCGCTACTGCAACTACTAACTCCTGCCATTAATATGAACAGGATGCCCATCCATAAGAAAATGCTCTTTTTCATATTTGTTTGTTTTGCTTGCATACTTTCTATTATTATAAATGCATGAATAGAGTAATTCTTGCCTGGGAAAGTGTTAAATAATTTAAAAGTAAACGATTTCATACAAACAAGTAACCTAATAAAGCAAAAAAATCCCGAGCACGAAAACCGTACCCGGGATTCTATCGATTGTGCTTTACAGCGCAAAGTTCTTACTCAGCAGCGGGAGCTTCCTCCTCTTCGATGGGAGCCTCTTCAATAACTTCCTCAACAGTCTCTTCTACTGCGGGAGCCTCCTCAACGGGAGCTTCCTCAACAACAGGAGCGTTCTCAGCAACCACCTTAACAGGAACGATTACCTCAACCTCCTTGTGGAAGTGAACAGTAGCCTCGTAGTCACCTACCTTCTTAGCATCGCGCATGGTGATGATCTTACGATCAACCTCAATGCCGAGAGCCTTCAAAGCCTCAGCCACCTGAGCAGCACCTACGCTACCATAGGTAACACCTGTTGCAGAAACCTTTGCGGGAATCTCCAGAGCCACGCCCTCGAAAGCCTTAGCGCGATCTTCGGCAGCAGCCTTCAAAGCAGCGAGCTTATGAGCCTGCTGACGCAGGTTCTCTGCCAGCACCTTCTTGGCGCTCTCACTAGCGATGACACCTTTTCCCTGAGGAATCAAATAGTTACGGCCATAGCCGCTCTTCACATTAACGATATCGTCCTTGTATCCCAAGCCGATAATATCTTCCTTCAATATAATCTCCATAATGTGTCCTCCTTCTTTTATTTCATCATGTCAGTTACATAAGGAAGCAATGCGATCTGGCGGGCACGCTTTACAGCCTGAGCCACACGACGCTGGTACTTCAAAGATGTTCCAGTGATACGACGGGGAAGAATCTTACCCTGCTCGTTGAGGAACTTCTTGAGGAACTCAGGATCCTTATAGTCGATATACTTGATACCGCTCTTCTTGAAGCGGCAATACTTCTTCTTCTTCGTGTCGATAGAAGGAGCAGTCAAATAACGGATTTCTGATTGTTCTGCCATAATTAAGCCTCCTCTTTTTTAGCAAGTTTGTTACGACGCTTCTCAGCATACTGTGCAGCATACTTGTCAAGCTTCACTGTCATGAAACGGATCACCTTCTCATCGCGGCGGAATCCAGTCTCGAGTGTTTTAATTACTGATGGCTCAGCCTTGAACTCAAGCAGGCAGTAGAAACCTGTCGACTTCTTCTCAATTGCATAAGCCATCTTCTTCAGTCCCCAGGTCTCTTCATTCAGAATCTCTGCACCATTATCGGTGAGTATGCTCTTGAATTTAGCGACCGTTTCCTTCATCTGTTCATCAGACAAAACGGGAGTCAAAATGAAAACGGTTTCGTATTGATTCATACTCTTTAAAAAATTAATAATATAAAAAATGCACTCGATTTGCCCCATTTAGGCAAAATGCGGGTGCAAAGGTACTCATTTTCAGCGAGAACAAGAAGCAGATAACGGAGATGAAGGGTTACTTTTAATATTCTTTAATACTTTCCTCGCCGTTTTGTCTGTTTTACATCTACAACAATACCTATAATGATCATGAGCAGGGAGATGATAAGCACGGTATTAGAGCTTGACCATCCCACAATCAGACTCACAACCAAAAGAAGGGCACCGGCTATCACCAGTGCCATTCCATAGTGTTCTTTGAATCTTGTTACCAAGGATTGCATTGTCAATTTTCAATTTTCAATTTTCAATTGACTTCACTCCACTTCAGGAGTGATGAGTTTGTATCCCTTTCCATGAATATTGATAATCTCAATCTGACTGTCATCCTTCAGGTGCTTGCGCAGCTTCGTGATATACACATCCATGGAGCGAGCATTGAAGTAGTTGTCATCGATCCAGATGGTCTTCAGGGCGAAGTCGCGCTGCAGGATCTCGTTGGCATGACTGCAGAGCAGGGCCAGCAGTTCGTTCTCCTTCGTGGTAAGCTTGGTCTGCTTGTCATCGATGGTCAGCAACTGCTTCTGGGTATCGAAGGTGAAACGACCGATACGATAAACGGTGCTCTCCTTGTTCTTCTTGCCCCTTACACGACGGAGGATAGCCTCAATACGGAAAACGAGCTCCTCCATAGAGAACGGTTTGGTGATATAGTCGTCAGCACCCAGTCTGAATCCTTCGAGGATATCCTCTTTCAGGATCTTAGCGGTCAGGAAGATGATAGGCATCTCTGCGTTAGCCTGACGGATCTCCTGTGCCAGGGTGAAGCCGTCTTTCTTCGGCATCATCACATCCAGCACGCAGATATCGAATTTGGTCTTCAGGAAGGCTTTGTATCCAGCCTCGCCGTCAACGCACAACTCTGCATTATAGCCCTTGGCCTGCAGATACTCGCGAAGCAGCATACCGAGGTTCTCGTCGTCTTCGCACAATAAGATTTTCAACTGATCATCCATAATGATTACTGTTTAAATTGTTAGTACTAATATTAATCGTTCGAAATGACAGGGAGTGAGATCGTAAACGTGGTACCGTTACCATATTCGCTCTCCACTTTGATCTCCCCGTCGTGAAGGTCAACGATCTTCTTCACGTAGGCCAGTCCAAGACCGAAGCCCTTGGCATCGTGCCTGTTACCGGTATGTACGCGATAGAACTTATCGAAGATCTTCTTGAGGTTGTCTTTCTTGATGCCGATACCTGTATCACGGACAGACAGGAACAAACGACCCTTGTCATTCCATGTCTTCAGGTAGATATCAATCGGCTGATCGGGCTTGCGGTATTTCACCGCATTATCGAGCAGGTTATTGATCACATTCTGGAAGTGTACCTCATCCACAAAGATGGCGGAATCCACTGCTCCAATATCGGTATAGATCTTACCGCCCGTATGCTCCACACGAAGCGTGAACGAGTTGGCAATGCTCTCCACCATTTCGTTCAGGTCGAGCTCCTTCTTCTTGAATACAGCCTTCTTCTTGTCGAACATCGACATCTGCAGCACCTTCTCCACCAGGAAGCGGAGGCGTTTCGACTCATCGTTCACCACTCCACCCAGATGTTTGGTCAGGGCAGGACTCTTGGGTACCGACTCATCGTTGAGCATCTGTGCCGCCAGTGAGATGCTGGCGATTGGCGTCTTCAACTCGTGCGTCATGTTATTGATGAAGTCGTTCTTGATCTCCGTGAGCTTCTTCTGACGGAACACCAGCACAAGGGTGATGATGAACGTGATGAGCAGCACGAAGGTGAAGATCACGCTGGGGATCACGAAACGCACACTGGAGAAGATATAGTTGTTCATGTCGGGGAAGTGGATACGCACCTCACCGGTCTTGTTCTGCGGATCATTCCTGAACAGCTGCTGCTTATAGACATATTCCTCACCTTCGTCAGAATAGTCGGGACAACGGTACACTTCCCGTCCGTCCTGTGTGTTCACGGTAAAGTGATAAGGAATATCCACGCCGTTGTTCATCAACTCCGTCTTCAACTCCTTGTCAAGCGTCTTGAAGTTGATACGTTCCTTCAGGGGCTTGTCACTGGCTGTGTAGAGGATACGATAGACCACATCGTCGAGCAACGCCCTCTGATACACATAGCGGTTCCTCACAATCTCACGCATCGACTTGGTAGCCTCATCGATGGAGTTCTTGTCATTGCGCAGGATCAGGGCCTTGGGCACCTGTGAAGGCTTGAAGGCTGTGGTCTTGAGCGTGAACGACGTGTACATATTCCCGTTTTCGTCGGTCACGGAATACTGGTGCGACTGCTGTATGGAGCCGTCAACGTTTCCGCTTCTTGTTCCCAAGGAATCACGGCTATATGCCCGACGCTCCGTTTCGTTCACATCTTTCTCCAGATAGCGAAGCGTTTCATTAAGCTCGAGGTTACGCGATGTCTGATAGAGTGCCTTGTTGACAGACTCATCAAACTGCTCCTTCTTCATCTGAACCATCTCGTCGATGTATTTCAGCTGGAGGAAGAGCAGGGCCAGGAAACTGAAGCCCATGATAATCGCTATTGCCCAAATCGTAGTTTTCTTCATCGATGCAAAGATAGACAATTATCCGTATCCTTGCATTCTTTTCGTTAATGAATTTCGTTAAATTTTGCTTAGTTAACCACAAATCGGTGTTATAATTGATAATAATCAACTTCTAAGCAAACTTGCCAACAAAAAAAGGGGCGGAATAACCCGCCCCTCGAATTGTCAAGAACCATTAGTCCTCATCCTTCATCTCTTCCTCGTGCTGCTTGATCAGTGCCTGCTGGATATCGTTCGGCACGAGCTCATAACTTGAGAAGCTCGTTGTGAACGAAGCACGACCACCGGTCAGCGAGCTGAGTGCGATGGAATAGCTAGCCAATTCCTTCAGAGGAATCTTAGCAGACAGTTTCTGATAGCCAGCCTCTGAATCCATACCCATGATGATGGCGCGGCGACCCTGGAGGTCACTCATCACATCACCCATGTAGTCAGCGGGCACGAGTACTTCGAGGTCGTAGATTGGCTCCAGCACCTTCGGACCAGCCTCTTTGAAGGCTGCTGAGAAGGCGTTACGGGCAGCGAGCATAAACGAGAGCTCGTTTGAGTCAACCGGGTGCATCTTACCGTCATAAACGATAACACGAACGTCACGGGCATACGAACCAGTCAACGGTCCCTGCTCCATACGCTCCATCACACCCTTCAGGATAGCAGGCATGAAACGCACGTCGATAGCACCACCCACAACGGAGTTGATGAAGACGAGCTTTCCGCCCCACTCGAGGTCAACCTCTTCCTTGCCCTTGATATTCATCTTGAACTCCTGTCCATTAATCTTAAATGATGTAGGATCAGGCATTCCTTCTGAATACGGCTCAAGAATCAGGTGAACCTCACCGAACTGTCCTGCACCACCCGACTGCTTCTTGTGACGGTAGTCGGCACGTGCCATCTTCGTGATGGTCTCACGATACGGAATCTTCGGCTCCTGGAACTCAATCATGATTTTCTCGTTGTTCTCCATACGCCACTTCAGTGTACGCAGGTGGAACTCACCCTGTCCGTGAACGATAATCTGGCGCAATTCCTTTGACTGCTCTACCACCCATGTGGGATCCTCCTGGCGCATCTTGGCCAGGGCAGCCATCATCTTCTCCGTCTCTGCCTCATTCACTGCCTTGATGGCACGAGAGAACTTAGAGTTCGGATACTTGATGAAATCGAACTTGTTGTCGCAGTCTTTCCCGTTGAGCGTGTTACCTGTCTTCACGTCCTTCAGCTTCACGGTACAGCCGATATCACCAGCATTGAGCTGATCTACCTGAACACGGTTGGCACCTGCACAAGCATACAATGTACCGATACGCTCCTTAGAGCCACGGTCGGCATTGGTCAGGTCGTCACCGCTCTTCACGGATCCGCTCATTACCTTGAAGTAAGACACCTCACCGATGTGGGGCTCCACACCAGTCTTGAAGAAATACAGGGATGCGGGTGCATTCACCTCGGCGGGAACATCCTTTCCTGCTGTGTTCTGTACCACAGGCATGTCGCTCACAAAGGGAACCACATTACCCAGGAACTCCATCAGACGACGGACACCCATGTCACGACCAGCGCATACGCAGAATACGGGGAAGATGGAACGGGTTACAAGACCCTTGCGAATACCTTCGCGCATCTCATCTTCCGAAAGATCTTCGGTCTCGAAGAACTTCTCCATCAGCGTATCATCACCGGCGGCGGCAGCCTCTACGAGGGCAGCTTTCATCTCCTTGGCCTTCTCAAGCTCCTCTGCGGGAATGTCCTCAATGATGGGCGCTCCACCTTCGGGCTTCCATGAATACTTCTTCATCAGCAGCACATCGATCACGGCATTAAAGCCAGCACCGGTGGCGATAGGATACTGTACGGGCACGCAATTCGGACCGTACACTTCTCTCAGCTGATTCAGGATGGAATCGAAGTCGCAGTTGTCGCGGTCAAGTTGGTTAACCAGGAAGATGACGGGCTTCTTCAGCTTCTCAGTGTTGCGGAATGCATTCATTGTGCCGACCTCAGGACCGTACTGACCGTTCACAAGGATGACGGCCTGATCTGTTACGTTCAAGGCGGTGATGGCACCACCTACGAAGTCGTCAGATCCTGGACAGTCGATGATGTTGAGCTTCTTTCCGTTCCACTCCACATGGAAGACGGTGGAGAACACGCTGTAGCCATACTCCTGTTCCACAGGGAAGTAGTCACTTACAGTGTTCTTCTGCTCAACTGAGCCACGGCGCTTGATGATTCCAGCTCCATAAAGTAAACTCTCGGCAAGTGTGGTCTTGCCGCTACCCGCACTGCCAAGCAAGGCAATGTTCTTGATTTCGTTCGTTTGATATACTTTCATATCTATCAGGTTTTTAGTTGATATTAGACACGTTAATAGGGGTGCTAAGTTACGCATTTTTATGAAAACGGCAAAAGAAAAATATGAAAAGGTGTGATTTTTTTAAACTTATTAGTAATTTTGTGGCCAAATCATACGAAATGGCAGGTCTCTATATCCATATTCCTTTTTGTAAAAGCCGGTGCATCTACTGCGCTTTCTACTCAACTACTCAACATGAGCGGATGGAAGAATATGTTGATTCTCTCTGCAAGGAAATGGAACTGAGAAAAACTTCACACTCCACATTCCACACTCCACACTCCACACGATCTACCTCGGTGGCGGTACACCTTCACAACTGTCACCTGCCCTCCTTCGTCGTCTCTTTCATAATATATATAAGGTATATGAGGTGGCGACAGATGCGGAGATCACCATGGAGTGCAACCCCGATGATGTCACGCCCGACTATGCGAAAGTGATTGGCGAACTGCCTATTAACAGGGTGAGCATGGGTGCCCAGACATTCTCTGATGAGCGTTTGCGCTTCCTTCACCGTCGTCACACCAGCAGTCAGGTCAAGGAGGCAGTGGAGTTATTACGAAGGAACGGCATCCAGAATATCAGTATCGACCTGATGTTTGGGTTCCCTGGAGAGACACTGCAGGATTGGGAAGAAGATATCTGCGAAGCCCTTGCACTGAATGTGGAACATCTGTCAGCCTATTCCTTGATGATTGAGGAAGGAACGGAGCTTTATCGGAGGTACGGGAGTACGGGGGTACGGGAGTTCGAGAATAGTAAAGAGGATATGGAACGAGAGATGTACGAGACACTTATCGACCGGTTAGAGACTGCCGGTTTTGAGCATTATGAGATCTCGAACTTCGCCAAGAAAGGATTCCGTTCCCGTCATAACAGCAGCTATTGGAACGGCACACCCTATATCGGTTTGGGTGCCGCTGCCCACAGCTACGACATAGAAACCCGTCATTGGAACATCGCCAATCTACAAACATACATCGAACGCATCCGTCAAGGGATCCTTCCCATCGAAGATACGGAAACCCTTGATGGCACGACACGTTACAATGATCTGATCACTACTGCTCTTCGCACTCGCGAAGGCATCAACCTGACCACCCTACCCCCTTCCTTCCGCGACTACCTTTTGCAGAACGCACAGAAAAACATTGTCCGTCATCTGCTTGAGATAACGGACAATCACCTTCACCTCACCCGTCAGGGACTATTTGTCAGCGACGACGTGATGAGCGATTTAATTCTTCTGGACTGAAGAGTAGAAATTACTCCTCCACAATCGTCTTGAACTTATTCCAGCCCTCAACCGATTTGAAATCCTCAGCAGAGCCACGGGGAACAATCACGCGGGCACTATTGAGCACGCCCTCTTCAAAGGCCATGCCAATACTGGCACGTGTCATGTTACAACGGATGGTCTGCAGCGGACAGCCATAGAAGGTGAAGTCGCTGACGCTCCAGATGCTGGCGGGCAACGTCACGCTCTTCAACGTTGAAACACCGCGGAAGGCACTCGGATAAATCTCGATGACGCCACGCGGCACCTCGTATGAATCCAGCTTCTTGGCCTGCGGACAACGCACCAAGCGCTCCTTGTCGGAGTTGAACAGGATACCGTCAACCGATACAAAGAACGGACTGTTCTTGACTTTGATCTCTTCTAGGTTCGGACAAGATGAGAACGCATCGTTCGAAATAGACTGGACACTATTGGGAATCGTAATGCTACGGAAGGCACCGCAGCCGTAGAAGAACAGGGTTGACAAGCGGTTATCTTCCGTATAGGCACTCTTATCCTCCTCCAATGGATAATAGCTGGCGCCACCCTTCACGATGGTAGCATCTGAGAGATCGAGCTCTGCCAGACGGGCCTTACCCATCTCACGAAGAACGAGGATATCATTACCATTCAGCGGACCAGAAACCTTAAGACTGGTAATCGTAGCACGCTCTGCAGCAGAAATCTGGCTTCCCAGCGTTCCGGCTGTACTAACTGTCACACTCTTCTGAGCCCATGTCACCGACAGGGTCATCAGACAAATCATTGAAAGAAAAAAACGTTTCATTGTCAAGTTGAGTTAAATGATTCATTATTGGAAAGCAAAGTTAAACAAAAAGTAAGAGAATTGGTACAAATTTTACCTTTTATGAATTTTTTACATGTTTTTTTACATTACTATCAAAAGAAAATCGTATATTTGTGCTGTTTTATACACCTAGGAAACTTATATAATAATAATCATAACTAAAAATCACTTTTTATGTCAGCATTAGTATCAGTAATCCCAATTGTATTACTCATCGTATTGATGATGGGTTTTAAGGTGTCAGGTTACAAGAGTGCAATCGTGACACTTATCGTTACTATTCTCCTGGCTTTGTTTGCAGCGCCAGCCATGGGCATCATCCCAGAGAAATTCGCCGATGCATCCATTTTCGGTCTTTCGCTTTGGTCGATCGTTGAAGGATTGCTCAAGGCCTGTTTCCCGATCATCCTGATCATTATCTGTGCCATCTTCAGTTACAATATCCTTTGCGAAACCAAGGAGATTGAGACCATCAAGACGCAGTTTATCCAGATGACCTCCGACAAGGGTCTTCTCGTACTGCTCCTTACTTGGGGTCTGGGTGGCGTTCTCGAGGGTATGGCCGGATTCGGTACCGCTGTGGCTATCCCCGCTGCCATCCTTATCGGACTCGGTTTCAAGCCGATGTTTTCAGCTGTGATCTGTTTGATTGCCAACACGGTGGCTGTAGGATTTGGTGCCGTAGGACTTCCTGCCACGACACTGGCCAACCAGGTGGCTGCCGAGGGTGTTGCTTCTCCTGAGATGCTCTGTGAAGTTGCTACCTTCATCATCATCCAGCTGGCGCTGATGTTCTACATCACACCGTTCCTAATCCTGATGATGACCGACCGCAAGAAGATCATGAAGAACATCACATTGGCACTGTTTGTGGGTACGTTCTCCATCATCGTGCAGTTCTGCTGCGCCCACTTCATCGGTCCTGAGACACCTGCTATCTTGGGTTCTGTGGCTGCCATCATCGCTATGCTGATTTACAACAAACTGTTTATCCGTGATGAGAATCCAGCAGATGAGGTAATAGTGGAGAAGAAGAAGTTCGGTCTTACTAAGACCCTCAAGGCCTGGAGTGTATATGGTCTGATTATCTTCTTCATCCTTATCAGCAGTAAGATCGTTCCTGCCATCAATGCCGCACTGAACAGTACGTTGGTTACCCAGTTCGCATTACCTGTCACTAGTAACACCTTCAAGTTCGGATGGCTCTCCAATGCAGGTCTGATGATCTTCCTCGGTGCCGTTATCGGTGGTTTGATTCAGGGTATGAGCTTCGGCAGACTGATGAAGCTGCTGGCCAAGACAACCCTGAACTTGCAGAAGACGGCCGTTACCATCTGCTGCTTGGTAGCCATGGCCATGCTGATGAACAATACGGGTATGACGAATGATATTGCCAAGGGCCTCGTTGCCCTTACCGGCACCTTCTTCCCGTTCTTCGCTCCGCTCATCGGTTCAATCGGTACCTTCGTTACGGGTAGTGCCACCAATGCGAACATCCTCTTCGGTAAGCTGCAGGCTACAGCTGCCAGCGATCTGGGCTTAGTGAACCAGAGCACCTTCTTCGGTGTGAGTGGTAACGAGACCAACTGGCTTGCTGCCGCCAACTGTGCCGGTTCTGAGGGTGGTAAGCTGCTCTCACCACAGAGTATCGCCATTGCTACAGCCGCCTGCGACATGGAAGGACAGGATGGTGATATCATGCGTAAGACCATGCCGTTCGCCATCTTCTGGATCCTGATGAACGGTCTGATGGTGTTCTTAGGACTCCACGTATTCTAATAAGAAAAGGTATTCAATAGGAAAAGGCGGGAAATCCCGCCTTTTCTTGTTAAAAATGAATCCTAAAATCAATCCCTACCTGTAACGGGTTTGCCCGTTGGGCAAAATAGTGTGTTCCACCTGCAGCACTGCTTTGAACTGCAAAGGTGTTGTATTTTGTATCCGTGAGATTTCGGCCCCATAGAGAAACGATGACAGGTCCGAAGTCGTAATCTGCATGAGCGCCAAGCAAAGCATACAGTTTCTGGTAATAGGTATTAGCCTCATCCCACCAGATCTTCCCTTGCCCTGTCATGTTCGCACCCAAGATGAACTTACCGATACGGTAGTCGGCCATCGCACTAAATGTATGCTGAGGTACGAAAGGAACATAATTGTCCTTGAAATCCTGAGTTCTTAACACATACGAAGAAGTGAGATTCTGTTGCGGTATATCCTTGTATTCATCGAACTTCGCATTGGTAAAGGCATAGGTCACAGCCCAGTCGAGGGCGTTGTTGATGGCCTTGCCACGCAGGGAAGCCTCCAAACCACACGAATGACTCTTACCCGCGTTCACCATAATACGACCATAGTTGCTGTTCGGCTCCATGATAGACAGTTGCTGATTGCGGATCTGCATGTAGAAGAGGGCGAGGTCGGCATGTACCTTTCCTTCGAAGAGGTTCAGGTGGGTGCCTATCTCGTAGTTCCATGATTCTTCCGGCTTATAGGCAATCGTCTCCTCGATGGCATTGTAATCCTGTGCTGTATGCTCCACATCATAGTCACCACGCATGGCGTCCTGCTGATGTGCATTGAGGTCGGTCTGCAGAATGTCACTGAACATCTGGATATTATAGCCGCCAGCACGATAGCCCTTTGATACCAGCGCATATACATTGCCTAGGAACCCATCTAAATCATAAGTGAGACCGAACTTCGGCAGCAACTGGGTATAGGTCTTCTGTCGACTATCAACAACGTGAGAAGTAAGATGGTAGGTGGCCTGACGCTCGGCTGTTCCACCCGTCATGTTCATATAAGCCAATGCGTCGTACTCAATCTTCATCTTATCTACATTCAACCGCAAACCAAGCGTGAGTTTCAATTTGTTGGTCAGCAGGATATTTGACTCATGATAGGCAGCAAAGGTCATCGAAGGAGTCTTGAATGTTTCAGGAACAGCCATCTCGGCACTCATCGACACACCTCCCAATGCAGCGTCCACAGCCTTCTGAGCCGCCGCAGCTGCCTGTTTCTCTGCCGCAGCCTGGGGCATACCCTGAGCGAGCATCTGCTCCAACATCTGCTGGTACATGCGGGGATACATAGATCCTTGCATGGCTCCCTTCATCGCATTGGTAATGGCAGCCCCAATAGGACCTGTAATAGCGTCGCCGAAATAGACGGGAGCATCGGTGCGCAACCACTGGTAAGAACCGTAGAGTCCTGAGGTATGCTGCCAACGGGTATAAGCATGAGAGCGCAACACGAACTCCTGCGTAAGTGCGTTCATCTTCTGGTATTGTTCCAGTCGCAGATAATCTGGAGCCATGTAGTCCTGGTCCATCAGCATCATGTCATTCAGATACTGATAACTGGTGGTGGAGGTGAAAAGCAGGTTGCCCATGTCATAACCAATGGAAAGACCTGTATTCAACATATTGCGCTTATAACCGTTCATGATGGTCGTGGCAGGATCCTGCACAGGAAGGTATTTGGGGGCTGCTGAACTCTCATGTATAGGCTGGAACTCTCCATAACCGAAACCATTCTGGTTCACATACTGATAATCAGCGGTCCAGTCGAAAGTGAGTTTCTTAGTAGGTGCGAAGATCAGACGAAGCTTACCACCCGCCTCATTCGTGAGATCATTCTTCTGGTCGAAGTTATGGTTGTTGATGAAACCATTCAGACCGCTATAGAAGCCAGCCACCGTGAATGCAAGTTGCTCACTGGGACGATGATGATGGGCTACCTCCACATTACTGTACAGACCCGTACCAATGCCCAAGTTGATATCTGTTCCCTGATAGTTCATCGGGTTCTTGGAGTAGATACGTACCAGACCGCCCTCGGTGTTCTGACCATAAAGCGTTCCCTGCGGACCGCGAAGGATATCCACACGGTCGAGCATATAGAAATGGTTGTTGAATGCCGACTTCGACATCAATGGGATATTATCGTAATACACGCCCACGGCAGGATTGTTGATGCGAGAGCCTATGCCACGTACATACATGGATGAGGTGAGACGAGAGCCATAGGAAGGCATCACGAACGAGGGGACGAATTGTGACAGCTGACTCAAATCGTGTACGTTCAGCTGCTGGAGTTGTGTTTCACCAAAGGCATTACTGCTCACCGGCTGGAAGCGCAACCGCACACTCTCCTTTGGCTGTGAGATCACCACCACTTCATCCAAGTCATATACCCTTGAAGTATCTGCCAGCGAACGCTCGTTGTTATTTACTGTTATCGTATTCTCATGGAGAGGAAGGGCACAGACCATCATCTGCACACCCCATACCATCGTCAATAATCCGATCAATCTTTTCTTCATCATGTACAATTGCAAAATTACGGGTGCAAAGGTAGAGAAAAACACCCGTTCCTGCAATCCTTATTTATGAGGATTTGTCATTCGTTCACCGACCCACAGTTAGGACAACGACCCTTCTGACGCATGGGTGTACCGCATTGACCGCAAATATACCGACAATGCGAGCTGCGGTAATAATGACGGAGGGCTAAATAGACATACACCACCAGGACTATGTATCCTATATAATATAAGGTGGTAAGACTGAAGATGATGTAGTTGATGGCACATACTCCACCCAATCCGCAAAGATACAGCATCGCATCATTGAAAGGCAGATGTTGGCGGACCACATCCACACAGGCTAACCCTAAGATCAACAACAGCCATACACAGACCAGAAACACCGTGAGGATCGGGGGAACACCAAAGGGGTTCAAGGTAGGATGGAAATAGAACTGCTGCCACACATCCGGTGCGAACAGCTGAATACTGGAATACAAGGTGGCTGATATCGCCACAGTGAGTGCCAGCAGTGTGGGGTAGATACTGTCGATATCGTTGAAGTGCACGATCTTCGCGTTCTTCCTTCGAATGATATACAGCAGATAAGCCACGGCGATGATGCAGATCACAAACAGGAAGATCAGCAAATGGGTATCAGAGAACGTGGAGATAAACTGCGAGATAGGATCATCAGGCACCACCTTCGGTAGCAGCTCCGACTCATGTGCCCAACCGAACGTCAGCTGGTCGCGTGCCACCTGCACCCACACAGAGTCTATACTATCGTTCGGCAGGATGCGGATATCCGCCACCACCAAATGGTCATGACGAGTTACTGGGAAGGTGTCGATGGGCATCTGACTCACTGCTTCCTCTGGCTGCGAGCGCATCAGGTAAAGGGTATCAACCTTCACCACGAAGTTAAAGTTCTCAGAATAGTGATGCTTACGGGCAAAGAGAAGAGAATCCTGTCGGCGAGCCAAGTGAGCGGAATCCAACACTTCCTCAGCGCGCAGCATATCACTGTCACCCCTACCCTTCTTCTCGTGGCAACCTGACAGTATCGTGATAGTCATGAACGCCACGACAACCAGCATCATTCTCTTCATCATATCTCCTTTCTTGCTCATATCTCTTGCTTCTTGCTTCTCACCTCTCACTTCTCACCACTAATCCTCCCCATACACATTCATCTGACACGCACTGCACTGGAACTCCAAGCGGAACCGTCTGCCATCATCCAATTTCAGATATAGCGGTTCCTTCCACGGCATCTTCTCTCCCCCTTGGCGCATGCAATAGCCCAGAATGTATTTCAGACAATGCCGACATTGCATGATCAACGGATTCTTCACCGGCGAGAGCTCAAAGGCGGGAGCGATCACTTTCAGTCCTTGCTGTTCATAGAATGCGCGGGCCTGACGGTTGGAAATATTGTACAAGTAACTTCGTTGTGGGTTGACAAGAGAAAGTGGATAGTTAGACTTTTCACTCTCAGTTCTCCATTCTCCACGTTCCACCTCACACGCTCCACTCGTTACACTTCTTCTCATCTCCGTCAGCACGCTGGATGGGATAAAGAAGGGGAAGTCGTGGGGTTCGAGATGTACGGAAGTACATTCGTAGGGGGTATTACCGAGTTTTGTCAGTTGACGGATGATGTTCTCATGCTGCGGTTTCTGCGCGATCTGTTTCTCCATGGGCATGCTGATACAACGAGAACCCATCTGCAGTTCAAAGCCGTTATCCGTTTCACGCAAGATCATCTCCACGGGAATCTTCCGCACAGCCGTCTTACCAGCCATCACACGCTGAAACTCCTGATCGTTGTTCCTATACAATGCCGTTCCCGGCTTGAGATCGGAAGGCATCTGATAAGGGAACAAACGATTCCCTTCCACCCTATTCACACGGAATCCTTCCAATATACGCTTCTCGCCTCTTCCCCCTTTGAAGAAGCACAAGCCATCACCATTGGCAAACGAGGCTGTTCCTGCCACATTGAATGAATTACCGCGTATCTCCTTTACCTTTCCGACATACTCACCTAAGGCTTTGGGAGTATCAGGCGAGAAGATATCCGGTTTACGTCCGAGCAGGAAATAGTCGGTGAAACCCCGATTGAATGTCTTCTGTAAGTTAGGCGTGAACGAATAGGTACAGGAACCCAAGGAGGCACGTTGGTATTTGTCAGGATGACGAGCAATGATTTCATTCAGTCGCTGACTATAGGCTGCCGTGACGTTCTTCACATAGTCGATATCCTTCAGTCTTCCTTCAATCTTGAACGACACAGCCCCTGCCTCCATCAGCTCTTCCAGCATGTCGATGCGACACATATCTTTCAAAGAAAGCAGATGACGACCACGTTCTATCACGTTCCCGTCAGCATCTTCCAAATCGAAGGGCAACCGACAGAACTGTGCGCAGGCTCCCCTATTGGCACTCCTGCCGAAACAGTATTGCGATGCATAGCATTGTCCTGAATAACTCACGCACAGGGCACCATGCACGAACACCTCCAGTTCTACGTCGGGAACCGCCTGATGAATAGCTGCGATCTCTTTCAACGACAGTTCCCGTGCCAGTACCACCCTGCGGAAACCAATGGAACGCAGCCATTGCACCTTCTCGATGGTACGGTTATCGGTTTGGGTGGAAGCATGAAGGGGAATTGAAAATTTAGAATTGAAAATTGAAAATTGGGTAATAGCCATGTCCTGTACGAGGATGGCATCAACGCCAATATCGTTCAGATTACTGATCAACTGCTGCGTTTCTTCCAGTTCCTCATCATAGATGATGGTGTTGACAGTGACATACACCTTTGCGCCATACTGATGGGCGTAGGTACAGAGTTGTGCAATATCCTCTACTGAGTTACCTGCCGCAACTCGGGCACCGAAGCGTTGTGCTCCGATATACACGGCATCAGCTCCATGATCAATGGCCGCGATACCACATTCCAGGTTTTTGGCAGGAGCCAGTAGTTCGATCTTATCCAATCTCCTCGATATTATACGGAGTGGTCTGATAAACGTAGTAGTTGATCCAGTTGGAGAACAGCAGGTTGGCATGGGCACGCCAGCGTACCACAGGTCCCTTTGACGGTTCATCATCAAGGTAGTAGTTCTTCGGCATCTCCACATCGTCGCGCTTATCTTTGTCACGACGGTACTCATTGTCGAGCGTGTCAGGAGCATATTCCAGATGACCGGTGATGAAGAACTCACGACCTTCGCGAGCCATCACGATGCTGACACCGCTCTCCTTCCCTTCTGCAAGTAAAGTCAAGCGGTCGTCAGCTAGGATATCCTCGCGATGCAGTTCTGTATGACGACTATGCGGCATGAAGAACACATCATCGAAGCCACGGAAAATCGGCATGCGCGGATAGAGGATATGCTGTTCGAAGATACCGAACATCTTTTTCTTCAACGGATATTTCTGTATGCCATAATGATAGAAAAGACCAGCCTGTGCCGCCCAGCAGATATAGAACGTACTGGTTACATGCGTCTTCGCCCATTCAAAGATGCCAGACACCTCATCCCAGTAGGTCACCTCCTTGAAATCAAACTGCTCCACGGGTGCTCCTGTGATAATCATCCCGTCGAACTTCTTGTTGCGAAGCTCGTCGAAATCCTTGTAGAACATCATCATGTGTTCAATGGGGGTATTCTTCGGGGTATGACTCTTCAGTTTCATGAACGTGATGTCCATCTGAAGAGGGGTGTTCGAGAGCAGACGGATCAAATCAGTCTCTGTCGTAATCTTCAGCGGCATCAGGTTCAGGATCACGATCTTCAGCGGACGGATATCCTGCGTATGCGCCCTAGTATCATCCATCACGAAGATATTCTCTTGCTTCAGAATATCTATCGCGGGTAATAGATCTGGTATTCTTAATGGCATATTACGTTTACTTTATTAACAGGTTTACCAGAGTTCCAAGCGTTCGCTCTTCGGGATGAACATCTTGTCACCCTGCTTGATGCCAAAGGCATCGTACCACATATCGATATGCGGGAGGGCACCGTTTACACGCCACTCACCCAAAGAGTGCGGATCACTCTTGGTGCGGTTACGGATCTCCTTCTCGGTGATATTCTGTCCCCACACACCTGCATAAGCAAGGAAGAAACGTTGGTCGGCTGTGAGTCCGTCGATGGTGGGCAATGCAGCACTCTTGGTGGCGTTCTTATAAGCGTACCATGCCACCTGCAGACCGCCATGGTCGGCGAGGTTCTCACCCAATGTGAGCTTACCATTTGCATTCAGGTCGGGCAACACCTTGATGTTAGAGAAGAAGTCGGCATAACGACCCGTACGCTCCTCGAAGCCCTTCGCATCAGCCTCAGTCCACCAGTCGGTCATATTACCCACCTTATCAAAATGGCGACCCTGGTCGTCGAAGCCGTGTGTCATCTCATGACCAATCACCACACCGATGGCACCATAGTTAAAGGCATCATCAGCTTCAGGATCAAAGAACGGGCGCTGCAGGATTCCTGCAGGGAAGCAGATCTCATTGGTTGTGGGGTTATAGTAAGCATTCACGGTCTGGGGAGTCATGAACCACTCCTCGTTATCCACCGGCTTACCAGCCTTCTCCTCAATCTCCTTGGCAGTCCAGAAACGATTACACTCCATCACGTTCTCGAAGTATGTCTTCTTCGGGTCGATATCCAGTCCGCTAAGATCCTTCCACTTGTTCGGGTAACCGATCTTCACATAGAAGGTGCTGAGCTTGTCGAGAGCAGCCTGCTTGGTCTCATCGCTCATCCATGTCTGCGCCTTGATACGCTCACCCAGTGCAATCTGCAGGTTCTTCACCAACTGCTCCATGCGCTGCTTGGAGGTAGCAGGGAAGTAACGCTCGCAGTAGATCTTACCCAGGGCCTCACCCATCTGACTCTCCACCTGCTGTGTAGCACGTTTCCAGAGAGGATAATCCTCCTGACGACCATGAAGTGTCTTTCCGAAGAAGTCGAAGTTGGCTGCTGCCACCTCCTCAGAAAGATAACTGGAAGCGCCAAGGATCACGCCCCACTGCATATAGGCACGGTATTCACCAGCTGTCATGTTCTTCACCAGCTGTTCAGCACCAGCGAGGAAGTCAGGCTGACCAACCACCAGTTCACGATAGTCAGCTGCCTTCACACCGAGGGTCTCCATCTGCTGTGCAAGGCGCAGGTGCGGATAGTTGCGCTGGAACTCCTGCATCGTCATCTTGTTGTAGTTTGCCTCTACGTCGCGCAGTTCCGTACGACTCTTGCTGACCTTTGCCAAGGCGGTCTCCACTCTCATCACCTGATCCATCTTCTGCTTGGCTGTCATCTCATCATAGCCGAAAAGACGGAACATGCGGTAGATATGTGAGCGGTAAGCATCACGGATGCTGGTAGTGATGGAGTCGGTATCCAGGTAATACTCCTTCTGTCCCAAGGCGATACCACCCTGATAAACACTTAGGATATTGTTCTTACTGTCCTTCTCATCAGCCCCGAAGCCGAAGCGCATGAACTCCTGGTCACCATACTGCAGCAGTCGCTGCTGAACAGCAAACAGGTCATCCTTCGTAGCAGCCTGCTCCATTTCCTTCAGGATAGGCTGAACGGGAGCAATACCCTCGCGGTTACGACGCTTCTGGTCCATGGCCAGTTTGTAGAAGTCACCTAATTTCTGCTCTACAGAACCCTTCTGCAGTTTCTTCTTACCGCTTGACAGGTCCTTCAGGATGCTGTTGATCCGTTTGTTGTTATCCTCCTGCAGCTGGTCGAAACTGCCGAAACGTGAATAAGCTGCAGGCAGCGGATTCTTCTTCATCCAGCCACCGCAAGCATACTGATAGAAGTCCTCTCCCGGCTTCACCGTCTGGTTGAGATTGGTGATGTCGATGCCCGACTTCAGTTGCTGTGCCTCAACGCCAACAGTGGCGGAAGCAATAAGCATCATACTCATGAATGTTCTGATTTTCATTGTTCTAATCATTTATTTGGTTTATATATTATTCGTTTATCTGAAGCTGTTCCAGTTCCTCATACAGATGCTCCCAGCGTTCCGTATGCTGGTCGATGAGTTTCCTGATACTGGTATATTCCGTAACGACAGTCATATCTGACGCTCCCTCAGGGGTGCAGAGGATTTCATCCAGTTCCTTGATACGCGCTTCCAACTGCTGGATCTTCGTCTCCACCTCTTTGATACTCTTCTCCACGCGTTTCACTTTCTTCTGTTGCTCCTTACGTTCCAAATAAGCAATGGCCCCTTCCGAACCTCCCCCCGTAGGGGAGGCCTTAACAGTTTGTTTCTGCGCTTGAGAACTGCTCATGCTTAGCCTTTCGTCGATAGTCATGGAACTTTCTGACACTCCCCCTACGGGGGGGAGATGGAGGGGGGCTTTCAGCCAGTCGTAGATACCGCCAAGGTGTTCCCAGACCTTCCCGCCACCGAACTCATACACCTTCGTTACCAGTCCGTCAAGGAACTCTCGGTCGTGACTCACCACGATAACTGTTCCGTCGAAAGCCTTGATGGCTTCCTTCAAGACATCCTTCGACTGCATGTCGAGATGGTTTGTGGGCTCATCGAGGATAAGCAGATTCACTGGTTCCAGCAGCAGTCTGATCATGGCCAGACGACTCCTTTCGCCACCGCTCAACACCTTCACCTTCTTATCAGCATTCTCGCCACCGAACATAAAGGCGCCGAGTATATCATTGATCCTCAGTCGTATATCCCCTTTCGCTACACGATCGATTGTATCAAAAACCGTCAACGACTCATCCAACAGTTGTGCCTGGTTCTGGGCGAAATAGCCGATCTGTATGTTATGTCCTATCTTCAGGTTTCCCGTGAAGGGAATCTCGCCCATGATGCATTTCACCAGTGTTGACTTACCCTCACCGTTCTTACCCACGAACGCCACCTTCTCCCCACGTTTGATGGTGAAGGTGACATCACTGAACACCAGATGATCACCGTATTTCTTCTCCACCTCCTCACAGATAACGGGGTAGTCGCCACTGCGCAGACACGGCGGGAATTTCAGTCGCATAGCACTGCGGTCCACCTCATCAATCTCAATGGGCACGATCTTCTCCAGTTGCTTGATCTTCTGCTGCACCTGCACCGCCTTCGTGGCCTGATAACGGAAACGATCGATGAACGCCCGCATGTCGGCTATCTCCTTCTGCTGGTTCTCATAGGCACGGATCTGCTGTTCGCGGCGCTCCTTTCTAAGCTCTACGTATTCATCGTACTTCACCTGATAGTCGATGATCTTCCCGCAGGAAATCTCCAGCGTGCGGTTCGTCACATTATTGATAAAGGCACGGTCGTGACTGACCAGTACAACAGCCTTGGCCGACTGTATCAGAAACTGCTCCAGCCACTGGATACTCTCAATGTCAAGATGGTTCGTGGGCTCGTCGAGCAAGAGCACATCAGGCTTCTGCAACAAGATCTTCGCCAGTTCGATACGCATACGCCAGCCACCCGAGAACTCATTAGTAGGTCGCTCCAGATCAGCACGTGTAAAGCCGAGTCCCATCAGCGTACGCTCAATCTCCGCCTCGTAGTTCTCCGCCCCCATCATCATGTAACGCTCATGCTCCTCGGTGTAGCGCTCCACCAACGACATATACTCATTACTCTCGTAGTCGGTGCGCTCAGCCAGCTCATTGTTCATCTTATCGAGACGCTCCTTCAGTCGGATCATCCCGGCAAAGGCCTTCCGCGCCTCTTCCCTCACCGTGGTATCATCCTGCAGGATCATCACCTGCGGCAGATAACCGATGGTCGTCTCGTTGGGTATGGAGACGACTCCTGCTGTAGGTTTCTGCTTGCCGCACAGGATCTTCAGCAACGTCGATTTGCCCGCCCCGTTCTTACCCACCAGGGCAATGCGGTCGCGGTCGTTCACGACGAAACTAGCACCACTGAAGAGCGGCACCACACTGAATTCAACGGTCAGACCTTCAACAGATATCATCTATCCTATTTAATAAATCGTGCAAAAGTAATCATTTTCCATGATTCCTGCAAACAGATGAGGTAAAAACACACCACTTTATCTCACTCTTCATTCCACATTCCACATTCCTCATTCCACAAAGTAAGGGAAATCCCCCCGCAAGTTTAGGGTTTTTCCCATCCCGTTTTATGGATATTCCTTTTCAAGCCATAGATTCTTGTCGTATCTTTGCAGCGAGAAAAGAAAAATATTAGCAACCATTTAAAACCATACGATTATGAAAAAGTTTACTTCAATCATCACCCTGATGCTCATCGCAGCGATGGCATTTACTTTCACCTCTTGCGAGGATGAGTATATCGCCGATAACCTGAGCGGCGGTACTTTCTACGGAAAGACATGGCAGGGAACGATCCGGCAGTACTACCACGATCGTTGGGGTCTCACCGGAAACCACTACCGCACCGTGATGCAGTTCAACAGCGACGGCTTCACATCGGGTACTGGTTATGAGGTGGACTACGATCTCGACGACCCCTACGGAAGCTACTACTACAGCGAGTTCGACTGGAATGTATATGATGGTGTCATCACACTCCGTTATGCGGATACCTATTATGAGCCCGTTTACATCTACGACTACACGCTGAGCAGCAACTACTTCGAGGGATACTTCGATGACGGAACGGCATCAGACATCTCCTTCCGCCTGCATGCCATCAACAGCTTCGACTGGGATCCTTACTGGTACGACTACGACTACTACTACGATTACTATGCTAAGCCGCTAACACGTGGCGCAGGTAATAGCAAGATGAAGTCGGGCGCCAAGGGAGCCTTCGCAAAATAATACAAGACTCAGTTTTTAGGGAAAGCGTAATGAAGGAGGGGGAGCCGTCGAACGACGACTCTCCCTCTACTTTTATATCATTACGTTTGGTCGTTTGACGAAAAACACCTACCTTTGTAGCAAAATCATTCTACAACATGAATCCATTTACCAAAAGAATAGCGCAAGTATTAGGACTCCCTGAAAAGGGTGTTGACAACACGTTGGCCCTGCTGGATGAGGGCTGCACCATCCCCTTCATCTCACGTTACAGAAAGGAACGGACAGGCGGACTCGATGAGGTTCAGATCACCCGCATTGCCGACATGAACGAAAAACTGAAGGAACTGGTCAAGCGGAAGGAGACCATCATCAAGACCATCACCGAACAGGAGAAGATGACCGATGAGTTGCGGAAACGCATAGATGACTGCTGGGATAGTACGGAACTGGAGGATATCTACCTGCCCTTCCGTCCGAAACGCAGGACGCGTGCTTCCGTGGCGAAGGAACAAGGACTGGAGCCGCTGGCCACTCTTCTGCTCATGCAGCGCGAGCCCAATCCCAAGCAGGCGGCACAACGGTTCGTGAAAGGGGATGTGCCTGATGTGGACGCAGCCTTGAAGGGAGCGCAGGACATCATTGCCGAGATGGTGAGTGAGGATGAACGCAACCGCAATATCGTCAGACAAGCCTTCCGTCGTTTCTCCACCATCTCCAGTAAGGTGGTGAAGGCGAAGAAAGACACGGAGGAAGCCGCTAAATATTCCGACTATTTCGACTGGAGCGAACCGCTCAAGCGCTGCTCCTCCCACCGTCTGCTGGCCATGCGCCGCGGAGAGAGTGAGGGCATCCTGCGTGTGAATATCCAGACGGATGATGAGCAATGCATCTCCCGTCTGCAGAGAAACTACGTGAAAGGATACGGTAAGTGCCAGTCGTTGGTGGCTGAAGCCGTGGAGGATGGCTACAGACGATTATTAGAGCCGAGCATCGAGACGGAGTTTGCTGCCCTGAGTAAGGAGCAGGCGGATGATGAGGCCATTCAGGTGTTCACATCAAACCTCCGTCAGTTGCTGATGGATGCGCCGTTAGGACAGAAAAGGGTGATGGGCGTGGATCCCGGCTTCCGTACCGGTTGTAAGGTGGTGTGCCTTGACGCACAGGGTAACCTGCTGCACCATGAGGCCATCTTCCCCCACCCGCCTGTGAACCATCGTATGCAGGCCACCATGCATGTCATGCAGATGCTCAAGGACTATGATATCGAGGCCGTTGCCATTGGTAACGGAACAGCCAGCAGGGAAACCAAAGAGTTCATGCAAGATGTCATCTCCTCACTCCCCACTACACACTCCTCACTCCCCACGCCACAAGTATTCGTGGTCAGCGAGGATGGTGCCTCTGTCTATTCCGCTTCCAAGACCGCCCGCGAGGAGTTCCCTGATGAGGACGTCACGGTGCGCGGAGCCGTCAGTATCGGTCGTAGGTTGATGGATCCGTTGGCTGAGCTGGTGAAGATCGACCCGAAGAGCATTGGTGTAGGACAGTATCAGCATGATGTTGACCAAGGAAAGCTGAAGAGGAGTCTTGACCAGACCGTTGAGAGCTGCGTCAACCTTGTGGGTGTGAACCTCAACACCGCCAGTCACCACCTCCTTACCTACGTCAGCGGATTAGGTCCAACGTTAGCCAAGAACATCGTTACCTACCGCAGCGAGAACGGTCCTTTCTCATCCCGGGCCCAGCTCAAGAAAGTACCGCGGTTAGGTCCTTCCGCCTTCGAGCAGTGTGCGGGCTTCCTCCGCATCCCTGGTGCAACCAATCCGCTCGATAATTCTGCTGTACATCCCGAGCGCTACCATCTGGTGGAGCAGATGGCGAAGGATCAGCATTGCACCGTCAGACAGCTCATCGAGGAGAAAGACAGAAGGGAGTCTATCAATATTAATAAGTATGTAACGGATGAGGTGGGCATTCCCACCCTGACGGATATCATGCAGGAGTTGGAAAAGCCCGGACGCGATCCACGAGAGCAAGTGGAGGTCTTCGAGTTCGACCCGAATGTGAAAGAGGTAGATGACTTGGTAGAAGGGATGATCTTACCTGGTATCGTAACGAATATCACCAACTTCGGTGCCTTCGTGGATATCGGTGTACATCAAGACGGACTGGTACATATCTCTCAGTTAGCCAATAAGTTCGTAAAAGATCCTAACGAGATTGTTCACCTGCATCAGCATGTGCAAGTCAAGGTGGTGGAGATTGATAGGAGAAGGAACCGCATCTCGCTCACCATGCGCATCTAACCCTCCTCAATTACTGATTTTCAGTCGTCGCCACAACCCATTGGGAATCATTCGCCAGAGCGGTACCAGCAAACGGTAACGCCAGTCGATAATGCGTACATGTTTCTGCTTATTGACAGCCTGCAGGATTTCCTTCACCACCTTATCCACATCCATCAGCAACGGGTATTTCTTCCCGTCACCCAACAGCGGTGTATCCACGAAGCCAGGACGAATATCCGTAAAGCGGATGGGCAGTTTCCGCATGTGAGCTTGCTGCTCCAAGGCCTGGATATAGGTGTTCTGATAAGCCTTGGTAGCACTGTACGACGGGGCAGCACCGAGTCCTTTGGTACCTGCAATCGAAGAGATTACTGCTATATGACCGCCCCCATGCTCACTCATATATGCAAACACGGTATCCACCATCCGTGTGAATCCCAACGCATTGGTCATCACCGTCTGCCGTTCAATCTCCTCATCCAGCTGCATGTTCTGCTTCCCGATGCCTGAAGCGTGGAAGTACAAGTCAATGCCGCCCATCCTATCGATCAGCTCCAGCAGTCGCTGGGGTGCCTCATCAGTCATCACGTCAATCTGCATCACCTCCACCCTGCCGGGAAAGGCTTCCGCCAGTTCGTTCAACACATCGATTCTTCTTGCAGCGACCCCTACTCGCCACCCTTCATCGAGCAACTTTCGACTCACTTTTTGCCCCATTCCCGAAGAGGCTCCCAACACTATTGCCTGTTTCATCATACGGCAAAAATACGAAAAAATAGTGAAAGAAGGCGTCAAATAGACTTTTTTTTGCAAAATATCTGCTCCTAAACGCCTGTTCTCAACTTTTTTATATATCTTTGCGAATGATTTCGCGAAATGTTTAACAACTTGTTTAAGGATTGTTTATGAAAAAATTCTTTTTGAACGTGCTTGCCACAGTGGTGGGCATCATTGTTTTTCTGCTGTTGATTGGTTTCTTCGGCATGATGAGTATTGTAGGCATGGTTGCTTCCTCTGATGCCACCACCAAGGTGAAAGACAACAGTGTGTTGGTATTGAAGATGGATGGTTCGCTCGAGGAGCGTGCCAGCGATGACATCATGAGTCAGTTTGCAGGCGTGGTCGGCGAGACCATCGGTCTGGACGAGACGCTGAATGCCATCAAGAAAGCCAAGGAGAATGACCATATCAAAGGTATATATATCGAAGGCGGAATGTTCAGTGGCATCCCCGCCTCCCAACAGGAACTGCGCGACGCGCTCGTGGATTTCAAGAAGAGTGGCAAGTGGATCGTGGCCTATGCTGATCAGTATTCACAGAGCTCCTACTACCTGGCCAGCGTGGCTGATAAGGTTTGGCTGAACCCGCAGGGAATGGTAGATTGGCACGGTCTGATCTCCCAGCCCTACTACCTGAAGGATATGCTGGAGAAGTTCGGTGTGAAAATGCAGCTGGCCAAGGTCGGTGCTTACAAGAGTGCCCCCGAGACCTACATCTCCGACCACATGAGCGACCCCAACCGCGAGCAGATTACGGCCTACCTGACTGGTATCTGGGATAACATGCTGAACGATGTGTCTGCCAGTCGTAAGATCAGCAAGGAGACACTGAACGCCCTGGCCGACGGTGTAGTGATGCTGGCTGACCCACAGGACCTTATCAAGAACAAGCTCGTTGACAAGCTCATGTACGGCGAGGAAGTGAAAGGTGAAGTGAAGAAGCTGCTGGGCATTGACGACGACAAGGACATCAGTCAGATCAACATCGAGCAGATGCAGAACGTGAAAGAGAGTCGTAAGGGCGATGAGATTGCCGTTTACTATGCCTATGGTAACATCGTGGACGATGCATCCACTGGTTCCCTGACCACCACCGAGCACCTGATCGTGGGTAAGGATGTGAGCAAGGATCTGGAGAAGCTCGCCAAGGACGACAAGGTGAAGGCTGTGGTACTGCGTGTGAACAGTGGCGGTGGTTCTGCCTACGCCTCTGAGCAGATCTGGCATGCGATGATGAACCTCAAGGCCAAGAAGCCCGTCGTGGTATCCATGGGCGGCATGGCTGCCTCTGGCGGTTACTATATCAGCTGTCCGGCCAACTGGATCGTGGCCGAGCCCACCACCATCACGGGTAGCATCGGTATCTTCGGCCTGTTCCCGGATTTCAGCGGACTGCTCACGCAGAAGCTGGGTGTTAAGTTCGACGAGGTGAAGACCAACAAGAATGCGGGCTTCGGCACCATGTCTCGTCCGTTCAACGAGGAGGAGATGAGTTATCTCAACAGCTATATCGACCGTGGCTATAAGCTGTTCCGTCAGCGTGTGGCCGATGGTAGAAAGCAGTCGGTTGATGCCATCGAGGAGATTGCACAGGGTCATGTATGGCTGGGCAAGGATGCCCTCGGCATCAAGCTCGTCGATCAGCTCGGTAACCTCGACGATGCAGTGAAGAAAGCAGCCGAGTTGGCTAAGGTGTCTGAATACCACACCTCTTCCTATCCCGGCAAACCCGACCTCTTCGACGAGATTATGAACAGCATGTCGAATGCTGGCGATAACTACCTCAACGCGCAGATGCGTGCCACCTTGGGTGAGTACTACGAGCCGTTCATGCTGATCAAGAACATCAACAAACAGAATGCCATCCAGGCAAGAATACCGTTCTATATGAATATCAAGTAATCATGGAAGGTGATTTCATCAAGATACGCGAATGGCTGCTGCCTGTCAGCTGGCTCTACGGTCTCGGTGTACGGTTCCGCAACCAACTGTTTGAGATGGGCGTACTGAAAAGTCGTTCATTCAAGATCCCCGTCATCTCGGTGGGGAACATCACAGTGGGCGGCTCGGGAAAGACACCGCACGTGGAGCACCTTGTGCGCCTGTTGCAAGACAAGACCAAGGTGGCTGTGCTCAGCAGGGGGTATAAGCGGAAGAGTCATGGCTATGTGCTGGCCGACAAGGACGCCACCTCGCGTATGATTGGTGATGAACCTTATCAGATGAAGAAGAAGTTCCCTGATATCTATGTGGCTGTCGACCGCAAGCGCTGTCATGGTATCGAGCGTCTTACGGGAGATGAGGAAACGAAGGACACGGATGTGATCCTGCTTGATGATGCCTTCCAGCATCGCTACGTCAAGCCGGGCATCAATATCCTGTTGGTTGACTACCACCGTCTGATCATCTACGACAAGCTCTTACCGGCTGGTATGCTGCGTGAGCCGAAGCAGGGCAAGAACCGGGCCGACATCGTGATCATCACCAAGTGTCCGCGCAACCTCAAGCCCATGGAGTTCCGTGTGCTCACCAGGGCGATGAGTCTGTATCCCTACCAGAAGCTCTTCTTCACCACGATTAAATACAACAAGCTCAAACCGCTCTATTATGGCGAAGACCGTCTCCTGAGCGATATCACACCGGATATGAACATCCTGCTGCTTACAGGCATTGCCTCGCCCAAGCAGATGATCATCGATCTGGAGCCCTACAGCACGAATATCACACCCCTCACCTTCCCTGATCACCATGCCTTCAAGAAGAAGGATATCCAGCTGATCAACGAGACCTTCGCGGCCATGCCCGAACCCAAGATGGTGATCACCACCGAGAAAGACAATGCCCGTCTGTTCGGCATAGAAGGACTGTCGGATGAGGTGCGACAGCATATCTATATGCTGCCCATGGAGATCGAGTTCATGCTGAATCAACAAGAAGAGTTTAACGAAAAAATCATTGGCTATGTACGAAAAAATTCAAGAAACAGCGTCCTGGCTAAAGCAAAGGATGAAAACAAGTCCAACAACCGCCATCATACTGGGAACGGGACTCGGACAATTAGCTTCAGAAATAACTGATACGTATGAGTTCCCCTATGGGGACATCCCCAACTTCCCTGTATCCACCGTTGAGGGACACTCAGGCAAGCTGATCTTCGGAAAGCTCGGTAACAAGGATATCATGGCCATGCAGGGCCGCTTCCACTTCTACGAGGGCTACAGCATGAAGGAAGTCACCTTCCCCATCCGTGTGATGTACGAGCTGGGCATCAAGACCCTCTTCGTGAGCAATGCCTCAGGTGGCATGAACCCATCGTTCAAAATCGGCGACCTGATGATCATCACCGACCATATCAACTTCTTCCCCGAGCATCCACTGCGTGGTAAGAACTTCCCAACGGGTCCTCGTTTCCCTGATATGCACGAGCCGTACGACCTTGGCTTGGTGGCCGAGGCCGACAAGATTGCTGAGGAGAAGGGCATCCGTGTGGTGCATGGCGTATATGTAGGCGTACAAGGTCCTACCTTCGAAACGCCCACGGAGTACAGGATGTACCGCGTCTTAGGCGGTGATGCTGTGGGAATGAGTACGGTACCCGAGGTCATCGTGGCCCGTCATTGCGGCATCAAGGTGTTCGGCGTGTCTGTCATCACCGACCTCGGCGGCTTCGACGTACCCGTGGCTGTAAGTCATGAGGAGGTGCAGGAAGCAGCCAACAAGGCACAGCCACTGATGACCGAGATCATGCGCGAGATGATCAACCGCGCTTAAATCAAAGAATAAAAGATGGAAATAGCAAAGATCGGTGAGTTCGGACTGATTGACCGTCTTACCGAAGGAATCAAGCCGCAGAACGTCTCCACCCTCAAGGGGGTGGGCGACGACTGTGCCGTGATGCACTACCCCGACACGGAGGTGCTGGTAACCACCGACATGCTCATGGAGGGTGTGCATTTCGACCTTACCTATATCGATCTGCAGCATTTAGGGTATAAGTCGGCCATGGTGAATATCTCGGATATCTTCGCCATGAACGGAATACCCAGGCAGATGACCGTCAGCTTGGCACTCAGCAAACGGTTCTCGGTAGAAGACATGGAACTGTTCTACAGCGGACTGCGGATGGCGTGCGACAAATGGAATGTTGACATCGTGGGCGGAGATACCACGTCATCACTCACGGGCTTGGCCATCAGCATCACCTGTATCGGCGAGGCACGCAAGGAGGATATCGTGTACCGCAATGGGGCGCAGGATACCGATCTGATCTGCGTGAGTGGCGATCTGGGGGCAGCCTATATGGGACTGCAGCTGCTGGAGCGTGAGAAGACTGTCTATTACCAGCAGATCGACGAGCTCAACCAGAAGGTGAAGGCGGCCAAGGCCGACAGTACCTACGAGCAGAAGAAAGAGATGTTCCAGAAGCAGTGGGCACTGACCAAGGATTTCCAGCCTGATTTCTCTGGTAAGGAATACCTGCTGCAACGACAGCTGAAGCCTGAGGCACGCGGAGATATCATCCGTCAGCTGCGCGAGGCCAATATCCGTCCTACGTCCATGATGGACATCAGCGACGGTCTGTCGAGCGAGCTGCTGCACATCTGCAAGCAGTCTGGCACAGGTTGTCGTATCTACGAGAAGAATATACCCATCGACTACCAGACAGCCGTGATGGCTGAGGAGCTGAATATGAATGTCACCACCTGCGCCATGAACGGAGGTGAGGACTATGAGCTGCTCTTCACGGTGCCCATTGGTGATCACGAGAAGATCGAGGCCATGGAAGACGTCAAGCTCATCGGACATGTCACACGCAAGGAGCTGGGCATGATGCTGGTGAGCCGCGACGGTCAGGAGTTTGAGATTACTGCACAGGGGTGGAACCCGCTTAGAGGTGAGAAGTGAGAAGTGAGAAGTACGATGTAATGGGAAGAAGTTTGAAGTTAGAGGTACGAAGTATTCTGTGAAAAAACGTTAAGATTAGAAAGTTTTTCATATTTCAATGTTCTGTTCTCAATTTTATTTGTACCTTTGCACACGCTAATCAAAACCAATGGTGCCATAGCTCAGTTGGTAGAGCAACGGACTGAAAATCCGTGTGTCCCCGGTTCGATTCCTGGTGGTACCACTCCTCCTTTCATTTGGCCCCTGTCAGTGATTCGTCGCTGCAGGGGCTTCCTCATATAAAACGGATATACAACATAATCATTTAATAACCCTTTCATAACCTAATTATGACAAGAAAAGCTATCTTCTCCATGGTCATCCTGACCGTGATGAGCGTACTCCCCACATTTGCCTGGAAAGGTGATATCGTGATGAACACCCCTAACACCTCTTTGGTGATGTATGCCAACGAGGGCGGAAACCTGCGCTTTGCCTATTACGGCGACAAGCTCAGTAATGCGGAGGTGGAACAGCTGAAAGGCTCTAACATGGATCTGAACCAGACCGCCTATCCGGCCTTCGGACAGAACGACATGCTCGACCTGCCCGCCATACAGGTGCTGCACTCCGACGGACAGTGGACACTCTACCCCACCGTGGACAATGTATCCACCACCACCGAGGGCAATGCCACCGTTACCACGGTTACCATGACCGACAAGCAGTATCCCGTCACGCTGAAGGTGTTCTACAAGGCCTATAGCACCGTGGACATGATTGAGACATGGACCGAGATCTCGCACCGTGAGAAGAAAGCCATCACCTTGAAACGCTACGACTCCGGTCATCTGGTCATCCCGCAGGGTAACCTCTATATGCTCCACATGCATGGCAACTGGAACTCCGAGACCTACCCCACCTGCGAGCCTATCAACCCAGGACTGAAGATCATCCGTAACTCCGACGGTGTGCGCAACGCCCATAACGATGCGCCTGAGATGATGCTTTCGCTCGATGGTAAGCCGAAGGAGAACAGCGGACGCGTCATCGGTGCCGCCCTCTGTTGGAGCGGTAACTACGAGCTGCGCGTGAACAACTCCAGTGATAACCGCTACGCCCATTTCTATGCAGGCATCGATCCGCAGACCGGTGATTATATCCTCGAGCCCAAGGAAGTGTTCACCACGCCCAAACTGGCCTTCTCGTTCTCTAAGGAAGGACTGAGTGGCGTGTCGCGTAACTTCCACCGTTGGGCACGCTACGAAGGATGGCTGCACCAGGGCGACCAGACACGTAAGATCCTGCTGAACTCATGGGAAGGTGTGTATTTCGACATCAACGAGGAAGGCATGTTCCAGATGATGGAGGATATCCAGTCGATGGGCGGCGAGCTCTTCGTGATGGATGACGGATGGTTTGGCGATAAGTACCAGCGCAATGATGATGTGAGCACGTTAGGCGACTGGATGGTTGACAAGAAGAAGCTGCCCAATGGCGTGGCCTCACTGGTGCGTAAAGCCAAGAGCTTAGGCATCGAGTTCGGCATCTGGATAGAGCCTGAGAGTGCCAACACCAAGAGCGAGTTCTTTGAGAAGCATCCCGACTGGGTGCTGCAGGAAAAGAACCGCGACCTGAAGCTCGGACGCGGTGGCACACAGATGCTGCTCGACCTCTGTAACCCCAAGGTGCAGGACTTCGTCTTCCGGGTAGTGGATGATCTGATGACCGAGAATCCCGAGATCTACTATATCAAGTGGGATGCCAACTGCGCCCTGCAGAACTTCGGCAGCAACTACCTGCCCGCCAACAAACAGAGTCATCTGTACATCGAGTACCACCGCGGACTCATCAAGACGCTCCAGCGCATCCGCGCCAAATATCCCAAGCTGGTCATCCAGTGCTGCTCCAGCGGTGGCGGACGCGTCAACTACGGTCTGCTGCCCTACTTCGAGGAGTTCTGGACCAGCGATAACAACGATCCCTACCAGCGTGTGTTCATCCAGTGGGGCACCAGCTATTTCTTCCCCTCAAACGCCATGGCACAGCATATCGCCCACTCACCTTATTGGAACACGGGACGCACCACACCCATCAAGTACCGCACCGACGTAGCGATGTCTGGTCGTTTGGGTATGGAGCTGCAGCCGAGGAAGATGACTGATGAAGAACGTGAGCAATGTCGTCGTGCCATCAACGACTACAAGCCGCTGCGCGAGCTCATCCAGTTAGGTAACCTCTACCGTCTCATCTCACCCTACGACAATGAGGGTATCGCCTCGCTGATGTACACCAACGATGCCAAGACGAAGGCTGTGCTCTTCGCCTATCGCGTACAATACTTATATAATATGAAGACGCCGCGTATCTACCTGGCAGGTCTTGATGCCAACAAGAACTACCGTCTGCGCGAGCTGAACGTGAAGGTAGGCAGTCAGCCCTCACCTCTCAACGGAAAGGTGTTCAGCGGCAAGCTCCTCAAGGAGCAGGGTTTGTACCTCCCGCTCCTCAAGGACTATAACAGCTGCGTGTTCGAACTGACGGCTGAATAAACAATCAGCGTAGCTCCATGTTCCCTGTGAACGAGATGGGATCGCGGTTATACGATGACACATCGAGCGTGGAGCTACCGTTATCGAACACCTCCAGGATGTAGCGGTACTGGGCTTCGTCGTTCTCTACACCCATCACTACGCGGAACAGTCCTGCCTTGGCCTGGTAAGCCTCGTAGGCGATGAGATGACCCACGAAGTTCAGTCCTTTACCCCCACCATACGGCACATTCCTCACCTCACCGAAATACGGGAGGTAGGAGATGATGGTGTCACCACAGACCTCCAAGGAATAGTCGGTGGTGAGATGACGACTGTTACCGCGGAACGGGTGCATCGACTTCATGTTGATCACGAACTGACGACTGGCAAGGTTCTGCTCCACCTTCTGAGCCGCCCACACGCTATACTCCTCTTTTGTCACCTGCTTTCCGTCGATGGTGTAAGAGGCGCACGACACCATCGCGATGGTCGTTACTAATAATACAATATACTTTTTCATACGGTTAGTGTTATTAAGGGTATATAATTATAGCTTTCAATACGATCGTTTTCAGAGAAAATGATGCTTACAGCACCGGCAATAGGAACTCCCAGATGATATCCATATAGGGCTGATAGAGCGACGATGAAGTGGTGAGCACCAGTACGGCATCCCTGTCGGGGAACATCATGAAATACTGTCCAGCATAGCCGTCGGCGCGATACGCGTTATGACGGCACATCCACATCTGGTATCCGTAGCCCTGCACCCATTCGTTATTGTTCTTATTCAGTCCCACCTTCTCCAGGTCCTCGAAGCGCGTACCAGAGGGAGCCGACGGCACCTGATAGCTCGACATCTCCTTGAGCCATGCGGCAGGAACAAGCTGCTTACCGTTCCACTTTCCCTTCTGCAGGAACAGCTGTCCCATCTTGGCCATATCCTCGGTCTTCAGCATCAAGCCCCATCCGCCGCAGTTCACGCCCTGCGGACTCTCATCCCAATGCGGGCGGGCGATATGCAGGGGCTGGAACAGTCGTGTGTCCAGATAGTCGATCAACTTCTCGCCCGTCACCTTCTGCACGATTTCCGCAAGCATATAGGTACCCATCGAGTTATACAGGTAATACTCACCCGGCTTATGCAGCACGGGCCATGCCAGGAAGGCCTTCGCCCAGTCCGACTGTCCTCGGCGGTTACATTCCGTATCATGTCCGCACGTCATCGTCAGCAGGTCGCGTACCGTCATCGCCTTCAGGTTCTCGCTCGGCGAAGCAGGCAGCTTGTCGGGGAAGAATTTGATCACAGGGTCATTCAGGTTCAGTTTCCCCTCGTTGATGGCCAGTCCTACGGCCGTTGCCGTGAACGTCTTGCTCACCGAATGCATGGCATGGGGCCGCTCGGCCGACTGTCCGTTGAACCATTTCTCGTACACCACCTTACCGTGTTTCAGGATCATGACACTGTGAATGGAAATCGAATCAGGTTTCACAGGACGCGTCTGTGTGGCTTTTACAAACGCATCCACTGCCGCCTCCACCTTTGAAGGAGTCGTTGTTCTTGGCAGGTTCACGATCTCTTGCTGTGCCTTGCAACCTGTCAACAACAGGATGACCAGTGCGATAAATGGAATACCTCTTCTCATATTTTCTTTATTTATAGTGTAATCATAATTCTTCATTCTTCATTCTTAATTCTTAATTTCTTCCTCCCTTCATACAGATAAATCCCCGACTTGCTCGGCTTCCCCGCAAGTCGGCGCCCATCAATCGTGTACCAGTTCTCCCATTGACCTTCGACCGAGTCCCTTTGACCTTCGACCTTCGACCTTTGACCATCATCTTGAAGCGAAGCCTCATTAATGCCCGTTGTTTCCATCGTGAAATCAAAGGATACGGTACCATCATCAGCAACACGTATATTGGAAATCGATTTCCCGAATTGCGTACTGCCTTCGGCATTTTCGTTGAACATCACCACAGTGGGAACAGAAGTATCTGTCAGGCAATCGTTCTCAGTCTCTGTAGCGCTGTCGCACCAGGGATAGGGAGAAGTGCTGAGATGCCTGTTGTACAACAACTGTTCCTGATCGACATATTGCAGCTCGTCCTTTTCGTGCGGATAGAGTTTGTCCCAATCTTCGTAGTCCAGATTGTCGGCATGAACAATGTCGTATCGAAAATGATTATCCTTTACATTGATCGTGTTATTGCGCCAGCTCTTTTCAGAGTAATCGATATGGAAGATGAGGAGTCCGCTGCCAGGAATAGCCGCATCCCATCCCTTGCGCTGACGGTTCTCCAAGAGCAGATACTCGGTGTCGGTATGGTGGATGATGTACGACGTACCGCCGTCTGAAAGCGATTCCATGCCACTGATGGTTGTGGTCGCATCAAGTTCCACTGGTGTCGCCCAGCCCAGATACATCTTCTCCATGGCCGTAAGGTTGGGCGGGCACCAGCCCCAGTTCGTGTAATTCCCTCCGTCCATGAGGTCGAACTCGTCGCAGACCGAGAAGAATGATGAACTAGATGTAGGATATACATCGGGCAGAGCGAGGCAGTGGGAATACTCATGACAGATGGTACCGATACCGTTCTTCATCCCATTTCCCCATAGTTCACCGCTACTCGAGGAGAAGTTTATCTTCAGTCCGTCGGGAGTCGTATGTTCTCTTATCAATCCCGTATTGGGCCAGATAAAGCCCGACGCCTGGTTTCCCGAAAGACTGGCAAACACCACCACCACCTGATCAATGTAACCGTTATCATCCCAGTCGTAAGGTGTATAATCCATGTCAGAATGCTCGGCTATCATCATTTCGATAGCATCCCCTATTTCATCGTCACCATAATTATAAGCCCCCTTTTTCTTGGCGGTACCCTGTACCTGGTAAGGCCCCATGATGTCAAACTGTAGATTGCAAATACCGCCCGACTGGTCGCGGAAGTAGTCGGCTACACAGCCAGGACCGATGCCTTCATTGTAGCCCTGCTCGTTGAAGAGCCGGTCGTAGTATTCATGGGGGTTCTCGCAACTGAACGTGGAGTCGCTGAACTCCATCAGTATAACCAGTTGCCTATAGATACGCGTGGCATCCCATTCCTTGGGGGTAAACAGTATCGAATAATCGTCGCTGCGGGTTTCTGGCTCGCCGCCCAGGTTCCTCATACAACCCATGCGCCTTGGGAACAGATCATCGTTCTGTGCCTGTACGTTCATGGTGACCATCATAGTGGTTATGACAATCAGCAATAATTTTCTTATCACTTGTATTTTCATGAGGTTATTTGTTCCAAATCCGCTACAAATATAACGATTATTTCGCAATAGACAATAAAAATGCGCCTGAAATTATCGGCATAAGAAAAGAATGTGTATATTTGCAGAAAAGATCATATGGTTATGAAAACTTGGAAGTACTTGGTAGGGATCATGCTGATGACTTGCATCCCGTTTACAGCGAATGCACAAAGGATGGGATTCGGTGGCGGAAACCGCCAGAATCAGGACAGTCTGCGTAAGATTGCGGCAGCCGACTATGCCGATATGCTGGCTAAGGTGGGTGTAGGACAGCCCCGCGAAGGTCGTCAGCCCAACAGTCAGGACGAGAGCAAGCACCCCAACTACGATGAGCTCACGGCCAACCCCTACCCTTTCTACCCTGATCCGCTCATAACGGAAAGTGGCAAGAAGGTAACCAGCGCCAAGATGTGGAAAAAGGTGCGCCGCCCGGAGATTGTTCGTCTGTTCGAGGATAATGTCTATGGTCGCATACCTGCCAATGTGCCTGGCGTGAAATGGGAGGTGACCAACGAGGAGAAACGTGACTATGCAGGAACGCAGGTGGTTATCCGTTATCTCAAAGGCGTGGTCGATAACGCCAGCTATCCCTCCATCAAGGTGGAGATTCAGGCCAATGTGGTATATCCAGAAGGTAAACAGAACATACCTGTCATCATCGAGTTCGGATTCGGAGGCGGTGATCCCCTCCGCACCTTTGGCGGAGGCGTGTCGTGGAAGCAGATGGTGATCGAACGTGGCTGGGCTGCCGCCACCATCAACCCCTCGTCCATCCAAGCCGATTCAGGCTCAGGACTCACCAACGGCATCATCGGTTTGTGCAACAAGGGTGAGCACCGTCAGCCAACCGACTGGGGTTCGCTGCGTGCATGGGGTTGGGGATTGTCGCGCTTGATTGACTATTTCGAGGCCGACAAGACCTTCGATGCCACCAAGTGCGCCATCGAGGGCGTCTCGCGTTATGGCAAGGCTTCGCTCGTGGCCATGGCATTCGATGAGCGCGTCGCAGCAGGCTTCATCGCCTCATCGGGTAAGGCTGGCGCAGCAGGCTGGCGTCGCGACTGTGGTGAGAGCATCGGCAATATCGTCTCGCACGAGGAATACCACTGGGTGTGCGGCAACCTGATCAAATACGGTACAGACCCGATGACGGAGAACGACCTGCCCGTGGATCAGCACGAGCTCATAGCCCTCTGTGCTCCACGTGCCTGTTTCATCTCTACCGGCAGTTGGAACGGTGACAAATGGCAGGATGTGGTGGGCTCGTTCATCTCGGCCTCAAAGGCATCACCCGTCTATGAGTTGTTCGGCTATAAGGGCGTTGGCACCGATCTCTTCCCTGGAATGGACAACGGATTGATGGAAGGTCGCCTCACCTATCGTCAGCACCATGGCGGTCATGAAGCAGGTCCTAACTGGCCCTACTTCCTCGACTTCTTTGAGCGGGAAATGGTAAGATAGGATGTAACAGGTTCATATATGTATTCAAAAACATGCATCCATGCATGTTTCAATTGATTTACCCCCCAACATATCCCGTAAATCTCTTGAAACGCCCATGTGTAGAGGGTTTAGTCAACGGGATATGTTGTTCAAACATATCCCGTACATATAACCAACATATCCCGTTGAACCACCCCTCTCATTGCTTACAATAGTCTTCCAGGTTACCCCTTCATAATTTGCAGCTGCAAAGTTACAAAAAATATTTACAATCTCCAAATTTCACCCCTCTATAACTCGTAAAAATAAGTTAACAGAATAGGCTTGTTGTGTTAAAAAACACTGAATGACGCAAACGCTCCTAGAGAATGACGTTCCCTCTATCAGCGTTTGATGCACTTTTTACAAAATAAAGAGCGGAACATGTTAGGTACATGTATGGGATATGAACGGGATATGTCTGGGCAACATATCCCGTTGGTCAAACCCTTTACACATCAACATCTCAAGAGATTTACGGGATATGTTGTGGAAAAGAGACTCACTTTTGTATGGTTTCAAAGGGTGATGTGATAATAACAACGGGACTATACCATAAGGAATAAGGGATAAAACCACCGTTTTCACATCGTTTGCCTATACTCAAACGATCGTGCGCCTATAGCCAAACGATCTGTCGCCTATACCCAATTTGAAACATCATTTTGAAATCACTTTTTCTATTCTCCCCTCCCATCTCAGGGGAGGGGTCGGGGGCTCTTGTCCTCAGGGCGTGTCGTGTTGTTGACAAGGAATCTTGTCAACAGGGTGTTTTTTTGAATAAGAACAACAATATTTTAAAAAGAATGTGTAATTTTGCAGAAATGTAATATTTATAGATTTAGGTAATATGAAGAGAGTATTGGTTTCTATGGTTTTTGCATGCTCGGCATGGGGAATGTTGGGGGCAAAGGTTGGTGATGACTATGTGCCTCAGCGTAGTGACTATAATATAAGGACGGAAGTGACGACGAGAGATGACGACGGGTCTATCATCTACGACAGGGTGATTACCTACTTGACGGATGATCGCAACCATACTGATACGCTGCAGAGCGAGGCCTTGCCGCTTGATACGGCCGATTGGAGTAGGCAAGCGTTTGGCGAGATCATGGAGCAGGACTTCAATTTCGACGGGATTCCTGACCTTCAGATAGGTACAGGACCAATGAATAGTTCTGGCAACTTTACCTACGATGTCTTTATCTGGGATGATTATGTACACCGCTTTTTGCATCTGGAGGATCAGCCGCCTTTGTTTGATCCCTACGTGGATGAATCCCAGGAACAGATTGTCAGTACCTTCGAACTGGATGGTGAGTTAGAAATCGTCAGGTATCAGTGGAAGGACGGTAAACTGGTGGAAGTAAGCAAGGAAATCATTGATGACTCCGAATTGACTGAGGATTAGTTGTGACTTTTCTGTAAGTATTATTTGGAAGTTTCAAATAATAGTTGTATTTTTGCAGCGTGATAATTACGCATCATTATGGGAGAGTTAAAATATCATTACGAGTACCCCCACCCTTGCGTCACTACCGACTGTGTGATTTTCGGGTTCGACGGTACGAGACTCAATGTCCTGCTCATAGAAAGAGGCGTTGAACCGTTTAAAGGCCAGTGGGCATTCCCTGGCGGTTTCCTGAAGATGGCTGAGACGGCACTGGAGGGTGCCAAGCGCGAGTTGTTTGAGGAGACGGGATTGAAGGATGCCTACATCCAGCAGTTCCACACCTTTACCGACCCTCAGCGGGATATCCGTGATGGCGCAAGAGTCATCACCATTGCTTATTACGCGCTGGTGAAGAAGAGTGAGGTGATGGGTGGTGACGATGCAGCCAAGGCTCAGTGGTTCCCTCTCGACAAGGTTCCTTCGTTAGCGTTCGATCATGACAAGATTCTTCGTGAGGCCACTCATGCGCTGCGCCGACAGATTCACTTTGAACCTATCGGTTTCGAGTTGTTGCCCGAGCCGTTCACCATGACGGAGCTGCAGCGACTGTATGAGGCGATCCTCAACGTGAAGTTCGACCGTCGTAACTTCTGCAACAAAATGCTGAAACTGGGTATCCTGAACCAACTGGAAGAGACGCGCTTGATGCCCAACAAGAAGGAGGCGTTCCTTTATACATTCAACCCGGAGAACTATAGCGAGTTGAAAGAAAAGGGGTTCCGGTTGGAGTTCTGAGAGAGAGGAATTGGCTCCGCCGATCCCTTACGCTCGCCGCGGGGCCGCGGTAAAAGGAGCCCCTTGCGAGAGGAATTGGCTGCGCCGATCCCTTGCGCTCGCCGCGGGGCCGTAGTAAATAAATGAACTGTGCGATGCACATGTTTTTTATTTCTTGGCAGCTTGGCAAAACGAGTTTTGCCCGCTACCAAAAACAAAAAACTGGTTGAGAATAATCTCAACCAGTTCATTTATTTGCGGAGAGAGAGGGATTCGAACCCCCGGTGCCTCTCAGCACGACGGTTTTCAAGACCGTTGTAATCGACCACTCTACCATCTCTCCTTCAGTCAGTGACTGGCTCTTGGTCGGAAAAGCGGTGCAAAGGTAGTCTATTTTTTTTGAATGACCAAATATTTTCCTCAGTTTTTGTTGCATCTCTTAAAAATAACTAATTCAGACGATTATTGGAGAATCTTTCGTATTTTTGTAGCAGAAATCAAGTAATCACAGATATGAAGAAGATCTTCACATGTTTATTGGCCGCATTAGGACTGAATACAGCCTGTGGTCAGCAGGATTTTGAGAACAAGGATGCCAACGGGTTTGCTGAGCTGATAGCAGATACCAATGTGGTTGTTCTTGACGTAAGAACGGCCAGCGAGTTCGAGGAGGGACACATCAAGAACGCCACGAACATCGATTACTACCAGAACGACTTCCTGGAGAAGGCGAAGGCTGCGTTACCTACCGATAAGACCATCGCCGTGTATTGCCGCAGCGGGAAACGGTCGGCCAATGCCGCCGGAAAACTGGCAGCCGAGGGTTACCAGGTGGTAAACCTCAAGGGAGGAATCATCGCTTGGAAAGAGGCCTTCCCTACCCGAATCATCAAGAAGGTGTACGACGAGGATATCAACTCCCTCGAACAGATTGAGCAGGCCGTGGCAAAAGCAAAGGCGGAAGGCAAGAACGTGATCTGTCAGGTGGGTGGCAACTGGTGCCCATGGTGCCTAAGGTTCGCTTACTTCATCACCAACGACAGTGCTATCAGCAAGGTGATTGCCGACAACTATGTGTATATCCATGTGAACTACAACCCGAGGAAATCAGGCGGTGAAGCCAAGAAGGAACTGGCGGAGGCCATGATGAAGCGTCTCGGCGATCCAGGGAAATATGGCTATCCCGTACTTGTCGTACTCAACGGCGAGGGACAAGTAATCCATATCCAAGAAACAGGCGTTCTTGAAGAAGGAAAGGATTACAACCAAGAGAAGGTCATGGCCTTCTTCAACAGTTGGAAGCCGTAAAAAACGGCTTCCTTTTTTTATCTTACTACTTGTGTGAATACAGGTGCCTGACCCTCTTCCACGGTTACATACACCTTCATCTCACCACCCGGAGGCATCTGCGGACCGCCCTCGCGGGGAAGGTCAACGGCTGTGAACAGATACTCCGTGCCTTCAGGAATGGCTCTTGAAGCAACGGTGGAAGCCTTGGCGTGAATCATGGGATAGTCCTTGACGGCTGCATCGAAGATGGCTGCTTCCTCCTCGCTCACTGCATGCTGCTCGGGGAAGTCCTCCAACTTGACATACTCGCCCTCAATGAAACCTCCTGCCTTCAGGAACTGATCCACCTCCTTGGATACTGCTGCGATACGTGCTGCACGAACGCCATAGCCCGGAAGGATGTTCGCATTCGGCTGCTTCTTAGTCAGATCCTTCACGCTGGAATCCAGTCCGCCACTACCAAAGGTACAGAACGGAACAACCTTCTTACCACTCAGATCCACCTTGTCGAGGAAGGCGGCAACGGGAGGTGCATAGGTGCCGAACCATACAGGATAACCGATAAAGATGGTGGAATAGTCATCGAGGTTGGCAGCAATGGCATTGATCTCAGGGGTGATACCCTGCTCACGCTCTTGGTTGCAGCGCTCAATGGTAGCCTGGAAATCACCGTCATAGGGCTTCACAGGAACAATCTCCTCGATATCTGCACCTAACTTGTTGGCAATCTCCTGTGCCACGGTCTTGGTGTTCGATGTCTGAGAGTAATAGAGAACCAGCACCTTTTCAGGCGCCTCTTTCTTTGGGTTGCAGGAAGCAACGACTACCGCAACGGCCACAAGGGCCAGCATCATTGTTAATGTTTTCATACCTTTCATAAGTTTTATAGAAGTGAGTATTTGATGGCAAAGATAAGGAAAAACCATCAATCATGCAAGAAATAGCGGTTATTTGTGTAGCTTTTGTTTGGTATTTCGCTCGCTTAATCGTCGCTCGGCTTGCCGCTTTCGAAGTTTACGGAGAAAGAACTTTGACTTCGTCGAACTTACTCACGTTCGGAAAAACCCAAATAAATTTGGTTTTTCACTCACTTAATCGTAACTTTGCACAACATTTGAAAACTGTAATAAAAAATGAGAAAACTCGTAACCCTTTCTGTCCTTCTGCTCTTCGTTATGACGAGCAGGGCACAGGACAAACTCTATGCCGATGAGTTCCCCCTCGGCGATGTAACCCTGTTAGACGGTCCGCTGAAGAAAGCGCGCGATTTGAACATCAAGACCTTGTTGCAATACGACTGCGACCGATTGTTAGCTCCCTACCGTAAGGAGGCGGGGTTGGAACCGAGAGCCAAGACCTATCCTAACTGGGACGGACTTGACGGTCATGTGGGCGGTCATTACCTCACAGCCATGGCGATGAATGCCGCAACAGGAAACACCGAATGTCGCAAACGCATGGAGTATATGATCAGCGAACTGCAGCTTTGTGCCGACGCCAACAACAAGAACCATCCCGACTGGGGTAAGGGCTACGTGGGCGGAATGCCTAACAGCGAAAGGATCTGGAGTACCTTCAAGAAAGGCGACTTCAGGGTATATTTCGGTTCATGGGCGCCGTTCTATAATCTTCATAAGATGTATGCGGGTTTGCGTGATGCATGGCTTTATTGTGGTAACGAACAAGCCAAGAAGTTGTTCTTAGGCTTTTGCGACTGGGCCATCGACCTGACAGCCGGTCTTAGCGATGCGCAGATGGAGAATATGCTGGGTAATGAGCATGGTGGTATGAACGAGGTGCTGGTGGATGCCTATGCTATTACAGGAGAGAAGAAATACCTTGACGTGGCCAAGCGGTTCTCACACCGCAGACTGCTCACGCCAATGTCGCAACGACAGGATAATCTCGACAATATGCATGCCAATACCCAGGTGCCGAAGGTGGTAGGCTTTGAGCGTATCAGTGAGCTGAGCGGTGATGAGAGCTATCACAATGCAGCCGACTTCTTCTGGGATATCGTGACAGGAGAACGGTCATTGGCCTTTGGCGGTAACTCACGCCGTGAGCACTTCCCCAGCAAGGAAGCCTGCATGGATTTCATCAACGATATCGACGGTCCTGAAACCTGTAACACCAATAACATGCTGAAGCTCACGGAGGATATGCACCGCAGGAACCCCGAGGCACGCTATGCCGACTACTACGAGCTGGCTACCTTCAACCATATCCTCTCGTCGCAGCATCCTGAGCACGGCGGTTATGTGTATTTCACCCCTGCCCGTCCGCGCCACTACCGTAACTACTCCGCTCCCAACGAGGCGATGTGGTGCTGTGTGGGAACAGGTATGGAGAACCACGGTAAGTACGGACAGTTTATCTACACCCATGTGGGCGATGCCCTCTACGTGAACCTCTTTGTGGCCTCTGAACTGAACTGGAAGGAGAAAGGTATCACCTTAAAGCAGGAAACTGCGTTCCCGTACGGCGAAAGCAGTAGAATAACTATCACAAAAGCCCCCTCCCTACGGGGGAGGGCGGGGGGAGAGGCCTTTCCCCTATTGGTGCGTTATCCGGGTTGGGTGAAGCCGGGACAGTTCTCCGTGAAGGTGAATGGCAAGGCGGTGGATATCATCAGCGGTCCTTCGAGCTATGTTGCCATCGACCGCCAGTGGAAGAAGGGTGATGTGGTGGATATTGAGTTCCCCATGCACAACAGCATCAAGTACTTGCCCAACGTGCCGCAATATATCGCCCTGATGCACGGTCCTATCCTGCTGGGTATGAAGACGGGCACGGAAGATCTGGCGCACCTCGTGGCTGACGACAGTCGTTTCGGACAGTATGCCAGTGGCAAGAAACTACCCATCAACGAGGCACCGATCCTCATCAACGATAACATCGAAGACATTGCCAACCAGCTAACGCCCATTGAGGGCAAGCCCTTGCACTTCATGCTGGAAACAAAAATGGTTAATGAGCCCAGTGAGGCAAATAAGCCCCATGTACTCCAGCCCTTCTTCGAGATTCACGACAGTCGTTATATGATGTACTGGCTCGCCCTCTCAGAGGACAGTTACAAGGGTTATCTCGATGATTTGGCTAAGAAGGAACAGGAGCAACAGGCCTTGGAGGCCCGCACCGTTGATAAGGTGCAGCCTGGTGAGCAACAGCCAGAGACGGATCATAAGATGGAGACCGACCGCTCGCAGGTAGGCAATAACAACGATGTGTTCTTCCGTGATGCCAGTAATGGTCATTTCTTCAGCTATCTGATGCAGACCGGTGGACAAACCGATCTCTCGCTCCGTCTGAAGTACTGGGGCGTTGGCGAGTGGAAGACCCATGAGTTTGACATCTTCGTAGATGACGTCTTGGTGAAGGAAGTGAACAACACAGGTAAGTACCGTATCTCGGAATTCAAGTACGAGACCTACCCTATCCCATCCGACCTTCTGAAAGGCAAGCAGCAGGTACGCGTAAAGTTCGTGGCTAAGTCGGGTAAGCAGATCGGCGAGATCTATGAGGTACGACTGGTGAAGAACGAATAAAATAAAAGACCATCGCTTCGTTCAGAAAGCAATGGTCTTAAACCAATCTTTGAGTCGGCCCTTATACTGATTCTGGGAATCGGCAACAAGGATGAGAAGTTGTCGTCCGTCAGTCAATCGGGGTCCGGCACAGATACCTTCGAAATTAGCAAAGTTGCGCTTGGTGAGATTCATCCTGGTGCGGAACGAGGTGAGCAGTTGCTTTTGAAGCTGTTCACCTTGTTGGTGTTTGGAGGGATCCACCAAGTAGAGCTTGACCTGTACGAAGGAGCCAATGCCTTTGGTTGTCTTGCGGACTTCCCGCTCGAGCACAACCAACCGTCCGTCATCCAAGGCCACCAATCCGCTGGCACCAAGGGTGGTAGTACCTTTCACGCCCTTGACGGAAGGAGAATCGGTGGTGTACCAGTATTGGGCAACGGGCTGCAGATCATCATTAAAGCACTGAAAGCGCAGACGGTTAGCCACCTTATGTTGGATATCCGGCTTCTCGCCATCACTCTTCAAGGAGTTCTCCGTGGTTGTCCAGAACCGATGAGTGACGGCATTGTAGGTCAGCGCCTCGAATCCGCGGTTGCTATTGGTATCACGAAAGACGTTGGGAATGCTCAGCTTCCGCCCCGTCAAACGACCGTCCAGAGCGTATTCAATGATCTTTCCATCCCCTTCCCCACTGACAAAGAGCGTGTGGGTATGGGGTACATAACAGATTCCTTCCTCGTCACGGTTCGGCAGGTTGCTGGTCATGAAGACCTCAGCACGCACATCAAGGATTTTCCCTGAAACACTATCGGTAAGGATGGTCATCAGGTGGAAGCCAGCCGTAGGCGACTTATCATTAGCCACCGCATAACGATTGCCACCTAACCATGTGATACCGCTGTAGTTTCCCGCAGGAACAGTATTGGGGAAATGACGCTGTCTGTTCAGCTCGACCTGTTGGGCCATGAGTTGAACAGACAGCAGTAGGAAGAAGGGTATAAACCTGATTCTCATGAAAGAAAACTATTTCAGTGCGCCAGCAACAATCTCAGCGATGCGACGAACACCCTTCTCGTCGGGATGGATACCATCGTCGAGCATCTTGTCACCATCGTTGGCAAACTGTGTATGGAGGTCGATCACCTCCAGACCAAATTTCTGTGCCACCTCTTTCTGGATAGGGATGATCTCATTGGTGATCACCTCGTCACTGATATCCCATGTTGACTTGAATGCAGGAATCGGTGTGCAGAGAAGGATACGCGGCTTGGCGGGCTGCACGGTCTTGGCCTTCTTTCCTTTTTTCTTACCAGTATTAGCCAGGTCAGGACGGAGCGTGGTAATCATCTGCTCCAAGTCGGTCTTGAACTCAGCACCATATTTCCAGTTATAGGGCTTTGAATCATTTGTTCCCAGCTTGATCACCACAATATCAGGATTGAAAGCCAATGCATCCTTCCATGCGGTTTCGTTCATATAGGGATAATCGCCTTTATTGAGCATGGTACGAGCACTCACACCAAAATTCTTCACCCAGTAGTCCTTACCCAACATCCGCTGCAACTGGGCGGGATAGCCACGTTGCGGAGCCAGGTCGATACCATGTCCATCAGTGATGCTGTTACCGATACAAGCCACGCGGATAGCATTTGTCTGGGGAACCTGACGAGCTTTCAACCATTTGCCCAGTGTGCCGAGCATCTCGTCGCGATAAGCGAACCAGGGTCCGAAGCCATAGCCATGACCACCTGAAGGATAGATCATCAAGGCACAATCGTTACCGGCGTTGCGCATGGCCTTATAGTACTCAAGACCGTTGGTGACAGGCGGTACCAGGTTGTCATCGGTTGACATGATGATGATGGCGGGAGGTGTCAGATGGCGCTGCACGGCATTCTGTGTGGAGTACTTGCGTACCATCTCAGGATTCTTCTGGTCCTCGCCAAGGAAGTTACGGCACGACCACATGTGTGATACCTTCTCATCCATGGAGATGACAGGATAGAACAGGATGGTGAAATTAGGACGTACATCATAGTCAGAAAGTGTGGAGATGACCGAGGCCAGGTGTCCACCTGCGGAGAAGCCCATGATGCCCACATCGTCAGGATTGATGCCCCAGATGGCGGCTGAGTCGCGAACGATACGGATACCTTTCTGCACATCACCCATCGGCTTGGTACGATCGCCTTCTGGCATGCGGTAGTTCACCACGAAGTAGGCAATGCCCTGCTCGTTCAGCCAATCGGATGCCATGTAGCCTTCATGAGAGTTTGATAGAACGGAGTAGCCGCCGCCCGGCACGCCCACGATGGCCTTACCTGATGATTTCTCAGGAAGGAAACAAACCATTTGCGCCTTTCCGTCTTCGGTCAGGTCGAGTGTGAACTTTCTTGCTGTCTGTGCCTGTACTGTCACTGAGAGCAGTAACAAGCTGAATACCAATAGTTTTTTCATGTAATAATAGTTGATTGATTTTATTTCCGCAGCAAAGTTATAAAAAAATGTAATAATAAATAAATGATTGATTGTTTTTTTTTTTGAATTCAATTAAACCTTATCTGACTTTCTTCGTCTAAAGGATGACGTGCATCCTTCAATCTCTTTTCAAGGAGTTGTAGATCCACTGAAACATCTAACTTTTTATTATATCTTAATTATTTAACAACAATGAAAAAATCAATGAAAAAAGCAGTTATGATGCTTGCCATGCTCGCAGTTCCTTTCGCTCTGCAGGCACAAACAAAGTTCCACGATGTTGAACTCAATGAGGCAACAGGTCCCGTGAAGTCTATCACACAGGCTGGTATGATGGGCCGCGGCGAGCAGGTAGTTAAATTCTCTCAGGACGGTAAGATGGAAGCTGAGGGTATGACCGGTTTGGTTTATGACGATAACGGTTACCTGCAGAAGGCAGAGAGAGCCATTGAGACTCCTCAGGGCGACATGAAGATCGTTACCACTTACAAGTGGGAGAACGGTAAGGTGGTTAGCCAGTCAATGGACTTCGGTCAGGGCGCTATGACTCAGGTTTACAAGTACGACGAGAAGGGTGTTCCCACATCTATGTCAATGGATATGATGGGTCAGCAGATGGAAACTCCGTACACCGACTATAAGTTTGACGATCACGGCAACTGGATCAGTCGCAAGACTTCCATGATGGGTCAGGATATGGAGCAGACTCGTAAGATTGAGTACTATCAGTAAAATGAAACAATACCCTAACGGGTTACTTTCATACAAAACAGAACGAGGGCGTGCTAATGCATGCCCTCGTTTTATTATTATATGTCATCAGACTAAAGCTTGATCGTAGTTGCTGTGCCATTGTAATCCACAGTCTGTGTGGTTCCGTTGGGTAATACGAGTGTGAACTTTCTCGACTGCAACATACCCGGATAAGAACCCTGACGAGCACCGATGGTGAGTGTGCTTTGCTTGTCCATCCATACAAAAGGAATGGTAGCATAGACACCCTTCTCGTAGTTGTAGCTGTCACCCTCATCCTCATAAAGCGTGAACTGACCGTCGGCTCCAGGATAGACACGAATTTCCAAGTTATCCCATGCCTTCTCTCCCACGTACTGCATCTCAGGGCCGAGTGGCAGAATGCTTCCTGCTCGTACGAACATCGGTACTTGTTGCAATGTGGTATTACAGTGGATATTCTGACCACCCTTATAACGTTTTCCCGTCCAGAAGTCGTACCAGTCAGTTCCCTTGGGCAGGTACTTCGTAGCCATCTTCATATCATTCCAATTAATTGTCAATTGTTCATTGTCAATTGTCAATTGATTCTTATCCCATCCCGTCATGGCATTGGTACGGATAATCTTCTCTTCGGTGTATTGCGGGTCAACGATGGGGGCAGCAAGGATGCTACGACCGAACATGAACTCATCCGTCATGTTCCATACATTCTTGTCTGAAGCGAAGTCGGCAAACAGCGGACGCATATAACTGTCGTTATTACTCGTCACCTGCCAGGCGGTACTATATAAATAAGGTATCAGACGGTAGCGCAGACGGATGGTCTTCTCGATGGCATCATAAACGGGCTCGCCCTTCTTACCAAACTGCCAGATCTCACGGGGCGCGTCGGCACCATGACTGCGGAACACAGGACAGAACAGTCCGTACTGCATCCAGCGCACATAGAGCTCCTGGAACTGCGGATTCTTGGGGGCTGAGCCTGCACCCTTGGTGTTGTAGGAGCTACAGAAGAAACCACCGATATCGGTATTGAAGTTAGGATCACCCGTCAGCGTGAAACTGAGTCCTGCGGGAACCTGCTTCCTCAGCATATCCCACGAGGAGTTCACATCACCGCTCCACATGTTCGAGCCGTAGTGCTGCTGTCCTGCAAAGGCGGAGCGGGTCATGATGAAGACACGCTTCTCGCTGGAATTTCCGGATTCCTTACGCTGAGCCTGATACACACCACGCACGGTTTCCAAGGGGAAGGCGTTGCGCTGAGAGCGCCAGGTGCCACCATACACCTGATGTTCGTAATCGCTCTCACGTGGATTGAAGAAATCTGGATCGGTAGAGTCCATCCACCAGGCATCCGTACCGTAGTCGTATAGTCTCTTGAGGTATTTCCAGTAGATATCACGGGCCTCAGGACTGAAAGCGTCATATACCTTCACGCCAGATGGATAGTCTCTCATCGGCGGCCAGACATGTGAGATACCACTCTGCGGCCAAGTCTCGAAAGGCATGAGCAAACCCTTCGCATCAAGCTCGCGGAACTGCTGGGTCTGCGGACCAAAGCTGGCCCAGATGGAGATCATGAAATGAGCGTGTTTCTGATGAACGTTCTTGATGAGCTGCTTGCCATTGGAGAAATCCTCTGACAGGAAATCCATGGCATTCCACAGATAGTTACTTCCCCAGTACTGCCAGTCCTGAATGATGCCATCGAGCGGCACCTGCAGCTCACGGTACTTGTCAACAATGCTCTCCGTCTCTGCGGCTGTCTTGTAACGCTCTTTCGACTGCCAGAAACCGAAGGTCCACAACGGGAACATCGGCACATCACCACTGAGGTAACGCATCTGGGCAATCACACCATCAGCCGAACCGCCATACATGAAGTAGTAGTCGATACCCTCGCCCACCTCGGAAGTGAACGACATACCGTTGGCATCATCATCAAACTGCGTGGGTGAATAGTTCTCCCAGTAGATGCCCCAGCCCTTGATGCTCTGCAACACGTTCTGGAAATCCTCCAGGTTCGACTGCTCCATACGCTTGTGTTCACCACGACGGTTCATCTTTCCGTTCTGAATGGTACCTAATCCGTAGATAGCCTCATCCTTATCCAGCACAAACGACTGTCGCACTTTGGTGATATCATGACTCTTCTCGCGCAACAACACCTGTCCTTTTGCGGTCAGGAATGTCAGACAGCCTGTCTTTGGGTCCTGACGTACCGTCAGCTCCCCACTCGACTGCTCATTGCCCTTACGACTGATGGTTACGTCTTCGGGCTTCGCGGTTATCACAAGTGTCTTGGTGGGCTGTCCTTTGACCACATGGACAATTCTGGGCGTAACAAAGGTTACCTTTACCTGTTGCGACCAGCAGACTGCACTTGTCATGATCAGAGACATGACTAGAAAGATCTTCTTCATAAACAACTTTTCTTATTGATTTGGTTAATTGACTTTGGAATCATTAAATACTGATGGCATAATCCTGTTTCACCTCGCTCATCACAAAGGTGCTCTCGATGGAACTCAGGCTATCCAGTTCACCCAATTTATTCAGCACGAAGTCTTGGTACTGTTTCATGTCCCTCGCGCGTACCTTTAATAAATAGTCATAGGCGCCCGACGTGTTATAACACTCGGTCACTTCTGGTATACGTAGAATACGACGGGTGAAGGCATCGGCAATCTCATGGTTGATCTGTTTCAGTTTCACCTTACAGAACACCTGTAGTCCTAACCCCAACTTATCCGCATCGAGCACCGCTACATACTTTTTGATGTAGCCACGACGCTCCAAACGCTTCTGTCGTTCAAAGACGGGCGTTGGTGTCAGATTCACTTTATCGGCCAACTCCTTGGTTGTCAACTTCGCATTCTTCTGCAGCGTTCTCAATATCTGCAAGTCAGTTTCATCTAATACTTCCATAACTTTGCATAAACTAAGTGTAACCCCGGATGATTTGCTTGGTATGTAGAATAGAATTCTATATGATGTGCAAAAATAGTCATTTTTTCTGAGAAAAGCAAGAATAAAGGCAGATCCTTACAAAAAAACATTTCGGATACAAAACCAGTACCCATCGGAAGTGTAAAAATGTGTGATAGACATCAGAGAAAAAAACACAAATTTAAAACTTTTTAATGAATTGATTGTGTCGCATATTGGATTTTTTTGTATCTTTGCAAACGATTAGAGTTTTCCAAAACGGGAAACTTTTTTCTATTCAAAAATTGAAAAGTTGTCCAAAACGGAAAACTTATACTCGGGGAAAGAAGAAGTCAATAACTAAAAACGAACCATACAATGGAGATCAAGAACTTTACCATTACGAAGCGCGACAGCTCTAAAGACCGCTTTTCGCTAGACAAAATCATGAATGCCATCGTGAAGGCATTTGACAGTGTTCAAGAACCTGCTGAATTAGGAACTATCTCAAAGATTCTCAGCCACTTAGATATGAAGGACGATATCAAGGTTGAGGACATTCAGAATCAGGTAGAAGAGGCTCTGATGCGCGAAGGATACTACAAAGTGGCCAAGTCGTTCATGCTCTATCGACAGGCTCACAGCGAGGATCGTGAGACCTTGGCAAAGTTGCAGTTCCTTTCCGAATACTGTGATTCAGTGAATGCGGCGACTGGTTCAAAGTATGACGCAAATGCAAACGTCGAGCACAAAAATATTGCCACACTGATCGGAGAGTTGCCCAAATCGAACTTCATCCGACTGAACCGCCGTCTGCTGACCGATCGTATCAAGAAGATGTATGGAAAGTCACTCGCCGATGAGTATATCGACAAGCTGACACACCACTTTATATATAAGAACGACGAGACGAGTCTGGCCAACTATTGCGCTTCGATCACCATGTATCCCTGGCTGATCGGTGGCACGGCCTCCATTGGTGGTAACTCCACAGCCCCCACAAACCTGAAGAGTTTCTGCGGCGGCTTCGTCAATATGGTCTTCATGGTTTCCAGTATGCTCTCTGGTGCTTGCGCCACGCCAGAGTTCCTGATGTACATGAACTACTTCATCGGCAAGGAATACGGACAGGATTACTATAAGCGTGTAAACGACCAGGCCGACCTGAGTCTGAAGAAGCGCACCATCGATAAGGTGATTACCGACTACTTCGAGCAGATCGTGTATTCACTCAACCAGCCGACAGGTGCCCGTAACTATCAGGCAGTGTTCTGGAATGTGGCTTATTACGACAAGTACTATTTCGAGAGTATCTTCGGTGACTTCTACTTCCCCGATGGTACCAAGCCCGATTGGGAGAGTCTGTCATGGCTGCAGAAGCGCTTCATGAAGTGGTTCAACAAGGAACGTACGAAGACGCTCCTCACCTTCCCCGTAGAGACCATGGCCCTGCTTACCACCAAAGAGGGTGAGCCCATGGATCCTGAATGGGGTGACTTCACCGCTGAGATGTATTCAGAAGGACACTCGTTCTTTACTTATATGAGCGACAATGCCGACTCACTCAGTTCCTGCTGTCGTCTGCGCAACGAGATTACCGACAATGGCTTCAGCTACACCTTAGGTGCTGGCGGTGTATCAACTGGTTCAAAGAGCGTGCTCACCATCAACCTGAACCGTTGCATCCAGTATGCTGTGAACCACAAGATTGATTATCTCGAGTACTTAGGAACGGTGATCGATCTCTGTCATAAGGTACAATTGGCCTACAACGAGAACCTGAAGGAACTGCAGGCACACGGTATGTTGCCGCTCTTCGATGCAGGTTACATCAATATCAGTCGCCAGTATCTCACCATTGGTATCAACGGACTGGTAGAGGCTGCTGAGTTCATGGGACTGAAGATTACGCCTAATGATGAGTACCTGCACTTTGTTCAGGGCATCTTAGGACTCATCGAGAAGTACAACAAGCAGTACCGTACCAAGGATGTGATGTTCAACTGCGAGATGATCCCGGCAGAGAACGTGGGTGTGAAGCATGCCAAGTGGGACCGTGAGGATGGTTATTTCGTGCCTCGCGACTGCTACAACAGCTATTTCTATGTAGTGGAGGATGAGTCACTCAGCGTGATTGACAAGTTCAAGCTCCATGGCGCACCGTATATCGAGCACCTCACAGGTGGTTCCGCCCTGCACATGAACCTCGACGAGCACCTTTCCAAGGAGCAATATGCCCACTTGCTGAAGGTGGCTGCCAAGGAAGGCTGTAACTACTTCACCTTCAATATCCCGAATACAGTATGTAACGAGTGCGGCCATATCGACAAGCGCTACCTGAAGGAGTGTCCTCACTGTCATTCAAAGGATGTGGATTACATGACTCGTATTATCGGCTACCTGAAACGTGTCAGCAACTTCTCGCAGGCCCGTCAGGAGGAGGCAGCACGCCGCTTCTATGCACATGCCGATGAAAAGGAATCATAGTTGAATGCTGAAGTACGTCAATACGGGTATCGTCTTTCAGGAAATCCCTGACGAGGTGACACTGGCCATCAATATCTCCAATTGTCCGTGCCACTGTCCGGGTTGCCATAGTCATTACCTTTGGGAAGATATCGGTCTGCCGTTAGACACTGATGCCATTGATGCCTTCGTGGAGAAATATGGCAACGATATCACCTGCATCGCCTTCATGGGTGGTGACAACGATCCCAAGGGTGTTAACCAACTGGCGTTGTATATCCACGAAGACCATCCAGAATTTAAGGTGGCATGGTATAGCGGACGGACGCTGTTCAGTCCGCTGATCAACAAGGCGGATTTCGACTACATCAAGATCGGACCGTATATCCGGCATCTCGGTCCGCTGAGTAAGCCTACCACCAACCAACGACTGTACAAGCACATCGGGAATGGGGAGTTAGAGGACATCACCTCAAGGTTCTGGAAAAAATAAACACGTAATAATAAGTCTATCCATCGTATGCAACTCGGTTGCAAAAAGATCCCATCCAGGTCTTTTGCAACTGGGTTGCATCGTTTTTGTCGTACCTTTGCACCAGAATAAACAAAAAATAGGATTATGTCACATCATCACCACGACAGCGAATGCTGTCACGAGCACGAACACCATCATGAGCATCATCATGAAGGTTCGTTAAAAAGTAAGATCATCCGCATCATCATTGCCGCCATCTTGCTGATAGCCGCTGTTCTCATTGAGAAGAACAGTAGTCTATCCACCTGGCAGCTCCTGCTTGTCTTTCTGATACCTTATTTATTTATAGGGTTCGACACGTTGAAGGAAGCTGCTGAAGGAATCTTCCATGGCGACCTGTTCAACGAACATTTCCTGATGTCGATAGCCACCATCGGTGCCTTGCTCATCGGATTCCTGCCAGGAGCAGAGACGCAGTTCCCCGAGGCGGTCTTTGTCATGCTCTTCTTCCAGGTAGGCGAACTCTTTGAAGGCTATGCCGAAGGGAAGAGTCGTGAGAGTATTACCCACCTGATGGATATCCGACCGGATATCGTACATATAGCCACCACTGACCCCTCCATAGAGGAGGGGGAACTGAAGGATGTGGAGCCTGAAATGGTGGAGGTGGGCTCTATCATCTTGGTCCGCCCTGGTGAGAAGGTGCCGTTAGATGGCGTGGTTCTGGAGGGTAGTTCGGCCCTTAACACCGTAGCGCTGACGGGTGAGAGTATGCCGCGCGACATTACTGTTGGCGACGAAGTGATCTCTGGATGCATCAACTTATCTGGTGTGATAAGGGTTCGCACCACGAAGCCTTTCAGCGAGAGCAACGTTTCCAAGATCATCAGTCTGGTGGAGAATGCCAGCGAGCATAAGTCGAAGAGTGAGACCTTCATCACTCGCTTTGCCCGCATCTACACCCCCATCGTAGTGTTCGCTGCCATCGCTCTGGCCCTCATACCCCCCGCTTTATCATTTGTCATTTATCATTTGTCCTTTAGCGAATCATTCCCTACCTGGCTCTACCGCGCCCTGATGTTCCTTGTAGTATCCTGTCCTTGTGCATTGGTCATCAGCGTTCCCCTCACCTTCTTCGGTGGTATCGGCGGAGCATCTCGTCACGGCATCCTCATCAAGGGAGCCAACTACATGGATATCCTGGCCAAGGTGAAAACCGTTGTCTTTGACAAGACCGGTACCCTCACCCACGGACAGTTCGCCGTAGAAGCCGTCCACGGAAATTCAGAACAAAAGACTATTAACTGTCAATTGTCCACTATCAATTGTCAATTATTACATCTCGCTGCTCACGTCGAGCATTTCTCCTCCCACCCCATCGCAGCCGCTCTTCGTGATGCCTTCCCTGAAGCAGCACATGACGAGTGCGAGGTGAGCGACATCAAGGAGTTCGCCGGTCATGGTATTCAGGCCCGAGTAGGTAACGATATCGTTTGTGTGGGTAACACGAAGATGATGGACAGCTTGGGAATGGCTTGGCACGACTGTCATCTACCGGGAACCATCATTCATGTAGCCATCAACGGGGAGTATGCTGGACATATCGTCATCAACGACATGATCAAGGATGACAGTGCCGAAGCCATCCGACAACTGAAGGAGTTGGGAGTGGAAAGAACTGTTATGCTGACGGGTGACCGCCAAGGCGTGGCCGACCATGTGGCAAAGGAATTAGGTATCACTGAATACCATGCCGAACTGCTCCCTGCCGATAAAGTCACCTTCGTTGAGCAGGAGTTATCTCACCCCTCACCTCTCACCTCTCACCTCTCAAAGGTGGCCTTTGTGGGCGACGGCATCAACGATGCTCCTGTACTGGCCCGCGCAGATATCGGTATTGCCATGGGAGGATTAGGAAGTGATGCGGCCATTGAAGCGGCAGACGTTGTACTTATGGACGACCAGCCATCGAAGATTGCTCAGGCCATCCAAATTGCTCGTCGCACCATTGCCATTGCCCGACAGAACGTGTGGTTCGCCATTGATGTTAAGATCGCCGTACTCATCCTCGCCACCTTCGGTCTTAGCACCATGTGGATGGCCGTCTTTGCCGACGTAGGTGTCACCGTACTGGCCGTGCTCAACGCTATGCGAGCCATGCGGTAAGACAAAAATCCTCCACTTTTGGCCCAAACTTTAGCACCAAACTAATAATTCTCCCCCAAAGATCGTGTCTTTAGGGGAGAATTTGTTAATGCCTTTATATATTCTTATTTCTATAAAATCTTTTGAATCTGGTTGCACATTTTATTTGTTTTGTGCAAGAATTCACGTTTTTATGCCCTCAAAAGCAAAATGGACAAAATGGACTTGTCAAATGGACAAAAATGGACTCGTTGTGATTGAAAGGGTTTTTGTATCTTTGTCCACAGAATTTAAGTTTGTAGTAGATCATTATAGAACTAAAAACATAAAACAATACAATCATGAAGAAAAAACTACTATTAACCCTGTTGGCAGTTATTCTATCCATTCTGCCAACATTTGTGAATGCAGAAAACGTGAATATTGATGGTATCTACTATATCTTTGATTCAAGTAATTCAACTGCTGAAGTGACACATAGCGTATATCCTTCTTTGAACCGTTATAAAGGAGATGTCAACATCCCGCCAAGCGTTATTTATCAAGGGGTCGTTTATAACGTGACATCTATTGGCGAAAGTGCTTTCGAGGATTGCAGGGGCCTAACATCTGTTACCTTTACTAACAGCGTGACAACAATCGGCGAATATGCTTTCAAAAATTGCTGCGGCCTGACATCTATTACTATTCCCAACAGCGTGACCTTCATCGGCCATAACGCTTTCGTGGATTGCAGCGGTCTAACCTCCGTCAACATCTCAGATTTGGCAGCATGGTGCAACATTTCTTTTGATGGTTCTGGTTCTTTTTCTTTTAACTCAAATCCTCTTTATTATGCCCATCATCTGTTCTTAAATGGAACAGAAGTCACAGATTTGGTCATCCCCAACAGCGTGACATCTATTGGCAGTTATGCTTTTTATGGTTGCAGTGGCCTGACCTCCGTCACCATACCCAACAGCGTGACAACAATCGGCGAATATGCTTTCGCGTATAGCGGTCTGACATCTATTGACATCCCCAACAGCGTGACATCAATCAGCAAATGTACTTTCTCTGGTTGCAGCGGTCTGACCTCCGTGACCATCCCCAACAGCGTGACATCTATTGGCGAAAGTGCTTTTGAGGGTTGCAGCGGGCTGACCTCAGTCACCATCGGCAACAGCGTGAAATCAATAGGTGATAGTGCTTTCTGTGGTTGCAGCGGGCTGACCTCTATTTTGATCCCCAATAGCGTCTCTTTAATAGGTACAGGAGGTATTGGCTATTATGGAGGGAGTTCATTCAATGGTTGTAGTAGTCTGACATCCATAATTGTAGAAAGTGGGAATATGGTTTATGATTCAAGAAACAACTGCAATGCAATTATCGAGACCCAAACCAACACACTTATCAAGGGTTGTAATACCACATCCATCCCCAATAGTGTAACATCCATTGGCGATTATGCTTTTGGGGGATGTGCCATCAACTTTATAAGAATTGGTGAGAACGTGACTTCTATAGGCAACCGTGCTTTTGACTGTGATTTCAGTGCATTGATAATTGATAATCCTGTTCCACCCCAAATTGAGAATTCTTTTCCTTCTAAACAAAGAGTTTATTTGATGGTGCCCAGTGGCAGTGAAGAGGCATATGCTGTTGATGATGAATGGAATAAGTCTTTTATCAATATATATCCCTATGAAGAATTGACAAACATCAGATTTCCTGATTCACACGTTAAAGAGATTTGTTTGGCTAACTGGGACATTGATAATGATGGTGAGTTAAGCAATTGGGAGGCACTAGCAGTAACAAGTATCGACAATAAGTTTAAAAGCAAAACACAGATTATAAAATTTGATGAATTCAGGTATTTCCGGAGTGTTACTAATATTTCCGGAGAAGCCTTTACAGATTGTACTAATCTTCGGGCGCTAACATTGCCTGAAGGAATAACAAAGATTGAGAGCAAGTATGAAACAGCAAGTACCAAAACTGGTGCCTTTTGGGGTTGTTCTAGCCTAACCTCTATCAATATTCCTAAAAGTGTGAATACCATCATGGGAAGGGCCTTTCAAGGATGTTGTTTGCAGGCTGTACATATCACCGACCTAACCGCCTGGTGCAATATTGAGTTCCGTAATTATGAAAAAACTAATCCTTTAGAATTTGCTCATCATCTTTTTCTTAATGGAGAAGAAGTGACAGAGCTGGTTATACCTGTCGAAGTAACTGAGATTAAAAACCAAACATTTCGTGGTTGTGAAGGTCTTACCTCAGTGATTATCCATGATGATGTGACATCTATCGGCGAGGCATCTTTCTATAAATGTACAGGATTAACATCGTTGAGCATCCCTGAGAGTGTGACAACTATCGGTAATAATGCTTTTTCGAGAAGCACGGGTTTAACGTCGGTGGAAATACCAAGCAGTATTACTACTATCAGTAGTAATGTTTTCAACGGTTGCACAGGATTAACATCAGTTATTATTCCCGAAGGTGTGATCAACATCATGGACGGTGCTTTCTCCAATACGAATCTTCAAAGTCTCACGATACCCCTCAGCGTCAATTTCATTGGTTCCAGTGCCTTTGGCAACAAATTAAAATCAGTAAAGGTAATTAGTGATGAGCCCATTCTGATTTCTGAAGGAACCTTCCCCAACCGATCAAGCGCCGTGCTATGTGTGCCACCAGGTAGCAAAGGAGCATATGAAGCAGAAGACTATTGGAATGAATTCAGTGCAATTGTAGAATACCCGGACTGCGATGTGAATTTAGACGGTACGATCAATGTGGTAGATGTCGTGGATATTGCCCGTTTTGTAGTGGGGACTCCGGCTTCTACTTTCATTGAAGGCTTAGCCGATTTGAATAGCGATAATTTGGTAAACGTAGCTGATGCCATTATCTTGGTGAATGAGATTGCCGGTGACACGCAATTCGCAAAACCTGCCCTCGCACCGAGAAAGACTGCCAATGATGTATTGACACTGTTTGGAGACGGTAGCAACCTGTCACTACAGATGGAAGGAGCTGGAGAATATGCTGCATTC